>JAPJQV010000006.1 GCA_030824965.1 Micavibrio sp. | reverse complement strand
GCCTAGCAGTTCTTTTCCTGCACGATTACCCCGAATATATGACGGGCCTGATCCTAATCGGCCTTGCCCGTTGCATCGCTATGGTCATCGTTTGGAACCAGCTTGCCGAAGGCGATAATCAGTACGTTGCAGCACTCGTGGCTTTTAACAGTGTTTTTCAGCTATTGTTTTTCAGCGTCTATGCGTGGTTTTTCCTGAGTGTCCTTCCGCCTTTGTTCGGGCTAGACGGACAGATCGTTGATGTCAGCTTTATCACCATCGCAGAAAGCGTCTTTATTTATCTCGGCATACCCTTCCTTGCCGGCTTCCTGACGCGCAAAATCCTGCTTAAACAAAAAGGGCATGACTGGTATGAAAATCGTTTCCTGCCTAAGATCGGCCCTGTCACATTGATTGCGCTCCTTTTGACAATCCTGGCCATGTTCTCTTTAAAGGGCGGCACGGTGTTGGAATTACCGATGGATGTGATCCGCATCGCTATTCCTTTGGCGATCTACTTTGTGGTCATGTTTTTTGTCAGTTTCATCATGGGAAAAATGATCGGCGCAGATTACGGCAAGACAACCGCTGCTGCCTTCACCGCCGCCAGCAACAATTTTGAACTGGCGATTGCTGTCGCCATCGCCGCTTTTGGGCTAGGATCATCGGTGGCTTTTGCCACTGTGATCGGGCCGTTGGTGGAAGTGCCTATTTTAATCGCAATGGTCAGTGTTGCTATGCGGTTCAAGAGGCGTTGCTTCACGGAATAGAAAGTTATCCTAGCTAAAACAGAAGCTAAATATTCATATGGAATATTATCCCATTATGTTTAATCGGCATCTTAGGCAAGAAAGTGTAAAATTGTCAATTTTCGAGTATTATATTATTTAAAATTACAAGTTTCGCCCTGCATGGAAGAAAACCTTTCACTTATCTAGAAAAGAATCGTCCCATTTATCGTGAAAGGTAACAAGTTCCCTTATCACGTTCTTCATGCCAAAAACTTCGCGAAATCTTTTCAGGATATCAATTTGATTTGGTTGATTTAATTCCTTTGATCTAAAGTCCATGAAGTCATTTAATCGAAAGATTTCAATATCCGGCCTGCCGATGCTCTGCCAGTGTCTATGCAGATAGGATTCAATAATCCGGCGTTCATCTGGCATAAGCCGAACGGCCCCGATCGTTCCATCTGGATTAAGCGCCTCTATGCGGTCAGCACTTAATTTTTTCAGCAATGGCTCAGATTTTGAGTTCATAAGAATTTTGCTGAACGCATTGAGATTTTGCGGAATCTCCCATTTGGAAGTTGAATTATCATCCGAGCACCTTATCAATACCACCATTGGTGTTTGGTCAGCGGCTATTGAATATAAAATAATTCCTGATTGCGGTTCTGACTCTATGGATTTGGACAAGGGTTTAAGATTGAATGCAGTTTTTAGAATTGATGCAACATTTTCAAAATTCATGTTTTTCTGGACTGCTTTTCTAAAATAGTTACGGTGTAGTTCTTCAAAGGATTACACAAATGGCTGGAATTGACGAACTCTTAAAGGTAATGGCACGATTGCGTGATCGGAATAGCGGTTGTCCTTGGGATCTGGAGCAGGATTTTATTAGCCTTGCGCCTTATGCCATTGAAGAAGCTTATGAAGTTCAGGATGCCATCCATAAAGGTGATATGGAGAATTTCAAAGAAGAGCTTGGCGACCTTCTCCTTCAAGTGGTTTTTCAATCGGAAATGGCCCGTCAGCTCGGCTTATTCACTTTTGACGAGGTAGCCAAAGGAATCGCTGATAAAATGGTTTCCCGCCATCCGCATGTTTTCGGGGACACAACTGCATCGACAGCTGAAGCTGTTCTAGCTCAGTGGGATGATATTAAAATGGCTG
Source organism: Micavibrio sp. (assembly GCA_030824965.1). Taxonomy (GTDB): domain Bacteria; phylum Pseudomonadota; class Alphaproteobacteria; order Micavibrionales; family Micavibrionaceae; genus Micavibrio_B. The sequence goes on along the minus strand of JAPJQV010000006.1, from coordinate 144,362 downwards.
AAAGGGGGACTAAGTCCCTGCCCTTGAATAGCATTTTGGACGAAGTCCCCGTTAATTTCCCGGCTCTTATGAGAGCTCAGAAGCTCCAAAAGAAAGCGTCGAAGGTTGGCTTCGATTGGCCGGATGCACAGAGGGTATTTGACAAAATAGAAGAAGAGATTTGTGAACTAAAACAAGAGATTAAAGATAACTCTTCCACTAATATAGAAGAAGAATTCGGTGATCTTCTCTTTGCTTTTGTTAACCTAGGGCGCAAATTAGGACTTGATTGCGAAACAGCCCTCACCAAATGTAATCAAAAATTCTATAGCCGTTTCAATGGTATAGAAAAGGAAGTTAAAGAAGCATCTAAGCAAATGACTGATCTCAGCCTTGAGGAACTGGAAGCTCTATGGATCCAGCAAAAGTTAAAAGAAAAAGCTGCCTGAAAATTTTATTGACATATTTCTATTATAATAATAGATATGTCAAATGCGTATTTCCCCTATAACTTATTTTAAAATCGTAGCTCTCGGCTTGACCGCTCAACAGCTCGGAAGCTGCGCATTGCGCTCCTCGTTAAATCCACAGGCCCGTATTGATATAGCACAGAACTGTGAGATTTGGGCAAATTCTGGTGATCGGGTTCTCGTCACTAATCATGTGACACCAGATGACGCGAGCCGGACCAACCTCAAAGTTATTCATGCCAAGGATTATAAAGAGGTTTCGAAGATTTGCGCCGAGTATATCAGCCAAGCCGAAAGTTCCCGCTATTACAGTTTGCGACTTGATTTCTATGAGCTTGTAAACGGCAAAATATACGAGCCTCTAAAAACGGGAGCCGCCTTTTATAAACTCGATGAGGCTGGCAAGCCTGTTATTTCGGATCAGCGTTTGGGCAATAGATGGAAGATGAACGATGCCCTTAAAGCGATTCATAATCAGGAAGCCATGCTTGACGATTTAAATGCAGCTAACCGTAAAGGTGAAACTTCGGCGGAAGCCAAAGCTGTAAAGGACATAGCTTCCAAAGGCGCATCCTATACTGCAAAAGCAGCGATTGGAGCTTGGTAATGTTATATCAGGTTACTTTCCGTGAAGTGCCGAAAGAAGATGCTAGAGCGCCTCTTGAGCTGACAGCGGCGATGGAAGAGAAACTGGCCAAACCGCCGAAGGCCAGGAAGCCTAAACTATCGTTAAGTGAAAACATCAAATCCCTCCTGCTTTATTCAGCCATTGCCGGCGGTGCAACGGCTGTCAATCAAGGCGATTTCTGGATTGAGCAAAATTATGGCGACCGCGCTAACTGGGAAGCCACGGCGCATTGTGACATCAATGGTCCCTTAATAGGAAAGCGCGTCGAAGACGTGCAGTCACTAAGCTATCATTTTACCAATGACAAGAACTACAAAGCCGCACCATCCACCGATCTGGTTTTGACCGGAACCCCGCGCGAAGCTTTCTTAAAATGTAACGAAGTTCTCAACCGCAGAGGTTTTGAGCTTTGGAATCTGGAAGTGAACTTCTCAAAGTCTATCCACAACGTAGTTGGCATGAATGGCAAAAAAGGCTCTCCGGTTAGTTCGAGCTTTTCTCAACTAGGACTTGGCGACGACAAGGCTGCAAAAGATTTGTTGGATAGAATGGGCAGGGAATCTCTCAATTTGTCTCAACTTTGGAACGGCATTGCCTTTTCCAACGACTGGTATCTCAAGAAGCAGCTTGATATCAAGCAATGGAAATCCGACCATCAAAAAGCGGCAAGTGAAGCCGTCCTTCAGGCCAGAACAACTATTGCGGACTGGATCAGACCTGCTTCACCTTCGCGTCCGGAAACTGGCTCTGAAATTTCTTCAGGTCCACAGGTTCGATAGCAACGGTCAGCGTCAGCTTGTCTTCCTTTGCCTGTTTTTTGACGATCTCTGCATTCGAATAGAGCCACGACAATGCCTTGCCCTGCCCGGCATTCAATCCGATTTTGACCGTTTCCCGCTTAACAGAAACAATATCTTCAATAGCCGATAAGAGTTTCGGCAGGTTCTTCTTTTTAAGAGCTGAAATACCGATTTGCGGACTTTTGAAATCGCGGTAGATACGCGGGCGTTCATCTTCGGCAACGTCGATCTTATTGAGAACTTCGATGATGCGCGGGTCGGCAGTGTAATCAATACCCAGATCGGACAGGACGCGGATTACATCTTCGCGCTGAGAATCGGTATCCTCCGAAGAAATATCGCGAACATGCAAGATAACATCGGCGTATTGAACCTGCTCCAGCGTGGCGCGGAACGCTTCGACAAGATGCGTCGGCAGGTCGGCGATAAAGCCGACGGTGTCAGACATAATGACCATCTGCGCATTCGGCAGCTTCAATTTTCGCAAGGTCGGATCGAGCGTTGCAAAGCGCAAGTCTTCGGCAAAGACATCTGCGCCCGTCAATGTATTGAACAAGGTCGATTTACCTGCATTGGTATAGCCGACAAGCGCCACAATCGGGAACGGGACTTTCAGGCGGTTCTGACGGCTTAAATCGCGCGTGCGGCGGACTTCAATGAGTTGCTTTTTGAGACGGTTGATCTTGTCGTCGATCATACGACGGTCAAGCTCAAGCTGGGTTTCGCCCGGACCGCCGAGGAAGCCGCCCCCTGCTCTCTGGCGTTCAAGGTGGGTCCATGATTTGACGAGACGCGAGCGTTGGTAGTTGAGCGCGGCGAGATCGACCTGAATCTTACCTTCCTTGGTCGCGGCGCGTTCACCGAAGATTTCGAGAATTAGCCCTGTGCGGTCAATAACCTTGACGTTCCAGAGCTTCTCGAGATTGCGCTGCTGTACAGGGGACAGGTTGAAATTGACGATAACAACCGTAGGTTCCAGCTCTTCAATCGCTTCATCCAGTGTCTCGCAAGCGCCCTTGCCGAATAACGTGCCGGGTTCGATGGAATAAACATTGACCGCGCGAAGATCGAGAACCTCAAGACTGATGGCATGAGCAAGGCCTTCGGCTTCTTCCAGCTCGCTCTCGAGACTTCTTTCAAAACTGCGCGACTTAATGGCCGATCTTTGCTTAAAAACCGGATGAACGATAAGGCATGTCGTTTGAGTTGTCTTACTCAGCTGAGGCCGTCTCTTCAACTTGCGTTTCGCCGGACTCGTAAAGGGTCAGAGGGCCGGTCGGCATGATGGTCGAAATAGCATGCTTATAGACGAGCTGGACATGAGTTTCGCGACGAAGGAGAAGCGAGAAGTTATCGAACCATGTCACGACACCTTGAAGCTTCACGCCGTTAACAAGGAAGACTGTGACCGTATGTTTGTCTTTGCGAATTTTGTTGAGGAACACGTCCTGAATATTTTGATTTTTTTCTTTTGCTTCGGCCATGAAACTCGTCCTTTTTTCTTGTAATTTTCTTATAGCTTGAGGCGGACCTTATCGGAGATTAAATACCGTATCAAGCTGTTTTCCAAGCTCTTCGCAGCTCCCTGCCACGAAATCCGGCTCAAGTTTTAAAGCATTTTCTAATGTACCGAAACCGTGGGAAATAAAGACTTTTTTGCACCCAAAATTGGCGGCGAATTCAAGGTCAATTTCCGTATCTCCCACATACCAAATTTCCAGATCAGTAAGCGGCAGCCCCATCTCATTCAGGGCGATTTCCATGACTTCAGGGGAAGGCTTATCATGATTGCCACGACCTGCCCCAACCACGGCGGAAAAGTAATTCTGCCATTTCAAATATTCGACCTCTCTTTTTAGATATTGGTCTCGTTTGTTGCTGATGACACCGAGAGGAATATTCTTAGATTTGAGATTGGCTAAAAATTCATCTACACCCTGCATCCTGGCAAGTTGGTCCAGATGGTTGGCTTCAATAGAGCGGTAATAGATTTCGAGCGCCCGATCCTCTCGTCCGGGGAAAATTTCAGGAAAAATTTCGCGGGCTGATTTTCGAATATTCTTCTTGGCCGCGTCCAGCGTCCATGTCGGCATGTCGAATTCCAAAAAGATATCGTTATAAGCGCGGGTCAGGACATGAATCGTATCGACGAGAGTACCGTCCCAGTCGAAGAGAATAGCGTCGGGTTTTTTAAGAAGATTCATTGGCTACTTTTACCACAACGGCACCACGAAACAATGTTCCCGCTAGTCATGTTGGCCGTAATCCGGATCACGGTGGAAGGCCTGTTCCGTTTGCTCGAAATACTGCTTAAAATTCTTGGCCGTATAGCCCATTTTAAGCATTGTGATAACGAAGCGGCGTTTCTGACGTTCGACGCGTTCGCGTTTCTTCAGTTTTTGGAGGAGTTGGTTCTGTAAGACCAGTAATTTCCTGAATTTCCTGACACGCAGGCTCTTCATGCCATGTTTGAGCGCATTGCGGCTGGAGTTCTTCTTGCCCTCCATCGTCTTGGGGCCTGTCGACACCAGCCAGGGCTTGCGGGCTTTGGCAATCGCGCCTTGCGCCCGTCTCTGATTGTCGTTCCAGGCGCGACGCCCGAAAGTAGCAGGCGGATTTAGTTTTAGTTTCAATGCTCTAGCCATGGCTCCTACTTCGTTCGGCGTTTTTTTATATTTTTTGTTTTCTGGGTAATTTAATTTCAAAGATGAGTGGGTGTTTCCTTCTCTCTTACGCAGTGAGGGAGAGGGAAAGATATAAAGTGATTAAATAAGGATGAGATCATGAAAGCCTTTTTTGCTTTCCATGATAGGATAATATTCCTGCAAATTCAAGGAATTTAAGCGCTAATCCTGATAACTTCACTCGCTTCATCCGGGTCGCGTTCTGAAGTCGTGATGTTCAGCGATTTTAGTTTGCGGTGAAGGGCACTACGTTCCATGCCGACGAATTGAGCGGTTTTGGAGATGTTGCCGCCGAAGCGGTTGACTTGTGATAACAGATATTCGCGTTCGAAAACTTCGCGGGCTTCACGCAGCGGGAGTGAAATCAAATCAGCCCCCCACTCCGTTTTGAGTGTCGCGGGGACATTCTGCGATATTTCCGGCGGCAGGTCTTCCGTCTGAATGGACTCTGGATTATTGCCGCCCATGATCATCAGCCATTCAATCAGATTCTTAAGCTGGCGGATATTTCCCGGCCAGTTATAGGCCTGTAGGGCCATCATGGCGGAGGCAGATACGGCGCGTTTTTGTAAACCGACATGTTTCACATTCTGGTCCATGAAGTAATCGACAAGTTCGGGAATGTCTTCCATCCGTTCGCGCAGCGTCGGCACTTGTACAGGTACAACATTCAGGCGGTAATAAAGGTCTTCGCGGAATGCGCCTATTTTGGTCGCTTCCAGAAGATTTTTGCCTGTCGATGCCAGAATACGAACATCGACCTTGATCTGTTCATTGCCGCCGATGCGCATAAAAGTCTGGTCTTGCAATGCGCGAACGATCTTACCTTGCGTTTCAATCGGCATATCGGCGACTTCATCGAGAAGCAGCGTGCCCTGATCGGCACGTTCCAAAACACCCTGATGGATGACACCCTTCTCTTCCGAGCCGAAGAGCTCGATCTCAATACGGTCAGGATTTAAAATCGCGCAATTAATAACAACGAATGGACCGTTAGCGCGGGCAGAATTTTTATGAATGTACCTAGCGGCGACTTCTTTTCCTGCGCCGCTGTCGCCCGTGATTAAAACGCGGCTATTGGCCGGTGCAACTTTATTGAGGGTGTTTAACAAAGACTGAAGGGCGTTTGACTTGCCTTGCAAGGTATTGGCAGGTTCAGTTTTTAGACGGAGTTGTTCATTTTCCAGCCGCAGGCGCGAATTTTCAAGTGCGCGCTCTATCATCAACAGAAGGCGATCCGTCTTAAACGGTTTTTCGATGAAATCATAAGCGCCATGGCGAATGGCTGTGACAGCGGTTTCAATCGTGCCATGGCCTGAAATCATCACGACAGGAAGATGCGGATGTTCGGCTTTTACTTTTTCTAAAATGGCCAAACCGTCGAATTCGGAATTTTGCAGCCAGACATCGAGAATAATCAAAGACGGTTTACGTTCTTCAATAGCGGCGAAAGCTTGCGCGGCATTTCCGGCCTGGCGCGTTGCATAGCCTTCATCTTCCAGAATGCCCTGTATAAGGTTCCGGATGTCGGCTTCGTCGTCGATAATCAGTATTTCTTTTGCCATGCGTTACGCTGCGTTTGAACTCATAATTTCGTGTACCTGATCGGCCTTTGCTGGAAAGACAAGCGATACTGTCGCGCCATCCAAAATCGGCCAATCTTTAAACGGAGAATCAATATTACCGAATATAATATGACCGCCGTGATCCTCCATAATCTTTTTTACAATTGCGAGGCCTAAACCTGTGCCTTTTTCCCTTAAAGTCACATAGGGCTCAGTTAAGGACTGCGGATCGCGGTCTTTTGGAAGCCCTAGTCCATTATCGGCAACTGTAAGCATAAGCCGTCCGTCTGATATAGAACGCCCAAGACCGACGGCAATATCTCCTCTAAAATCAGCATCTTCGCCTTTTATTCGTTCCTCAACGGAATCCATTGCGTTCTTCAATATATTGGTGAAGGCCTGCCGCATTTGCTGTGCGTCACAAATAACATTCTTGTCGGAATCATCCAAGAAAATTTGGATCTGCATGTTTGAGGCAGCTTCACGGTTCATAGTTACTATTTCCTGCACAAGGCGACCCAAATCAGTGTCTTTCATCACTGGCTCGGGCATGCGAGCGAAGTTAGAGAATTCGCTGACCATGTGACCGATATCACCGACATGCCGAATGATCGTGTCAATGCATTGTTCGAATATGGATTGATCGTCAGCCGGCACGGATTTCAGATATTTGCGTTTCAGGCGTTCGGCGGAAAGCTGGATCGGTGTCAGCGGATTTTTTATTTCATGGGCTATACGCCTTGCAACATCGGCCCATGCCGCTTTACGCTGTGCGGATTGTAAATCGGTAATATCGTCAAATGTAATGACGGCACCATGATCTTCTTCGCCGATTAGTTCAATAGCGACGCGGATCAGGAATATGCGCCGCGATCCATCGGAAAGAACATAGGGGCATTCGAAATTATGCGTACGGTTGGGTTTTTCGTATGATTGATCCAGAAAATCGCGAGCTTCGGGCAAAATCGTGTAGATGCTTTCTCCGATAATATGATCGGCAGGCTTTCGCAGAAAATCCGCGGCGGAGGTATTGCAGATCGTAATCTGTCCGTTGCGGTTAATACCTAAAATTCCTGATGTAACGCCAGCTAAAATCGTTTCGGTAAAGCGGCTGCGGGAATCGAGTTGGGCATTGGTCTCAATCAGCTCTTCACGTTGCGATACGATCTGTGACGTCATTTTATTGAAGGAGCGACCGAGATAATCGAATTCCTCCAATCCTGAATGTTCAGACGCTTTCGCTTCGAAATCTCCTTGCCGCAAGCGGTCTGACGTGGCGATAAGGTCGGCAATCGGATAGGACAAACGGCGTGCGAAAGCCAGGCCAAACCACATGGACGCCAATAATAAAACAAGCGCAACGACGCTGTAGATCAATGTCACGGTCAGGCGCAGTCCGGAATATCGCGCAGCGACTTCTTCATATCTGTCTACGGCTTCTTTCGTGGTTGCCAAGTGATTAAGCACATTGGCTTCGACCGGGCGACCGACAAATAAATATATGTCAGGCAGGTTCTGAAGTTTTACCAAAGCGCGAACACGGTCGTCTTCGCTGTCGGTCAGGATGATTACCTCGCCCAGACCCGCACGCTCCATATCAAAATCCGGAATGTCTTTTACGTTGAAATGATCCAGCGTATCGGTCTGGATCAGAACGCGGTCATTGCTGTTGAACAGAAAAACTTCCGGCAGGTTACGGACAATGGATTGAGTGCGCACATAACGCGAAAAGCCTTCGGGGTCGGAATAATAACGGGTGGCTTCACGGTTCAAATCATTCGCCATAGCTAAAACATCGGCGCGGATAATCTGGTAATGTTCCTTCAGATAACTTTCCGCCACCGCGCGGGATTCCTGCACCGCGGTTCTTACACGGTCGGAAAACCAGGCCTGTACGCCATAATGAAAAAAGAACAGCGAGAAAATCATCATAACGATCGCCGGCGCCATTGCGACAAGACCAAATGTGTAAACAAAACGCATGTGAATTTTAGAGCCGGGAATTCCCCTCTTCCACAATGTCAGAAGCGAAGCAACACGGCGGGCGACTAAAATTCCGAGTGACAGCAAAATGACAAGATCGAGATTAAGCAGCCAGATAACAACATCGGGATTGCTACCGAAAGGCGGCATTGAATTGAGTGCCGCATAAGTGGCAATTCCCGCCCCTATTCCGGCGAAAGCCAGAAAAAGCGCAAAACGGCCTTCCCATGACGAGCCGAGTCGCTGGCGCAAACGCCAGAGCCTGACCGGAAAGCGCCAGTCGAATTTCGTGTGATTACGGGACGGTACCTTCATAAAAGGCTTGTTTTTCCTTGAGTTACGGGGAAATATCGCCCTTCACGACTTAAAACGCAAGAAAAACAAATATGCCCGAATTCGCTGTCATAATCGTCGCCGCCGGAACCGGAAGCCGGGCTGGAGACGGCCTGCCAAAGCAATATCGCGACCTGACCGGAGAAGCGGTTTTGCGTCATACGGTTAACGCTTTTTTGCATTTCCCGGGACTTGTTAAACTCCGTGTCGTCATCAATAAGGATCACGAAGATTTATACCAGTATGCCATGCGTGGCCTTGGCTTGCCTGAGCCTGTAATCGGCGGGGCAACGCGTCAGGAAAGTGTCGCAAAAGGCCTGAAAGCTCTCGAAGGTATCCCGGGCGACATGCCTGTTTTGATCCATGACGGAGCGCGGCCTTTCGTCGAGCATGAGACTATTTTGAACTGCCTGAAAAAACTGGAAACCGCGCAGGCGATTACGACCGCTATTCCCGTTCACGATACGCTGCGCCGGGGAGATGACGGCTATCTTGGTGAAGTTATCAAGCGTGAGAATGTCTGGCTGATCCAGACACCGCAAGGGTTTCACTACGATATTATCAAGCGCGCGCATGAGACGATGAATGGGGAGTATACCGATGACAGCCAGATGGTGTCCGATATGGGCGTGCGCGTCGAGCTGGTATCGGGTAGCCGCCGTAATATCAAACTAACGACAGAAGAAGATTTTAAGAACGTGAAGCGAAAAATTACCAAAACCGGCCTCGGCTATGATGTGCATGCTTTTGGCGATGCATCGACGCAAATAAGAATTGGCGGTGTCGATATTCCGCATACAAAAAAACTTCTTGGCCATTCGGATGCCGATGTCGTTTTACACGCGATCACCGATGCGATTTACGGCACGATTTCAAGTGGCGATATAGGATCGCATTTCCCGCCGTCCAATAATGAATTCAAAAATATGGACAGTTCTATTTTTTTGAAGAAAGCGATGGAGGATCTGAAAGCCGAAAACGGTCAAATCCTGCATATTGATACGGTGATTATTTGCGAAGATCCTAAAATCGGCCCGCACCGGGACAAGATCCGCGAAAGCATTGCGAAAATCTGCAATCTTCCTGTAAAGTCGGTCAGCGTCAAGGCAACCACGTCGGAAGGTCTTGGCTTTACGGGTCGCCGTGAAGGTATCGCAGCCCAAGCCCTCGTGACCATAGAAATTTAACATGAGCTATATTCAGTCAGAAATCGACCGCATCATCAACAAAGTTAAACGCCAGATCATCGAGCGCAAAACGATCGGTGCGCATCTGGATTTTAAAAATCCTTGGATACTTATTGCCACATGGTTCGGCAGCGGCGTATTTCTTCCTGCCAGCGGGACTTGGGGAACGATAGCCACCCTTCCCTTTGCCATACCTATCTGGATATTCGGTGGCAAGTTAGGCTTATTGGCTTTTCTGGCCATCGTTTTCTTTCTCGGCATGAAGGCCAGCAAAGTTTTTGAAGAAGAAACCGACAGTCATGATTCAGGGTTGATCGTCGTCGATGAAGTTATCGGCTATACCATTGCCCTGCTAGCCATACCGCTCGATGCGGTATGGATTACCGCCGCTTTTTTCATTTTCAGAGGATTTGACACTGTCAAACCGTGGCCTATTTCATGGATAGATATCCATACGGATGGCGCATGGGGCGTAATCGCCGACGATATCGCCGCAGGTGTTGCAACTGCTTTAACCTTATTGGTGCTTCAATATGCCGGACTCTTTAGCTGAGAAAGTTCAAAAACTGCTTTTCGAAAAGCGGATGTTTCTAACAACGGCTGAATCCTGTACGGCAGGATTGCTGGGCGTTGCGATTACGGAAGCGCCCGGGTCATCGCGCATTTACGACCGGGGCTTTATCACCTATTCCAACGAAGCAAAAATGGACCTTTTAAAGGTCAAAGGCGAAACGCTGGAAGACTATGGCGCAGTCAGTGAAGAGACGGTGCGCGAAATGGCCGAAGGGGCGCTTAAGGCCGCGCCGAACGCCCATATATCAGTTGCGGTGACGGGTATTGCAGGGCCTGATGGCGGTACGGAGCATAAACCGGTGGGGACTGTTTATATCGGCGTTTCACACTTCGAAAAGGGCACAAAAATTTTTAAACATGTCTTTAAAGGCGACAGAGAGACGGTGCGTAAGCAAACTGTGGATGCGGCATTCGAACATATTCTGGAAGTGGCCGCGTGAGAATCCTCATCTGTTCCGGTGCCGATCATAATTATTTCCCGCTCCTTCGCGAGATGATTTATTCGGTCAAACGCTTTCGCCAGTCCTCAAATATTGAATTCGCCGTAATCGATGGAGGCTTGGCAAAAGACGATATTGAATGGCTGCGTGCGAATGTTCAGCATATTCATGCGCCGGACTGGCCGAGCGATATAGCAAAGAAAAAGGCCGCTGGAAAAAACTATCTTAAATCCTGCGTGTGCCGCCCATGGATCAATACCTACTTTCCCGGATACGACCTTTATATCTGGCTCGACGCCGATATATGGGTGCAGAATTGGGATGCGATGGATTTATATATTCGTGGCGCCATGTCGGGAAAGCTTGCCACTTCCGGCCAGGTCGATCGTGGTTACCCAAGGTCGACGCGCATAAAATTCCTTGGACCTGTCCCGCTAAAGCTTAGTGGATTTTATTTCAGCAATGCCAAGAAAGCTTTCGGTTATAAAACCGCTAAAAATCTTTTCCCTTATCATGTACTGCAAGCCGGAGCCTTTGCCATTCGCAGCGATGCGCCTCACTGGTCGCACTGGCAGGATTTGGTTTTGAAAGCCGTGGTTAAGGGTAAAGTCTTTACCGCAGAGCAACTGACGATGGGCATGATGTGCCATCTTGATGGACTGCCTGTCGAAGTGCTTCCGGCATGGTGCAACTGGTTGTGTGAATTCCCGCCGCCATTCGATGAAGGCAAAGGGCAGTTCGTCGAGCCGTATTTGCCGAACCATTCAATCGGACTAATGCATATTTCCGGATATGATGAAATGCGCCGCGATCGCAGCATTCTCACTGAACTGTCGAAAACAAACGGAGAGTCTTTTCAAGGAACTCTCCGCACGCCTTTTTACGATGGGGAAAAAGACGAAACGCTTATGGCTTCAGAACCACTCTTGCCGTAACTGACAAAGAAACCGTCTGTTCCCCGGCTTGAGCTACAGGTGCGGCCATGCCGGCAGCATCGGAAGCCATTTCCATACGGGCAGCTTTGAACATAACCGGCATCGGCTGGATCGGGCCTGCGCCATCAACATTAACTTCAACGATATCGTAAGTGCCTTTACCCAGAGCTTTTGCCGCAAGGTCAGCTTTGGTCTGAATTTTTTTCAAGGCCGCAGTCATTAAATTATCACGATAGGCTTCAGATTGCTCCGGTGACAATGTGTAATTAAGACCGTTCATGGCAAAACCCATTTCCTGAATTTTGCCTGTCAGTTCTAAAAGTTTTGCCTGATCCTTGCTTTGCAAGTCGATGGTTTGAGAACCTTTCCATTGATAATTTCGGATATTGGATTTCGGTTGCGGATTTGGGTCATAAGAATAAAGATTATACTGGCCTGTGGAGGTTTTGACTTCCTTTACATCCTTTGCGGCAGCCAAAGCTTTTTGCATGGCCTGATTAATTTCATCCTGAACTTTCTTTGGGTCTTTGCCTTCGACTTCGATGCGCAAAGATGCCTGCAATAAATCCTGTTTCAGATCGACTTGTTCTGTTGCCGATAACGATAAGACAGTCTGGCCTTTTTCGAGAGGAATGGCGTTTTGTGCCTGTTGAGCCAAGGCAGGTGAAATAACGAATAACGCAGCGGCAGTCAGGCATAATTTTTTCATGTAAATATCTCCTCTATAAATTAACCATACAATACACGGGCGCGTTCTTCAAACGCCGCCACCATACGTTTAACGATTTCGTTGAAGAAAACCCCCATCAAACTTTGAAAAAAGGCGTTACGGAATTCAAAATCAACGTAGAAATCTATCGTGCAGCCAGAGCCGTTCGGAATGAACACCCATTTATTTGAAAGATGTTTAAGCGGGCCTTTCAGATATTCGACGCGGATCGCATCGGGTTTATCCAAAACCACTTTCGATGTGAATTTCTCCCGCACCATTTTATAGCCGATAACCAGATCGGCATAAAACACATCGCCTTCCCGCCGAATGATGCGGCTGGATAGACACCAAGGCAAGAATTCCGGATATCTATCGACGGCGGCAACCAGTTCGAACATCTGTTCGCATGTATAAGGAAGATCTTTTTTCTCGGCGTGGGTCGGCATAGAGCGATTATACAGAAAGCCCTAAGAAAGTAACGCTAATTTCAATGTTACTGCGGTAACGGATGGGAATAATGTTTGCTGAATAAGGCATGGTCGTACATACCCGCTTCTACACAGAATTTCGCAATGTCGGTTCCCGGTTTTTGTCCGTAATTAAGAACAGCCAGATGATAGGCAATGCTTCGTTCATACATCATGGCCTTTTCAGGTTTGGCATCATGTTTATTGTCGACATGATCGACCAGTTTTGTTTCCGCAGCAGCGCGGTTAAACGATAGCTTCACGGAATAATCAAAATATAATTCGCCTTTATTTTTAGTCAGGTACAAAATGTCCCGAATAAATTCTTCCCTGATCCCGGCATATCTGAAATTTTCTTCTGACCAGTTGTCGGCAGGATTAGAGAATTTTTTTTCGATGGCATCGTGAAGCAGTCCACGCACGATGGTGCCTTCTGTCGTTTCAATATTCAGAAACGGATAATAGATATCGGGATGCGCCACGCGCCATACATGATTGAAGTAAGGCTCTCCACTTCTACGCAGTTCGCCTTGATGCACATACCATGCGATTTCAATTGCCAGATCTTCCTGACTTTTTTGCGGGTCCTGATATTTATGGCGGAGATAATCTAAAAAATATTTTTTCGGCACAGGAATTTCAGCATAGCTTGGAATTGCCGTGTCTTTGGAAGATTGATTGAAGGATCTGATAACGTTCATAATGACCTGTTGCCTTGCGCGGAACATATAATCCCGCAGCGCAAAAAGTCAAACTTTATAGCATTTAGGAAAACTTATTCAGCCGCAGCTAATGTACGGTTCATCCGCGCTTGACGAAGGCGTTCGAAATCTTCGCCCGCATGATGGGACGATCTGGTCAAAGGACTTGCGGAAACCATAAGAAAGCCTTTGGCTTTTGCCATTTTCGTCAGTTGCTCAAACTCTTCCGGTGTCCAGAATTTATCCACCGGGGCATGTTTGGGCGTTGGCTGGAGATACTGGCCAATCGTAATGAAATCAATTTGGGCAGCCCGCATATCATCCATGACCTGTGCCACCTCTTCCCTTGTTTCACCAAGACCGACCATCAAGCCGGATTTTGTGAATTGTTCAGGATCGACTTCCTTGACGCGCTCAAGAAGGCGTAAAGAACGGAAATAACGCGCGCCCGGACGAATGGTCGGATAAAGACGCGGCACGGTTTCCAAATTGTGATTGAATACATCGGGCTTCGCTTTGATAACCGTATCAATTGAAGCCATGTTACCGCGGAAATCACCGGGAAGAATTTCAATCGTCGTGTCGGGAGCCTTAAAGCGGATAGCCGCGATTGTTTTGGCAAAATGATCCGCGCCGCAATCATCCAGATCGTCACGGTCAACCGAGGTGATGACGATATGCTTGAGGCCCATGCGTTCAGCGGCAACGCCGACGCGAAGCGGTTCGAATTTATCGAGGGCTTCCGGTTTGCCGGTCGCCACGTTACAGAACGAACAAGCGCGGGTGCAGATTTCGCCCATGATCATGAATGTCGCGTGTTTTTTATTCCAGCATTCGCCGATATTGGGGCAACCCGCTTCTTCGCAGACAGTTGTCAATTTATGTTCGGAAACAATTTTTTTCGTTTCGGCGTAAGTCGTACCTTGCGGCGCGCGTACGCGAATCCAGTCCGGCTTTTTACCCATCGGGCGGTCCGGGTTCTTCTGTTTTTCAGGGTGCCGCTTGGTGCGGTCGAGAAGGTCTGGATTATAGGTCATTCCGGGTCTTTGTAGCAGAAAGCATTAAAAAAGGGCAGAAAATATCTGCCCTCCTTTCGATCAGAAATAGCTGAACGATGCTATCGACCTGTATTCCTCCGGCGACATGGATTCCGGACATGGTGGCGGTTCTTCGATGCGACGCAGATCTGCCGGAGCCAGTGGACGGAGAAGATCGGCATGTATTTGACTCAGTTTAATATCGGATTGAATCTCCGGATTATTTTTACTCATGGTTACTCCCTATTGGTACAAATTAAGGAGGCTTGATAGCAAAACTCATGGCTGCCATGCCAGAAAATATTAGCTAAGCGCAAAGTTACACGCCGGAAATGTTATTGCGCTGCAAAACAGCGCAAAGCTGATTTATTTGTGATCCGCTAACTTTAAATATGTTTCAAGTTTATAGAGCCCGATAAGGAACAGGCTGGCCGTGATTATCAGACCGGAGACGGAGAATAAAATAGCGTCAGTTTCAAATCGCCCGTGCTTGAAAAAACCGAACAGGCTGATAAGGCTGAAAATACAGGTGCCGGCCAGAAACATAAGAGCGGCATAGCCCATCCATTTGATTGCTTTGGCGACACGAAGCATCTTATGGCTGTGGCCCGAATATCAGGTAGAGAACGTAAAACGCCAAGGCGGCAGCGAGGAAAATGTAATACCCTTTCTTCGATCCCTGGCCACCCTTCCAGTACCTAGAATAACTCATCCCTGATCCCGGCAAGCCAACCGTACCGCGCGTGCCTTTGGAGGATAGGTTTATAGTTGCGCCTTTTTTGCCAATAGACGTACTTACGCCGGATTTGGAAATATTCAGCTTAAGGCCGGGAAAAAGTTTGATACCTTTGCGAAAACGGAAACCAGGGAGCATTTATTTTCTCTCTTCAAGCCTAATTATATCTTCACAAGACTTCAACTGTCTTTGCAAGTTAAATTCTTCCTGATATCTCAAGAAATTTTTTCTTAAATTTGCAGCACAGATTAGCAAAATCCCAGGTCCGCCTGGGATTAAAAGAAAAATTGAATAAAGTAAAAGCATACCCATGCCTGGATCAATAATCGACAGAATAGAGATAATAACCAGTGAAACAACAAGTGGCGTAGCTAAAATTAACCCAATAATGCGAACGCGCTTCAATATTTTTTCCTTTTTTATAAGGAATATTAAAAGGAACGCTCCAATAGCCAATTTTTCTAAAAGAGGAAATGGCGAGAAATGGATAAAACAAATAGATGTTGATGCAATAATTAAAACATATAAAAAATTTTTTAGAAAAAAATTAAAAATAGATTTTGACATTACATCCCACCTTAACCGTCATCTAGAAATGTATCGTCTTTCCATACGCATTGAGTACGCTCTCATGCATCATCTCGCTCAAAGTCGGATGCGGGAAGACCGTGTGCATGAGTTCGGCTTCGGTGGTTTCGAGCGTTTTGCCGATGGCGTAGCCCTGGATCATTTCCGTTACTTCTGCACCGATCATGTGGGCACCGAGTAAGGCTCCGGTTTTGGCGTCGAAGATGGTTTTAACGAGGCCTTCGGGTTCACCGAGGGCAATCGCCTTACCGTTACCCATGAACGGGAAGCGTCCGACTTTGATATCGAGCCCCTGCTCTTTCGCTTTCGCTTCAGTTAAACCAATAGAGGCCACTTGTGGCAGGGAATAGGTACAGCCCGGAATGCCGGAGCGGTCCAGCGGATGAACGTCTTTAACGCCTGCGATTTTCTCGACGCAGATCACGCCTTCATGGGAAGCTTTATGCGCCAGCCATGGACCTGCGACAACATCGCCGATGGCGTAGACATTCGGTTCGTCCGTTGCCAGCCATTCGTTTGTGATGATAATGCCGCGATCTGTTTTGACTTTGGTATTGCTCAGGCCAATATCTTCGATATTGGCGGAAATACCGACAGCGGCAATGACGCGGTCTACAGTGATTTTTTCTACCTTGCCACCAACATCAACATGAGCGGTGACATTATTCACGCCTTTATCGAGCTTGGCGACTTTCGCGCCGGTGATGATTTTCATGCCCTGCTTCTCAAACGCTTTGCGTGCGAGGCTGGAGATTTCGGCATCTTCGGCAGGCAGAATTCTGTCGACCACTTCGACAACGGTGACTTCTGCGCCGAGGTTACGGTAGAAGCTGGCGAATTCGATCCCGATCGCGCCGGAACCGATAACCAGTAAAGATTTCGGCATTTCGGTTGGCACCATGGCTTCGCGGTAGGACCAGACGAGTTTGCCGTCAGCCTCAAGCCCCGGGAATTGGCGCGCTCTCGCCCCTGTGGCGATGATGATATTTTTACCGGAAACGATTTGTTTGGATTTGTCTTTCAGTTCGACTTCGATCTGGCCTTTGCCTTTCAGGCGGCCATAACCATCGATGATGGTGACTTTGTTTTTCTTGAGCAGATGCCCGATACCGCCGGAGAGTTGTTTCGCCACGCCACGGGAACGCTCAACGATTTTCTTAATATCAAAAGACGCGTTGCCTGCACTTAAGCCATAGGCTTCAGCATGCTGCATGTTGTGATAGACTTCGGCGGAGCGAAGAAGCGCCTTGGTCGGAATACAACCCCAGTTCAGGCAGATACCGCCCAGATGGTTCGCTTCGATCACGGCGACTTTCATGCCGAGTTGCGCACCGCGTATCGCCGCGACATATCCACCCGGACCTGCGCCAAGTACTACTAGATCAAAATTATTATCAGCCATTTTAATTACACCAGCATCGAGACTGGGTTCTCGATATATTGTTTGAAGATTTGAAGATATTCGGCACCAACTGCGCCGTCGACACAGCGGTGATCGACAGACAGTGTAACCGTCATAACAGTTGCGATTTCCAGTTTGCCGTTTACCACGACAGGTTTTTCAATCCCTGCGCCGACCGCCAAGATACAGGCTTGCGGCGGGTTGATAATTGCCTGGAAGTTCGTGATGCCGAACATGCCGAGGTTGGAGACAGAGAAGGTCCCTCCCTGGAATTCTTCCGGTTTCAGTTTGCCGTCGCGGGCGCGTTTCGCAAGGTCTTTCATCTCGTTGGAGATATCTTTCAGACCTTTTGTTTCCGCCGCCTTGATGATCGGCGTAATCAAACCGTTTGGCGTTGCAACTGCTACAGAAATGTCTGAACTTTCATATTGAAGCACAGCATCGTCCGTCCATGACACATTTGCCGCCGGATAGGCTTTGAGTGCCATCGCGGATGCCTTGATCACGAAATCGTTCACGGACAGTTTGTAAGCGTCTTTGCCCTGTTTGTTGAGTTCTGCACGCGCCGCCATCAGGTTTGTAAGGTTGCAATCAATGCTGAGATAGAAATGCGGAACGGTCTGCTTTGATTCCAGCAGGCGTTTGGCAACGATCTTCTTGATATTGTTGTTTGGAATCTCAGTGTATTTCATGCCGTAAGCATTAGACAAGGTCTTCGCATCCGGAGACGGTGCGCCAGCGGATTTCTGCGCCGCAGGAGCTGTACCGGCTTTTGCATTCTCAACATCATGCTTCACGATACGTCCATGCGGGCCGGAACCTTGAATGGATGAAAGGTTGATACCTTTTTGTTCGGCAATACGGCGCGCAAGCGGTGTTGCGAATACGCGGTTGCCGGAATGAGCCGCAGGAGCCTCAGCAGGAGCAGATTTAGTTTCCGCTTTAGGTGTGTCTTCTTTTTTGGTTTCAGCCTTTGGGGCCGCGGCAGGTGCCGGAGCTTTATCTACTGCGGAGGCGTCTTCGCCCTCTTCCAACAAAACAGCGATTGGCGTGTTAACGGCGACGCCTGCGCTTCCGGCCTCGATCAGGATTTTTCCGATAGTACCTTCGTCAACGGCTTCGACTTCCATCGTCGCTTTGTCGGTTTCGATTTCGGCGATTACATCACCTGCTTTGACTTTATCACCCGACTTCTTAAGCCATTTGGCAAGCGTGCCTTCGGTCATGGTCGGTGAAAGGGCTGGCATTAAAATATTAATAGGCATCTCTGTCAGTCCTTATTTCTTGTAGCAAACTTTTTTAGCGGCTTCGACGATATCGTCAGCTTGCGGAATGGCGAGCTTTTCGAGGTTCGCGGCATAAGGCAACGGAACGTCCTTCGCGCATACACGCATGACAGGCGCATCGAGATAATCGAAGGCGTGTTCGTTGATAACGGATGCGATTTCGGAACCGATACCGGCAAATGGCCAGCCTTCTTCACAGGTGACGACGCGGTTTGTTTTCTTCACGGACTCGATGATCGTCCAGCGGTCAAGCGGGCGGATTGTACGAAGGTTGATCACTTCCGCAGAAATGCCCTCTTCTTCCAGTTTCTTCGCGGCTTCGAGTGCACGGCCTACCATGATGGAGAATGCGACGAGCGTTACATCTGTTCCTTCACGCTCGATTTTCGCGCGACCGATTGGAATGACGTAATCTTCATCTGTCGGGACTTCAAAAGATTGTCCGTACATAAGTTCGTTTTCAAGCACGACAACCGGGTTAGGATCACGCATCGCGGCTTTCAAAAGACCTTTGGCATCTGCAGCAGACCAAGGAGACACAACCTTCAAGCCCGGAACATGACCGTACCAGCTGGCGTAACATTGCGAGTGCTGGGCCGCAACGCGCGACGCGGCACCGTTCGGGCCACGGAAGACGATAGGACAGCCAAGCTGTCCGCCCGCCATGTAAAGCGTTTTAGCGGCAGAGTTGATGATATGGTCAATGGCCTGCATCGCGAAATTCATGGTCATGAATTCAACAACAGGTTTCAAGCCTGTCATGGCGGAACCGACAGCCAGACCCGCAAAACCGTGTTCGGTAATCGGCGTATCGATAACGCGGTCAGGTCCGAATTCCTGCAACAGGTTCTGGGTTACTTTATAAGCGCCCTGATATTCGGCAACTTCCTCGCCCATGACATAGATATTTGCATCGGCGCGCATTTCTTCGGCCATCGCATCACGCAACGCTTCACGCACAGTTTGTGTCTGTGTAGACGCCATGAATTTCGCTTCGTCGAATTTCGGTGGCTCGATCACATGGCCTTGAGAATAAAGAATATCGCGGTCTTCGATATCCGCTCCGCCGGATTGCGCAACAACTTCTGTTTTAGTGACGGAGGATGCGGCTTCCGCTTTTGGTTCGGACTTAACCGGAACAGGCGCGGCGGATGAATTATCATTCACTGTCTCGCCTTCTTCGATCAGAACGGCGATCGGCGTATTAACGGCAACGCCTTGCGTGCCTTCGGCGATCAGGATTTTACCCAGGATACCTTCATCGACAGCTTCAACTTCCATCGTCGCTTTATCTGTTTCGATCTCGGCGATGACATCACCGGCTTTGACTTTATCGCCTTCCTTCTTGATCCATCGGGCCAGATTGCCCTCTGTCATAGTTGGAGATAGCGCGGGCATTAAAACTTGTACTGACATAATTATTTTACCTCAAATGGGACGAGAACATCTGTCCAGAGTTCGGACGGGTTTGGTTCTGGTGACTCTTGGCTGAAGCTGGCGGCTTCGGCGACGATTTCCTTGATCTCTTTATCGATCGGTTTCAAATCGTCTTCGGTCAAGCCACCTGTTTCGAACATCAGTTTTTTCAGACGCTCGATTGGATCGCTCTCTGTTTTGTATTTTTCAACTTCGTCTTTCGTACGGTATTTCGCAGGATCGGACATCGAGTGACCGCGATAGCGATAGGTCTTCACTTCAAGGATATAAGGACCGTTGCCGGAGCGAACATAATCAAGAGCCTGTCTTGCCGCCGCCTGAACAGTCAGCACGTCCATACCGTCTACGACTTCACCTGGAATGTCGAAACCTTCACCACGGCGGTAGAATTCACCGGCACCGTGACGTTTCGTCGATGTTCCCATCGCGTATTGGTTGTTTTCGATGACGTACAGGACAGGAAGGTTCCAGAGCTTCGCCATGTTGAAGCATTCGTAAACCTGACCCTGGTTTGCCGCGCCGTCGCCCATATAGGACACCGCAACACCGCCGTCTTTTTTGTATTTATGGGTGAAGGCCATGCCTGTCCCGATAGAGGTAGATGCGCCAACGATACCGTGACCGCCGTAGAAACCTTTTTCACGGGAGAACATGTGCATGGAACCGCCCTTGCCGCGCGAGTAACCGCCAATACGACCTGTCAATTCCGCCATGATCCCTTTCGGGTCCATGCCGATAGCCAGCATATGCGCGTGGTCGCGATACGTTGTGATAACCGTATCCTGCTCAAGCTGCATGGACTGGATACCTGTAACAACGGCTTCCTGACCGATATATAGGTGACAGAAACCGCCGATCAGGCCCATCCCGTAAAGCTGTCCGGCTTTTTCTTCAAAGCGGCGGATCAGGAGCATTTCACGGTAGAGCTTTTTCATCTCTTCCGGGGTCGGCTGGCTTTCAGTATTTGATATTGTTTTCGATGGTTTAGACGTGGCTTTTGAAGCCGATTTTGGACTTGCGGACACGCGTGTATCTCTCCCAATGTGTGAACTTGAGGGTTGGATTACACGATTTTAACCAATGCCGCCAATGGTTTAGTTTGTGCATTGCGCAAATTGGAACGTACAAAGAACAAAAAGAGAATCAGTTTTTAGAAGATAATACATCCACTTCGCCGGGGCGTCTGAAACCGAGGACGATCCGCGCGCGCTCTTCGAGCAAATCCTTATTGATCGAGCCTGGGCGGAGCATGGAGACTTTTTTCTCAAGCTGCTCGTGATTATGCGCCAATTCGAAGGATTGTTTTTCCAAAGTGGCGACTGATTTTTCCAAAGTCATGTAACGGATGAGCGACCGTTCCCCCAGCATCAGGTGGTAGGAAAAATAGACGAACAGGCCTATCCCGATCAAGGTGACGAGATTTTTACGGACCAGATAGCGTTGTTCGAGCAGTTTTTTCATGAATATGAGTCGAGGCTATTTTATGGAGTATAGCTTGATTTAACCCGCCTTGCCATCCCGCAGTTAAGCCGGAATGACAATTAGGAGGATACAGTAATCTTCTTCTTATGCCGCCAGAAATAAATACCTCCGGCAATCAACACCAGTAAGGCGCAGCCGATTTTAATCTCCGGCAGAAGGCTTTTGACCAGTTCCTGATTATTACCGAGCTGATAACCCAAAACCAGCAATACCGCCGTCCAGATCGCCCCGCCCAGCCCTGTATAGATACAAAACTTGGCAAGGTTCATGCGGGCCAGGCCCGCCGGAAACGAAATGAAATGGCGAATACCGAAGACCAAACGTCCCAAGAAAATCGAAACCGGGCCATGGGTGCGGAAATAATCATCGACCTTCGTCATTTTTTCTTCGTTCATGAAAAAGAAACGACCGTATTTGATCAGGATATAGCGTCCGCAGATTTTCGCGACATAGTAATTCAAAAGCGAACCTGCCATTGTGCCGAGAACCGCGAGTGTAAAAACAATCGGCCCGTTCCATGTTCCCTGATGGATAAGATATCCGGCAGGAATAAGCGTGGCCTCGCTCGGGATCGGCATGAAAGTACTTTCGAGAGCGGACATCAGAAAGACACCGGGATAGCCCATTTTCTCGATGAATTCTATGAGCCAATGAATAGCGGTTTCGATCATTTGTATTAATACCTTGATAGGGATATCCCCGCTTTCGCGGGGATGACAGTTACTTGATTAAGCCGCTTTTAGTTTTGCTTTGGATGACGGCTTTTCGCGCAGGATAGAGGTGCCCGCATACCGCGCCGATGGGCCTAAGATTTCTTCGATGCGGATCAACTGGTTGTATTTAGCGACACGATCAGAACGTGACAAAGAACCTGTCTTGATCTGGCCTGCATTTGTGGCGACCGCCAGATCAGCAATCGTGGAATCTTCCGTCTCGCCGGAACGGTGTGACAGGATCACGCCGAAGCCTGCTTTTTGGGCCATCTCGACGGCTTGTAAAGTTTCTGTCAGCGTACCGATCTGGTTCACTTTCACGAGAATCGCATTAGCGGATTTCTCTTCGATACCACGAGCGAGGCGTTTAGGATTTGTAACAAACAGATCGTCGCCGACAAGCTGGACTTTATCACCAAGCGCTTTTGTCAAAGCGGCCCAACCGGCCCAGTCGTCTTCAGCCAGACCATCTTCGATGGAGACGATCGGGTATTTCGCGCAGAGATCTTCATAGTATTTGATCATCTGGTCAGTTGTCAGGACTTTGCCTTCGCCTTCGAGATGGTATTTACCATCCTTGAAGAATTCGGTCGCGGCGACATCAAGCGCCAGAACGACGTCTTCGCCCGGTGTATAGCCAGCCTTTTCGATCGCTTTCATGATGAAGTCTAAGGCTTCGTAAGAAGATTTAACCGCAGGAGCAAAACCGCCCTCGTCGCCCACATTTGTATTAAGGCCAGCAGCAGAAAGCTCTTTCTTCAATGTATGGAAGATTTCGGAGCCCATACGGATCGCTTCTGAAATGCTGTCAGCGCCGACAGGCATAATCATGAATTCCTGGAAGTCTACCGGGTTGTCGGCGTGGGAACCACCATTGATGATGTTCATCATCGGCACCGGCAGCATGTTTGCGAAGACACCGCCGATATAGCGGTAGATTTGCTGGTCGACTTCTTCAGCCTGCGCACGCGCAACGGCTAAAGACACACCAAGAATGGCATTCGCGCCAAGGCGGGATTTGTTTTCCGTGCCATCGAGTTCGATCATCGCGTGATCGATCAGGGTTTGCTCTTCGGCTTCAATCCCGTCCAGCAAATCCATGATTTCAGTATTGACGTTGTTGACGGCAGTCTCAACCGACTTACCCATGTAACGGGATTTATCACCGTCACGAAGTTCAACCGCTTCATGCGCACCTGTTGAAGCGCCTGACGGAACAGCCGCACGACCGCGCGCTCCGCTCTCCAATACGACATCGACTTCGACGGTAGGGTTACCGCGGCTGTCTAAAATTTGACGGGCATATACATCTACGATTGCGCTCATAAAAAAATCCTTTGTGTTGGCTACAAAGGATTTTTAAAGGGAATTTTGGTTAAGGTCCAGTAGTTGTTAAGGATGAAATTTGCGGTAGATTTCCAGACAGTTGCGTATGGCCGCTCTTTGTTCGATGGTTTCCGCTTCTGCTATCCGCTTGCGCCATAATTTTTCACATGTTTCAATCTTCTCATCATGGCTGAGTGAAATCCTAGACCATGTATCTTTATGAGATATTACATCCTGCATTTGCGCCTCCTATGATAATGCCGGCTCGGGTCGGACGCCAACGAGGACTAAATTCCGCGCTTCCAAAGTTACACCTTCCGCTTCTACGCGACGGAATTCGTTATGAAGATCGGCTTTCACAGATGCGCCTTTTACCGATCCTGCGTCGAACAATTCGCATAACGTAAAAAATGTTTCCCGGCCGGAACGGATTAAATAAGCGTCAAGATAATTCCCAAGGTGCGGTTGGCTGATTGTTTCGCCACCAAGGGCATCTAAAATCTCAGCCTTCGCTGCATCAGGCGCCGCTTTGGCAAAAATGGCCAGGACATCCGGAGATCCCATTTTTTCAAAACCGCGCTGCGTGGCGGTATTTAATAACGGGTCGCTATGAAAATTTGCTATGCGGAGGGTGATTTTACTCATTGTTTGTACTCATTAAATTAGATGTTAGCTTTGTAGCATAACATTGATTTTAATAGCATTTTTTCAAGTTCTGGCTGACTTTCCGAAATGGAATGTCTTGCCCTCATGTGACAATTTAATAAAGTAAAGTCAAGATTATGTCAATAAATTAAGTGATGTGCACTAATTGCATGGCTTTGACTAAATCATCAACCGCTTTCGATTGAGTGATAAATTCTTCCAGCTTATCGAAAGGAATGGCGGATGGCCCATCGCACTTAGCTTTGTCGGGATCTTCATGGCCTTCAATGAAAATACCGGCAATGCCAATAGCTAAAACAGCGCGGGTCAGATCAGGCACGAGCGCCCGGCGGCCGCCGGAAGCGGCAGAACCCGGCATGCGCATTTGTGACGCATGGACTGTATCGCAGATAATCGGCGTGCCTTTCGACACTTCCTTCATCACGGCAAAAGCCATCGGATCGACAACCAGATTATCGTAGCCGAAGCAATGCCCGCGCTCACAAAGGATAACCTGCTCATTACCGCATTCAGCGAATTTATCGACAATGTTGCCAACCTGATAAGGTGACAGGAATTGAGGTTTCTTGATATTGATGACCGCGCCTGTTTTCGCCATCGCTTCGACGAGATCGGTCTGACGCGCCAGAAATGCCGGAAGCTGGATAACGTCAACCACATCGGCTACGGGCTGGCATTGATATTGTTCATGAATATCGGTGATAATTGCGACGCCGAATTCGGATTTTACTTTTTGAAAAATCTTCAAACCTTCGTCCATACCCACGCCACGATAGCTATGGATGCTGGAGCGGTTAGCCTTATCAAAGCTCGCCTTGAACACATACGGAATGTTCAGCTTATCTGTAATTTTTTTATAGACTTCGACAGCTTTTAGCGTGCTGCTTTCATCTTCTAAAACATTAATACCGCCAAAAAGAACGAAAGGCTTATCGTTGGCGACTTCTATGGAATCTATTTTTACTGTTTTCATGGCTATTAAACCAATCTGCTTTTCTCAAGCGCTGCTTTAATGAAGGATGTAAATAATGGATGCGGTTCGAACGGTTTGGATTTCAATTCCGGATGGTACTGAACACCGATAAACCATGGGTGGCCGGGAATTTCGACTGTTTCCGGCAGTTTGCCGCTTGGGGACATACCCGCGAATTGCATGCCCTTTTCTTCCAGACGCTCAACGTAATTTACGTTCACTTCATAACGGTGACGGTGACGTTCGGAGATCGTAGTTGAATCGTAGATTTTTGAAATCAGCGAGCCGGGTTTCAGGGCCGCGTTGTAAGCACCGAGACGCATCGTGCCGCCCAGATCGCCTTTATCGTCGCGTGTAACCATTTCATTGCCCTGCAGCCATTCGGTCATTAAGCCGACGACAGGTTCTTTGCATTCGCCGAATTCCGTAGAGTTTGCGTCTTTCAAGCCGACAAGATTTCTGGTTGCTTCGATGACGGCCATTTGCATACCGAAACAAATACCGAAATACGGGACTTTACGTTCACGGGCAAAAGTCACCGCTTTGATCATGCCTTCCGTACCGCGTTGGCCGAAACCTCCCGGAACAAGGATCGCATCGACATCTTCAAGCTCTGCCACATGGCCGTCTTTTTCGAATGTTTCACCTTCGAGAAATTTCAACTGAACCTTGACATTATTGGCAATGCCGCCGTGGATCAGAGCTTCGTTCAGAGATTTATAGCTGTCAGTCAGTTCGGTATATTTACCGACAATACCGATTTTGACCTGGGCTTCGGGATTTTTGATACGGGCAACGATTTCTTCCCATTTGGAAAGATCAGGTTCTTTCGCATCTTTGATACCAAAACAAGCCAATACTTCGTTATCAAGACCTTCGGCATGATAAGTTAATGGCACTTCATAGATGGATTTAACATCAAGCGCCGGAATGACGCGTTCATGCGGAATATTGCAGAACAGGCCGATCTTGCGAAGATCATCATCTTCGATCGGACGATCGCTGCGGCAAAGAAGAATATTCGGGCGGATACCGACCGACATCAATTCCTTGACCGAGTGCTGTGTCGGCTTTGTTTTCAATTCACCTGCCGCCGCGATGTAAGGCAGCAAGGTTACATGAATGAAAATAGCGCGTTCAGGCCCTACTTCGTTACCAAATTGGCGAATGGCTTCGAGAAATGGAAGGCTTTCAATATCGCCGACTGTTCCACCGATTTCCACCATGACGAAGTCGGCAGAACCGTCTTTTTCTTTGATAAAGTCTTTTATTTCATTGGTAATATGCGGAATAACCTGAATCGTTGCACCAAGATATTCGCCGCGGCGTTCACGTTGCAACACATTAAGGTAGATTTTACCTGTAGTGACGTTATCCGTCTGTGTTGCCGGACGTCCTGTAAAGCGTTCATAGTGACCCAGATCGAGATCTGTTTCCGCGCCATCATCGGTCACGAAAACTTCACCATGCTGAAACGGCGACATCGTACCCGGGTCGATATTAAGGTACGGATCAAGTTTGCAAAGGCGTGTTGTGTAGCCGCGAGCTTGCAAAAGTGCGCCGAGCGCAGCGGAGCCAAGGCCTTTTCCTAAAGAGGAAACGACCCCACCTGTAATGAATATATATTTTGTCATTGGCTTATTGGTACTGAAGGAGCTTTTTTAGGTTCTTCTGATTTCGATTCAGTCGCTGGAGCTTCTTTCGTGATGGCTGCCGGAGAGGCTGAATCGAGAATGCTTGGAGCCGCGCCGCGTTGTGACGCCATAATAGCCAGAATCAAACTTGTCGCAAAAAAAGCGCCAGCTACCCATTGGGTCGCTTTCGTCAAGGCATTGGCCGTTGTCTGAGCCGAGGCAAAACTACCTAAACCACCGCCACCGCCACCGATACCTAAACCACCGCCTTCGGAGCGTTGTAACAGTATGAGGCCGATTAAAGCCAAGGTTAGAATCAGGTGGATGACGAGAATTACATGTTCCATATCAAATACTTATTTCGCAGCGTTCACAATTGCCATGAACTGTTCAGTCTTCAGGCTCGCGCCGCCAACTAAAGCCCCATCCACATTTTCTATATGCAATAGGTCTTTGGCGTTATCGGGCTTAACCGAACCGCCGTACAAAATACGGATGGAATCGAATTTGTCCAGCTTTTCCTTCAATACATTACGTATAAAAGCGTGCATGGATTTTACATCTTCCGGCGTTGCCGTCTTGCCTGTTCCAATCGCCCAGACCGGTTCATAGGCAATCACCGTGTTTTCTGCTGTGGCACAAACCGGCAGGGAGCCTAGAAGTTGAGATTTGACGACTTCTTCCGCTTTGCCTTGCTCGCGCTCTGCTTCTGTCTCTCCGACGCATATTATAGTGATCAGATTTTCCGCATGCGCCAGAACGGCCTGATCCGAGATGATTTTATCTGTTGCGCCGAAATACTGGCGGCGCTCTGAATGGCCCAATATGACATATTCGGCACCGATATCTTTGATCATTGCCGCCGAGATATCGCCTGTATACGCTCCGTTTTTAAATTGGGAAGAATTCTGCGCCCCGAGAAAAACACCATTTTGAAGGTTGTCTTTTACTATAGGCAAATGCAAATACGGCGGACAAAGGCAAATATCGACGCCATCAATACTTGTAATGGATTTTGCCAAACTCACTGCTTCGGCCAGTGATCCGTTCATTTTCCAATTTCCAGCAATAAGCTTCTTCATAAACCTGACCTTTTTGGGCTTTCCAATTGATTTGACTGACAAGTTCTGAATATAGTCGCCCTGTAATTAATACAAGAGGTTATCGATGATTTTAAGCAAGATGCGTACGGGCGTTCTTTCCGGTCTTTTCCTAGGAATTTTGGTTCTGGGCGGCGTTGGGCTTGTTTTAAGCGATGGTGCAGGCACTTTCCGGGATGGCGTTGGATCGACGAATGTTGCCGAAATCGATGGCCGCCCGATCAAATCCGTTGAATTCGACCGTATCGTCCGTGGCCAATTGCAGGCCCAAAATATTCCTGTAACGGAAGCTTACAAGATAGGGTTTATCGATCGCATTCTTCAAAACGAGATTATGAGCCGCCTGATGCGCAAAGCCGCGTTTGATTACGGCATTATAGCAAGCGACAAAACCGTTGCCGATGAACTTCATAAAGCCCTGCTCCCTCTTGCCGGTCCTAAGGGAGATGTAAAACAAGCGCTTGCCGGATTGCTGCAATCCCAAGGTATAAGCGAAAAGATGCTGGTTGAATCTGTTCGTAACGATCTATCGACCAATCTGTTGCGCCAGACAATCGGCGGCGGTGTCTATGTTCCGGCATCCATGACCAATGCTTTCTATAAGTGGAATTTGGAAGAGCGGAATATTGAATATGTTTCCCTTCCCGCAACTTCGGTAAAGCTTGATAAGCCGACCGACGAGCAGCTTTCCAAGTTTTATGAAACGATTAAAAGCGAATATGCAATTCCCGAAACTCGTAATGTCACAATCGGCGTTCTCGATACGGCAAGCCTCGCCCAAAATCAGGGGGCAACAGATGCACAAGTCAAAGAATTCTATAACAGCCATCAGGATAACTTTAAAATTGAAGGCACAAGAACGATTGAACAAGCGGTTTTAAAATCTGAAAAAGAAGCTAATGATGTTTTAAAAGCGGCACAAGATTCCAAAGATTTAAAAGCTGCTGTCACTAAAGTTACAGGCAAGGCCGATAACTATAACAAGGCTGCTAAATTTGAAGAAAAAGCTTTGCCATCGCAATTGGCAGAACCCGTATTCAAAGCAGCTATTAAAAGCTTCGTAAGCCCTGTTCAAACACCCCTTGGCTGGCATGTAGTCTATGTTCAATCCGAACAAGGCGCATCCGTAAAATCTTTCGACGATGTCAAAGCCCAGATCAAAAAAGAACTGAACGATACAGCAAGCAGTGATGCGGCATTTGAAGTGACAAATAAAATCGAAGACCGTTTGGCTGAAGGAGAAAGCCCGGAAAGTCTGAAAGACGAATTCAAGCTCACCATCATCAAGCTGGAGAAATTAAGCGCGACGGATGCAAAAATTCCTGCACTTAAGGCCTATAACAATGACGAAGGTAAAATTATTCAGGCGGCTTTTACGACGAATGAAAATGAGTCCTCGCCTTTAAGCGAAATATCCAGCGGTAAAATGATGACCGTTCATGTAAACAGCGTCACCGAAGCCAAGGCGAAAGATTTGAAAGACGTTAAGGCGGAAGTCACCGATAAGTGGGCCGCTTTGGAGAAAAGAAGAAAGCTTTTGGTAAGATCGCTTGAAATAACAACCGATCTCGATGCAGGCAAGACAACGCTCGAGAAAATCGCCGCCGAGAATAAACTCAAAGTCAAAACCGCAAAAATCGTGCGCGGATCGAAAGCGCCCGAGGGTTTGAATTCTCAAGGCGTGGCGCAAATCATGGCAACGGATATAACAAAAGCAGTTGCTATTCCCGACATCGAGTCTATCCAGATTATTAAAATCAAGAATGTCGTGTTACCAACAAAAGAGCCTTCAAAATCGGAACTGGCTGATATCGAAAAAACTCTTTCCCTCGATTTACAGGAGGAGCGTTTTGTTTCCTTTATCAACCATATTGAGCGCAGCAATAAAGTCGAAATCAACAAAGGCTTGCTGGACCGAATGTACGGGCAGGAAGCTGCAGAACAATAATGCAGGGTCCCGACTTAAAAAGCTTTACGACGCATTTTGAGAACGGGCAGACGCAACTTGTCTGGTCGTGGATTGTCGCAGATACCGAAACGCCGATATCCGCCTATCTAAAACTCTGCACGGACCAGCCCTATTCTTTCCTTTTGGAATCCGTTGAAGGCGGCAACACTCTCGGACGTTATACGATAATCGGTTTCGATCCGGATCTAATCTGGTCATATCAGGACGAGATTGTCTCTATTAATGCTCAGCCGCAGCATGATGCGCCGTTGGTATCGCTCAAGAAAACCATGAAAGATTGCCGTTTGGATATCGTGCCGGATGGCCTGCCGCCGATGGCACCATCTGGATTATTCGGCTTTATGGGATATGATATGATCCGCGAGGTGGAAAAAATTCCGGATGATAATTCCGATACGCTAGGCATTCCCGATTCTATTTTTTCCCGGCCACAAATTTTGGTAATCTTCGATAATCTGAAACACCAGATTTGCATTACCAGTCCGGTTTATGAGCATAAGCAAAATTCCGATACATCAGCGCGGTCTGTTTATGATGCCAAAGTGTCACGCATCGAAGATATCATATCTAAATTAAACGCGCCGCGCCCTGTTCAGACCAAG
This sequence comes from Micavibrio sp., assembly GCA_030824965.1. GTDB lineage: Bacteria > Pseudomonadota > Alphaproteobacteria > Micavibrionales > Micavibrionaceae > Micavibrio_B. The sequence goes on along the minus strand of JAPJQV010000006.1, from coordinate 113,954 downwards.
TTTGACTCATTGCCCGCTTCCATCGACTTCAAACCGAATATGTCGAAGGATGATTTCTTTGCCATGGTTCGCCGTGCCAAGGAATATATATTATCCGGCGATATTTTTCAGGTCGTGTTGTCGCAGCGGTTTACGGCGGATTTTCCTTTATCGGCCTTTGATTGCTATCGTTCTTTGCGCAGGGTTAATCCTTCTCCATTTTTATTCTTCGTCGATTTCCCAGGCTTTTCGCTGATCGGTTCAAGCCCTGAAATATTGGTGCGCGTTCGGGATGGCAAAGTTACGATCCGTCCAATTGCCGGAACGAGAAAGCGCGGTAAAGATAAAATCGAAGACGATACGCTTGCCGCCGATCTCTTATCCGATCCGAAAGAACTGGCAGAACATTTGATGTTGCTGGATCTCGGGCGCAATGATGTCGGGCGTGTATCCGATATCGGCAGCGTCAATGTCACGGAAAAATTCATCATCGAATATTATTCGCATGTCATGCATATCATTTCCAATGTCGAAGGGGATTTGAAAAAGGATATCGATCCGCTCGATGCCTTGATGGCAGGATTTCCGGCAGGAACGGTTTCCGGTGCGCCGAAAATCCGGGCCATGGAAATTATCGATGAATTGGAACCGGATAAGCGAAAATTCTACGGCGGCTGTATCGGTTATCTGGCCGGGAATGGCAATGTCGATACTTGTATCGCGCTGCGCACCGCTCTCGTTAAAGATGGCAAAATACATGTTCAATCCGGTGCAGGCATCGTCGCCGATAGCGACTTGGAATCTGAATATAACGAAACCATTATCAAGGCCCGCGCCATTACCATATCCGCCGAAGATGCGCTCGAAAATGCATTTCGCCAGCAAAAAGCGCATAATGAATTATGATCACTTTAATCGATAACTATGACAGTTTTACTTTCAATCTCGTCCAGTATTTCGGCGATCTGGGCGAGGCTTGCCATGTCGTGCGCAACGATGAAAAGACAGTCGACGATATACTGTCCGAAAAACCATCGGCGATTGTTTTATCGCCCGGCCCTTGTAATCCGGATCAGGCAGGAGTTTGCCTCGATCTCGTCAAAGCTTGTGCTGACAGCGATATCCCGATGTTTGGCGTTTGCCTAGGGTTCCAAGCAATGGCGCAAGCTTTCGGCGGCAAGATCGTTCGCGCGCCCTCGCCTATGCATGGTAAATTGTCCAAGATCAAGCATGACGGCAAAGGTGTTTTTAAAAATCTGCCGTCGTCTTATGACGTCACAAGATATCATTCGCTGATCGTTGAGCGTGAAAGCTTTCCAGATGTTCTTGAGGCCACTTCATGGACGGAAGACGGTATTATCATGGGGCTACAGCATAAAACGAAACCGATCCATGGCGTATTATTTCATCCGGAAAGCATTGCCACCGAACATGGGCACGCGGTCATTAAAAATTTTCTGGAGTTGATTTAATGCAGGAAGTTTTGATCAAAATCCGTTCCGGCGCCACGCTTGACCGTCATCAAATGTATGAAGCCTTATCGGGCATTACAGATGGAAAATTCACACAAGCGCAAATTGGCGCATTTCTCATGGGCATGTCTTTGCGCGGAGAGACACCGGAAGAGATTATTGGCGCTGTTGGTTTTCTAAAAGATAAAGTCGATCCGATCTTCGCGCCGGAAAAATCCATCGATTGCTGCGGCACCGGCGGCGATGCATCGGGCACATATAATATTTCAACGGCAGCAGCATTACTACTCGCCGGCTGCGGCGTTCCGGTCGCCAAACACGGCAATCGGGCAGCCAGCTCAAAGTCCGGTGCGGCAGATGTTCTGGAAGCGCTCGGCGTTAATCTGGTCATTAGCAAAGCAGACTGTGAGGATGCTTTAGAAGAAATCAACTTCTGTTTTCTGATGGCGCCTCATCATCACACGGTTTTGAAACCCCTGGCCGCGCTGCGTAAAGAGCTGGGCTTTCGGACGATCTTCAATCTTCTTGGCCCTCTGGCCAATCCGGCTAATACAAAGCGCCAATTAATCGGGGTTTATGACCGTAAATTACTTCCTGTTTTTGCAGAAGTATTGAGAGAGCTTGGGACCGAAAAAGCCTGGATCGTTCATGGCGAGGACGGCCTCGATGAAATTACTCTCACCGGTAAAACCCATTGTGTCGTTTTAGATAATGGGAATATCACCGAGCAGGTTTTAACGCCCGAAGATTTCGGCCTTCCCCCTATCATCGCAAAGGATATCGAAGGCGGTCTGGCGCAGGAAAATGCCAAAGCGCTGATGGGCTTGTTGCAGGGCGAAAAATCATCATACAGGAATATTGTTTTAGCGAATGCAGCGGCGGCTCTCGTTATTTCTGGTAAAGTGGAGAATTTAAAAGACGGGGTTGCCATGGCGGCCAAGGCAATAGATGATGGCAAGGCTTTGTCCGTGCTGAACACTTACAGGGATTTTACGAACCGAAAATGAGCGTATTGGCCGAAATCTGCCGCGAAAAAATGGACTATGTCCAAAGGATGCAACATTTGATCCCCGATGTTGTGATGACGGAGCGCGCCAAGACGCAAAGCCTTTCCCGCGGTTTTATTCACTCTATCCGTCAAAAGAAGGAAGCTAACGAACCGGCTTTAATCGCCGAAGTAAAAAAAGCGTCGCCCAGCAAAGGTATAATCCGCGCCGATTTCGACCCGCGCAAGATCGCGAAGATTTATGAAAGCAGCGGCGCAACTTGCGTATCGATCCTTACGGATCAACCTTATTTTAAAGGCAGCGACGAGGATTTCGAGGCGGCCCGCAGTGTGATCCGCCTGCCCTGCATTCGCAAAGATTTTATGCTCACGCCTTACCAGATCGTCGAAAGCCGGGCGCTCGGCGCGGATTGCATTCTGATTATCATGGCCGCGCTAGACGATAAAACTGCCAGAATGCTTTATAACTTGGCGACAGATTTAGGCATGGATGTATTAGTCGAAGTCCATGATGCCGAAGAGCTGGACCGAGCCCTTGAACTGTCTCCTAAAATGGTCGGGGTTAATTCCCGCAGCTTGAAAACTTTAGAAGTTAGCCTTGATACGGCTTTTTCTCTTTTAGAGAAAATCCCCTCCAGTATTATCCGCGTGGCAGAGAGCGGCATTTATAATCATGAGGAGTTGAAATCCTTATTTGCGGCAGGATATGACGCCTTTCTGGTCGGCGAAAGCCTTATGCGAGAAACCGATATTGGACAGGCAGTTAAAAAACTCCTTGGCAAAGCCCAAGAATCGGATTAGAACTAATATAGAACAAAAACTGTCCAAAACAGGATTTAGGCTATGTTAACGAAAAAGCAGCGCGAATTGTTACTTTTTATCCATGAACGCATGAAGGAAGGCGATATCGCCCCTTCGTTTGAAGAAATGAAGGATGCGCTCGATTTGAAATCTAAATCGGGTATTCACCGCCTGATTACAAGTCTTGTCGAGCGTGGCTATCTGGAGCGTTTGCCCAATCGCGCCCGGGCATTGGAGGTTAAAAAACTTCCCGAAGGATTTAAATCCGAAGAAATGAAAGCGGCGAAACCAAGCCTTAAGGACAAGATTATAGAAACCATTAGCGATGTCGTTTCCCTGCCCCTGCTCGGTAAGATTGCCGCCGGTACGCCAATTGAGGCGATCCGCAATGAAAATGACTTCTTCGACGTACCCGCCAGCCTTCTCGGGAATGGCGATCATTACGCATTACGCGTTGACGGAGATTCCATGATCAAGGCCGGGATTAATGACCATGACATCGTCGTGATCAAGAAAACCACGCAAGTTCGCGACGGAAAAATTGTCGTCGCTCTTGTTGACGGTCAGGAAGTCACATTGAAGCGTCTACGCCGAGATGCCGGAAAAGTCATTCTGGAGCCGGAAAATGATGCCTATAAACCCCGCGTTCTGACGCCTGACCGCGTGCAGATTCAGGGTGAGCTGGCCAGTTTGATACGGACTTATCATTGATAGGATTCCAAAGCCTTTTGCCAAGGTTGTAGGCAACCGCTTTAATTGATCCATCAGCATTAATTGCAACCGCGCCCAAGTCCATTGCTCTAAACTTATTGTAGATACGCGCTTTGCAGTCTCGATCTCTGAAGGCTGTTGACGTGACAATCATATCCGCCCAGTCGCAATCGGTTTTGAGAGCGTAATAATCATTGCCAACAGTTATTTTCTTACCAGAGTGAATAATCCGGCATTGCCCCTCGCCGCAAGTGATCGAGCCATCGGATAACAAAGCCTGTCCCTCTCGCGGAAAATAAAGCGCGGAACCTTCTTCCATTCCCAAACGCTTTACCCAGTTCTCGGCATAAAATCTATCTTTCGATGATGAAGACAAATAGGCTTTGTCTCCGTCCCTTATCAACATTAAACCACCGCTTTGCGAAAGCAGGATTGATGGAGGTTGATAGATAAAAATCAAAATCGATCCGGCTATAACGCCAAGGCCGGAGACCCATCTGGCACGGCCAGTTAAAAGATATAAAGACAACCCGGCAAAGACAAAACAGGCCATGGCAGAAACAGGCCAGGCGGCTATATTCCATGAAGCCTCCGGCAGACCTGATACGCCATGTGCAATAGCCAGCATCCATTCAATGCCATGCCCCATGATCTTCAGCGCAATATCCTGCGCACCGAAAGGCCACAGTAAAAATACGGCAATCGTCATCGGCATAATGATGATTGCCGAGAGCGGAATGATCAGAGCATTGGCGATTACACTGTAAACAGGGATTTGCTGGAAGTGGTAGGCCGCCAGCGGTGCGGTGATGAAAGAAACCGCCAATGTCGTAAAAATACTGCCGCCGAGATAAATCAGGAATTTGCGGATATGACTGGCGTTGTTACGCCATTTCGCCCAGTAGCCGCGCGTCCATTCAGCCGCCAGTATCAAGGAGATGACGGCAGCAAAAGAAAGCTGAAAACTGGCCGACCAGATGCTTTCCGGTGCGAACAGCAAAACGATAATAGCCGCGAAGGAAACCAGCCGCAGCGAGAATGGCGAGCGGTCGATCATAATGGCGATTAATCCAATCCCCGTCATCAATAACGCCCGGTAAGTCGGCACGGTCGGCACAACGAGCGCAACGTAAAGGCTGCATCCTATCAAAGCGACGACCGCAGCGATTTTCTTGATCGGATAACGCAACGCCAAATGCGGGATAGCCGCTAAAAACAGACGCACGAAAAAGAAAATCGGTGTTGCGATCAAAACAACATGCAGGCCTGAAATGGAAATAATATGCGCCAGACCGGAAATTCTCAGCGCGGCCCAATCTTCTTCTTGAATGGCGGCGCGTTCACCTGTCACCAAAGCGGTCACAATTCCTGAAATTCGTGAAGCCAATAAAAATTTTATATGATCACCCATCGATTTGCGTAGGCGTTCCAGAAAGAGAGGCACATCGTTTTCTTGATCAATCGTAACAACAATCGGCTTTTTCAAGATGAATCCCATTGCGCCAATGCCTTCGAAATAATAGTGCCGCCGGAAATCATAGGCATCCGGCATGACGGGCATTGATGGCGGCGTCAGCTTTACGAGCATTTGCACACGGTCGCCAAGATTAAATCGGACACGGAGTTTAGAGGTTAAACGGATTGCCTTCGGCGTGGCTTTCGGTTCAAAATTTTCCAATTTGACATCATCGAGAATAACCAACGTACCTTTGCGGCCATCGAGAATTTCGGTATGCGCCACCCTGCCTTCCGCGATGATCGGTTTTGTTTCTTTAGAAAGCATCGGCGTATGGACGATGGTTGTTTTAAGCTGGGAAATAGAAAATCCGGTGACGGATAAAAAGACTCCCAATGAAATAAAAAAATAGAGAAATCTTATATTTGTGCGATTGACAAAAACGACTATCGAAAACAATAAGGCAATAAGCCAAACCGCTCCGGTGAATACCGGCCAAGGCTCGTTATAAAGGGAAAAATAAACCGCAGATCCCAGCCCCAAGAAAACCGGAATCCACAGGATAAGGTTATCTTTCTGTTCACTTAGCCAGTTATCGAGTTTGTTCAGCATTTCCCACCTAACGCATTTATTCTCTATTTAGCATCCATGCGCAAGCAGGGATCCAGTTGATGCCTGTTTTTACAGGCATGCGCGGGTAGGGCTTTCGTATATGAAATAATTAATGTAAAAAAGATCTATGACAGTCATTACCCGTTTCCCGCCTTCACCGACCGGTTTCATGCATATTGGAACTGCCCGCACCGCCTTGTTTAACTGGCTGTATGCCAAGCATACGGGAGGTAAAATGAAATTCCGGATCGAAGATACCGACCGTGAACGACATTCGGAAGAAGCGGTCGAAGCCCTTATCCGCGGCATGCAATGGCTTGGTCTGGATTGGGATGGTGAAATTATTTCGCAATATGCGCAGCGCGAGCGTCATCAGGAAGTGGCAGAGCAACTCGTCAAAGCCGGCAAAGCCTATTACTGTTATTGCACGCAGGAAGAACTGGAAGAAATGCGCGAAAAGGCGATGAAAGCCGGAAGCAATCAGTTTTATGATCGTCGCTGGAGGGATAGCAAGGAAACGCCGCCCTCGGATATAAAACCTGTCATCCGCATTAAAGCGCCGCTGGAGGGTGATGCTATCGTTCACGATGAGGTACAAGGTGAAGTCATAGTATCGGCAGATCATCTCGATGATTTTATCATCCTGCGCTCTGATGGCGTGCCGACTTATATGCTCGCCGTTGTTATCGACGATCATGATATGGGTGTCACGCACGTTATTCGCGGTGACGATCATTTAAATAATACATTCCGCCAGAATATAATTTATGAAGCGCTTGGTTGGGCTTTGCCTGTCTATGCCCATATACCGCTTATCCTTGATGAATCTGGCGCGAAGATGTCAAAGCGAAAAGGCGCGGCGAGTGTAGAGGAATATCGTGACATGGGCTATTTGCCGGAGGCAATGCTCAATTATATTTTAAAACTCGGCTGGGGGCATGGTGATGACGAAATCATCTCTCGAGAACAGGCAATTCAATGGTTTGGCTTGGACGGTATAGTTAAATCCCCTGCCCGATGGGATTACAACAAGCTGAATTTTCTCAATGCGCATTATTTGAAACTGGCGGATAATGACCGTCTTTATGATCTTGCGGTGCCGTTTTTGAAAATCGCGCCAAACGAAATAGAAAAATCCCGAATACTTAAAATGATGGATGAGCTTAAATCCCGTCATAAAACAATCGTTCAAATCGCCGACGAAGCCGAGATTATGGTCGGCTCAGTTTCCTCTTACGATGAAAAAGCTGAAGGTCAATTTACAGAAGAGGGTTTATCCGCCATTCGAAAAATTCTGGAAAAAATTTCGAGCATTACTTTTGAAGCAGGTAATATAGAAACTATGGCAAAGGAATTGTCTCAATCCGATTTTGGCGGCAAGCTTGGTAAAGTAATGATGCCGTTTAGAGCTGCTTTAACAGGTCGCGGCGTTTCGCCTTCTATTCCACACATAGCAGAAGCTTTGGGCAAAGAAGAAACCATACAACGCCTTGAAGCAGCGCTGGCAAAGGCCTAAATTGTTTAGCAGAAAATTAACTCCTTTGGCCTATCTTTAGGGCCTCGCTTTTATTTCAAAAGGATCATCATCAAATGTCTGCTTCACAAGATACCCCGACGGGAAAAACATTTACGCTTACAAACGACCAAACAGGCGAAAACTGGAAATTGCCGGTTTTGGATGGCACAATGGGGCCAAGCGTAATTGACATTCGTCCCCTTTATGAAGAGACAGATCATTTCACTCTCGATCCCGCCTTCACTTCAACGGCCAGCTGTAAATCAAGAATTACATTTATCGATGGTGACAAAGGTATTCTTCTTCACCGCGGCTATGACATTAAAGATTTGGCTGAATACTCCACATTCCTCGATGTTGCGCATGCTCTTCTCTACGGTGATCTGCCGAATAAACAGCAATTCGAAAAATTCAAAAAAGACATCACCTATCACACGATGGTGCATGAACAATTGCAATTTTTCTTCCGTGGATTCCGACGTGACGCCCACCCAATGGCGATTATGTGCGGCGTGGTTGGGGCTCTTGCGGCTTTCTACCATGACTCTCTTGATATCAACGATCCGGATCAACGCGAAATTTCCGCGCACCGTTTGATCGCGAAATTGCCGACACTTGCAGCAATGGCGTTTAAATATTCGATAGGTCAGCCCTTCGTCTATCCGCGCAACGATCTCGGTTTTGCCGAAAACTTCCTGCACATGTGCTTTGCCGTTCCGGCGGAGCCATATAAGGTAAATCCTATTCTGGCGGACGCGATGGATAAAATCTTTATCCTGCACGCCGACCACGAACAAAACGCATCTACTTCAACGGTTCGTTTGGCGGGTTCATCGCAAGCCAATCCATTTGCCTGTATCGCCGCCGGCATTGCATCCCTGTGGGGACCTGCCCATGGCGGCGCGAACCAGGCCGTTCTGGAAATGCTTGCCGAGATCGGCAGTGTGGAAAGAATTCCTGAATTTATCGAAGGCGTTAAATCCAAGAAATATAAACTCATGGGCTTTGGCCACCGCGTTTATAAAAACTTCGACCCGCGTGCAACGGTCATGAAAGAATCTTGCGATAAGGTCTTGGCTGAGCTGGGCGTTAAGGATCCTCTGTTGGATATCGCGATGGAACTCGAACGCATCGCCCTTTCCGATCAATATTTCATCGACCGTAAGCTATATCCTAACGTCGATTTCTATTCCGGCATTATCTTAAAAGCGATGGGCTTCCCGGTCAGCATGTTTACGGTTCTATTCGCCGTTGCCCGTACGGTCGGCTGGGTATCCCAGTGGAAAGAAATGATGGAAGAGCCGTCCAACCGCATCGGTCGCCCTCGCCAGCTCTATAATGGCGCGAAACAGCGTGAATTCGTTCCGGTTGAAAAACGCTAAGATTTAATTGAATCTACTAAAAATCCGGCGGCGGCATCTGCCGGATTTTTATTGTCTGCCGTTAGAAATGTCCGAACATTTTTTAGGTCGTGGCATTGCAAACGGCGTTCTTCGGTGTCTAAAAGTAATTTAGATATTGCAGGCACGATTTTCTCTATAGTCGCTCTTTCCTGCATAAATTCTGGCACAGCTTCGCGTTTCAGCAAGATATTCGCCAAATGCCCATAAGGCGTTTTAATGAAGCGGCGAAAGATCTTCCATGTCACAGGGTTCATTTTATACGTGATGACATGAGGCACGCCGACGACGGCAATTTCAAGCGCTACGGTTCCAGACACGACAATCGCAGCATCGCAAGCCGCAAAACTGTCCCATTTCTCATCCGTCAGGACCATACCATTTAAAAAACGTTCTTTGAGTTTTTCTTCGATAAGATTTTTCCATCGCGGTATCGTTGGGGCGATAAAATATATGTCCGGATTTTCTTTTCGCAGTTCGCAAGCCGCATCCAGTATAAGATCGGAGCATCTTTCAATTTCGGCTTTGCGGCTGCCAAATAAAAGGCCTACGACTTTTCTGTCATTGCCGATCATGTGGCGGAAACGAAAGCCTGCGCCATTTGCATCCAAAATTCCGGACCCCATCATCGTATGGCCGATAAAGCAGGCTTTCATCCCTTCACGTTCGAAATACGGCGGCTCAAACGGGAACAGGCATATAATCCCGTCAAGGAATCTAGCCATTTTCCTGGCGCGGCCTTCGCGCCATGCCCAAACGCTTGGGGCCACCATGTGAATGCGTTTGGCGCGGCAAGCCGTGGCGGCGAGTTTTTCCTGCACACGCAAAGAGAATTCGGGACAATCCACACTCAAGACAATATCGGGATTATAAACTTTGATCGCGTCGACGGTTTGGCGAATGCGTCTGAGCATGTGCGGAATCTCAGGCAGGATTTCAGCGACACCCATCAAGGATAAATCTTCCATCGGAAAGAGACTATCGCGAAGGCCCGCCGCCTTGATTGCATCGCCGCCAATGCCGCGAATATCGAGCTGGGTTAGTTTCTGAAGGCTTTTCAATACGGCCGCGCCTAATTGATCGCCAGATGCTTCGCCTGCGATAATAAATATTTTCATGCCGCTTTCCCGTACAAAAACAATCCATGCGCGTCGCAAAATTCTATCACTTCTTCGCGGTCCAGCAGAATAGTGTCATGCGCTTGTAAAACTATGCCGGAAAATCCGGCGGCTTGAACTTCTCTTGCCGTTGATATGCCCACTGTTGGCAGGTCAAGCGCTTTTTCCTGCTGAGGCTTGCAGGTTTTAACCAGAATAGGTCCTAGGCCAGATTGTTTGTTTTTGCCAGCTTCGCGAATAAGGGCGTTCGTTCCCCTCTCTGTTTCTAAACCAATAATAGATCCATTCTGGACTATAACTGATTGCCCAAGATCTTTTGCCCCATGATCGCGAGCCGCCTGAAACCCCACCTCAACAGATTCGATAGCTTCAAGTGGTATTGGAGTTTTTGTCAGAAGACCTTCAGGAGTCAAAATTTCTGGCACAAATTCCTGAACTGCTCTGAGTTTAAACCCATCTTTTTCGATTTCAGCTTTCACGATCCGAAGCAAAGCATCATCGCCTATTTTCTTTTTCATCATGATCTTTGCAATCACCACCATGCCGCGTGCATCGGGCTTTAAGCGCATGAGATCAGGGCGAGATACCCGGCCAGTGACAACAAGGTCGGTTACGCTATTTTTTTTGAGATAGGAAATCATTTTTCCGGCAGAGCCAAGCGCGATAGTAGTTCCTGTTTTTCCTTCGATAAGGTCAGGATCCGCGAAACCGTCAATAGCAATGATAACAGGCGATAATCCCTGATCTTCCCATTTTTGAATTAAAAGATAAGGCAGTTTTCCTGCGCCAGCGATCAAGCCGGGCCGCATGTCAGGCTACTTTCTTGGATGGCGTGCAAAGAGGAAATCTTGTTTTACCGCGCGCAAATTCGATTATTTGCTTAACAGCTTCGTCATTGAAATCGGAGGATACCATCTCAATTCGTTGATCCATGGTTCCTTCGTCGCCGAAAAGCTGATTGAACGCGCGCTGAAGGTTTCTTATCTGCTCCTTATCAAACCCATTTCTCTCCAGCCCTATCAAATTTAGGCCTGCCAGAAATGCGCGCTCCCCTTTGACGCGCCCATAAGGAATGACATCACTTTCAACGCCGCTCATGCCGCCAATCACGGCATAAGAGCCAATGCGTACGAATTGGTGTACAGCAGCAAGTCCGCCAATCAGAACATTATTGCCTACGATAACATGGCCACCAAGAGTGGCATTATTTGCCATGATAACGTGATTGCCGATAACGCAATCATGAGCAATATGGGTGCTCATCATAAAAAGGCAGTTATCGCCGACGACCGTTTTCATCGCGCCGCTTTCCGTCCCGGGATTCATCGTGGCATGCTCACGGATCGTATTATTTTTACCTATGATCAGCTCAGATTTTTCGCCGTGAAATTTTAAATCCTGCGGCGCAAGACCGATTGATGCGAAAGGATATATAACCGTATTCTCACCTACGCTTGTATAGCCATCGACAACGACATGAGATTTTAATTCAACATTGTCATGCAATTGGACATTCGGTCCAACAACAGAATAAGGGCCAATTTTTACGTTAGCGCCTATCTTGGCCTTAGGGTCAATAATAGCGGAAGGATGAATTTCTGTACTCATATTGCTAACTTAAATTACCTTCTTGTTGCAGCAACTCACAAAGGTTTTCAGCTTGTTACGTTCTTATCGGGGTCGACAATCATGGCACCGAATTCGGCTTCTGCAACCAATTGACCGTCAACTTTTGCTTCGCCTTTAAATTTCCAGACGGCACCGCGTGATTTGATGGTCGTAACCGTCAATAAAAGCTGATCGCCCGGCACAACCGGCTTACGGAACTTTGCGTTTTCAATGGTCATGAAATAGACGAGTTTACCTTCGCCGTCTTTCGGATTCGAAGCGACAACCAATACGGCCGATGTCTGGGCCATGGCTTCAATAATAAGCACACCAGGCATAACAGGCGCGCCTGGAAAATGTCCGTTGAAAAAGTCTTCGTTGATGGTGACATTTTTCAAACCGACGGCTTTCATATTCGGTTCGAATTCAACGACGCGGTCGATCAATAGCATCGGGTAGCGATGCGGAATCATTTCCATGATTTTGCGCACATCGATAGGAAGTATCTGTGTCATGTATTAAGCCTCTTTTTTATTTTTGCTTGTTTTGCGGTTCAAATATGCGGTGTGGCGTAAGAATTGCTTTAGCGGCATAGCCGGATATCCCATCCATTCCTCATTTGGCGGAATATCACGGGTCACACCGGATTTGGCAGCAACTTTGGCTAAGGTGCCAATTTTTAGATGCCCAACGACCCCGACATGTCCTCCGAGCATAACGTAATCTCCGATTTCGCAGCTGCCGGAAATACCGACACCTGCAGCCATGATACAGCCTTTTCCAATCTTTACGTTATGAGCAATTTGAATCAGGTTATCCAGCCATGAACCAAGGCCAATGACCGTGTCACCGAGGGCGCCACGATCAATCGTCGTATTAGCGCCGATTTCCGAATAGCCTTCGACTATAACGCGGCCCAGTTGCGGAACCTTCACAAAGCCGGCGCGGTCAATGGCAAAACCGAAGCCTTCCTGACCAATACGCGCTCCCGTATAGACTTTAACATTGTCGCCAATCAGAGAGTGCGTGATCGTCGTATGTTGCATTATACGGCAGTTTTTCCCGATTTTTACGCCAGGCCCTATAAAGGCATAAGCCGCAATCCAGCAATTATCGCCTATTTCGACCCCTTCGGAAATGATTGCAAAATCTTCAATAGTAACATTAGTGCCGATCTTCGCGGTTTCATGCACTCGAGCGAAAGAGGATATAGCGGCGTCCGGCTTAAGGTCTGAATTAATCAGGCCTGATGCCAAAGCATAGGATTTATAAGGCGCTTTGCTTAAAAGAAGGCGAACGCCTTCGGGCGCGATGTCTTTAAAATCAGGATGGATGATACAGGCGCCGGCTTTTGTTTTCTGAAATTGATCGCGGTATTTTTTATTGTCGAGAAAGGATAATTGCATTGGCCCCGCTGAATCGAGCGGTGCAAGATCGTTGACTATAAAATCCCCGTCAGATGGATTGGCAAGCGCCATATCACATTTGGCAGCCAACTGAGCCAATGACACGGCTATGGGTTGAGAAAAAAATCTTTGATCGGGCATATTATTTACCCAATGGTATCTCTTTTACAGCAGCATCCAATTTTTTCATGACCTCGCCCGTTATATCCAGACTTTCTTCCGCAAGAATGACGAATTGGCGGTCAACGATCATGGACAATTTCTTTTCATCCGCAATATCGGCTGCTGCCTTTGCTAGATGCTTTTGAAGTTCCGCCAATGCTTTTTTGCGAACAGTATCGAGATCGGAGCTTCTGGTTAGAATGGTCTGACGACTTTTCATGAATTCCTGTTCAAAGGCTTTTTTCTTAATATCAAACTCTTCAGGCTTCATATCCTTACGCTTGGAAATGATATCCTGCTCTTCAGTCTTGAGCTTCTGCTCCATGGCATTCGCTTCCTTTTGCAGACTTTCCTGACGCGCTTTTAATTGAGTTGCAAGATTTTTTCCTGCTAAAGATTCATCAACAATTTTTCGTGTATCGATGATGCCGATTGAAACTTCGGCATAAGCCCCAATAGTGCTTAGCGACAAAGTTGCAAAAGCAATGGCAAACAGCGCCAATTTTTTCATGTCAAATTACTCCGTTTAAATTAGAATCTTGTTCCGAAGCTGAAACGGAACAATTCCTTTTTATCAAAGTCTTCTTTGATATATGGCTGTGCTACATCTATACGAACCGGACCGAATGGAGAGCGCCAAGATGCGCCGATACCGGCAGAAGCGCGCAAAGAAGCCTCATCCTGAACCCCGACCTGATTTCCATCTTCGATGTCCCATAAAGATCCAATATCATTGAACAAGTGACCTGCGATGCCCATTTCTTCAGGGAAACCCAGTGGGAATGTAAGCTCTGCGGTGCCGCGATAGAAATAATTACCACCAAGCGCATCGTCCGTTGCCTCGTCACGTGGACCGATACCTGAGCGTTCAAAGCCACGGAACGTATTGTTGCCTAGGAAGTAACGTTCGTTAATCCTGACTTTTTCATCCATTACACCTTGTATGGCACCCGCTTCTCCCAAAAGATTGAAGACCCAGCCTTTAGATACAGGGTAGTAATATGCCGCGCCAGTCTTACCAGAAACATATTTTGCATCACCACCCAGACCTGCGAATTCAGTATCCAACCAAAGGCTGTAGCCGTCTGTAGGGAACAACTTGCTGTCCAAATCATCGTAGGCCAAACGTTGAGAAATCGCCGATGTGAAGCGTGATCCTTCCTGATCTTTGATGAACCTAGATGCGTCTTCATCTACGTTATCGATCTCGTTTTGCTCGATACGGTAGCGCCAAGTCTGGCGAAGGTTTTCAGAGAGCGGATATCCCATGCGCAGCCCACCACCAGTACGTTTCTGGTCGAAAGACGAAACATCCTGCTGGTCGCGCGTGATATGGAATAGATCGACGCCGGCTGAAATATCGCGGTCCATAAAATAAGGCTCAGTAAACGATAAATCGAATTCAGTTCTTCTTCCGGCAATTGTAGTAGCCAAGGTTAAATCCTGTCCCTTACCAAGAAGGTTCCGCTCGCGAATACGGAAGTCAGCCAAAGGACCATCAGCAGTAGAGAAACCCGCGCCGACTGAGAGCTCACCGGTGGATTGTTCCGCAACATTGACGTCGATAACCGTTTTATCGGGCGCGGATCCAGGTAAAGTTTTGACATCGACTTTCTCAAAATAGCCAAGATCTTTAATTTCCTGTTCGGACTTGGCCAGCTTTGTGCGATTGAATGGGTCACCTTCAACAAGTTCGACCTGACGGCGGACGACCTTATCAAGCGTACGAACGTTACCGTTAATGTCGACGCGTTCGACGAAAACGCGGGGGCTTTCATTGATATTGAAGACTATATCCACGGTCTTTTGATCGCGGTTGCGGACTACATCCGGAACAACCGTAACAAATGCGTATTGCATATCGCCAAGCTTCTTTGTCATTAGGTCGACAGAGTTTTTGACTTCTTCAGCATTATACCAATCGGTCACTTTAAAGCTGACCTGATCCGTTAGTGATGAGGGATCAAGATTACGAATTTGCGAATTAACACGAATGTCATTGACTTTATAACGCTCGCCTTCATCAACTGTCATCGTAATGTAAAAGTTTTGTTTATCCTGAGACAACTCTGAAACGGCAGACAGGATACGAAAATCTGCATAGCCTTCTTTTAAATAAAACTGGCGTAGCTTCTCCTGATCAAAAGCAAGGCGGTCAGGATCATAACGATCTGCCGTTGTCAGGAAATTATACCAGCGATGCTCTTGTGAAGTAAGTTCGCTGCGAAGTTCGTCGTCACTGAAACGCTCATTTCCTACGAAGCGGATTGTACTGATATCGGTAACCGGACCTTCGGAAATTTCAAAAACCAGATTAACGCGATTTTGGTCCAGCTTGATTACCTTAGGTTCAATCTCAGCCGAGTACTGACCTTTGCGGCGATAAATTTCATAGAGCCTCGCAACATCCTCCTGAACTTTCGTCCTGGTAAAAACTTGACGAGTGCGCAATTGAATCTCGGCCTGTAATTCTTCATCCTTTATTTCATCATTGCCCTCGAATGCGATGACGTTAATGACAGGATTTTCAGCGACATTTACAGTAACAACGCCATTATTTTCAGACAACGTAACGTCAGCAAAAAGTCCTGTCGCAAATAAGCCTTTGAGCGCACTATCAAGAGCTTCCTGAGAAGCTTCGTCGCCCTGTTTCAACTCAAGATAACTCATGACCGTTCCCGGCTCGATACGCTCTGTACCAGTTACGCGAATTTCCCTAGCGGTAGCTGCCCATGAGCACGGCACAGTCGTAAAAATAATCGCAGCTGTTGTGAACAGGTAACGGAAATATTGCCGCATGGATAAATCTCTGATTCGATAAATGATTGTTAAGCTTGATAAAACAGGAGAAAATTACTCCGACCAGTATCCTCAAGCAAGCTTTATTTAGCAAGCCCGAGGCACTAGACAGATATATTATGAAATTAGAATATGAGCTGAACGATATCGTTCAAATTAGCGAAAACCATTAAGCTCACCAACACCACCAGTCCAAATCTAAAGGCGTATTCCTGTACTTTTTCGGATAAAGGACGGCCTTTTAAGGCTTCTACGGCATAGAAAACAAGATGTCCGCCATCCAGCATCGGGATTGGGAAAAGATTAATAAGCCCCAGGTTAATAGAAAGAAGAGCTGTAAAAGTCGCCAATGCGATCATACCACGCTCT
This sequence comes from Micavibrio sp., assembly GCA_030824965.1. GTDB lineage: Bacteria > Pseudomonadota > Alphaproteobacteria > Micavibrionales > Micavibrionaceae > Micavibrio_B. Next base: position 97,539 of record JAPJQV010000006.1, on the reverse strand, counting down.
GCCATATCCCCTGCAATCGCTCCGATTCGGATAATTCCACCGAGTTCGGTCGCGCTGCGAGTGCCGGTTATCATCTGGCCAAGAGCTTTTAGAGTATCGGAAATGATCTGGCCCGTATCTACAACCGCTTCGCCAATCGCTGACACCGGATTCATGGTCCGGATTTCATCCCCGGGACGAACGCCCAGGATCAGCGCATTAAATTCAGGACTTTTTTCGTCCCCGATTTTATCATTTAAATCAGCTGGCGGACGGATACGCATGCTCGATCCCGGCTTTCCACCCGTCATCTCAAGCACTATGTCCTTACCCATATTTTGTATAAGAAGTTCACGCGTCTGATCGGCATCTTTTGGAGCATCACGACCATTGATTTTTGAAATAGCTTTGACATCAAGCCCGTTTGCAGGACCAATCAGGCCGAGAAAGCCCAATTGATGTTTAAAACCAAAACGGTCTTCTTCTTCGACGACTTTCGGAGTGGCTTTAAGCTCGACTTCTTTGCCATCGCGCTCGACAACGAAATTCATCTCCGTATTAAGCGCAATCATGACTTCGCGCTTAATATTGTCAAAGCTTTCGATTTCGCGGCCATTGATAGTTTTAACGATGTCATGCGGCTGAAAACCCGCCTTGTCCGCCGCTCCTCCTATTTCGACACCCATGGCTTGGGGCGGAGTAATAGGCTTACCGACCGACGTATACAAAACAGCCAAAACTATAATGGCGAAAATGAAGTTAATAGCTGGCCCCGCAAATACGATGGCAGCGCGGCTTGCCACTGGTTTGGCAAAAAAAGCTACTGAACGCTGCTCGGCCGTTAATTCATTTCCTTCGATATGACCTGCGCTTGCCGGATCAGTATCGCCGAACATTTTTACATAGCCTCCAAGAGGAATTAATGAAATCTTCCATCTGGTGCCATGTTTATCGTTGAAGCCCCAGATTTCTTTTCCGAAACCGATAGAAAAAGTGTCGACTTTGACACCGCAGGCGCGAGCTATGATATAGTGACCCCATTCATGAACGAAAACTAACAGGCCCAAAACAGCCAGGAAAGTAACGCCGAAAAAACCGATATTGGTTGCAGCCATCTGGGCCCAGTCAAGAATGTGGTTCATTAAATATCCTTAAATTTGCGATATTAGATTATATATGATTTTGTCCGTTCACGCACAGCCATATCGACATTTATTACATCATCAAGTGTATGTATAGATACAAGCTTTTGAGATTCCATAGATTTTCTGACAATCCGCAAAATGTCATTGAAACCTATCTGACGATTCAAGAACGCCTCAACAGCAATTTCATTGGCGGCATTAAAGGCGACGGGTAAATAAGAATCACCTTTGAGACAATCATAGGCCATCTGAAGTGCCGGAAATTTGTTAAAATCCGCAGGGAAGAATTCCAGATTGTGTAATTTTGTCCAGTCTAGTTTTTCTCCTGAAGTGTCAATTCTTTCAGGCCACGCCAAGGCATAGGCTATAGGCGTACGCATATCGGCTGCACCCAGTTGAGCCAAGACCGATCCGTCACAATATTCAACCATCGAATGCACAGTCGATTGGGGATGGATCAATACGTCAATTTTATTCCATGGCATTTCAAATAAATACGAGGCTTCGATAATCTCGAGCGCTTTGTTCATGAGTGTAGCGCTGTCGATCGTAATCTTCGATCCCATGCTCCAATTCGGATGTCTAAGCGCCTGTTCAAGAGTTGCCTTTTCCATTTCGCTATATGACCAGGTGCGAAAAGGTCCGCCCGATGCGGTCAAAATAAGCTTCGATATCGCATCGCGGTTTGAATTTTCAAAAACCTGAAATATTGCGTTATGCTCGCTATCCAAGGGAAGAACTCTCGTGCCTTTATTTCTGGCCAGATCAAGAAAAAGTTTTCCGGCAGCAACAAGCGGTTCCTTATTGGCAATAGCCAATATCTTGGCGTTGCCAAGCGTTGTCATTGCGGATTTAAGGCCGCTCATACCGACAATGGCAGCAATAGAAATATCGACCGGCATAGAAGCGGCTTCCAATATGCCCTCTTCGCCCGCCACGACTTTAGTTGGGTATGACGACAAAGCGGCTTGGACATGTGCGAATAATGACTCATTGCCGATTGCAACCAGTTTCGGCTTAAGAAAAATTGCTTGCTCAATTAAAAGTTCAGCATTCTTATTAGCTGTAAGCGCTTCAACTTTAAATTTATCAGAATGAAATTTTAAAAGATCGACTGTGCTTTTTCCGATAGAACCTGTCGATCCGAGAACTGTAACGGATTTACAGGACATTGGCCGCGATAAAAACAAAAATCGGAGAAACGATCAGAATTGAATCAACGCGGTCTAACACACCGCCATGCCCCGGAATTAATTTACTCGAATCTTTTTCACCCGCTTTTCTCTTTAGGAAAGATTCAAGTAAATCTCCGGCTTGACCGCAAAAGCCCAAGATGAAGCCGATCATTGCAAGCTCAAAAAATTCGGGGCTGGCTTCTGAAACGAATACGAATTTCATCAGTATCACCATCATAAGGCCAGCAGAAAACATGGCTCCGCCCAAACCTTCCCAGCTTTTATTCGGACTCATGGTTGGCGCCATTTTATGCTTTCCGAATTTACGCCCTACGAAATATGCGCCAATGTCGGCTGACCATATAACAAGAAGCATCGAGATAACGAGATATAATCCGTCAGTAAAACCTGTACGCAAATAATAGAATTGGTAAAAGCTAACCGGCAAATATATAAGTCCGAATAGAAGAAATCCCAGTTTATTCTGCGTTTTAATCGAGAGCCTGATCCATTCAAAAACCGCCAATGCAAAAACAAAAACAGTAAAAATTAGAAATGGCAATCCGCCAAAAAAAACCGCGCCGATTACAAAAGGCAGCATAATAAGCGCAGAAATAATACGGAGCTGAAGATTTGACATTACCTGCTTTCCGAATTTTTTACGCCACCAAAGCGTCGGTCGCGACCTGCATATTCTACCAAAGCCGCTTCCAGATCAGATTTTTGAAAGTCCGGCCACAAGACATCGGTAAAAACGAACTCGGTATAGGCGCAAGACCATATTAAGAAGTTGGAGATTCGTTTCTCCCCACTCGTGCGGATCATAAGATCAGGGTCGGGAATGCCTGCCGTATAAAGAAACTGGGGCAAAAGCGCTTCTACTTCTTCCATCGTCAATTGATGATTGTGACGCCATGCATGGTCGGCAATTTGTTTACTTGCCTGTAAAATATCCTGACGTCCGCCGTAATTAAGCGCCATTATCAGATTGAGCTTTGTATTATCCGCTGTAAGGCGCTCGGCATTCTCGATCATCTCGACAATATCCGGCGCGAAGCGCGACCGGTCGCCAATGACGCGCAGGCGAATTCCGCTTTTATGCATGTCTGCCGTTTCAGAACGAAGATAAAAGCGCAACAGCCGCATCAATTCAGAAACTTCATCCTGAGGGCGATTCCAGTTTTCGGAAGAAAAGCCAAACAAAGTCAAATATTCTATGTTCAGCTCAATTGAGGCTTCGATAGAGCGGCGCACAGATTCCAGACCCTTTTGATGGCCTTTTGTGCGTGGCATATTTCGCGCACGCGCCCATCGTCCGTTGCCATCCATGATAATGGCAACATGACGTGCTGTTTGTGATGGAATAATTTCTTCTTCCATTAAACCTTCATTACGTCTTTTTCTTTTTGAGCTAAAATCTCATCGACTTTCTTAATAAAAGAATCTGTCGCTTTCTGCACTTCTTCGGAATGACGCTTGGCATCGTCTTCGGAAAGAGCCTTGTCTTTTTCGAGCTTTTTAATCGCATCCATTCCGTCTCGGCGAATATTGCGAATAGCTACGCGTGCCGCTTCAGCATATTTACCTGCTACTTTAACAAGCTCTGCACGGCGCTCTGTCGATAATTCAGGAACAGGAACACGGATAAGCGTCCCTTCGGCCTGTGGATTAAGGCCAAGGCCCGCATCGCGTATCGCTTTTTCCACGGCTTTGGTTTGACCAGCATCCCAAACCTGTACTGTCAAAAGGCGGGCTTCAGGAACACCGACTGTCGCCACTTGGTTCAGCGGCATACGGGCACCGTAAACATCGACTGTAACCGGATCAAGCATTGCAGCCGAAGCTCGACCGGTACGCAATCCGACAAACTCTTTCTCAAGGTTTTCCTGAGTAGATTGCATACGCTGTTTCATTTCATTGATATTAAAAGACATTGTATCCTCTTATTTATTAAGCTTTATCACTGACGATAGTAAACTCGCCATCGCCCTGCATTACTTTTGCAAAATTACCTTTTTCACGAATTGAAAAAACCATAACCGGGATTTTATTTTCACGTGCCAGAGATACAGCAGTCGCATCCATGACTTTCAAATCCTTGGTTAGGATATCCATATAGGTTACATGATCATATTTTGTAGCGGCAGGATCTTTGAACGGATCGGCTGTGTAAATTCCGTTGACCTTCGTTCCTTTAGCGATCAGGTCGCAGTTCATTTCCGACGCACGGAGCGACGCGCCTGTGTCCGACGTGAAATAAGGATTGCCCGTACCGGCAGCAAAAATGACAACGCGTCCTTTTTCAAGGTGACGCATGGCTTTACGGCGAATATAAGGTTCACAAACCTGATCCATCTGGATCGCGGATTGAACCCGGGTCTTTACACCAATCTTTTCTAAAGCGTTCTGCAGGCAAAGGGCATTGATGACGATCCCAAGCATACCCATATGATCCGCCGTCGTACGATCCATCCCTGAAGACGCGCCGGACACGCCACGGAAAATATTACCTGCTCCGACAACGACGCAAACCTGGATCCCCATATCGATAGCTTCTTTGACATCACCGGCAATCCTGGCAACTGTATCAGGATCCAGACCAAATTCCTTTGTGCCCATCAAAGCTTCACCTGAAATTTTCAGGAGAACGCGTTTATATTTTGGCGCGGTTTCGGATTTGAGGGCAGCTTGTGCAGACATTTAAACCTCTTAAAGTTATGTAACTGGCATAAAATCCCGTGCAGGGCATGAGATTTCAGAAAAAAGCCCCTGTTTAAAGGGGCTTTCTAATTTAAGCGCTGGCCATCGATGCCACTTCGGCAGCAAAATCGGTTTCCTCTTTTTCAATACCTTCACCAAGAACGTACGACACGAAACCTGTCAGCTTCACCGGCGAACCTGCATCCTTACCAGCTTTCTCAAGAAGCGCGGCAATCTTTGTTTCGCCGTCCATGATGAAGGTCTGCTCAAGCAAAACGATCTCTTCGTAATATTTGCGCATACGACCTTCGAGCATTTTCTCGATAATATCGTCAGGCTTGCCGGAAACTTTCGCTGTTTCACGATGAATATTCTTTTCGCGCTCGACGCTTTTTGGATCAAGGCTGGCAACATCCAAAGACTCAGGCTTCGCAGCAGCAATGTGCATTGCCAGCTGCTTACCAAGAGCCTGAAGAACGTCTTGAGAAGCCGCTGACTCCAAAGCAACCATAACGCCGATTTTACCCATGTTCGGCGCTACTGCACTGTGAACATAAGTCGCAACCACACCATTAGATACAGACAAGTTCGTTGAACGGCGCAGGCTCATGTTCTCACCTATCTGCGCGATTAAATCCGTAAGCGTATCTTTTGTATTTTTGCCTGAACCATAAGCCGCATCAGCAACGCCTTCGATATCTTTTTCTTTTAAAGCGATTTGCGCCGCCTGCTTGACAAAGCCCTGGAAAATCTCGTTACGCGCGACGAAATCTGTCTCGGAATTTACTTCGATTAAAGCAGCAGATTTTCCGTCAGCAGAAGATGCAACGCCAACAAGGCCTTCAGCCGCAACCCGACCTGATTTCTTTGCCGCTTTCGCAAGACCTTTTTTGCGCAACCAGTCCATGGCATCATCCATGTTTCCTTGGTTTTCAACCAAAGCGTTTTTCGCGTCCATCATACCTGCGCCGCTTTTCTCACGAAGTTCTTTTACCATCGCTGCTGTAATATCAGCCATTTTATATTCCTTTTTTGAGAGTGAAGAGATTTCCCCGCCGGACTTTTAAAGTTTTGGCGGGGAAACATAAAGACTTAAGCGTTTGCTGCCGCTTTTACGTCAGCGTCTGATTCATTAGCCGCTTCAGGCAATTCGACTTTAACATCGACCGCTGCGCCGGCGTCTTTACCGGAGCGTGTCATTTCCGCGCTGATACCGTCCAGAATAGCGGACGATACGAGATCACAGTAAATTTCGATGGCGCGTAAAGCGTCATCATTACCCGGAATAGGGAAATCTACGTTTGCAGGATCTGAGTTGGAGTCAAGAATAGCGATTACCGGGATACCAAGTTTCTTAGCTTCCAGAATAGCGAGATCTTCTTTGTTTGTATCGATAACGAAAAGCGCGTCAGGTTGACCGCCCATGTCCTTAATCCCGCCAATTGCGTTCTCAAGCTTTTCACGCTCACGCATCATCATCAGGATTTCTTTTTTCTTATAGCCCGGCTTTTCCATTGAAAGGATAGTGTCGAGTTCTTTCAAACGAGCGATGGAGCCGGAAATCGTTTTCCAGTTCGTCAGCATACCGCCCAACCAGCGGTGGTTTACGTAGTATTGACCGCAGCGTTTCGCGGATTCTTTTACCTTGTCCTGAGCCTGACGTTTTGTACCTACGAATAGGATGCGGCCACGATTGGCTGCAACTTCACGTACGGCTTGCAAAGCTTGCTCAAGCATTGGAACAGTTTGTTGAAGGTCAAGAATGTGAACGCCATTACGTACGCCGAAAATAAACGGGCGCATTTTAGGGTTCCAACGACGTGTGTGGTGACCAAAGTGAACGCCTGCTTCTAGAAGTTGGCGCATAGAGAATTCTGGCATAGACATATAAATATTCCTTTCGTCCGGTTGAGCCTCTACAGGAATCCCCATTTCTGGAGACCGGTCAGGCACTGGAAACTCTCGAATCCGGAACCTTGTCCTGTATGTGAATTTGGGTGGGTTATACAGATTTTCGGCTATATATGCAAGAAAGTTAATTTTTTAGATTATGAAAACCATAACTCTTGGATTTTTTTAATTCCCTTAGTCTGGAAAAGTATATTTTTTGTGTCCGGACTGATCGAATAAAAGCCCGGCAGGCGGATTTGGACATCTTTATTTTGGGCCGTCAGCGTAATCAGGATCTTGGCCCCGCCCTTTTTTTCGCCATCGAGACGGGTTTTCAGGATGTCAAGGGCTTCCGGCCTATCAATGGTAATCTCGACCTCCCTTACCTTGTCAGCCAGAGACTCTTCCAAGGGCCTGACATCCTGAACGGTCAAGCGAAGGGCGTCTTCGCGGATTTCCGCATCGACAGTCAGAAGCAGCCCTTTTCCTTCCTCTAGGAACTGACGTGTTCTGGCCAGCGTTTCCGAGAACAGCGCGACTTCATAAACCCCTGTACTGTCGGACATGGTAAGGAAAGCGAATTTATTGCCACTCTTTGCAGAAATCTTTTCAATCTTTTTGATAAGCACGCCAGCCATTTGCATTCGCGCAATCGGCTTGCCTTGAAGATGCCCCTCAATCTCAGCATAGGAAATCATGCCGAGACGTTCCAGTTGTCGCGCTTTGCTGTCGAGCGGATGCCCGGAAAGAAAGAAACCTATTGCATCGAATTCATAGGATAATTTTTCAAGTGGTGCCCATTCCGAAATATCCGGCAAATGTTTGTCGGCCAGATCTTTTGCCGCGCGGTCTTCCATGGCGAACATGCTCGATTGCGCCGAATTACGTTCTTCGGCAAGAGCATGTGCATACTGGATAAGTTTTTCCGCACCTTCAAAAAGTTGAGCGCGGTTCGGGTGCATCGATTCAAAGGCTCCCGCAGCAGCCAGATTTTGAAACTGTTTCTTATTGATACTTTTAGGATCGATCCTTTTAAGAAAATCTTCCAGCGATTTAAAAGGCCCATTCTTTTCGCGCTCGGCAATAATATTGGCAATCGCGTTTTCGCCAACGCCTTTAATCGCTGCCAGAGCATAGCGCACCGCATCGCCCTCAACTGCAAATGTCACAAAAGATTTGTTGATATCGGGCAATAGAAGCTTCAGCTCCATACGATCCATTGCCTGACGGAAAATCGCCAGCTTGTCCGTATTGCCCATATCGAGCGTCATCGACGCCGCAAAGAATTCAAGCGGATGATTAGCTTTTAGCCACGCCGTTTGATAAGCGATGAGTGCGTAGGCAGCCGCATGCGATTTGTTGAAACCGTAGCCTGCGAATTTTTCAATCTGTTCGAAAATAATCTCGGCGCGTTCCGGTTTGACATCCGAATGTTTGCCCGCGCCTTCAACGAACAACGCTTTTTGCGCATCCATCTCAGCCTTAATTTTTTTACCCATGGCGCGTCGAAGAAGATCCGCGCCGCCCAGCGTATAACCGGCCAGAAGCTGGGCCGCCTGCATCACCTGTTCCTGATAGACCATAATGCCATAGGTCTCTTCCAGCATCGGCTGAAGTTTCGGATGAAGGTAATCGGGCTCCGCCTTGCCGTCTTTAACCGCACAATATTGTGGAATATTGTCCATCGGACCCGGACGGTATAGCGAAACAAGTGCGATAATATCTTCCAACCTGTCCGGATGCATTTTGCGTAGCGTATCGCGCATGCCTGAACTTTCTAGCTGGAACACACCTGTGCTTTCTGCCCGCGCAATCATTTCGTAAGAAGCCGCATCGTCAATCGGTATTTGCAGTATCTCGACATCGACGCCTTTATCCTTGATCATCTCAACCGCTTTTTGAATTACAGTCAGTGTTTTCAAACCAAGAAAATCGAATTTAACAAGGCCTGTCGATTCAACATATTTCATATTGAATTGCGTGGCCGGAATAGATGAATTCGGGTCGCGGTAAAGCGGCGATAATTCCTGAAGCGGTCTGTCACCGATCACGATACCAGCCGCATGTGTCGATGCGTGGCGGTAAAGACCTTCTAATTGCAGGGCGATAGTCAGAAGCCGATCAACCGTGTCGTCGTCGCGCATGGCACGGAAATCTTCATCAGCATCCAGTGCCTGTGCCAGCGTCACCGGATTGGCCGGATTATTTGGGATCATCTTAGAAATGCGATCAACTTGCCCATACGGCATTTGCAAAACCCGCCCGACATCACGAACAACAGCGCGCGCTTTTAACTGGCCGAAAGTAATAATCTGCGCGACGCGGTCATAGCCGTAACGTTGTTGCACATAGGCGATAACTTCATCCCTTCTGTCCTGACAGAAATCGACGTCGAAATCCGGCATGGAAACACGCTCCGGGTTCAGGAAACGCTCGAACAGAAGTCCGTATTTTAATGGGTCCAAATCGGTAATCGATAACGCCCAGGCAACAACTGAACCCGCACCGGATCCCCTGCCCGGCCCGACAGGAATATTATTATTCTTTGCCCATTTGATAAAATCGGAAACGATAAGGAAGTAACCAATAAAGCCCATATTGATAATGGTATTGATCTCAAATTCCAGACGCTCCTGATACGGCTTGGCGATTTCGGTTTTTTCCGCTTCGCTCATCTCTGGCGTAAAGACAAAATTCTCAAGGCGATATTTCAAGCCGGCTTCAGTCTGAAATCTAATCTCCTCCAGTTCGGATCTTCCGCTATCGCTTTCAAACGGCGGGAGGATCGGTTTGACGGATTTCAGGAAGAAATGACAACGTTGCGCGATAACAATTGTATTGGCAATCGCCTCCGGCAAATCCTCGAACAGATCGATCATTTCTTCTGCAGATTTGAAGTAATGCTCTTTCGTTACGCGGCGACGATTGTCCTCGGTGACGTATCTGCCTTCGGCGATACACAGCAGCGCGTCATGCGCATCGTAGAAACTTTCATCCGGGAAATAACAATCATTGGTCGCGACTAATGGAATATCTAACTTGTACGCCAATTCTATCGCGTCATTTTCAATCGCATCTTCGTCACGCTGGCCGTGGCGTTGAAGCTCCATATAAAAACGGTCGCCAAAAATAGATTTCAGCTTGTTTGCAAAATTTTCCGCCTCCTCTGCGCGTCGACCGAGCAGCGCATGGCCAATCGGACCTTTCAAACCGCCGGACAGACAAATCAGGCCCTCCGCTTTCTTTGCCAGATCATCCCACGCGATGATAGGCTTTTTACTACCGTCGCCTTCGATATAGGCTTTGGACACAAGTGCCGAAAGATTTTTATATCCTGCTTCGGATTGCACCAATAAAACAAGCTGGCAATCTTCTGTGCCGATATTGACCTGACAGCCGAGGATCGGCTGAATGCCTGCCTTCGCCGCTTCGAGCGAAAATTCCATTGCACCGAAAAGGTTCGATGTATCGGTGATCGCCACCGCGGGCATTTTTAATTTATACGTCTTCTTGATCAGGTCTTTGACTTGCAAAGCACCTTCCGCCAGCGAATAGGCGGAGTGAACGTGAAGATGAATAAATTCGGCGGGCATTGGGCTAGTTTAGAGAATTGAGAGCAGAAAGAGCAAGGAAAGAAAAACCTTTTACAGGCTTTTCAATTGCCCGCCTTTGATCTCCAGAATCCTGTCCATTCGTTTCGCAAGATCCATATTATGGGTCGCAATTATAGCGCCTATGCCTTTTTCACGCGTACGCTTAATTAGCATTTCAAAAACTTCATCAGAAGTCTTTGGATCGAGATTTCCAGTTGGTTCATCTGCCATCAGAATTTTAGGATCATTAGCTAAAGCGCGTGCAATCGCGACACGCTGCTGCTCCCCACCGGATAATCTTGCCGGGCGGTGATCGTAGCGATGAGACAATCCCATTTCATCAAGCATTTGGCGGCCTTTGATTTCGGCCTCGGTTTTTGGCACTTCGCGGATCATTTGCGGGATAACCACATTTTCAAGCGCAGAAAATTCCGGCTGAAGATAATGAAACTGGTACACGAAACCTAGATAATGGCGGCGCAAACGCGTACGCTTGGCATCATTCAGATCGGAAACGTCATGCCCGGTGACGGATATTTTTCCTGTCGTTGGTTTATCGAGAAGACCGATCATTTGCAAAAGTGTGGATTTACCCGCACCCGATGATCCGACAAGCGCGACGATCTCGCCGCTATTAATCTGCAAGTTGATATCATGCAAAATTTGCAAATCTTCATCGCCTTGATGATAGGTCTTGCCAAGATTTTGTGTTTCAAGAAGAATTTTACTCATAGCGAAGCGCCTCTACCGGGTCCAGTTTTGCCGCTCTCCATGCCGGGTATAAAGTCGCCGCAATTGAAATAATAACCGCCATGCCCACAATCACGGTTACTTCATCCCATTTCACTTCCGCAGGCAACTTAGACAGAAAATAAATTTCCGATGAAAAAAGTTCGGTATGAGTTAGGCCTTGTATCCATTGGCGGATGGATTCAATATTAACTGCGAACAATGTGCCTAAAAGCGCACCTGCTGCCGTGCCTGTAACGCCGACGCTAGCTCCTGTCAGCATGAATATTTTCATCATGCTGGAGCGGTCTGCGCCCATTGTGCGCATGATGGCAATATCCCGTCCTTTGTCCTTAACCAGCATAATCATAGACGAGATAATATTAAATGCGGCAACAACAATAATAAGCGTCAGGATAAGGAACATGACATTACGCTCAACCTGAACCGCATTCATAAAGCTGGCGTTCGAATCCCGCCAGTCGTAAACCTCGGCACGATCTTTAACTATTAACTGAACTTTTTTCTTAAGAGCGTCTACCTCTTCCGGCCCCTTACCCATGACTTCGAGCATGGAAACCGTATCGTTTGGCAATTGGAAAAATATTTGTGCGGTATCGAGCGGCATGAAAACATAACCGCTATTATATTCATGCATACCTACATCAAAAACAGCGACAACCGTATAAGACAAGCTCCTTGGAATAGACCCAAAAGGACCGCTACGACCTTTTGGTGCCATTAAAGTGATTTGAGAACCTACGCTCAAATTCAGACGCTCCGCCATTTTAACTCCAACAGCAATCGCATTGCCCTGAAAGTCACGGATATTTCCTTTTTCAAAGGAATTTGCGAGTACAGGTTTTGTCTTCATGTACTCTTGCGTAAAACCTCGTGCGATAGCGCCAGTCGCCTGACCGTTAGCTGTAATCAGCACCTGGCTTTCCACAACGGGCGAAACGGACACGACGCCATTAACTTGCTTGATGTCCTGTTCAATTGGTTCGTAGTCCATCAGAGAGCCACCTGGCTGATAAACGCTCATGTGGCCATTGAGGCCAAGAATACGCCCGATCAGTTCGGCACGAAATCCGTTCATGACCGACATGACGATGATCAGAGTCGCAACGCCGAGCATGATGCCCATAAACGAAAATCCGGCAATGACGGAAACAAAACCCTCGGCTTTTCGCGCACGCAAATACCGGAAAGCCATCATTCTTTCGAAAGGAGAAAACATCAGTAAGACTTACCAATCAAAACAGTTTGACCTTCGTCTTCAAATGGCAAACAGCGAGAAGACAAAGAGTATTCCTTACGTACCGCTTCATATTTTTCATCCGTCAGGATAGAAACCGGGGCCTTGGCAAAGCCAATATCTGATTTGAACATTTCCTGAATCTCGGCGACTGTTTTCGTTTCCTTGACTTTCGAGCGACTGAAATCATAAGCGCGTTTGTAAAGATAATTATGGCTTTGGTTCAAAACATCACCGACACGCGCGACGAATTCATCCGGCGAACAAGATTCTTTTGAATCGCGGCCGATATCACGGCGAACGAATGTAAGAGAGTTCTGCTCGACTTCTCTCGCACCGATCTCGACACGAACAGGAACGCCTTTTTTAATCGCATCCCACATTTTATCCGGCGCTCTGGCTTCCGACGTATCAACTTTTGCACGGATGCCGATTTCCTTCAGGCGTTTCGCCAAACTTTGCGCATATTCCAGCACAGGTCCGGCTCCGCTTTCATCCTTGATAATCGGCAGGATCATAACTTGCGTTGGTGCCAATTTCGGCGGCATGATCAGGCCATCATCATCACCATGCGTCATGATCAATCCGCCTATAGAGCGCGTTGACAATCCCCAAGATGTTGTCCAGGCAAGTTGCTCTTTTCCATCGCGGCCCTGGAATTTAATATTGCAGGATTTGGAGAATGTCTGGCCCAGATCATGCGACGTACAAGCTTGAAGCGCCTTGCCATCCTGCATCATTGCTTCGATTGTGTAAGTATTTACAGCGCCAGGGAATCTTTCATCGGCGGTTTTCTCACCCTTAAAACCCGGAATAGCAAACCAGTTCTCGTAAAGGTCGTTATAGACTTCCAGCATCTTGCGGGCATCTGCATTGGACTCTTCTGCCGTCTCAAATGCGTTATGGCCCTCCTGCCATAAAAATTCGGAGGTACGCAGGAAAAGTCTTGTACGCATTTCCCACCGCATGACATTGGCCCATTGGTTCAACAGCAACGGAAGATCGCGATAGCTTTGCGTCCAACGCGCCATGGCATCTCCGATGATAGTTTCCGATGTCGGACGGATAATATAAGGCTCTTCAAGTTGAGAATCTTTAGCTGGCCCGAGTTTTCCATCTTCGCCAACAGCCAGCCGATGGTGCGTAACAACTGCGCATTCCTTGGCAAAACCATCGATATGCTCGGCTTCTTTGGCGATAAAACTCAGCGGAATGAGCAATGGAAAATAGGCATTTTGAACGCCTTCAGCTTTGATCAGGTCATCAAGCGCACGTTGCACGTTTTCCCAGAGCGCATACCCGTTCGGTTTAATGATCATCGAACCGCGTGTCGGCGAATTCTCGGCCAAATCCGCGACCTTGACGACTTCCTGATACCATTCAGGAAAATTTTCTTCGCGTGTGGGGTTGATCGCAGATTTAGAATTTTTCTGCGACTTTTGAGCCTGATTGGGCTGATTCATTGTACTAATCCTGATTAAATTTTTAGCGGGCGGTGGTTGTTGCAGATGGCGCGGCGCTTCCCGGCATCGGCACTTCCGGTGTCGACATCACGTTTACATTGCGCGGCGGGACCGGAACATTGGTCGGAATCGGCGCTTCACCCGTTCTGCCACAAAGTGAATTTACATTGCTGCTGATATCCTGACCGTTATAAATAACGCGTCCATCGTTATAGACTTTTAAATTGCCGAAATTGGTCACCATTTCTGCAGGCTGTGATAGATTTAGTTTTTTAGCTAGATCGATATTCAACGGCACTTCGGTGTAAGTAGAAGAAACGATTTGCGGACTGGAATTTACATCCGCAGACGCAACTTCATTCCCGTTAACATCGACGCCAGGCTTGTAGGCGACATCGCTCGATGGCGTATGAACCATGGCTGGTCTGCAGATAATACGCTCAACCGCGATCGATGAGCTAATGCCGTCCGTCTGGTCGGCCGCATGGGCTGGAACTGAAAATAACGCGCATGCAGCTATTATGTATAAAATATTCCTCATCTTAAACCGTCCTGTTTTTCCATGTCTTGGGCTATGGCATAAAAATCTATGACATTCGCCTCTATAAGTCCATAAACGATCATAAAGATAATCACGGAAAGTCCTGTAGTGATTAGGAATTTTAGCGCCAGACGGGGTTTTGCCGGAACATTTCCGGTTTCGCCGGCTACCGGATCATCTGACGGCGCGTTTCCCCAAGGCAGCACGCAAAACAGAAACGTCCACCATATAATTGTAAAAGTAACTATAGCCTGAACAAATGTCATTTAAACCTTTAAAATATGAACCGAAACCTTTGGTTTAATTCCCAAAATCTGGTTTATCATCCGGCGTACGGAAATGCGGATTTCTTCTTCATGCTTGGCGACATCGAATATATTCTCATTTTTTAGATCGTAGATCGCGTCTTCGACTTCCTGTCGAACATCATCGATCAATTGCTTTTCCGCGGTCTGGTGATCAATTAGACCGATCAGAGTAATTTGCGGCTCCATAAACAGATCGAATTTTGAATTCATCGCCAATGAAATATGGACCGCGCCACTAAATTGTAATTTGCGACGTTCGCTGATCCCTTTGTGATCGGACCGGACGATACGGTTCGGCTCCACGGCCAGAAGACCCGTCGTCACGTGATCGATGACTTGCGGCGCGCCCGGTGCCAATTTAATTACCGCGCCATTGGTTGGGATGATCACTTCAGATCCAAGGCTGCGGGCAATCTCGGCCTGCGCCTCCAGCATGACCCGCTCACCATGAACCGGTATGACCGTTTCAGGTTTCAGCCATGACAACATATCCCGCACTTCGTCGGCATAAGGATGGCCGGAAACATGGATCTTATGGCTGGCATTATCAGGATCGATAATTTTGACCTTTGCCGCCGTCAGATTATTTTTAACGTCATTGATTTCTTTTTCATTCCCGGGAATGGCACGCGAAGAAAAGATAACCGTATCTCCTGTCCCCAGTTTAATCTTGGGCCATTCGCCCCGCGCCATACGTGCAAGCGCTGCCATCGGTTCGCCTTGCGATCCTGTGACGATCATCACGACGTTATCAGTCGGAATGTAACCGAGATCGTCTTCGGACACGAATTGATCGATATCTTTTAAATAACCGTTGGTTTTTGCCGCCGATGTCATACGGTGTAACGAACGTCCCATGATACAAGTACTACGGCCAGACGCTTTGGCGGCTTTCACAATGCTATTGATCCGCGCAATATTGGAAGCAAAAATCGTAATCGCGATACGGCCATGGCAGTTTTTGAAAACCGCTGCCAGACCCTTCTCTACATCGATCTCACTCCCGCTTCTTCCGGGCACTGGCGCGTTCGTTGAGTCGCCCACATAAGCCAGAATGCCGTCATTACCGATTGCTTTGAAGGTTTCAGGATTAATCGCTTTATCCAGAACCGGAGACGGATCGAGATTCCAGTCACCGCTATGGAAGACGCGGCCATGGGACGTTTCGACCACAGTCGCAACCGCTTGTGGAATGGAATGCGTCACTTGATAAAAATGCAGGTGAAACGGCCCTAGATCTAACTGGCGGTTATCTTTGATCTCGATAATTTGCGCATTTTTACAATCAGGATAATCGTTGAATTTGTCGCGCAGAACACTCGCTGTAAAAGGTGTGCAATAAATCGGGCATTTGAGACGCGGCCACAGATACGGCACCGCGCCGATATGGTCTTCATGAGCATGAGTAATCACAAGTCCGAGAAGATCGTCGCGACGCGCTTCTATGAATTCCGGATCGGGTAAAAGAATGTCAACATTCGGATAACGATGATCGGCAAAGCCGATCCCGCAATCGAAAGCCAGCCATTTACCATCGCAGGCGTAGAGATTGAAATTGACGCCGAATTCTTCCGACCCGCCTAGGGGAAGGAAATAAAACCCGTCATTATAATTTTCTATTTTATTTTCTAACTTATTCTTTTTCATTTTTGTTTATGGCGCATGTAAATCGCCAGCAAGCCTTTCAAAGTCAGGTCCTCATCTGTTTTGTCAACCAAGGGAATATCGCCTTTAAATAGAGGCGCAAGGCCGCCTGTCGCGATCACCATTGGCTTGCCTTTGATTTCACTTTTTAACCGCTCGATCATACCCGATGCTAATGAAACATAACCCCAGTATATCCCCGACTGCATCGCGCTGATTGTATTGGTGCCAATCGCAATATCAGGACGACTGATACTTACCTTAGGTAGTTTAGCTGCTGCCTGGTGAAGCGCGTTTAAAGATAAATTAACTCCCGGCGCAATCGCTCCGCCACAATAGGCCCCGTCTTTGTTAATGACATCGAATGTGGTAGCCGTACCAAAACCAACAACAATGGCGGGCGCCTGATAATATGTTTTTGCACTCATCGCGTTGGCAATACGGTCGGCCCCGATCTCCTCCGGTTTATCCAGCAGGATTTTCAGATCGAATTTTTTTATTTCCTTACCAAGAAAGCTTGGACGAATTTTAAAAGCCGAATGGCACATCAGGCGTAATTGAAAATTCGCATCCGGTACCACCGAGCTGACGATGCAATCGCTAATGTCGGAAAATTTTAACTTGGAAAGTTCAAACAACTTGGCAAGAAATACGACATATTCATCGGATGTCCGCGCCGCATCAGTTTTAATACGCCAGATGGCTTTGCTTTTTTTGCCGTCAAAAACAGCAAATTTGATATCGGTATTTCCGGCGTCGATGGCAAGCAGCATTAATTTATATCTTTTCCAAAAAAAACTTCGCCGGAATGTATCACTCTTTGACCGCCATTTTCCAGCCTTAGTATTAAGGCACCACTCTCATTCAACCCTTCAAAGATACCCCCAAGAGTTTCATTTTGCAGTCGCGCTTGCATGGGTAGCCCGAGTCCTTGGGCATTTTCCAGCCATTTGGCACGAATGGGAGCAAATCCCTGATTTCTATACAAGCTGATAGCATCGTTCAGTTTTTTTAGAAAGACAGCCAAAAACTTGTCTCTTTCCTGCTTTTCTCTCGCCTTATCATTTAGTGCAACTTTGCCGTCAGGCGCCGATGCAATATTGATCCCGACCCCGATATTCAGGAAGTCATCCCCGGTTTGAAGCAAAATACCTGCAAATTTCTGGCCGTCGATCATGCCGTCATTTGGCCATTTATGCGTATAGAAATGTTCTTTTTTTAACAGAGGCATAGTTACATTGCCTAAAGCCACAGCCACGACAAACGAATAATGTCCGATGGTTTTTAAGTCTATCTTACGGATAAGAACAGAACAAAAAATATTACCGGATAATGCTGTCCAGCTATTTCCCTGGCGGCCAATGCCACTAGTTTGATCTAGCGCCTGAATAACCAAACCTTCCGGCGCACCGCTCTCACCACGTTCCCGAAGGATGTCCATCGTGCTTGGCAGAGTGTCGAAAACTTCAATCTGCCAATTGATTGCCATTATTCAGATAAAGCCTTATTCAAACAAAGATTGCGCAGCCTGTGTGGAAAATGCCAGAAGTTCATTCGGCGCAAGGATGAATAGCACTGTCAATAATACAGAGACGAAGATCACGGCGCTGCGGCTAGCATAGATGTTCGGATCGAATTCTTCTTCCGATTTATCGAAGAACATAACTTTAATAATGCGAAGATAATAATAAGCGCCAATGACGGATGCCAGAACACCCACGACCGCAACTACATAATGACCTTCGGCAACCGCCGCCTGAAACACGAATAATTTACTAAAGAAACCGGCAAGCGGTGGAATACCGCTCATCGAGAACATCAACGCTGCCAAAGAATAAGCCAGAGCCGGAGATGATTTCGACAATCCGGCAAGGTCGGAAATATTTTCGACGGCCTGCCCGTTTTTGCGCATATTCATGACTATACCGAATGTTCCGGCAGTCATCACCATGTAAAGTGTCAGGTAAATAATAACACTGGCGACACCTTCCGGCGTCCCGGCCAATACGCCGATTAAAGCAAACCCCATGTTACCGATTGAGCTATAAGCCAAAAGGCGTTTGATGTTTTCCTGAACCAAACCGGCAAGAGAACCGAGCAATACCGACGCTAAGGAAACGAAAACGATAATTTGTGACCACTGTGGCATGGCGGCAGCAAAAGGACCTGTTAAAAGACGGATCAGTAAACCGAAAGCCGCGATCTTTGTCACAATAGCAAATAATGCCGTTACAGACGTTGGCGCGCCCTGATAGACATCCGGCGCCCACATATGAAACGGCACGGCGGAGACTTTGAATGAAAGGCCGGCCAAAATGAAAACCATACCGACGATTACACCCGGTGCCATGTTGACGCTATTCTGGCGGATCGTGCCTTCGATCAGATTAAAATCCAGACTACCTGTATAACCGTAAATCAGTGAGGAGCCGAACAGCAAAAGGCCTGAAGATAAAGCACCCAGCACGAAATACTTAATCCCCGCTTCCGACGATCTCAAATCGTCGCGCTTGATAGCGGCGAGCACATATAGGCATAGCGAAGATAATTCGAGCGAAACATAAAGGGATAAAAGATTACTTGCCGATACCATCAGCATCATGCCGATACCCGATAATAAAATCAGGATTGAATATTCGAAGCGGTACAACTTGTTGTCGTGCAACGATCCGGCAGACAGAACTAATGATGCAATCAGACCAATAGCAATAACAAATTTCAGAATATGAGAAAACTTATCGATGATGACCATGTCATTAAACAATAGCGTCTGTTCCGATGAAGCTGTCGCTATCAAAAACCCTCCGGCAGCAAGCGCTATGACTGTCAGCCATAAGACTTTGATCGTCGAGCTATTACCTTTGAAAACACCAAAGACAAGAAGCAACAGTGCTGAAACGGAAAGAAAAATTTCCGGCATTAAAGATTGAAATGCGATGTGAAGTCCGCTTGTCATTATTAATTACCCTCGCCTGTATTCGATGGCGTTTCCGGCATTGGCGGTGTGGCCGCCGTTGTTGTTGTTAATCTGGCATTATATTGGGCGATCAGTTTTTCAACCGATGGACCCGTACGGTCCAGCACATAAGATGGGGCGACACCGAGCCAGAGAACGATGATTATCAACGGCACGAAATAGAAAAATTCTCGCTTGTTCAAATCATCCATGCCCGCCGCTTCAGGGTTGGTCTGCGGGCCGAAAGCAATCTTGCGGTATAAATAAAGCATGTAAGCTGCGCCCAAAACTACACCCGTGGCCGCCATCGTCGCTACAATCGTATTCGCCTTAAACGTGCCAAGAAGCACGAGGAATTCTCCGACAAAACCGGACGTCCCCGGAAGACCGACCGAGCCCATGGTCAATATCATCAGAACGGTTGCATAAACCGGCATATTTTTGGCTATGCCTCCATATTTATCCATGTCACGCGTATGAAGACGGTCATACACAACGCCAACACACAGGAAAAGCGCAGCCGAAACAACACCGTGTGAAATCATTTGGAAGATCGCGCCGTCAATCCCTTGACGATTCAGCGTAAAAATTCCGAGCGTCACAAAACCCATGTGTGCAACCGACGAATAGGCGATCAGTTTTTTCATGTCTTTTTGGACAAGAGCGATAAGCGATGTATAAATAATTGCGATTACGCTCATCCCGAAAATCAGCGGAATAAAATATTGCGTCGCGTCTGGTAGCATCGGCAGAGAAAAACGAAGGAAACCGTAACCGCCCATTTTTAAAAGGACGCCAGCCAGGATAACCGAACCCGCTGTCGGCGCTTCAACGTGGGCATCCGGAAGCCAAGTATGAACCGGCCACATCGGCATTTTAACGGCAAAGCTGGCAAAGAACGCGAGCCATAACCATTTTTGCATGTCAGAAGAGAAAACAGTCTCCATCAAGACCGGAATATCTGTCGTCCCGGCTTTGATATACATGGTCAAAAGAGCAACCAGCATCAAAACCGAACCGAGAAGCGTATAAAGGAAAAATTTAAACGCGGCATAGACACGACGTTGTCCACCCCACACACCGATGATGATAAACATTGGGATGAGGACGGCTTCGAAGAAAACATAGAATAAAATCGCATCCAAGGACGAAAATGTGCCGATCATCATCGTTTCTAAAACGAGAAACGCGATCATATATTCCTTGGCGCGAGTCTTGATAGAATTCCAGCTAGCCAATACGCAGATCGGCGTCAGGAAAGCCGATAGAACAACAAAAAACATCGAAATTCCGTCGACGCCCAGATGATATGAAATACCAAGAGTTGGAAACCATTCGATTTTTTCGACGAATTGAAAATCCGCCGTACCGGGATCGAAATTTTTTAAAAGTAAAAGCGAAAAGATGAATACGAGTGAGGAGGTAAATAGCGCGGAATATTTCGCGTTCTTGGCAACCGCCTCCTCGGACCCACGAAGCATCGCAATCAGAAACGCGCCCAGCAATGGCAAAAATGTTAAAAGGGAGAGCAAAGGAAAATCGATCATTAGTTAAAAACCTTTAGTTTCAGTGCAAACCATGAAACGAGAATAAAGACACCGATAATCATGACGAAAGCATACTGGAAAACATATCCGCTCTGGAAGCGGCTCAAGAGACCGCCGAACTTACGGGAAGCTGTCGCAATACCATTCGGACCGAATTGATCGATAGTATCCTGATCGCCGTGCTTCCAAAAGAAATTACCCAAAACAAGAGCACCTTTGACGAAGATGAAATTATAAATCTCGTCAAAGAACCATTTTCGGTAGAAAAGCGTATGGATTGGACGGAAAAGCGCAACCGTTTTTGCCGGAATATTCGGGACGAATAGATAGGCAATGTAACCAAGTACAATACCAAGCGCGCCGATACCGAGCGGCAGATATTTAACCCATGCCGCGACATGGTGAGCTTTTTCAACGGAGTTATTTTCTTCCAGAATAAAAATGCTTTTGCCCCAGAATTCCGCCATGTGATGACCGACGAAATTATCATAGAACACATAACCAGCGAATAAAGCACCAATAGCCAGAACAAAAAGCGGCACTAGCATTATGGCAGGAGATTCATGAACATGTTCCATCGTATGATGATCGGCGCGCGGTTTGCCATGGAACGCCATGATAATCAAGCGCCATGAGTAGAACGCCGTCAGAAGCGCAGCAACGATACCGATCCAGTAAGCAAAATGACCGACAGTAGAATTGGACGCCCATGCAGCCTCTAAAATCATATCTTTGGAATAATAACCCGCAAACGGAATGATACCGGCCAGTGCCAGCGACCCGATCCACATCAAAGCATAGGTAACCGGAATCATCTTCCAGATACCGCCCATTTTGCGCATATCCTGCTCATCGGACATAGCGTGAATAACGGAACCCGCGCCCAGGAAAAGCAATGCTTTAAAGAAAGCATGCGTCATTAAGTGAAACATAGCCGCCGGATAAGCGGACACGCCAAGCGCGAAGAACATGTAACCGAGCTGCGACATCGTCGAATAGGCGATCACGCGCTTGATATCGAATTGCGTCATGCCGATGGTCGCCGCAACAATCGCTGTCAAAGCCCCGAGGAAACAGACAACCATCAAGGCATCCGGCGCGTATTCGAATACAGGTGAAAAACGCGTTACAAGGAAAACCCCGGCGGTAACCATCGTTGCTGCGTGAATCAAAGCCGAGACAGGCGTCGGGCCTTCCATCGCATCCGGCAGCCATGTATGCAAACCAAGCTGCGCCGATTTACCGACAGCACCGACAAATAGGAGCAAGCAAATCAATGTCAGAGCGTGAACATTGAACCCGAAGAAATTGAATGTATCGGAAGCTTTCGCTGCTGCATTGTCAAAAATGCCGTCGAACTGGATTGTGCCGAACACGACAAACGCCGCCATGATACCGAGCGTCAAGCCAAGATCGCCGACTCGGTTGACGATGAAAGCTTTCATCGAAGCGGCATTGGCAGAAACTTTTTTATACCAGAAACCGATCAACAGATAAGACGCAAGACCGACCCCTTCCCAGCCAAAGAAAAGCTGGAGCAAATTATCAGATGTGACAAGCATCAGCATGGCGAAAGTAAAGAGCGAAAGATAAGCCATGAATCGCGGCTTATGTTCGTCATGCGACATATAGCCGACTGAATAGACATGAACGCAAGCCGATACGATATTGATGACGCACATCATGACTACGGCCAGTTGATCGATGCGTAGCGCCCATTCAACTTTGAAGTCGCCGGAGGCAATCCATGTCATGATCGAAAGCGTACGCGGCGCATGATGAATCGCGACATCGTTGAAAAGAATAACTGAAACCACCGCCGCCAGAATAACCCCGGCGCAGGTAATCAGTTGAGACGGCAAATCACCCAGTTTTTTGCCAAACAGGCCAACAATGATAAAGGCGATCAGAGAAGGAAAGACTGCTAAATATTCCATTAGAATTAACCTTTAAGCTCCGCAATTTCTTCGACGGCAATCGTTCCTTTGTTACGGAAGAACACGACAAGGATCGCAAGACCGATAGCGGCCTCGGCGGCGGCGACGGTCAGGATAAACATCGTAAAAACCTGCCCGGCCAGATCGTTGAGGAAAGTCGAGAATGCGACGAAGTTGATATTCACGGCCAGCAGCATCAACTCGATCGACATCAGAATAACGATGACGTTTTTGCGGTTCAGGAACATGCCAAAGACGCCGAGCGTAAACAGCAAACCTGCCAGAATAAGGTAATGGGTTAAACCGATGGTCATACGTCAACTCCTGCGCCGACTTGAACTTTTTTGATTTCGAATGTTTCTTCTTGCGTCCGCTCGACCTGATCGCCGACACGCTGACGGATAACATCGGCACGGCGGCGGTGCGTCAGGACAATCGCGCCGATCATCGACACCAGCAGAATTAATCCTGAAACCTGAAACGGGAAAACGTAGTCAGTGTAAATGATTTTACCCAACGCTTTGGTATTGGAATCCCCCTGTCCGGCAATCGCCGTGACATCAAGATTTTGTATGGCTTCAGGGGCAAAATTCCATGTTGTGTAAAGGGCGAACAATTCGGCCAGCAAAATACCGCCGATAACAAGCCCGAGTGGGATATATTGCATCGCGCCCTTTCGCATATCGGCAAAACTGATATCGAGCATCATGACAACGAACATAAACAAAACAGCTACAGCGCCGACATAAACAATGACTAAGATCATTGCGATAAATTCAGCACCAAGCAAAACAAATAATCCGGCTGCATTAAAAAACGCCAAGATTAAAAACAAAACCGAGTGGACCGGGTTGCGGGCCGTGATAACCATGATCGCGCTGAAAACCAGCACGGCGGCAAAAAGATAAAAGGCAATAGCGCTTATCATATTCTCTCTCTTATCTGTACTCTATCTATAAGGGGCGTCTTTAGCGAGGTTACGGGCGATTTGCGCTTCCCATCGGTCGCCGTTCAACAAAAGTTTTTCTTTGTTATAGTAAAGCTCTTCGCGGGTTTCCGTTGCGAATTCCAGGTTCGGGCCTTCGACAATCGCATCCACAGGGCAAGCCTCCTGACACAGACCGCAATAAATACATTTCGTCATGTCGATATCATAACGCGTCGTACGACGCGATCCATCAACACGCGGTTCGGCTTCAATTGTAATGGCCAGCGCTGGGCAAACCGCTTCGCAGAGTTTGCAAGCGATACATCTTTCCTCGCCATTTGGATAACGGCGAAGTGCATGCTCCCCGCGGAAACGTGTTGAAAGCGGACCACGCTCATAAGGATAATTGATCGTCACTTTCGGCATGAAAAAAATATATTTCAGCGTCAACAACATGCCTTTGACGATTTCAGCCAGAAGAAAAGACTGAAGGACGGTTTTAACTTTCATTATTGAAGTCCAATCATAGTTGCAGGCTCCTTCGGTGCCGCACCCGGCAAAGCGTCGAAATAAATCAAAGCTCCTGCCACGACAATGACCCAGATTAAGGAGAATGGCAGGAATACCTTCCAGCCCAGTCGCATCAATTGGTCATAGCGATAACGGGGGAACGTTCCGCGAACCCAGATAAAGAAAAACAGGATCAGGCAGACTTTTAAGATAAACCAGATAACGCCCGGAACAATTGCCAATGTCTCTATTTCAAACGGCGGCAGCCATCCGCCCATAAACAGGATAGTCGTAATCGCCGACATCAAAATCATGTTGGCGTATTCGCCGAGGAAGAACAAACCGAAGGTCATCGCCGAATATTCGACCATGAAACCGCCGGAAAGTTCAGATTCACCCTCCGGCAAATCGAACGGCGAACGATTGGTTTCCGCCAAAATCGACACCAGAAAGATGATAAACATTGGGAAGAGCATCACATCCACCCAGAACGGACGATGGACGGTCACGATATCCGATAAATTCATGGAACCAACTGATAATATGACCGTGACTATTACCAAGCCCATCGAAACTTCGTATGATACCATCTGCGATGCAGAGCGAAGGCCACCAAGGAAAGCGTATTTGGAGTTAGAGGCCCATCCAGCCATCATCACGCCGTAAACGCCCATTGATGATACGGCAAAAAGGTAAAGAACGCCGACATTTATATTGGCGACTACCCAATCCGCGCTGACCGGAATAACCGCCCAGGCGACCATCGCCAGAATCATAGTCAAAATTGGCGCTATCATGAAAACGATCCGGTTGGCTTGCGCCGGAATAATGTTTTCCTTTGTCATCAGCTTGAGTGCATCAGCAAATGATTGGAACAGGCCAAATGGCCCAACTGTCATCGGACCTTGCCGACGTTGCAAAGCGCCAAGAATTTTACGTTCAAAGAAAATCAAATAAGCGACAGACAATAAAACGACGAGTAAGAGAATGCCCATGTGCAGGAGCATCCAAAGGGTTTCTTCGCCGTATGTATTCCAGAGTTCCAAAATCATTCGGCTGCCTCGATTGCTTTATTTAGAAATACATCGGCAGATTTAGCCATTGTCTGCGAAGCGCGGGTAATGACATTCGTCATATAGAAATTTTTAACCGCAGATACGAACGGCGCAGAATTGACATTCCCTGCCTTGCCAAAGAAAACCCATTCCGCAGGTTCGATGACATCGATCTTGGCGAAGATTGGAAATTCTTTTACCAGACGCTGACGCAATTGATACATATTGTCATACGGCAGCGGCTTGCCTGTGTCGTTCGAAAGAGCCCGTAAGATTTTCCAGTCCTCTTTCGCTTCACCCGGTGCAGACGCCGCTTTTTTGCCCATCTGGACACGGCCTTCCATGTTCACATACAAGCCGTCTTTTTCAGTATAGGCAGAGCCAGGGAAAATTACATCTGCCCGTGAAGCTCCGATATCACCATGATGACCTTGATAGATCACGAAAGCCGAAGGCGAAATTTGTGCATTCACTTTTTCGGAATCAACATTCAAGAGATAGACGACATCCTGATCTGAAATTTCTTTTTCGGAAGCCATGCCAAGGTCAAGCGCCGTAACTTGCGCTGCATGGACATGAAGTACGTTAAAACCGTTCCAGCCATCTTTTACCATACCGAAAGTTTCAGCCGCTTCACGCGCAAGAGACTGGATCGCCAGACCGTCTACACGGCGGAAAGCGCCCGCCCCGACGATAATCATTGGTTTGTTAGCATCCTTTAAAATTTCTGCAAAACTATGTTTGCCAGCAACCAAATCTTTAAGCGACTCTGGACCCGCACCGATATACGTCGTCGGATAGCTTAAATCTGCCTGTTCGCCAACGACACCCACTTTGATTCGTTTGGCCAGCCAGGCTTTTCGAATGCGTGCATTCACCATGGCCGCTTCGATACGCGGATTTGTACCGACCAGTAAGATGGCATCTGCTTCTTCGATGCCAGCAATACCGGAATTAAACAAATAACCTGCTCGACTGGACACGTCTATATGAATGCCCATCACGCCATCTACGTCGCCGACCAGATCTTTCAATGCGATCATTTCTTCAGCCGCGCAAAGTTCTCCAACGACACCAAGAGTTTTTGTCGTCGATTTCAACCTTGCAGAAGCTAATGCAAGAGCCTCATCCCAAGATGCCGGACGGAGCTTACCGTTTTCCCGCACATAAGGTTGATCCAAACGCTGAGCTTTCAGGCCATCATAAGCGAAGCGCGTTTTATCGGAGATCCATTCCTCGTTTACTCCTTCATGCAAACGCGGCAGAACACGCATAACTTCATTCCCGCGCACATCGACACGAATATTGGAACCGACAGCGTCCATGACATCGATCGTTTCAACCTTACGTAATTCCCATGGGCGCGCCTGATACGCATAGGGTTTTGATGTCAGTGCACCAACCGGGCAAACATCGATTAAATTGCCTGAGAGTTCGCTTCCGATCGCTTTCTCGACCATTGTAGAAATTTCAACGTCTTCACCCCGATTTAGAAGACCGATATCCGATACACCCGCAATTTCATCTGCAAAGCGAACGCAGCGCGTACACTGAATGCATCGTGTCATAAATGTTTGAATAAGCGGGCCGAAATATTTATCTTTCACGGCACGTTTTGTTTCGTGATAGCGGGAACGATCATAACCGTAACCCATTGCCTGATCCTGTAAATCGCATTCACCGCCCTGATCGCAAATCGGGCAATCCAGCGGGTGATTGATGAGCAGCATTTCCATCACGCCATTGCGTGCGCGTTTAACCATGGGAGATTCGGTGAGGACTTCCATATTTTCGCCACAGGCCATAGCGCATGAAGCGACAGGCTTGGGCGCACCTTTGACTTCGACCAGACACATCCGGCAATTAGCTGGAACGCTTAGTTTATCATGATAGCAAAACCGCGGAACTTCATAGCCGAGTATTTCCGCGGCTTGAAGAACGGATGTACCGGCTGCGACTTCGATTTCAGTGTCGTTGATCTTTAATTTTGGCATGGACTCAAGATTCCTGAGAAATATGCCTACTTCCTAACATAATGAGTTTAGTTAAGAAAGCCGCATTTCTTGCGAATTTGCTCATTTGATACGAGCTGGCCGACCTGGCCGGCTTTACCCGACGAATAATAAGACGCTACTTCAGCAGATAACTGCGGATCGACTTGAACACTTTTCGTGTACATTACATAATCTGCCAAATCTATTGGACTAATAATAGACAGAACTTCATTAGTCAGACATTTACAATTACCTTGAATATCGGCCCACATTTTACGGCGATCCAGATTTTGTTCGGTAAATGCTGCTAATGAATCCCGGTACTCTTGCGAACACACACTTGTATATAGATGAGCGGCATAGGCTTTGGTCAGGTCTTGTGATTTTGTATCATTATTACTCGATCTGCCTGGCGTAACGACTAACGGCCCGATTTGATTGGGTTGTGTAATCTGGCCTTTTTTTATCACTGTCGTGTCCGGATTATTCGCACGGCGAACAGGGGTAATTAATTTAGGCTTTTCCTGTGGCTTTTCCTGTGGCTTTTCCTGCTGACGCTTGGGCAATAAAATTCCAGTCCCGGGCTCATAGACTTGCGCCTGAACAGGTGCGCTCACACACAAAAGAAACAAAATGATAAAACCAAGTGGATATTTAAAATCCATTACTCCGCCGCGACAGGAAGACCTTTAGGAGCCCTTGCTCTGAATTCCATTATACGCGCTTCTACCTCGGGACGGAAGTGCCTGAAAAGTCCCTGAATCGGCCATGCAGATGCATCTCCATGAGCGCAGATTGTGTGACCTTCGATTTCTTTCGAAACATCCAGTAACTGGTCGATTTCTTCAATCGACGCATTTCCTTTGACCATACGTTGCATCATGCGCCACATCCATCCTGTGCCTTCCCGACAAGGTGTACATTGGCCGCAGGATTCATGCATGTAGAAATGTGCGAGGCGTGCAATCGCTTCGATAATATCCGTCGATTTATCCATGACGATAACGCCCGCGGTGCCCAGACCAGATTGAACAGCGCGCAAAGAATCAAAATCCATGATCGCAGTATCGCATACTTCTTTTGGAAGTAGCGGCGTCGATGAACCGCCAGGAATAATAGCTTTTAAATTATCCCATCCGCCGCGAACACCGCCTGCATGTTTCTCTATCAACTCTTTCAGCGGAATACCCATTGCTTCTTCGACATTGCATGGATTGTTTACATGACCGGAAATACAGAAAAGCTTCGTACCTGTGTTTTTCTCATCGCGGCCAATACCCGCAAACCATGCTCCGCCACGACGCAAAATAGTCGGCGCGTTGGCAATTGTTTCGACGTTGTTGACCGTTGTCGGGCAGGAATACAATCCCGCGCCCGCCGGAAATGGCGGCTTGTTACGCGGCTGGCCTTTTTTGCCTTCGATAGATTCAATCAAAGCCGTTTCTTCACCACAGATATAGGCTCCTGCTCCGCGATGCAGATAAATATCGAAATCCCAGCCGGAACCGCAGGCATTTTTACCCACCAGACCCGCAGCATAAGCTTCTTTAATCGCCTGAACAATGGTCGATCCTTCATTGAAGAATTCACCGCGCATGTAGATGTAGCAGGCATGCGCCCCCATGGCGAAAGCAGCAATCAGCGCACCTTCGATCAATTTATGCGGCTCGTTGCGAAGAATATCACGATCTTTGCAAGTTCCAGGCTCTGATTCATCGGCATTGATAACTAAATAATGCGGACGGCCATCGGAAACCTTCGGCATAAACGACCATTTCATTCCCGTTGGGAATCCAGCCCCGCCTCGTCCACGAAGGCCGGATTTTTTCATCTCGTCGATGATCCAGTCGCGGCCCTTGGCAATAATGTCTTTAGTATTATCCCAGTCCCCGCGTTTGCGGGCATATTCCAGCGAGAAAGGCTCGAAGCCGTAAATGTTTGTGTATATTCTGTCTGAGTCTGCGAGCATGTTATTTCACCCCGGCTTTGGCAGCTTGTTCGGAAAGCGTTGTCGGGCCGCTTATAGCCATCGAACATTTTCTGCCCTTCATAGAGCCAACCGTTGGCGGACGGTCTTGAGCCAATGCCAATAATAATTCTTTGGTGTTTTCGGGTGTCAGGTCTTCATAGAAATCATCATTGACCTGCATCATCGGTGCATTGACGCATGCGCCGAGACATTCGACTTCCATCATTGTGAATTTGCCGTCCTGGCTTGTTTCACCCATGTGAATACCAAGAAACTCTTCGCAAGCATCAACAATCTTGCCGGAACCGCATAATGCGCAAGGCGTCGTCGTACAAACCTGGAGAAGATATTTGCCAACCGGCGCAAGATTGTACATCGAGTAGAAAGTTGCGACTTCGTAGACTTTGATTGGCGGCAAATCTAAAATACGTGCGATCTCATCCATCGCCGCACGCGGGATCCATCCACCATAAGGAGGAACCGCTTTTGCTCCGTCCTCCGCGACTTGGCGTTGCGCTAAATCAAGAAGTGGCATTGTTGCGGAACGTTGCTTGCCCTTGGGATAACGGGAAATGATATCCTTGACCATGGCTTCGCTACGAAAGCTGAAACTGGCTGGCTGATATGGAGCGTTGGCGACAAATGTCTTTTTCATGACGGAATCCGGGTAAGTCTTATTGCCGTCAATTTACTCGTATATTAGGGAAGTTCAAGAGTTATTCCATTTAATGAAGGACTTAAAGAGTCTTCTTTTATGCCAATGTGACGAAGGCTTTTAAAAAAATGGGCTGAAGATAATGATAGTAATCGTGCCGTTTCAAAATCTATTTTTGCCCCAACTTTTCCAGGAACTTCACTTGGATCTAAACGATGAATATTTAAATGGCCCTCCTCATATCCCGCTTTGTTAACGGCAATGCCCGAATACGAAACCGCAATATAAATATCTCTTAGACTTCCCAAGGCCGCGTTTGGTGAAGGATTATTCATCGTGCTCCAATGAATGACTTCCTCAACATTAATGTTCAGCTCCTGCTCGGCCTCATTTTTAAGCGTGGCAATATGAGAATCGCCTTCATCGACTTTACCACCAGGCAAATCAAACCATTTTTCAACTGAAGGATGACTTGGATCGTCCTGCCCCGATGCGGCGAGTGATTTCTTGCAAAACCTCTCCACCACAAGGATTTTTCCATCCTCGTCGGGAATAATCAAATTTGTATTCTGGACTATTTTACTCGACATACAACGCTCTATTTTTATTATGAAAATATAATACGCGTTTCTTTTATACCTGTCAATTAACGGTCAATTTCGCCGAAGACGATATCCAAAGACCCAATAATCGATACGGTATCTGCCAATAAATGCCCTTTGGACATGAAATCCAGCCCTTGCAAATGGGCAAACCCCGGGGCGCGAATGCGGCAGCGATACGGTTTATTCGAGCCGTCCGACACCAAATAAACGCCGAATTCGCCTTTTGGCGCTTCGACGGCCGTATAAGTTTCGCCTGCCGGAACGTGATAGCCTTCGGTAAATAATTTGAAGTGATGAATAAGCGCTTCCATCGAGCGTTTCATTTCGGCGCGTGGCGGCGGCGCAACTTTGTAGTCATTGGACTTGATCGGTCCTTCCGGCATTTCGCGAATGCATTGCTGCATGATTTTTAATGACTGGCGCATTTCCTCAACACGCACCAGATATCGCGCATAACAGTCGCCTGTTTTGCCGACCGGAACATCGAAATCTATCTGCGCATAAACATCATAAGGTTGCGATTTACGAAGATCCCATGCAACACCTGACGCGCGCAGACATGGGCCTGTAAAGCCCCAGTCAAGCGCCTGTTCTTTAGATACGATACCAATATCGACCGTACGTTGCTTGAAAATGCGGTTATTAGACAGCAAACTTTCAAGATCGTTCAGAACCTGCGGGAAACTTTCCGTCCACTCATACATGTCTTCTAAAAGACCTTTTGGAAGGTCCATCGCAACACCACCTGGACGAAAATAATTTGCGTGAAGACGTGCGCCGCAAACACGGTCATAGAACTCCATGCCTTTTTCGCGCTCTTCAAAACCCCAAAGCGCAGGCGTAATAGCGCCGACGTCCAAAGCATAGGTCGTGATATTGAGAATATGATTTAAAATTCTTGTAAGCTCGCAAAACAGAACCCGAATATACTGAGCACGTATTGGCGGCGTAATGCCTAAAAGCTTTTCAGTCGCCAATGCAAATGCATGCTCCTGATTCATCGGCGCAACGTAATCCAGACGGTCGAAATACGGCAAAGCTTGTAGATATGTTTTATATTCGATCAGTTTCTCAGTTCCGCGATGGAGAAGTCCAATATGCGGATCGGCGCGCTCAACAACTTCGCCGTCAAGCTCAAGAACCAGACGCAACACACCATGCGCAGCAGGGTGCTGTGGGCCAAAATTCATAGTGTACGGCTTGATCTGTGTTTCTTCGGAGATATCGATTAATTCTACTGCACTAGACATGGTTATTCCTTCACCGATCTATCTGTCGGTACGTATCCAAATTTAGGCTGAACTGCTTTTTCATCGCCGGGCAATTGAATATCCGTCAACCCTTCCCAAGGCGACAAGAAGTCAAAACGTCGAAAATCCTGCGTCAGCTTTACAGGTTCATAAACGACGCGTTTCAAATCCTGATCGTAGCGCAACTCGACATAGCCGGTCAGCGGAAAATCTTTTCTTAATGGGTGACCGTCAAAACCATAATCGGTCAAAATGCGGCGATGATCGGGGTTATTGGCAAACATGATGCCGTACATGTCCCATGTCTCGCGCTCGAACCATGTGGCCACGCTGAATAAATCGGCAAGGCTATCGACGGGCGTATTTTCGTCCGTTGCCAGTTTCACGCGAATGCGTGCGTTATATTTCATGGACAGAAGCTGATACACAACTTCAAAGCGCTCTGGCCGCTCAGGATAATCAACCGCAGTGACATCGATCAATTGCGAAAACTTGCATGCCGCATCATCCCGCAGGAATGTCATGACATCAAGCAAACTATCGCGGTTGATATAAATCACCAGCTCGCCCTTGATAAGCTCATAAGATAAAACTTTTCCGATATTCTTTTCAAGAATGGAAGCGCCCAGACTGGCTAACGGATGGGGCGCCGTTTCGATTGTTACTTCTTCTGACATCAGCGAACGATCCTTGTATCTTCGCGTTTAATCTTGCGCTGTAACTGCAAGAGTCCATACACAAGGGCTTCCGCCGTCGGCGGACATCCCGGCACATAAATATCGACCGGCACAATACGGTCGCATCCGCGTACCACAGAGTATGAATAATGGTAATAACCGCCACCATTCGCGCAGGATCCCATTGAGATCACCCAGCGAGGCTCCGGCATCTGGTCGTAAACACGGCGCAGCGCAGGCGCCATTTTATTGCACAGAGTTCCGGCGACGATCATCACATCGGATTGGCGTGGGCTGGGGCGCGGAATAATCCCGAAACGGTCAAGGTCATAGCGTGACATGTAAGAATGGATCATTTCCACCGCACAGCACGCCAGACCGAATGTCATCGGCCACATCGAACCTTGGCGTGCCCAGTCGAATAATTTGTCTGCATTTGTTAGTAAAAAGCCTTTTTCTTGCACTTCCTGTGCAAGACGGGCAACAGACTCATCTTGTTCTGCCGCCGGTATCATTGGCACGTTAGTGGTAAGGGGCGCATTTGGCGCGGTTATAACATTACGGTCATGTGTCATATTTAATTCCTATTCCCAATCAAGGGCGCCTTTATTCCATTCATAAACAAGTCCAATGCCGAGAACGCCAAGAAACGTTACCATCGACCAGAAGCCAAATATGCCGATTTCAGCAAGGCTGACCGCCCATGGAAATAAAAACGCGACTTCAAGATCGAAGATGATGAAGAGAATGGCAACCAGATAAAAGCGAACGTCGAATTTAGATCTGGCATCATCAAAGGCATCAAAACCGCATTCATAAGCAGAAAGCTTTTCGCTATCCGGACGGCTCTTACCCAGCAGGATAGACGTCGCCGCCATGCCTAATGCGATCGCAACGGAAAGCCCAAGAAAGATGAGAATCGGGAAATAAGCGTGAAGAAAATCGGTCGGGGCCATGATGCACCAGAATCTTAAGGTAAATTATGGCCCTAAAACACCATAAATATTAGAGACTTGCAAGCACGGATCGCAGATGAGATCAAAGCAATTTATTGAAATATGGAAAGGGGAAAAGTGGCGCGAGTGAAGGGACTTGAACCCTCGACCTCTTCCGTGACAGGGAAGCGTTCTAACCAACTGAACTACACCCGCGCGAGCTGTGTGTGTTTACTCAAAACTTTCTCTTAAATCAAGAGATTAATTCATTAATTTTAAGATTTTAATCTACACAGGCTTCGGCAGGGCTAAATGGCAAATTTAAGCTCTCTGCTACGGCCATATTTGTCACCTGCCCTTTGCAGATATTAAGGCCTTGCATAAAGCCTGTATCCGCTTTCAAAGCCGCTTTCCAGCCCATGTCTGCGATTTTAAGAGCATAAGGTAAAATAGCGTGATTCAGCGCCACAGCCGAGGTTCGCGGTACAGCACCCGGCATATTGGCTACACAGTAGTGAATAACGTCATCAACAAGATAAACCGGATCGTTATGGGTTGTCGGATGCGAAGTTTCAAAACAACCGCCCTGATCAATAGCAATATCAACCAGCACAGATCCCGGCTTCATGGTTTTGAGATGTTCTTTTTTTACCAGCTTTGGCGCCGAAGCGCCAGGAATCAGCACCGCGCCGATCACGACATCGGCCGTACGTAAAAAACGTTCAATATTATCGGTGTTGGACATTAAGACACGCGCCTGGTTGCCAAAGTAATTATCAAGAAAACGCAACCGCTCTGAATTTTTTTCGAGAATCGTTACCCATGCTCCCATACCGACAGCAACTCGGGCGGCATTAAAACCTGATACGCCGCCGCCGAGAATCAAAACCTCAGCCGCTGCTACTCCTGGCGCACCCGATATCAACCGCCCTACACCACCCATGTGTTTCATTAAGTAGTGAGAACCGATTTGGGCCGACAGACGGCCTGCAACTTCACTCATCGGTGCAAGCAAAGGTAATGATCTTCCATCGCTGCCGACAACAGTTTCATACGCGATACAAACAGCTTCAGATTTGACCAGTGCATCTGCTTGTTCTGGATCAGCCGCCAAATGCAAATAGGTGAATAAAATCTGATCTTCACGCAGCAACCGGCATTCTTCTGTCTGAGGCTCTTTTACTTTGATAACCATATCGGATTTTTGAAAAATTTCAGCCGGCGTTGCGATTATTTCCGCGCCTGCTTTTCTATAGTCGTCATCAGTAAAGCCAATTCCCATACCGGCATTGGCTTCGACTATTACCTTATGCCCGTGAGAAATGACCTCCTTGACACTCGAGGGTACGAGCCCGACGCGATATTCCTGTTTCTTGATTTCCTTTGGTACACCAATCAGCATTTATTTTAACCTCACCTGTTTCAGATGAGATTATCTAAAGAATGAAATGATATCCAGTTTTGTTATCTTCGTTTGCCGACTTCCAGGCTTAAAAGTTCAGCCTTGTCTTCAAGAAAATCGATCTCGCTGGTCTTCCATTTTCGCGCTTTGGTATCAACGGCACAAATAGAACCTATCGCCTGGCCAAACAGCCGCAGTGGAGTGCCCAGATAGGAACCCGCCCCTACTCCTTTTAATCCCTCGTGAGTATGAAAAAAAGGATCAGCCGCTACATCGTCAATCACCAATAGGCCGCCTTTTTTAACGACATACTGGCAAGTAGAGTCCTCTATAGGTGTGCCCCGGTTTAAGGTTACGTCAAAAGGCAATCCTCTACTGCTTTTGAAAAACTGGCGGACCGGGGCGATTAACGTAACCAGAGAAATAGGAACGCTCATAAATTCGCAGATACTTGTTGTCACATCTTCAAAGACTTTTTCATGGGGACTGTCCATGAGATTAGAAGCCCTTAAGGCTCTTAACCTGTCGCGGTCGTTTAATACAGCATCCAGCTCAACATCGAATGGCGGCATTTTGATATTTTACATTAAAATGCGCATTGTTGAAATAACATACCATCGTATATGGTTAATGTTGTGTGGATTTATCCCGCATAAACAATTCAAATCGAATCATAGTTGCCTGATTTTGTAAAAATGTGGTTTCTCCCTGTCCCCAACGACGAGGTTTATTATCTGCCACACATAAAGTACCTATAATCGACTTTTCAAAATATAAAGGAACCCCGAGATAAGATTTTATCCCAAGCTCTAAAATAGCTGGATGATCGCTAAAATCGGATTGGTCGGCATCCTCAATCATAACGGGTCCCGCTTTGCAGACTACATATTGGCACAGCGAATATTTGATATCTGTTTCATTCGCATCAATGCCAGTTTGACTTTTGAAAAATTGCCTATGAGGTTCGACAAGGGTCATGGCAGCAATTGGAACGTCAAGCTTTCGGCTTATATTTTCGATTATACAATCGAATTTCCATTCACGCGGACTATCGAGAAGCTTGGTTTTTAAAAGAGAATTCACTCTATAGTCATTAGCTAAAGCGATGCGAAGCGCGGATAGTTGCGAACTCATAATTTCCCTCTTGATCCCTAATTTGTTGAATAGTTCTTTAAAGATTAGAGGAGGCAAATTAATATTTAGTAGAATATAAAAATAATTTTATCTTATTTTTATAGAACTATATTTTAAACATAGTTTGAAAAAAATGGTGCGCGATGACAGGATTGAACTGCCGACCCACTCGGTGTAAACGAGTTGCTCTACCGCTGAGCTAATCGCGCATCAGGAAGGCCGTATTCTTAATCGGTTAATGAGCAAAAAACAAGCCCCTTAAAGGGGCTTGTTAAAAATTTTTAATGCCTCAGAGCTTCCCCGTCTTCAGCAACTTCGACCGGGGGCGTTACAGGCTCATAATCATGAGGCTTGTCTTCAATAGGCTCGGGAACCCGGACGAGCGCATGAGTTAAGACTGTCTGAATATTATCAACCGGGATAATCTTCAGGCCTTTTTTGACATTAGCTGGAATTTCCTCAATATCTTTTTCATTATCCTGAGGGATCAAGACTGTTTTAATACCGCTTCGGTGCGCCGCCAAAAGCTTTTCTTTAAGTCCGCCGATCTCGGTAACATTACCCCGAAGATTAACCTCGCCTGTCATGGCAATATCACGGCGGATTTCGATACCCGTAATCGCCGAAATAATTGCTGTTACCATCGCCGCGCCTGCGGAAGGCCCGTCTTTAGGTGTGGCCCCTTCAGGAACATGGACGTGGATACCCATATCTTTCAGAATTTCATAGTCGATCCCGAATTGCTTGTGACGTGACTTGATCAACATTTCGGCAACTGTGATAGATTCCCGCATCACTTCACGCAAGTTGCCCGTTGTGGAAACCTTACCATCCTTGCCAGGCATTGTTACGGCTTCGATAGGCAAAATATCGCCGCCGAATTCCGTGTAGGCAAGGCCATTGACGATTCCAACACGATCCACTTCTTCCAGTTCACCATAGCGATAACGAGGAATGCCGGCATATTTTTTAAGGTTCGCTGAATTAACAGAAATTTGCTTTTTGCCTTTGCGCAATATTTCTTTAATTGCTTTACGGCATAAACCCGCCAGTTCTCGCTCCAAAGAACGCACACCGGCTTCGCGCGTATAGTGACGAATTAGTTCTTTCAAAGCATCGTCTGTGATCTTGAATTCACCCGGACGTAAACCAGTTGCCTTGATCTGCTTATTAAGCAAATGCCGCTTAACAATTTCCATCTTCTCATCTTCGGTGTATCCACCGATGCGAATGATCTCCATCCTGTCAAGCAATGGCTGCGGCATCCGAAGTGAGTTTGCCGTACAGATAAACATAACATCCGATAGATCATAATCCAATTCCAGATAATGATCGGCAAATGTCGAATTCTGTTCTGGATCTAAAACTTCAAGCAAAGCCGCAGACGGATCGCCACGGTAATCCGAACCCATCTTTTCAATCTCATCGAGAAGGAAAAGCGGATTGGAGCTTTTCGCTTTTTTCATTGATTGAATGATCTTGCCCGGCAACGCGCCAATATAAGTTCTGCGGTGACCGCGAATTTCAGACTCATCGCGCACCCCACCGAGCGACAGGCGAACGAAGTTACGGTTGGTGGCTTTTGCAATAGAGGCGGCCAGCGAGGTCTTACCCACGCCCGGAGGTCCAACCAGACAAAGTATTGGCCCCTTCACTTTCGATGCACGCTGCTGAACGGCTAGATATTCTAGAATACGTTCTTTGACTTTTTCTAGACCATAGTGATCTTTGTTGAGAATCTTCTCGGCTTCGACAATATCCTTTTTGACCTTGCTCGGCTTGTTCCAAGGCACGGATAAAATCCAGTCGAGATAATTACGCACCACTGTGGCTTCTGCCGACATTGGTGACATCTGCTTTAATTTTTTCAGTTCACCCTTGGCTTTTTCACGGGCCTCTTTAGAAAGCCTTGTGCCTTCTATCTTCTTCTCAAGGTCCAGAATTTCATCACCGCTTTCGCCGTCGCCAAGTTCTTTCTGGATCGCCTTCATTTGTTCATTGAGATAATATTCCCGCTGGGTTTTCTCCATTTGGCGCTTGACGCGACCACGGATACGCTTTTCAACTTGCAGGACGCCTATTTCACCGTCCATAAGCGAGAAAATATGCTCGATACGCTCGGCAGTATTGTTGATTTCTAAAATCTTTTGTTTCTCTTCAAGCTTCAAGCTCAAATGCGACGCAACCGTATCTGATAGTTTCGAGGCATCTTCGATCTGGTTAATCGAAACAATTACTTCAGGCGGGATTTTCTTATTGAGCTTGACGTACTCTTCAAACTGAGTAGAGAGCGCACGAGATAATGCCGCCATTTCTTCGTTCTGCGGCGTGGCATCTTCAAGCGTCAGAGCTTCGACTTCCATAAAATCATCGTTGGGTAGCGGCTGCTCAACTCGCGCCCTGCTTTCGCCTTCGACAAGCACTTTCACAGTTCCATCTGGCAATTTCAAAAGCTGCAAAATCGTGCCGATTGTCCCTGTTGCATAAAGATCGTCGATTGCCGGATCGTCTGTTGTTGGTGATTTTTGTGTCAGCAGGAAGATTTTCTTTCCTCCTTCCATGACTTTTTCCAAAGCCCTGACGGATTTTTCACGCCCGACAAACAACGGCACGATCATATGGGGGAAAACTACGATGTCGCGCAGCGGTAGAACGGCATAATTTTTAGACATATCAGAACGGAACCCGATCATTTTTAGGTACTCCAATGTTCCACCTTAAATAAGCATGGAACTAAATGTTAAAAGCTGGATTAATGCCCAGCTTTTATTAAAATGGTTAATATTTAAAGAAATTCAAGTCCGACTATCAAGGCAGAGATAGCCACAAGTTTGCTTATTTCTTTTCGTCAGTTGGCTTGATGACATCGTTACGTGATGTAACAACGTGATCTACCAGACCCAAAGCTTTAGATTCCTCTGCTGACAACCACTTGTCGCGGTCCATCAGGTCTTCCAGCGTTTTATATTTCTGTCCTGTGTGCTTGACATAGGTTTCTGTCAAAATGCGTTTCAGGCGGACGATTTCTTGAGCCTGAATTTCGATATCCGATGCCATACCTTGCGCACCACCGGATGGCTGGTGAATCATAATACGGGAATTGGGCAAGCAATAACGCTTATTCTCGGCACCCGCCATCAGCAGGAACGAGCCCATGGAGCAAGCCTGACCGATACAAACGGTCGAAACATCCGGCTTGATATATTGCATCGTATCGTACATCGCGAGACCCGACGACACGACGCCGCCCGGAGAGTTGATGTAGAAATAAATATCTTTGCCCGGATTTTCGGATTCAAGAAACAAAAGCTGGGCGCAGATCAAAGATGATACGTTGTCGTTCACCGGACCGATCAAGAAAATAATACGCTCTTTCAAAAGGCGCGAATAAATATCGAAGGCGCGCTCGCCGCGGTTCGTCTGCTCGATAACGGTTGGAACCAGATAGTTGTTGTAAACATCCATTGGGTCGCTGTCTTTAGGAATTCTTGGAAACATTTATGTGCCTTAAGGTGGGTAAATAATGATTAGCTAACCTAGCAAACCTGCCAGATTGTTCAAGGGGCAATTAAGCCACTGAAAAAGCATGTTTTTATGAATCTTTATTTGCGCTTAAAAATTGTTATTTTCTCGCCGGAAAAAATTGCCCCAATAATAGCAGATGCAACAAGGATCATTCCTGTTGTTGCAAAAACCTTGAACAAAAATTCCTTGGTGAGAAATTCTAACCAAAGGTTTGAAACCCCAAGAAATAAAGTAACTACTACTGAAACAAAGCTAAGATATTGAAATAATATACAAATTTTCTTATGAAATGATGATTGATATTCTTCTGACATAATCCCCCCCCCCAGACTTTATATTCATAGCTTGCAATAGAAATATTAATATTCAATCAAACAAACAACCCCGCACTTAGCGGGGTTGTTTAAATCTTATTTCTTTTTAGCTGCCTTTTTCTTTGCTTTTGGCAACTCTTCGTCATCTTTCGCCAGCTCTTCAGCGGAGATTTCTTTTTCGGTCACATTGGCTTTGCTCAAAATAAAATCCACGACTTTCTCTTCATACAAAGGAGCGCGGAATG
Organism: Micavibrio sp.; assembly: GCA_030824965.1. Lineage (GTDB taxonomy): Bacteria > Pseudomonadota > Alphaproteobacteria > Micavibrionales > Micavibrionaceae > Micavibrio_B. Next base: position 57,476 of record JAPJQV010000006.1, on the reverse strand, counting down.
ATTCGATGACTTGTGGGTTCTTCGAATAAAATTCAAGAACCTGCTGCTCCTGCCCCGGATATTTACGGGCTTCGGCATGGATCGCGCGGCGAACTTCTTCGTTCGATACTTCCACTTTATTCTGGCGCCCGATTTCAGCCAAAACAAGACCAAGACGAACGCGGCGCTCCGCAATTGTTTTCAGGTCGTCTTTTTCTTCATCAGTCAATTTTTCGCCGGTTTGGTCTTTTTCGCGTTCCATTTGCTTTGAAATCGCGTCGTATTCGATATCGATCATCCCTTGCGGCATTTCAAAATCGTGCAATTCATCAAGCGCATCGAGCAGCGCACGCTTTACTTTCATGCGGGTTAGTTGCTCATAGTCACCGGAAATCTGGCCCGAGATGATTTCTTTCATCTTATCGAGGCTTTCTACCTTTAACTTCTTTGCCAGTTCGTCGTCAATTTTGGTTTCGCCCGGCTCACGAAGTTCCTTGATATCAACGTGGAACATGGCCGGTTGACCTGCCAGTTCACGCTGACCGTAATCTTCAGGGAATGTCACGTCTACATGGACATGATCGCCGACTTTTTTACCGACCAGCTGCTCTTCAAAACCCGGTATTAACTGGCCGGAGCCTAGCTCAACCTGCATACCGTGACCTGACATTCCAGGAACTGATTTTCCTTCTTTCGTCTGGCCGTGGAAATCGACCAGAACGACATCACCCAGCTTCGTTTCGCGTGCTTCTTCAACCGTTTTAAAGTCGCGGTTGTTTTTGGCGATTTTCTCCAATGTCTCGTTCACGGCGGAATCGGCTACTTTGGCAATCGGCTTTTCAATAGAAAGCTTGCTTAAATCGGCAATTTCAAATGTCGGCAGAGTTTCTACCTTCATTGTGTAAGTCAGGTCCTCGTTCTCATCGAATTTGTTTTCATTCGCCAATTCGATTTTAGGTTGAAGCGCCGGACGAATATCCTGCTCTTTCAAAGCCTTTGCAGAGCTTTCTTGAATTGTTTTCTCAAGAACCTCTCCCATGATCATTGTTCCATATTTTTGTTTAAGAACGGGCATAGGGATTTTGCCCGGACGGAACCCAGGAACTTTCGCATTTTTGCCGTAAGCCGTTAATTCACGCTCAACGGTCTTTTTGATATCGGAAGATGGAACGACAACTTCCAATTCAGTGGTCAGGCCTTCTTTTTTTAAAACAGATACTTTCATGGTTTTCTTCACTTTGGAGTTTAAATCTTGAAACGCTGGCAAGGCTGCCATGCTTACAATATGGTGCGGGTAGAGGGACTTGAACCCCCACGGGTCGCCCCGTCAGAACCTAAATCTGATGCGTCTGCCAATTTCGCCATACCCGCAGCTAAATCGAAGCAAGTGTTTATAGGTTTTAAATACGATTGCCAAGGAAAAAATATATGAATCTCAACAATTACAATTGTGGATAAATACAGTATAACTAGGTGGTTTCACGGGTAACGGATAATAACTGATCGCGCATTAAGCTTATATAAGAAAGAATCAGGAATGGGGCGACTGACGGGGATTGAACCCGCGGCAACTCGAACCACAATCGAGGGCTCTACCACTGAGCTACAGTCGCCACAATTCCTGAGGGGCTATATATCTGAAATAAGAGACTTTTTGTCCAGCGAAAAATCAAGGGAATTGCTTCTTTATTCTATAGACGCTTTTTGCTGCACATGCTAGAAACCCTCCATTCCAGAATATCTGGTCTGCAAGCGGCGCATGGGTGCGACGCATTAACTTTTCCAGGGAGTCTCTATTAATGTCATCTACAAGCGTTCCAAAATTCAAAAACGCGGGCGAATTCATCAAATTTCTTGAATCTAACGACTATCAGTATGTTGATTTCATATTTTGCGATATTCGAGGTAAACAACAACATTGCGATATGCATATATCAGTCGTAGATGAAGACATGATCAACGTAGGCGCATTTTTTGACGGCTCTTCAATCGCCGGCTGGAAAGCGATTAACGAATCAGACATGATTCTGAAACCTGACCTTAATAAAGTAGTCATTGATCCCTTCTCCGCTCAGGCAAAAGTCAAAATTTTCTGTGACGTAATCGAGCCTTCTACTAATGATAATTATGGCCGTTGCCCTCGTTCCATCGCAAAAAAAGCAGAAAATTTCATTAAAACGATTGGCTTGGCCGATACTGCATTCTTTGGCCCGGAAGCCGAATTCTTTGTTTTTGACGATGTGAAATATTCTGTGAAGATGAATAAAGTATCTTTTGAAATCGATAGCAATGAAGGACCGTATAATTCCGACCGCACGATTGAAGGCGGAAACCTTGCCCACCGTCCACGCGTCAAAGGCGGATATTTCCCTGACACGCCACTTGATACGGGCACAGATCTTCGTGCGGAAATGTTGACAGTCTTGGCCGGCATGGGCGTTCCTGTTGAAAAACATCACCATGAGGTCGCTCCATCTCAGCATGAGCTCGGCGTTAAGTTCGCGACATTGATCGAAGCCGCTGACAATATGATCCTCTACAAATATGCGGTTCACAACGTCGCGGCAGCCTACGGTAAAACGGCGACCTTTATGCCAAAACCTGTCTATGGCGATAACGGTTCAGGCATGCACGTTCACCAATCTTTGTGGAAAGACGGCAAACCTCTTTTCGCCGGCGAGCAATATGCAGGACTTTCCGATACTTGCCTTTACTATATCGGCGGTATCATCAAGCATGCCCAGGCCTTGAACGCGATCACCAACCCGACGACCAACTCCTATAAGCGTCTGGTTCCGGGTTATGAAGCGCCGGTTCTTCTGGCTTACTCTTCCAGAAACCGTTCTGCATCCTGCCGGATTCCTTACTCGATTTCGCCAAAGGGCAAGCGCGTCGAAGTTCGTTTCCCTGATCCGACCGCCAACCCATACCTGTCTTTTGCCGCGATGCTGATGGCAGGTCTTGATGGTATTAAAAATAAGATTCATCCAGGCGAAGCCATGGATATGAATCTATATGATCTGTCCCCGGCGGAATTAATGAAAGTGCCAAATGTCTGCGGCTCTTTGCGTCAGGCCTTGAACGCTTTGGCAACCGATCACGACTTCCTGCTGGAAGGCGGTGTTTTCACAAAAGATTTCATCGAGAGCTACATCGAGCTTCGCATGGAAGAAGTGTTGGCTTACGAAACTATGCCGCATCCAATCGAATACGATATGTATTACTCTTCATAAAGATATATAAACCCCGCGAAAGCGGGGTTTTATTTAATGGTTCATTTTGACGCTAGAATTAAAGATGGCGCTGGTTTTGCCCATCTTTGCGCTTCAGCGTATATTGTTCTGGCCCTGTAGGAATCTTTGAAATAGGCTTCGACGCCATTTGCCAACTGCATTGCAACAGCTTTAGAATCCTTCAGCGCTCTGCGGTCATCATCTACGTCTAGGCTACCAAGCTCGGCCAAAATAGATGGAACTTTCTGACAACGAAGAACGGCATAATCATTCGATAAAATCTGTCTGGGCGCGCCCGCGCGCAACCGGTAATGGTCATTGATCGTCTTAGCAAGCCGTTTCGATTCCGGGCTGTCAGTCGATCCATTTCTATATGAGGCATAATAATAGATTTCAGAACCCGGGCTATTACCAGTGTTAGTATGAGTACTGATAAAAATAATTTCTGAACTTGGAAATTTTTCTGCCAGATAAGATGATAGTTCCGCCCTGATTTGCAGGGCAACTTTCTGATTCTTGAACATGGAAATATTTTGAGGCAGCGTGTTTTTTTCTCCCGCAACACCCCTTGTCATGATAACAATCGCATCAAGTCTCTTTTCAAGCTCGGCTTTTAAGTCGAATGAAATTCTTTCAACAAGACGCGCCTCCTCAACGCCTGTCGCTTTATGAATTCCGCCTGTATCATACCCCGCTCTCGCCAAATTCGTACTATGCCCATGGCCAGGATCTATAACGATAACCGGCTGTCTATCAGTAAATGCTTCTGGATTATGATAGCGCACTGAATTAGCACGAAGCATCTTGGCTTTTGCCGGATCATACTCCGCCGATTTTGTTGAGAAACAGGAATTCCATTTATTGGAATAATCATTGGAGCGAACACGTTGCGCGAATGACTGCCGAAATCTTTTCACCTCGACATCAATTAATTCCCTTTGCGTTGGCAATTGAACGGGGGCTGAAACAGCTGCTGGCGGAAAACTATCATTTATTTGGTTCTGCGCAGGAGTTGCAGATATAGAAACAGCGCCCGTCGCAGCGAGCGCAAAAATCGGAGCCAGTTTTTTCAAAGCAGTAATCCCTGTCTGTTTTTATTTTTCTAAATGAAATCAAAAACTGATGAGTCGTGCCACAAAAAAATATTTATTTTGCTACGGGCGATAAAGAGGTAACCGCCATGTTATAGGCTTTAACATTCCGCGCCCAAGTAAGAAAGTTATCCTCTCGTCCAACCGTCAAAAGAGTAATGAAATAATACCGCCCCTGGGTTTCAAGAATGGCTATCCATTGCTCGTAATTGGAAAGCCTGTTTTCAGCGTTATTGACGTTGTAAACTTCAATCCTGGAAGACTGGATGGCTTTATGATGTGTCCAGCCTCCGACAGGCTCGATTAAGCTTCCCAAGACCAACTTGCGCTGCAGCATTCCTTCTTTAAGAAGCGCAAGTTCACGACCTAAATTTGTATCCCGGCTTTTGGCCACGGCAAAGATATCTATACGCCCGTCGAGTAAATATATATTTTCAAGGTCACTGTCCCTTCGGACAGGAGCCTTGCCGGATTCACTGCCTTTTAGATTGATCAGCGATGCGGCCATCCGTTGAATGGATGTGACTGGATTAGCTTTCAAAATCCAGGAAGACGGATAATTGAACTGGGCAACGTCAACAAAGGAATAGTTGCGTATCGGTTCAATTGGCGCCGTATCCGTATGAGTTAATGTAAAACCGGATATAATCCACTTCATTATATCTTGCTCTTGGTCCCAGAATTCGAGCGGCGAAACATATTCCGCGAGAATCACGCGCGGGCCTGAAATTTGCGCAACTGCCCTGACAGTAAATTGAGTTCCATTGTCGCCAATGGTTACGTATTCCGCCTGTGCCCGCTTATCCGAAGAAACTTCCATTCCGCGGAGAGTATAGCTGTTTGTCGTGATGTAACTTAAAAACCAGTCTTTTGCATTGATATCATAAGAAAGATCATTTGCCCTGATCCGAAAAGAACTTCGCAAATCCAGCGTAGGCGGCCCGAGATATTCCACGATGTTGCCTAGAATTCTTTTACTTAGAATATTTTCACGCTCGTTTCCTGAAACCGTTTCGAACTTTTTCCAGTCTTTTGGCAGGCGTATTTTATAAGCTAAAGCTTCATTTCCAAGAGGTGTTTCTTCAATTGGTCGCGTTAATTCAATATATTTATCTTTCGACATTGAAACGCTTTTGTCCAGCTTAAGCAGTTTTGGTCCCACAGAATCGCTTTCTGCGATTGCCACTGCGGAGACGGAAAAACATGCTATGATGAGAATAACAAGAAAATTACGCATGAGAAGTTTTTGTGATTTCCTGCGGAGCTCTGTCCGATCCGATGGAAACATAAGTATAAATTCCATCTGTAACGTGAATTATATCTGATGTATCTTTGCGTTTAACCCAAACTTCAATCTTTACAGTAATGGATGTCCGGCCTATCCGCTTTATCTCGGCATAGAAATAAACTTCATCGCCAATAAAGACGGGAAAATGAAATGATACCGCTTCAACCCCTACTGTAACGATTCTATTTCGGACATAAGCAAAAGCGCAAACGCCCCCGGCAACGTCCATCTGGGATAAAAGCCATCCACCGAAAATATCGCCGCCTGGATTTGCATCCGAATATGTGGCTGTTGTACGAATAACGGGATAGCGGTCTTTGGGAAGCGTGGTTTGTATTGTCATGGCTTTCGAACTATGCTCAAATTCAGCAGTTTTCCCATTATAGCAAAAATAGACTAAAAGATGAGTGATTTATTCTCCGGCGCAAGCAAAAAGAAACCGCAAGACAGTTATACCGCTTCAGACATTGAAGTTCTTGAGGGGCTGGAACCTGTTCGTAAACGCCCCGGTATGTACATTGGCGGCACGGATGAGAATGCTATGCAGCATCTTATCAATGAAATTCTCGATAATTCGATGGATGAAGCCGTTGCAGGGCACGCTACCCGCATCGAGATCAAGCTCGAAAAGGGCAACCGTATCCTTATTTCTGATAATGGCCGCGGCATTCCTGTTGATCCTCACCCCAAATACCCCAAAAAGTCGGCTTTGGAAGTCATTCTAACCATGCTCCATTCCGGTGGAAAATTTACCGGAAAAGCTTACCAGACATCAGGCGGTCTTCACGGAGTTGGTATTTCGGTCGTTAATGCCTTATCCGACGAGATGTGGGTCGAGGTTGCCCGTGATAATAATCTTTATAAGCAAAGTTATTCGAAAGGCCATGTCACTTCCAAAATTCAGGATTTAGGACCGGTCAAAGGCCGCCGCGGAACCTTAGTGTTTTTTCATCCCGACCCGCAGATTTTCGGCGATATACAGTTTGATCCTATACGCATCCATAATCTAGCCCGTTCTAAAGCCTATCTGTTTCGCGGTGTCGAAATCGCCTGGTCTTGCGATCCTACGCTTATTCACGGAAACGCGAAAATTCCTGCTGAGACTGTTTTTAAATTTCCAAAAGGTTTGATGGATTACCTCAATTCTGAAGTAGAAGGAAAACCGACTCTTTCTCCAACGCCTTTTTATGCTCAAGCCGAGTTGCCTGACGGAAAGGGTCGCGTTGAATGTGCAGTATCATGGCTGGCGGAAGAAGACGGATTCATACGCTCCTATTGCAACACCATTCCTACACCTCAAGGCGGAACTCACGAAGCCGGTCTTCGCGGCATGCTTTCAAAAGGCCTGAAAGGATATGCCGACCTGATCGGAAACAAGAAAGCCGGACAAATTACACCTGATGATATTCTGGATGGGGGCGCGATCATGCTATCGGCCTTTATCAGGGATCCGCAATTCCAAGGGCAAACAAAAGACAAACTCGTCACTACCGAAGCGACACGCTGGGTTGAGAATGCGCTTAAAGATTATTTTGATCATTGGCTGACAAATGATCCCGCACGGTCAAAAGCCTTACTTGAAGCGATTATCGAGAAAGCTGAGTATCGCAAGCGCGCCAAAGAAGACAAGGAAATGTCGAGAAAATCCCCGACGCGCAAACTTCGATTACCGGGTAAGCTGGCCGACTGCAGCCGATCCGCCGCCGCAGGAACTGAGATATTTATCGTCGAGGGAGATTCAGCGGGAGGTTCCGCCAAGCAAGGGCGTCATCGCGAAACTCAGGCTATCCTGCCGCTTAAAGGTAAAATTCTAAACGTTGTTTCCGCCACTCGCGATAAAATACGCGACAATCAGGAGATACAAGATTTAATTCAAGCCTTAGGCTGCGGTTCGGGTACCGCTTTCAATGTCAATAATTTACGCTATGAACGCGTTATTATCATGACCGATGCCGATGTCGATGGGGCGCATATTTGCTCCCTACTCATGACGTTCTTTTATACACAAATGCGAGGCATCATTGAAAAAGGACATCTCTATCTTGCTCAGCCTCCGCTTTACCGATTAACATCAGGCAATGTTAGCCATTACGCCATGAACGATGAAGACAAAGACCGCATCATTGCAAAAGAATTCAAAGGCAAAAGCAAGATCGATATCAGCCGCTTTAAAGGCCTGGGAGAGATGCCGGCCAAGCAGCTTAAAGAAACTACGATGGACCCATCATCGCGCATTTTAATTCGTGTTTCCTTGCAGCAAGCAGAGCAAGCTACAAAACTTGTTGAGGGCGTTGAGATCAACGATCTTGTTGAGCGGCTAATGGGGAAAAACGCAGAGGCTCGGTTCGACTTTATCCAGCAGAATGCAAGTTTTGTTCAGGATATAGATATTTAAGAAAGAATGGCTTTCAAAATCCATAGAAAAAATAAACTGGCCGTAATCGCCATTATTTTAATAATGGGTGCTTTTTATTTTATCATCGGCTTCGGATTAAAGCCTTTGGCTGAAATGGTTATTCGCCAAACCGGGTTTCCCAAGGCATATATTGAGAATGTCAGGCTTCTGCCAGATGGGATATATATCGATAAGATACTTATGGATGCCAATGGCTTTACCGAAATAAATGACCTCGATATTCGCGGCAATTGGGTCGGATTGTTAAAAGGTAAAGCAGAAAAAATTTCCGTCAAAAGTATAGTTATCAGCGGCGAAATCGATTCTAATAACCGCATGACTATTGCAGGATGGGATGGAACTTTTGGTAACAAGAAAGCCTTGACAAGAAAGACTTTACCATTTCAATCTTTTTATCTTGAAAATCTGACCGCCGATTTCGACACGCCTATCGGCGCGATCCGCGTACAGGGAAAAACAAATATTGATGCTAATTCTTCGAATGGACATGTAGTTACATCTTCGTTTTTTTCTTCCCAGCAGCAGCTGACAACCACGATAAATTTAAAAGGTCTAATCGACAGCAACCAGAAATTCAGCGGAAAGGCTGAGATTTCGAATACAAGTATCGATGTCGAACCTTTAACAATCAACCGCCTTTCAGGCTGGATTGAATTTAAGTCCTCGCCAGTCACTGCTGCAGGCCAGATCGTCGCAGGCGGTATGAAATATAAAGACTATCCTTTCGAAGACGCTAATCTTGCTTTTGATACGGGACTGAAAACCGCAGGCATATTCAAAACGAAGGTTACTGGACAAAATATTTACCTGAATGCCGAATTAAATACGGCACCTGATAAAAATATCCTCATAAGCGCATCCGCTCCTACCCTTGGCGACTTGGCGTCAATAGCCGATATCCAAAACAAGTTATTGTCACAATCAGGCCCGGTTGAGATCACAGCTAAAGTCAAACTTACTGATCAATTTCTGCCAAGGGGCGATGTAGGTTTCGAAGAAATTAACACGGCTTTGGCCGGGGGTAATCTCAGAGTAAAAGCGTTTACATGGTATGGAGCAAATAGGAAAAACAACCTTGTCCTTCAATTGACCAAAATGAAACTTTCAAGCCTGATACAGGACTCAAAGACTATTACTGCTACAGGAAGCGTCAGCGGTACTATTCCACTTATTTTTTTTGGTAAAGATGTTTCAATCGAAAATGGAGTTTTACGAAGCGACCAACCTGCTTCGTTCAAATACACGCCAAAAGAGTTGCCTGCAGCTCTTCAGGGTGACGACCCGCGCATGCAAACTGTAATATTGGCGTTAAGCGATTATCACTACGATACACTGGAATTAACGGCAAGCGGTCCTCTTGATGGCAATTTAAAAACTGCATTGAAAGCAAAGGGATCAAGCCCGGCATTTGACAATCGCCCGGTAAATCTTAACTTAAATCTGGAAGGGGCCCTGGCGTCAGCCCTGCGCCAAGCTCTGCAGCCCGGGACGCTCAATGACACTATAAAAAACCAGCTCACGGAGGGCCGGAAATGAAAACTGTAATTCTCATTTTAGCAGTTGCAACACTGGCTTCCGCTTGCACACCGACTGTCAAGCTGGAAGCACCGGACAAGCCGATTGAAATAAATATGAACGTAAAGATCGAGCAAGAGGTGCGTGTAAAAGTTGATCGGGATCTTGATAAAGAAATAATGTCAAACCCGGAATTATTCGGCGTAAAAAAGAAATAAAAGGACATACCATGAAAAAATCAATCGTACTTATCTTAGCTTTGATCGTTCTTATGCCCTTGTCGGCCTTTGCGATGGATTTATCAGCAGCTAAACAAGCCGGCTATGTCGGCGAAAAACCCGATGGCTTGATTGGCGCCGTTTCAGCCCCGACTGCGGAAATTAAAGCTTTGATTGCCGAAACTAATACGGGCCGTCTGGCGGTTTATAATGAGACTGCTGCCAAGCAAGGCGTGCCAGTATCGCAAGTTCAGGCATTGGCTGCAGAAAAATTATACCGCATGGCGTCCGGGCAATATGTAATGATCGAGGGTGCCTGGGTAAAAAAGTAAGCCTATGGATAGTCGCAACTATCGTAAGTTACTTTGACGAAAGATTTACCGCCTTCTGATAAGGTAAACCTGTATTCCCTGCCCTTGGCAATCTGGGAATACTGAATTGGCAAAGTACCGGTCTTTTCTTCCGACAAACCTTCCGCCGTTTTAAATGTCACAGTGATCGGTTGTGTCGCATCGAACCACGCTTGCGGCTCGCCTTTCTGGTTACGCGTCGAAGCACCAACCCCCGATATTACGACAGCACCTTCTCCAAATGATGCAGAGCTGTCAGGCCCTGTATATGCAGGCGTTTTTATCATAAAACGTTTGCTGGCGGGATCGGAACAGTTATTCGGGGGACGTGCGGAGCGAATAACAAAGGCCAATCTTTCCGCCGACATGCCGTCGGAAATTTGTTTTGTTACCAAGCTTACTAATTCACGGATCGGGCCGTCTTCCGGAAGCTCCTGCTGATATTGTTGCTGCAACTGATTGAAGCGGGAATTAGCGGTCTGTGTTTCTGCGCGCAACTTGGTCAGCTCCTCTTGGAGCGCCGTCATCTGCGTGCGCGCTTCTTCAGTTTCTTTTTTTAACGAGTTAATTTGAAAAATGGCATGCTGACGACCAAGCCAGAAACCGGTCATACCAACGGCAAGAAGCACCATGGCCATCGCAAGAAAGGCATTGTTACGTTTACGATCTCTTTCTATATATCGACGACGCGGATTATAGCTGCCAAATGTCATTTTTTAGGATCCTGAACCAAACTCACCAAGATTTTTAAGGCCTACGCGAAGCATAACCTCTGTTCCGGCATCTCCCGTAGATTCAAAAGTAAAATTGCGTACCGCTGATGCCGATACTGTATAACATTGCCCGAGATATTCAACCAAAAGGCCGGCATTTCGAAGACCTTGATCTTCTTCACTCAAATCATAACGTCCTGAAAGAGTGCTCCGCCATTCATCGCTGAAATCATAGGCGATTGAACTGTAAATCTGCTCACGACTTGTCGTTAGATCCGTCCCTTCTAAAGAACGGGCAAAGAAATATGCACCGGATAATGTAAAGCGGTCAATAACTGCACTTGCATCCAATTCATGCCTCTCCGAAGAAAAATCTTGAGACGATAACTCAAAACGGTAATTAACGTTCAGATCCCCTTTTAAAATCGCATTGATTTCACCAACATAATTGGATGTTTGCGTATCCAAACCTGAGCCTGCCGGGAAAGGATTGTCATCGTCATCCAAACGATAACTTTGACCCAAGAAAATTTCCCCCATACTTCCATCTGCCCCGTGGGCGCCGACTCTTGCTCCGTATGTGACATGACTTGAGTCATCCACGCGATCCAGACCAGGGAAGCGGTTTGGCTCAAAAAGATTATTTGCGTCGAGTTGAACATCCTGACTGTCTTCATTTGGAATGTCAGAATTATTTTTTACGTCGCTAACTGCCGTAAATGACACTATAGGTTCAAAAACAACCTGAGCTTCGTCAGATATGTTATTAACCATCGGATAGCTAGTGACATTATGCAGAACAGGATAAAAGCGGCTTGAAGAAGAATCCCCGTCACCTGACCCTAATAAATCTTCATCGCGCTTTGGCACGTTATAAACATCGCCGCGAATGCTGGCTGAAATAACGTTGACCAATCCGATATCGAAAATATCTTTGCGTTCCCAGCCCGCCGTAGCCGATCCGCGTAAAACATCCTGCCCGCTTCCGTCACGCATTAAACCAAGTGTTGAAGCATCAAAACTCCAGCGTCCGCCAAATGTATCTCCCGGCTGACCAAGGAACGATACAAGTGCTTCAGGTAAAACATTTGGCTGGTCAGCAGCGCGATCACTGATCCTTAAATCCTGAAAGCTGAATGCGCGAAGAGTCGCATAATCTCTATCATCAAAACGCTCGACATAAATTTCATTCTCAAGGACATCATCTGACGTAATATCGAACTGACGCATATACTGATCATCCGATGCTACGGCCGCATCAAAGCCCGCTCGCCATTTTTCATTTATATCCCACAACCCCTTACCAAAAAAATGGCCGCGCATTTCATCATCGACATATTCGTATTCCCCACCGCTGCTATCAGTGCGGTCGGAATAATTTACGCCGCCAGAAACCTCAAGCTCGGCATCGTTAAAACGCTTGCGGTATTCGCCGAGCAGCATTGGCATGTGTTCTATAAAGGTACGGACTCCAAGAGTGGCATCTTGTGTTTCATCGATTGCCAGATAATATTGTGGCGTAGCAGAAAAACCGAGATTACTGCTCAGATTAAAAATCGGCGCCAGAAAGCCGCTTTTTTGTTTTATCGTACCATCAGGATGGGAAAAATACGGCACATAAGCTATCGGCGTTCCCGCAACTTCGAGTGTAGCATCTTTATAGGTAATCGTGTGTTCATCGTTATCATGGATGACTTTGTCGGCCCTTATCTGCCAGGAAGGCGGCTTTTCTGGATTGGCCTTACAAGGTTCGCAAGGCGTATAAGTCGCATCCTCCATAACTGTGCGAACGCCATCTTCTCTGCGACCTTCTTCTGCTGTAAAGCGCGAACCATCTGCCAGCACGCTTCGCAATTTTTTGATGTAGCCATTTTTCATCGCCTGAGCGAGATCGGCCTTATCAACAAAATGCACATCGCCGTTTTTTTCCAGAAGCGCAACGTTGCCTTCGGCACTGACAACTTCAGTTTTCAAATCATATACGACGCGATCTGCTTTAACGATTCTGCCGCTTTGAATAATTTCAACATCGCCGAGCGCTGTAACTTTTTGATTTGCCTCGTCATATTCGACGCTTGCCGCCGCAAAATCGACAGGCGCCTCTTCGCCAGACGGAATAGCCGCATATCCATTGCTTATGGCATGAAAAGCAACGCCGGATAATACCGTTGCGACAAGCAGACCTGCCAGCTTCTTCTTGTATTTCAATCTATGTAAAATCATAAGGCGGGAACGTGTAGAATTAAATATATCTATTTGTCGTCTAAACACAGGCTTAAGTCAATAATCTAAAGCCTTTATCTCCGCTGCAGGAAAGCTGGTAAATTATCGTCGGTAAAACTGTTCGGACCGTCATCATCATAAGCTTTACGGCTTTTATCATAACCTTTTACAGGCTTGACTGACGGAGCTTTGCCGATTTGATCCTTTTTTTCCAAAAATGGTTTTAACTCTTTGGTTTCACTGACTTTCTTTTCATAAGAGACAGTTTCAATCTCTTTACCTATCCTTTTATAAATGGCATCTACAAATTTATCGTCGTCTTCAGCCCATAAGCTCCAGGCTTTGCCGGACTGTCCGGCCCGCCCAGTGCGACCGATACGATGAACATAATCGTCAGGATTTATTGGCACGTCGTAGTTAAAAACATGAGAAACGCCACTGACATCCAATCCGCGCGCTGCGACATCCGAACAGACGAGAAAAACGATATTATTATCTTTAAACTCCTGAAGAGTTTTTGTCCGGACCGACTGTACCATATCTCCATGCAATGGAGCGGCAGAAAAACCTTTTTCCTTTAGCCACTTGCCCAGCATATCGACGTCGCGTTTGCGGTTGCAAAAGACAAAAGCATTCTTAACATTTTCTTGTTCCAGCAAACTACGCAGCGCATATTTTTTATCCTTAAAGGACACCTTCATCATACGTTGCTCGATCGTATCAGCCGTTGTTGCCGGCTTGGAAACAGATACCTGCTTTGGATTGCTCTGGAATTTTTCAGTCAGTTTTTGAATTTCTGGCGCCATAGTAGCCGAAAACAAAAGCGTCTGACGTGTTCGTGGCAAGCGGCTTATGATTTTCTCAATATCAGGAATGAAACCCATATCGAGCATCCGGTCCGCTTCGTCGATAACAAGAATTTTTATATCCGTCATCAAAATCTGTCCGCGCTCAAAGAGATCCAGTAAACGTCCCGGAGTGGCGATCAGGACATCGACGCCTTTTTCAAGCTGCTTCACCTGTTCGCCCATCGACTCGCCGCCAACAAGTAAGACTTTGCTTAGTTTGTGATATTTGCCGTAGATATCGAAGTTCTCGGCAACTTGCGCCGCCAGTTCGCGTGTCGGCGTCAAAACGAGCGATCTCGGCATGCGAGACCTTGCCCGACCTGAGGCCAGAATTTCAATCATTGGCAAAGTAAAGCTTGCCGTTTTTCCAGTTCCCGTTTGCGCAAGCCCTATCAGGTCGCGCATCATTAAAATATGGGGAATGGCCTGCGCCTGAATAGGCGTGGCTTCACTATATCCGCGCTCGGCAACGGCTTTTAAAATATTTTCGCTTAAGCCCAGTTCAGCAAATGTCGTCAATTGATGGGTTCCTCATGTGTCTCTTGCGCAAAAGAGAAAACATCCAGATGAAGAATATTTTTATGCACAAACGCGTAAATTGAAAAGTTGATTAAAAACAGGATCGTTGCGATGACCATGATGCGGCCGTTCTCGCGCTTTCCCCCGTCGCAAGGCGGATGTCCGCATCCTGTATCATGGCAATCGACTTTACGGCTTAAATACAAAGCAATCCAGCCAAGGACGAGAACAATACCGGAAAAGAAAATTATATAGACTTCGTAATGATGGATTTTTTCGTGAATTTCCATCAGCCATGACGGTGCCATGCCGATCAAACCGATATTGGCGGCAAAGCTTAAAATCGTAAATATTGTCGGAAGCACACAGCAGAACACATGCCCCAGCTCGGACAAAAGAACTGCCAACCCGAAATGACGGCGCAAAATTTCCATTAGCCTCTGTAAAATAGATGTTGCAGTGTTATAGTATAAAGACCCTATTAATCAAGATTTTGTTTATTTATTAACCGGAAAGCCCGAATTTTCATGAAAATAGACCTTCAGGACAGGGTTTCAATTATCAGACTGCTGGTTGCCATTAGCACCATTATCGTTATTTTCGTTCTAGGGGTTATGATAATCGAACCCTTTATTCCGGCAATTTTGCTTTCTCTCATTCTTACTCTTGCTACCTGGCCTGCTTTTATATGGCTGGAACGGAAGCTGAACAACCGTACGACTCTTGCCGCGCTCATTATGACCACGCTTCTTGGCGTTTTCTTTTTAATTCCTTTTATCTTTGCGGGCGTAACTCTGGTGGACAGCTTCAGGGGATTTGTAGTAGCGGCGGCGGAAGCTATTCGGAACCAGCCGGACCGCCCACCGGAATGGGCGATGAACATCCCTTTCCTTGGGCAATATGCAGACTCCTTCTGGAGCGAATATGTTCAGGATAAGAGGAAAATCCCTGAACTTTTGCAACAACATTACGGCGACATCACACAGAAACTACTGGCTGTAACCGCAACTATCGGGCGCGGCGCAATCGATGTTTTGTTAAGCGTGGTAATTTCCTTTTTCATGTTCCGTCATGGCGTCTTAACAGCAAGCCGCCTGAAAGACCTGATCGAAAACTTCGGCGGACCGAAAGCCGTGCATCTTTTAAATGTGTCAAAAGGCACTTTGATCGCGGTGATTTACGGAGTTGTCGGAACTGCCGTCGTACAGGGCGTTGCTGCCGCAGCAGGTTTCTGGTTTACCGGCATTCCGGGTGCGCCATTTCTTGGGCTGATGACTTTTATTTTATCTCTCGTACCGGGCGGACCGCCCTTTATCTGGATCCCTGCAACGCTTTGGCTGTTCGCCGAAAACGAACCGGGTAACGGGATTTTCTTGGGCATCTGGGGATTATTGATTATCAGCGGTGTCGATAATGTCTTACGGCCCTATTTCATCAGCCTTGGATCGAACCTCCCCTTAATCCTTGTTTTACTTGGTGTTGTCGGCGGAATTTTAGCATTTGGCTTTATTGGCTTGTTCGTCGGCCCGACCTTATTGGCAGTTGCTTACAATATTGTTCTGGAATGGAGCTACCTACCGCGCAAACGTGAAGGCGAAGTTCTGGTGATTGAGAAGAAATCTTATCCAAAAGAGGATTAAACCGGTACGCGGATTACACGGTCATTAATTATAATATATTGGCGTAGTTCTGCACCGAAGTGATTACGTATCGCTTCATGCTGAACCGACAAGCCGCCTGTATAAGCGCCAAAAGCAGGTAGCATCAATTTACATCCGTCTTCGACAAAACAACGCTCCCTGAAGAGCTTCCCTTTATACGCAAATTCACTCTTGGGATGAAAATGCCCACTGATTTCGCAGTCTTTTTCTTCGGACGCTTCATGACGAAACCAGATCCCTTCTTCTTTATAATCATCAAAAACTTCGATGCCAGACGGCTTATAGCCCACATCGTGATTACCTTTAACCCAGATCACCGGAAATTTTTTCAATGAATTAAACATGGCAAGACTGTCCGGGCTGAGACGCAAATGGGCCGCATTGTCATGAAAAAAATCGCCCAATATCATTAGTCGCTTTACAAAAAGTTTTTCGCAAGTGTCGATCAGCTTTTGAAGTGCGGCATGGCTGTCGTAAGGCGGTAGATGATAGCCACGCTTCGCGTAAGACGATCCTTTTTCCAAATGCGCGTCCGCCACGATCAACGTACTGTTTAGGGGCCAGAACAATGCTCCGCTGGAATGCAAGATAAACTCATGACCGGCAAAATTTATCTTCATGAACTAAGTCCGGACTCGGTCATGAGGCTTTCTTCCAAATCCTGAATAAAATATTCACCCTGTTCTTTTCGTGGCACGCCTTCCCGCGCCAGCTCCAGCATCATTGGCACGGCCAGAGGCGACACCTGATCCAGATATTTAATAGTGATCTTTCCCTGAACGTTTATAAGCATATCTGACAATCTTCCCGTATCGATCAAACCGCTTGTCGCATCTTCTCTCGCGGCGCGCAGCAAAATATGATCCGGCTCATATTTTTGCAAGACGTCGTAAATCAGGTCTGAACTGAATGTCATCTGCTTGCCGGTTTTTTGCTGACCCGGATGACGTCTTTCAATCAACCCGGCAACGACTGCCGCCTCACGAAATGTTCTTTTCAAAAGCGGTGTTTCTAGCAACCATTCATGTAACTCTTCAGCTAATAAATCGATCGAAAAAAGATCATCGGCATTTTTCGGCTCCCGCAGTGACCAGACGCAAACAGCATAATCCGTCTGCACGAAACCAAGCGGCTTATAGCCAAGTCTTGCCATGCGCCTCAACAATAAGAATCCTAATGTTTTATGCGCCGAATACCCGGCAAAAGGATAAGCGACCATGTAGAATCTACCACTACGCGGAAAAATCTCGACCAGTAAATGTTCCGTTCCCGGCACATCGGATTTATCCGATTGAAGCTTTAGCCAGTCGCGAACCGTATCGGGTAATAATTTCCAGTTCTCCGAATTTTGAATAAGTTCACGAACACGAAATGACAAGTGAGTGCTGAGCGGTAACTTTCCACCGTCATAACTCGGAATTCTGGCACTATCGCCTTTACCCCGCCCCACTATAACATCCGTTTCGTGAATGCCTTTATATTCAACCAATTGCCCTGCAAAATAAAACGTGTTTCCAGCCGTCAGATTATTGATAAAAAATTCCTCAATCGTACCGAGATATTTTCGCCCCATTTTTACTTTGAGCAATGGCGATTCAACAATTGTACCTATATTCATTCGGTAAAGCTGCGCAAAGCGTTTAGATGTCAATTCATGCAAACCATCTTCATTGACTTTGATTTTTTTGAAGCGGTCGTAGGTTTTTAAGGCATAGCCGCCATCGGTTACAAATTCCAGAACACGGTCAAACTCGCTCCGCGTCAATTCTTTATACGGCCAAGCTGTTTTTACTTCTTTGAAAATATGATCCGCGTTAAACGGTCCGGCACATGCCGTGCCAAACAGGTGCTGAGCTAAGACATCCAGCCCGCCTTTGCGCGCCTCCTGCCCGTCCATTTCTTTGTGAAGTATGGCGTCCTTAGCCGCAATGCATTCCAGCCACTCAAAACGATTGGTTGGCACCAGAACTGCTTTGCTTGGCTCGTTTAACCTGTGATTGGATCGACCGATGCGTTGCAGCAGACGACTAATCCCTTTCGGTGCACCTATCTGCAAAACCAGATCAACCTCCGCCCAGTCTAATCCAAGATCTAGCGACGACGTTGCAACAACGCAGTTAAGCAGGCCTTGCGCCATACCGGCTTCGACTTTCTGCCGGATTGATCTCTCAAGAGACCCGTGATGCAGCCCGATTTTTAAATTCTTGTCATTGATCTTCCAGAGGTTTTGAAAGATCAATTCGGCCTGTGCCCGCGTATTGACGAAAACGACGCTCATCCGTGCTTTGGATATCTCCTCATAAATTTCAGGCATAGCGTAAATCGCCATGTGCCCGGCCCATGGAATACGGGATTCCGATTTCAGGATTTTGATATGCGGCAAAGTTTTGGCCGGAGATAAAACGATTTCTCCTTCCGGGCCGCACAGCCATTCTTTAGCAATCTCCGGATTGGCTAGCGTCGCCGATAATCCGATCTTCTGCATTTTCGGCGCAATCGAAGACAACCGCGCAATAGCTAGAGATAGCAAATCCCCACGTTTGGAAGACATCAGGGCATGTAACTCATCAATAATGATGTAACGCAGGTCTTTGAAGTATTCTCCGGCGTTCGTATAGGACAGTAAAAGCGCCAGGGATTCTGGCGTGGTCATCAAAATATTTGGTGGTTTTGTTTTCTGACGGGTCCTCGCTCCAGCCTTGGTATCGCCTGTTCTTGTCTCATAAGTGATCTTCAAATCGGCTTCTTCGATAGGCCGCCCGACATTGCGATGTACATCTGTCGCCAATGCCTTCAGGGGCGATATATAGACCGTGTGCAGGCCTTTATGTTTTTCTCCCGATGTCAGATCGATCAGTGACGGCAAAAAGCCGGCAAGAGTTTTACCGGATCCGGTCGGAGCAGAGAGAATAAGGTCTTTGCCGGATTGCGCTGTTTGCAAAACATCCAGCTGATGCGGAAACCAATCCCAGCCGCGGCCCCGCAGCCACTGCGTTAAAGGATGCGAATCCAAACCCTTGTTTTTTATAATCTTATCTCCATCCTTACTCTTATGAGACTGTTGCGCCATGATCTTTATATAGAGCCGATAAAGGCGTTTATCGACCCCCCTTTCCCGGTTGATCGTGCGATTATCACTCATGGCCATGCCGACCATGCAAGATGGGGCCATAAGCATGTTCTGGCGACGTCGGACACGATCGGCATCATGAAGCAACGCTACGGCGAAGACTGTGCGCAAAGTTTTCAGCCTGTGGGATATGGTGAAACAGTCGTCATGGATGATGTCTGCATTACGTTGTACCCAGCCGGGCATATCTTGGGCAGTGCGCAAGTCTTGCTGGAATGGAAAGGCTGCCGCATTGTTGTTTCCGGCGATTATAAACGATATCCCGATGGAACCTGCACGCCTTTCGAACCCGTGAATTGCGATATCTTCGTGACCGAGGCCACGTTCGGTCTCCCGGTTTTTCAACACCCGCCGCCGCAAACCGAAATCGAAAAACTTCTGCACAGCGTTAAAAATTTTCCAGACCGCAGCCACGTCATAGGCTGTTACGCCCTCGGTAAAACCCAGCGTCTGATAAATTTATTGAGGGAATCCGGATATGATGCGCCGATTTACATGCATGGCGCTTTATTTAGTTGCTCCGATTATTATCAGGAACACGGCGTGGATCTGGGTGATTTAAGAAAAGCGACCGGCGTTCCACGGGATGTGTTTAAAGGAGCTATCGTTTTAGCACCACCTTCGGCTTTGCAAGAAGTCTGGGCGCGGCGATTGGCCGATCCGATCATTGGCATGGCGTCCGGCTGGATGATGGTGAAACAGCGTGTGCGTCAACGCGGTGTTGAAATGCCGCTCGTTATTTCGGATCATGCCGATTGGAATGAATTGCAGGATACGATCAGGGATACGGGCGCATCGGAAATTTGGGTAACCCATGGCCGCGAAGACGCTCTTGTTTACTGGTGCGAAACTCAGGGGCTAAAAGCCGCACCGCTTCATCTGCAAGGCCGCGAGGATGAAGAAGAATGAAAGAATTCTCAGCCTTGCTCGAAAGTATCCTGCTGACACCGTCGCGTAACCAAAAGCTCGCGCTGATGACACAGTATTTTAAGGAGACACCAGACCCGGATCGCGGCTATGCTCTTTCGATTTTGACAGGCGAGCTTTCGTTTAGCCAGGTCAAATCGGCTTTTCTGAAAAAAATTGTCCTCGAAAAAGTGGATCCGGTTTTGTTCGACATGTCTTACGATTACGTCGGCGACCTGGCTGAAACCATCGCCCTTCTATGGCCGGAAAAAAATAACGACGATCTTCCGCAATTGTCACATATCGTTTATGAACTTGATACGCTTAAACCAGCCGAGATTCAAAAACGCATCATGCATTATCTGTCATCCGGCACGGCCACGCAACGCTGGGCTTTGATAAAAATGGTCACAGGAAATCTTCGTGTCGGTGTTTCTGCGCGTTTGGCAAAAACAGCTTTGGCTGAAATGGGCGGTAAGGATATCGACGAGATCGAGCATATCTGGCATGGACTTTCTACACCTTATCTTGACATGTTTGCTTGGCTCGACGGCAAAACCGATGCGCCGAAAATAGAGAGTTTCCAGACTTTTCATCCGATGATGCTGTCTAATCCGATCGATGAAGAAAAAGATTTTGCCAAAATGAATCCATCCGATTTTCAGGCGGAATGGAAATGGGACGGTATTCGCGTTCAACTCGCCATCGACGGGGACTCTAAAAAACTCTACTCCCGTACCGGCGATGATATTTCAAAATCCTTTCCTGACTTGATCGAAAGCCTGGCCGGCCAGGGCGTACTGGACGGCGAACTTTTAGTCGGCAGTGATTTCTCCGCCGCCTCTTTCAATTCCTTGCAACAGCGCCTGAACCGAAAGACTGTCAGCATCAAAATGATGCAGGATTATCCGGCTTTCATTCGCGTTTATGATATTTTATTCGATGGAAATGAAGATATACGCACCCTGCCACTGTCCGAGCGACGCCTGCGCCTTGAAGAATGGGTAGGCAAAAATAAAAATTCAAAACTCGATATTTCGCCCGTTATCGATTTTGTATCATGGGATGAACTTGGCGAAGTCCGCGCTCACGGCGCGGAAGATCTAGACCACGAAGGCATCATGATCAAGCGCAAAGACAGTGCTTACGTCGCCGGGAGACCGAAAGGCGAATGGTATAAATGGAAACGCAATCCTTGCTTGATCGACGCTGTCCTGATGTATGCGCAGCGCGGTCATGGAAAGCGTTCTTCTTTTTATTCCGATTATACCTTCGGTGTCTGGGACAAAGATCAGATCGTCCCCGTAGGCAAAGCCTATTTCGGATTTACGGATCTGGAACTTGTGAAACTGGATAAATGGGTACGAAGCCATACAACAGAGCGTTTCGGTCCTGTGCGGCAGGTTGAACAAGGCATGGTATTCGAGGTGGCATTCGATTCAATCCATGAAAGCGCAAGGCACAAATCCGGTGTTGCCATGCGCTTTCCGCGCATCAATCGTATTCGCTGGGATAAACCGGCCAAAGAAGCCGATACGTTAGAGAACTTAAAGAACCTGATTAAGGTATAAAAAAACCGGACAATAAGTCCGGTCTTAATTAGGGAGAAACTTCAATTAGTTGCAGGATCGTTGGTTTAAGACGGAACGGATTACTTCTTTGAGACGCGCATTTTTCTGCAACCGCTTTATTTGCCAGACAAAATCTATATGATTTATTTCATTAAGCGTTTGAGCTGCCATCTTATGCTCCTTTGTTCATGTGAATATATTTAAATAGTCTCATGTTTTTGGATAAAGGAGTTATAGAGATTTAGCATGGCTGCAACTCGCGCTTTTTTTGGAACTTTTTACATGAATTTAAGTTTTATGTGCTAATAAAAGTCGTCCGGCTTCATACTGGGCGACTTCCCTTATCTTCATAATGATTGGCTATTTATAGGTTTCCCCATGCAGGAACATATCAAGCCCTTCGACTTCTGCAATTTGCGGAACCCGAATACCCATGATCTTCTGCACGAGCTTGATTAATACAAACGTAACAGTCCCGGAATATGCCGCTATAATAAAAATGGAAATCAATTGCGCAAACAACTGATCGACGTTGCCTTCAATCAAGCCTGATGGCTCCGCAATGCTTGAAGATGCAAAAACGCCTGTGAGAATACAGCCTACGATCCCCCCCATCCCGTGAATACCAAAAACGTCTAGGGAATCGTCATATTTCAGCCATTTCTTTAGGTAAGTGCAGGAAAAGAAACAGATCACACCTGCAATGAAACCAATAATAATAGAAGATCCGAAACCGACAAAACCAGCAGCTGGCGTAATTGCTACCAGACCGGAAACAACGCCTGAAAGCGCGCCCACTACGCTCGGCTTTCCTCGATGAAACCACTCGGCGAATATCCAGGCAAGGCATGCGGTTGCAGCGGCAGTATTCGTTACCAGCATTGCCATGCCTGCCGCCGTTCCCGCAGTCAGGGCAGAGCCGGCATTGAAACCGAACCAGCCGACCCAGAGAAGCCCGGTACCGATCAAAGACATTACAATATTTGCAGGTGTCGGCGTGCGGTCATGGAAATCATAAGCGCGCCCGAGAACAAGGGCAGCAACCAACCCTGCCACACCCGATGCGATGTGAACCACTGATCCCCCTGCAAAATCAAGCGCAAAACCAAACCCCATTAGACCTGATGAACTCTCAGACGCATCAATACCGCCGATGAATCCGCCTGGACCCCAAACCCAATGAGCGACAGGCGCATAAACGGCCAGCATCCATAAGGGAACGAAAACCAGAACTGAGGAGAATTTAATACGGTCAGCGACCGATCCAAGAAGCAGAGCAGCCGTAATGATCGCAAAGGTCATTTGAAATGTTATAAATACAGTCTCAGGAATAGTGCCGCTTAAAGACGTAGCGCTGACACCTGTTAAAAGTAATTTGTCCAGACTTCCGACAAACGCGCTTTCCCCTTCTGTAAATACCAAAGAATAGCCGATGACCGGCCATAAAAGCGAAACAACCGCACAAACTGCCACTGTTTGCATCAATGTAGCCAGAACATTGTTTCTCTTAACAAGGCCGCCATAAAATAATGCAAGACCAGGAATGCTCATCATTAAAACAAGTAGTGATGAAGTCAGCATCCATGCCGTATCGCCTGAGTTGAGTTCAACTGTGGCTTCTTGTGAAAATGCAGCAGACGGCAATAATGCGAGTATCGCAAAGAGCAAACGGCCCAGAATTTTTAATCTATTCATTTAGTAATCTCCCAAAGACGCAGACATGATCTGATTCGATGGCTATACTGCAATAAACGCATACCTGTGTAAATATAAATTACTTAGAATAAAGGACTAAACCTTTTCTTCTTCTGCGATAGACTCAGATCCGGCTTTCAAAGTAATTTCATGCTCAGAATTATCTCGTTGAGATTTTTTAAAGACATGGTTTATCTCTGCACCCAGCAGGATAATCATTGCGCTCATCCAGAACCATAACAGCAGAATAATAATCGCGCTTATAGAGCCGTATGTTTCATTGTAGCTTCCAAAATTTGTTACGAATAAAGAGAAAAAACTAGACGCTGTGACCCAGATGAGAGTGGCATAAAACGAGCCCCTGCTCATCCATCTCCATTTGAATTTTTCATGGCAGGGAGCAAAAGAATATAAAACTTCAAGACCTAATAAAGCCGTACAAAACAAAAGCGGCCATCTTAGGTTGAGGTAAATATCCGGCGTTAATCCGGGGATTTCGACTATGTTAAAAAAGGCGGGAAGAACGGCAATAATTGAGAGCGCCAATAGAAGATAAACCATCAAGCCAAGTGTCAGGATAAAGCCTGTGACAGTTAGCTGGACGACGCCGCGGGTTTCTTTTCTATTGTAAGCAATGTTCAATCCTTTGATAAGAGCCCCAACGCCTTTGGTAGCACTATAGACGGCAAACAATGTGCTAATGGCGAAGCTAAGGCCTAACGTGCTGCCACTTGCCTTTAGCAAAATAGTGATCTGCTTTGTAAAAATCGATAAAGCTTCCGGCGGCAGAAAACGCGAAAGAAGATTAATTTGGTCTTCGATAAAATGCGGATCTGAAAAAATACCGTAAAGAGAAATCATCGCGGCCAAAGCCGGAAACGCTGCCATTAAGAAATAAAAAGCAACACCGGCAGCCAGCAAACCGAGATAGTCTTCATTTATATTATTATAAAGATCTATAAATTTTGAAAATTTTTTCTTTATATGAGATATCATTTCTTCCCGCTATTCAGCGGCTTCAAGAATATAGGCCGCATCGGATACGTGGAATTCAACAGATTCATTCCCGTTCCACTCATTGATTTTAAATTGCCCCATGAGATGCAGGCTTTGCCCTTTTCCTTTCAACAAAGCCTCACCAAGTGGGGTATCTGCAGATTTAAACGCTATAGCCTTCATTCTGGTTCCACCTTCAAGATCAGATAATTGTAACCTGACATGATCCGTTCCAACGATATCCACATGGACTATTTTTACATGAGGTAAAACGAAGCGCGGCTCCGGGTTTTCTTGCCCAAAAGGCCCAACGTTATTTTCAAGCAATCGAACAAAATCGGGCCTTAAGCCGCGAATGCTGGCGACACCGTCGACCTTTTCTTCCGGCAAAATGACATCTGTACCTTCAGCCAATTTTACTGCCTGCTCACGAAAGAATTTATGCAAGGCCTCAAGATTTTCGGGATAGACAGTAAAACCCGCAGCCATTGCATGACCGCCGCCTTTGGTAACGAGTCCCGCTTCCTTTGCCGCCATGAATAATGCCGCCATATTGAAACCTGGAACAGAGCGTCCAGAGCCGCGGCCTTCTAAACGCCCGTCAATGCCCGGCGCGAAAGCGATGGCGCAGGCCGGCTTGCCGTAGCGTTCCTTGATTTGCCCTGCGACGAGACCGTTTAATCCTACGTGCCAGCTTTCATCGTGAACTAGGATAATCGGGTCGTCTTTCAGCCCTTTTTGCTCAACGATCGCAACCGCTTCCCGCATCATATCCTTTTGGATATCGCGGCGCTTGGTATTACAATCGTTTAAAAGCCAGGCAAGATTTTTCGCCTCCTCCGCATCCTCGCATGATAATAGCAATGCGCCCAGATCGGATTTATGCACGCGGCTCCCGGCATTGATCCGTGGGCCCAGAATGAACCCTGCATCGCCGGGTGTAGGCGTTTTTTTGATATTTCCGACTTCGCACAAGGCCTTCAAGCCGACATTGTTATGCAACGACATTTGTTCGAAACCGACTTTCACGAACAGCCGGTTCGGTCCGGTTAACGGAACCATATCGCAAACCGTTCCGAGCGCAACCAGATCCAGCCAGTTTTTCATGGGCGGCTCTGAAAGATTGCGGTCTTTGTAGAAACCTTTTTCGCGCAGTTTCGTATTGATAGCGACGCAAGCCAGAAAGGTTACGCCGCATGCAGCCAGCATGGAAAGCTGGCTTTCACAATCGGCGCGCTTGGGATTAATCAGATGTAATGCGGGCGCCATAGCCTCGCCGGGTTCATGGTGATCGAGAATACAAACTTCCAGACCGGCATTGTTTGCCTGCTCTATCACATCGAAAGACGTCGTGCCGCAATCGGCCATCAAGATCATATCATGACCCTGCTCTTTCAATGAATAAAGCGCTTTGATATTCGGCCCATATCCTTCATTAATCCGGCAAGGAATACAGATCGTGATATCCTGTCCTAAATGCCGGAAGAATTTTTTAAGGATAGCGGCGGATGTAGATCCATCGACATCGAAATCACAAAATGCTGCAAACTTGGTTTCTTTAATAATATGCTCGGCAATACAATCTGCAAATTCTTTCATGCCTTTCATACAAAACGGGTCAGGGAAGTCGCGCGCCAGTTTAGGGTTAAGATAATTATCAACTTTTCCATGCTCGACATTACGCGCAGCCAATAACCTCGCGACGATTTCAGGTAACTTGTAATCGCTCATCATGCGCTGGATAAGCTCGTCATTGGCTGCAGGAAAAACCCAACGAGACTGCATCACGGATCGATGAATATTCAGCTTACTCATTTTAGATTGGGATTCTTATTAAAATTATGGGTTGAGTCGATATAGCGGATCGTGCCGGAACGTGACCGCATAACGATGGATTGCGTTGTCGCGCCGCCGGGAAAACGGCGAACGCCCTTTAACATGGTCCCATCGGTTACGCCTGTCGCCGCGAACATCACATTATCAGGCTTAGCCAAATCATTAGTCGTATAAATGCAGTTGAAATCTGTGATGCCGACTTTTCGTGCCCGCTCTTTTTCGCCGTCATTGCGAAATATCAGCCGACCTAGAATCGAACCGCCGACACATTGCAAAGCCGCAGCTGCCAGCACGCCTTCCGGAGCTCCGCCAGTCCCCATATAAACATCAATTCCTTTATCAGGGTCCGTTGTGGCAATCACACCCGAAACGTCACCATCCTGTATCAACATAATACGCGATCCTGCTTCGCGAACTGATCTTATTAATTCCGCATGACGAGGTCTGTCCAGGATACAAACCAAAAGTTCTTCAACCGAAGCCCCTTTAGTCTTGGCTATTTTTTTAAGAACCTGTTCTGGCGGAGCATCCAGATCATCCTCCCCGAGTTCTATCCCCGGTCCGGCCGCAAGCTTCTGCATGTAAACATCCGGCGCGTTTAGAAATCCACCTTCATCCGCAAGGGCTAAAACCGCCAGAGCATTTTGTCCGCCGCTCGCACATATAGTCGTGCCTTCCAGAGGATCAAGTGCGATATCGACATGCGGTCCCTGACGGTTTCCAACTTCTTCGCCTATATAAAGCATCGGCGCTTCGTCACGTTCGCCTTCACCGATAACCACTCGTCCGGCGATGGACAGGGAATTCAACGTCCTGCGCATGGCGTCAACTGCGGCCGCGTCCGCCGCCTTTTCATTACCACGTCCGACAAGCATGGACGCAGACAATGCTGCAGCCTCCGTAACTCGTATGGCTTCAAGAGCTAGATTTCGATCCATCGTTTCAGGATAAACGGGCATCGAAAGATGGTCTTTCATGGTGGGAATCATGAGAACATCATAGAAACAAGCAGCACCTATTTCTACTTAAATTAGCGCCAGTTCACATATTAAAGGGATATTCTCTGTAATATGACCGGAGCTTTAGAAACGCTTGCTAGCTTTTCAATCACTTTGGCGGCTTCGTTGATATTCTTGCGCTTGGCTTCATGAGTAGTCAGAACTACGGTTACGGGCTGGTCAGGATCACGTCCACGCTGGATAAGGCTTTCGATAGAAATTTTGTAATCACGCAAAACTGCGGCTACATCTGCGATTACACCTGGCTGGTCCAGTACATCGAGACGGATATAAAATTCTCCGGTTTTCTCTTCCGGGTTCAGCATCTGGGCTTTTTGCAGTTTTTGAACCGACCTGCCAAACGGCGCAGTCGTATTATTTCGTGCCAGATCAATTATATCCGCAACCACCGCCGACGCCGTCGGCCCTGCGCCAGCCCCGCGTCCTTCGATGAAACTCTGACCCACATGGTTGCCTTCGGTATAAACAGCATTTAAAACACCATGAACATTGGCAAGCGAGGCCGTTTTTGGAATAAGGCAAGGCTCAACAACCTGAATGATACGTCCTTGAGCATCGATATCTGCCTGACCCAATAATTTAATCCGGTAGCCCAGCTCATCGGCAGATTGAATATCCTGCGCCGTAATCATGCGGATGCCGGAAACGCCTGTCGCTTTTAAATCCGGCTCAATTCCGAAAGCTAAAGCAGTGAGCAAACTCAATTTATGCGCTGTGTCTCCTCCTTCAACATCGAGTGTCGGGTCGGCTTCTGCATATCCTTTTGCCTGCGCTTCCCTTAAAACATCGTCAAAATCACGGCCTGTGTCTTCCATCGTGCTAAGAATGTAATTACAGGTGCCGTTAAGGATACCATAGAGTTTCGTGATTTTATTCGCCGCGAGTCCTTCGCGTAACGCTTTGACGATAGGAATTCCTCCGGCAATCGCTGCCTCGAACATCAACGGCGCGTGATGCGTCTCGCTTATCTTGGCCAGTTCAAAGCCGTGACTTGCCAACAACGCTTTATTAGCGGTGACCACGGCTTTGCCGCTTTCCAAGGATTTCCTGATAAGGGTATGAGCCGGATCGCCCTCACCGCCCATCAGCTCGATGACGACATCTGCATTCGTATCTACTAGATCGAGCGGATTTTCAAACCATTGTATACCGGATACATCTACGCCACGATCTTTGTTCTTATTTTGAGCGGAAACGGCAATAATCTCTATTGCTCTTGTTGTATGCGCTTCAATCTCGGCTTTGTTTTCATTCAAAAGCCTTATAACGCCTGCGCCGACCGTGCCAAGTCCGGCGATGGCAATTTTTAGATTACTCATTTTACCGGATTACCATTGTTGTCAAAAGGAGATGGATAATTATTTTGAAGGTTTACCGGAGGTTGTAACGGCGGTAATGGCATTTGCTGGACTTCGTTTACTTCCATAGTATCGAGGCTGTAAATTGTCACGCTGGGATCGTTGACGACAACATTCGGATTTCCGGGGATGGGTGATAACGCGCGTCCCGTAGTCGGATATTCAGCAGTCGGCAGAAAATCCGTCCCAGGCTGGTACAAATCAACCGCGCCATCCGACAAACCGCGACCGGTTGTCAGGAAATCTTGCTTAACCGGCGTGGAAGCAGGTTTTGTCGTTTGCGAAGCCTGACATGCCGTAAGCGCGATAATAAAAAATAAAGAAAAAAGCGGTTTCATTGTATCTCCCTAAGAATAACGGCCATCGTGGCGCAACTGCCTTTTATTGGCAAGAGGGAATGACAATATACGCCAAACCTGCTATTAAAACGCATGACATCAAAGAAGCCCGCCGGTCAACCGGACGACTCAAAAACTTATAATCTCGATCCTGTCTCGTTTTCTCACCAGATGAGCGGTTTTTTTGATCGGCTGGCCCCGCTTATAAAAGAATATCAGGAAAAGCAGACGCCGGAAGCCTTGCCGGACCCGATGAATATTCAACCTGCTTTTTTTAAGCTGTACGAGAATGCCCTGCAAAATCCGAAAGCCTTCGTGGACCTGCAAATTGAATATATGCAAAATATTTGTCAACTTTGGCAGGAAACAGGCAAGAAATTCCTCGGCGAACAAAGCGCGGAAATTATAAAACCCGACGCAGGAGATAAAAGATTCAAAGACCCTTTATGGAATGAAAATGCAGGCTTCGATTTTATTAAGCAATGCTATCTTCTGACATCGCAGATGCTGAAAAAATATGTTCACAACGCCGAAGGACTCGATAAACGCGAAAAAGCCAAGCTGGATTTTTATACGCGCCAGTTTGTTGACTCCATGTCCCCGACTAATTTCGCCTTGACCAATCCGGTCGTTTTGAAAGAGACGCTGGATTCCAAGGGTCAGAATTTAATGAAGGGTTTTGAAAACCTGATCACAGATCTTGAGCGCGGCAATGGCGAACTCCAGATAAAGAAAACAAATTACGATGCGTTTGAGGTGGGTAAAAATCTTGCCGTAACGCCGGGCAAAGTGGTTTATCAAAATGATTTAATGCAGCTCATCCAATATACTCCGGTTACCGAGAACGTATTCGAAACGCCGCTTTTGATTGTCCCGCCCTGGATCAATAAATACTATATACTGGACATGCGCCCGGATAATTCCTTTATCAAGTGGTCGGTCGATCAAGGGCATACCGTTTTTGTCATCTCGTGGGTGAATCCGGACCGCAAACTAGCGGAGAAAAATTTTTATTCCTATATCGATGAAGGCCTTCTTTCAGCACTAAACCAGATTGAGCAAATCACCGATCAAAAGAAAACCAATGTCGTCGGATATTGCATTGGCGGCACTTTACTGGCATCCGGCCTTGCGTACATGGCCAGGAATGACAACCAGCACCGTATCGCCTCCTCAACCTTTCTGACGACTCTCATCGATTTCACCGATGCAGGGGACTTGTCAGTTTTTATTGACGATGAGCAACTCGATGCCCTTGATAAAAAAATGTCTGAAAAAGGCTATCTGGAAGGCGGTGAATTGCGCAACACGTTCAGCCTGCTACGCGCCAATGACCTGATATGGTCCTATGTCGTCAACAATTATATGCTCGGCAAGGAACCGTTCCAGTTCGATCTTCTCTATTGGAACGACGATTCAACTAATATGCCTGCCGCCATGCATAGTTTTTATCTTCGTAAAATGTATCGCGAGAATTTGCTTTGCAAACCTGACGCCATGAAACTCAACGACACGCCGATCGATCTGCGCAAAGTAAGCGTGCCTTCTTATTTTCTATCGACGAAGGAAGATCATATCGCGCCATGGAAATCGACTTTTGAAGGCATGCGAAGTCTTGGCGGTGACAAGACATTTACGCTTTCCGCTTCCGGTCATGTTGCAGGTGTCGTCAATCCACCGGCGGCAAACAAATATCACTATTGGACTGCGCCTATCGATAACAACGATTACCCTGATAACTGGCTTGAAAAAGCTTCCCAGATAGATGGCTCCTGGTGGCCCCACTGGGCGAAATGGCTTGAGCAGTTTTCGGAAAAGACAGTTGCTGCCAGAACGCCTGAGAATTCCATAGAAGACGCGCCGGGCAGTTACGTCAGGATGAAAGCGTCTTAATATTAAAAAAATTTGTATCCCGGACTTGATGCGGGATCTACTGCAACGCGACAGATCCCTGCCTTCGCAGGGATGCGATTATTTGTCTAGATATTCCCTGCTCAACTTCACGTACCGCTCCGCCGAGAATTTCAAAAACCCGATCTCTTCCGGTGTCAAATCCCGCATATATTTCGCCGGACGCCCTCCCCATAACTGACGCGAAGGAATCCGTTTCCCCGGCGTTACAAGCGCTCCTGCCGCCACCATCGCTTCGTCTTCGACGATAGCATCATCCATCACACAAGCTTGCATGCCGATAAAAGCACGATCCCCAACCGTACAAGCATGCAACAGAGCGCAATGCCCGACGGTTACGTCGTCGCCGATATAGGTGCCTTGAGTCGTGGACGATACATGGATGATCGTGCCATCCTGAATATTCGTGCGATTGCCGATCTTGATATCGTTTACATCTCCGCGCAGAACACAGTTATACCAGACGCTACTTTCTTCACCGATTTCGACATCGCCGATAATAACGGTGTTTTCAGCAATGAAGGCGGATGTTTCAATTTTTGGTAAAATATTCTTGAAAGATTTTAGCATTCGCTCAAACTAGCATGAAATAAAAAAGGCTCCAAACGGAGCCTTTTTGAATTGAATAAAGAGAAAGCTTAACGCTTGACCCACTGCTTCGCACGACGGGCTTTGTGAAGACCGACTTTTTTACGCTCGACGGAACGGGCATCGCGTGTCAGCATACCGGCAGCTTTCAACGAACCGCGAAGGGCTGGATCGAACAGCTGCAAAGCTTGCGAGATACCGTGACGTATCGCACCGGCTTGTCCTGACAGACCGCCGCCTTTAACCGTACACATAACATCGAAGCGGTTTACTTGACCGGAGATGAAGAAGGGCTGGTTCAAAACAAGCAAGTGAGTCGGGCGACCGAAATAGGCTTCCTGTGTTTTACCATTAACGACAACTTTACCGGAACCTGGCTTGATCCATACACGGGCAGTTGCGTCTTTACGACGGCCTGTTGCGTAAGAACGGCCTTGCGCGTCCTTTTTCGGCTGGCGCGGTGTACCGTCAGCAGCCGCCTGTGCGTTTGTCTGACCCGATGGAGCAGAAGCGGCAACTGGTGCAGATGAAGCAGCGGATGCTTGACCGATATCTTTGAGATCCGTAACGGATTCTGTTTTTGGTTTACGTGGTGCCATGGTGATTACCTCTTATTCTTTGCGTTCATGCCGGCAACATCCAAAACTTCCGGATTTTGTGCAGCGTGAGGATGTTCGGAACCTGCATATACTTTCAGGTTTTTCATGACATTGCGGCCCATTGTATTCTTAGGCAGCATGCGGCGAACAGCGTTTTCAAGAACGCGTCCCGGGAATTTACCGGCCAGAATTTCATTCGGTGTGCGTTGTTTCACGCCGCCGACATAACCTGTGTGCCAGTAGAAAATGGAGTCGTCACCTTTTTTACCGGTAATTTTCACTTTATCGGCATTGATCACGATGATGTTGTCACCTGTGTCCATGTGTGGGGTGAAGATCGGTTTGTGTTTGCCGCGCAGACGCATAGCCAGAACAGTCGCAAGACGTCCCAGAACTACACCTTCGGCATCAACGACAAACCATTTTTTCTCAATCTCTGAGGGCTTGGCGGAGTAAGTTTTCATCGCCTATTGTTCCTTGTTAAATGTTAATTCGATGCGGTGTTATGCCTGACACCTTCCCTTAAGTCAATAAAAACAATCACTTTTTATACATGGTATTATTATACCTGTTTATTTCCCGCTTTACGGGCAAAAGGGGTTTATATAAGGTGCGGCATGACGAATTTAAGCGAAAGATTTAAAGCCGTGGCCAATGTTCTGACAGAAATCCCCTCCTTCCTGCCCAATCATTATAAAGGCAAAGTACGGGATACTTTCGATTTGGACGATGGACGAATGGTTTTCGTAACATCGGACCGCCTTAGCGCCTTTGACCGCGCGATAACAGCCGTACCGAATAAAGGTGCTATTTTAAATGGCATTGCCCAGTTTTGGTTTGACCGGACGAATGACATCCTGCCCAATCACGTCATTGCCTCGCCAGATCCGAATGTCATGATCGTCAAAAAGCTTAACATGCTCCCTGTAGAAGTTGTAGTCCGCCGCTATATGACCGGGACCACAGGGACGTCTATATGGACTAAATATAATAACGGCGAGCGCGACATGTACGGACATACATTTCCAGACGGTATGGTTAAAAATCAGGAACTGCCGGACACGATTCTGACACCTACGACCAAAGGCAAAACCGACGACCCTATTTCCGGCAAGGAAATAACCGATAGCGGCCTTGTTTCAAAAGAGCTTTGGGAGCAAACCGAAAAGGCCGCCCTCGCTCTCTTCGCCCGCGGTCAGGAAATCGCCGCACGGCAAGGCCTGATTTTGGTCGACACAAAATACGAATTTGGCACGGACGAAAACGGCGTTCTGCATATCGCCGATGAAATCCATACACCGGATTCGAGCCGTTACTGGATCGCCGAGACTTATAAAGAACGCTTTGAGCGAGGCGAAGAACCGGAAGGCCTCGACAAGGAATTCGTCCGCAAATGGCTGGTCGAGCGAATGGAAGATCCCTATACATCCCCTATCCCGGAAATTGCCGATGCCGATAATGAAATTTTTAGTGGTAAATACGCCGAATTATACCAACGCGTCACTGGCAAAGAATTCATTGATTCTGCCACTGATATACCTATTTTAAAACGTATCGAGAAAAATCTATCTCCCGAATTACAGCTAAAACCTTAAAGAGGAATATATGAAAGCCGCACTTATTACAGCATCCCTTGCCGCCTTGGCCTTGACCGCTTGCGCCAGCAATGACGATCCGTACTACAAAACAAAAATCGTGACGCCAAACGTCGTTGCTGGATGCAAATATATCGGCAATTTGTCCAGTTCTTCACAGAACTATGGCTTCTTTAATGAAACCGCAAACGAGAAGCGCATACAGAACGCCAAGAAATCCGGGTACAATTTAGGTGCAACACATATTGTTCTCGATCCGCCTGTTGAAAATGGCAATACGACGATTACGAACGGTAAGGCTTATGTTTGCCAGAACGGTTGATTGATTTTTCCGAGAATTCAAAAAGCCGCAGAAAAAATATCTGCGGCTTTTTTTATTTCTAATCGAATAAATCTAAAATCGACTTCATCTTATTTTTCTTTTTATATTTGTATTTATGATAGTCATCATAGTCATGGTCTTCATATCTTTTATATGATCGCGCATAGGTCGGCGGCAGCGCATGACGCGGCTCATCTTCATAGTAATCTTTGGGCAAACGATTTTGCGCCTTTGCCTGTTTGAATCTGTCAAAATCATCGTCGCTATCGTCGACGGCATCCTTGACATACGCCATGAGTTTTTCCAGTTCGCCCTTGTCAAGCCAGACGCCGCCTGTTGTCGGACAGACATCAATTTCAATTCCATAGCGATTGATCTGTTTCATCGGAGAGCCGTCAATCGGCGACACTAATAGAGGCATACAAATTCCTTTCAAAAAAACGATTGCGTTTGATTTAAGTAAAAAATGTCAAGTTTCAAGGAAATGGTCGGAATGACAGGATTTGAACCTGCGACCCCTTGCCCCCCAGGCAAGTGCGCTACCAGGCTGCGCTACATTCCGGTAAGGCTTTATAGGAAGGTTTTAATGAAGGTGCAAGGCACTTATATCAGCGCGGGATCATAACATTTGCCGCCATGCCGCCAGCGACAAATCCGCCGATACCGCCGACGACCTTACCGACCGTTCCACCGATTAGTTCACCGCCCATCGGAACACCGATTGCCGCCCCCATAAAGCAGGAAGCAAGTGAAAGCCCATAGGCTATATTTGATGGAATTGCTGCAGACATCTTTCGCAAACACTCTTAAAAAACGATTTGTTCCGCTGAAATTAAGCCGCGTTCTTCTTATTCTCATCCAGAAGTTCACGCATTTCAATCAACTCATCGAGCAAGGATTGCAAAACGACTTTTTGTTCGCCGCTTAAAACGATTTTTTCAGGCGCGGTTGTTTGATTAACTGGTACCTGAACAGCTTCGACTTTGACATTCGCGGCCACGCCATGAACCTGAGCCGACTGCTCTTTCCTTTGCTCGGCCAGAACCGCGTTTTTAGAAACGCCCTTCAAAAGCTTTTGAACGCCTTTGATCGTATAGCCGTCGGAGTAAAGCAAATGATGGATTTTTTTCAACAGCGCGACATCTTCCGGGCGATAATAGCGGCGACCGCCGCCGCGTTTCATCGGTTTGATGCTGGAGAATTTCGTTTCCCAGAAACGAAGAACATGCTGCTGGACGCCGAGATCGTCGGCAACTTCACTAATGGTGCGGAATGCGTTTTGCGCTTTTGTGTCTGTCATCTTATTTGAACTCGTCTTCGTCGGTAATTGTCGGGGTGATGCCGTTCATACGGTCTTTCAGGACATGACTTGCGCGGAAAACCAGAACTTTGCGCGGTGTAATCGGCACTTCAATACCGGTTTTCGGATTGCGCCCGATCCGTTCGCCTTTTTGCCTTAAAGAAAAACTGCCAAAGGAGGAAATCTTGACCGTGCTGCCTTTAATCAAAGCATTGGCGATTTCGTCCAGTACTGTTTCTACAAGGGCTGCCGATTCATTGCGGGAAAGCCCGATCTGCTGATAGATCGATTCCGCTAAATCCGCCCGCGTGATGGTTTTTGTGCTCATACGCCTATCCTGTTCAATTGAGATGATATGAGCCTAGCGATTCATTCAAAAGGCGTCAATTCCTGAAAAAGGGGTAGAAATCAAAGTATTAACAGCTTTTGCTAATGTCAGGGAATTTAAGCTAAAAGCGGACCAAAGCCGCGCCCCAGGTCAGGCCGCCACCAAGGGCTTCCATCAGGAGTAATTGGCCCCGTTTAATCCGCCCATCCCGCACCGCTTCATCCAAGGCAAGCGGAATAGATGCAGCCGAAGTATTTCCATGTTTTTCAACAGTTAATACGACTTTGCTGATATCCATGTTTAATTTATCAGCCGTGGAGCTGATAATCCGGATATTGGCCTGATGCGGCACCAGCCAGTCGATTTCTGCCGAGGTTATGCCGTTAAATTTCAAAGTTTCTTCAACGACTTCTGCCATTAAGTTCACAGCATTCTTGAAAACCTCTTTGCCCTGCATGACGATTTTGCCTGCTTGGCCTGTGGTCGACGGTCCGCCATCCGTATAAAGAATATCGCTCAACGTGCCATTGGCATGTAAATGCGTGGACAGGACACCCGCTTCGCCTTCGCGACCTTCAAGAATGACCGCGCCGGCCCCATCGCCGAATAACACACATGTTGTGCGGTCTTCCCAGTTGAGAATAGCCGACATTTTCTCGGCCCCGATCACCAGTAAACGCTTCGCCTGTCCGAGTTTGATAAAATTATCGGCCACGGCCATCGCATAAACAAAGCCGGTGCAGACCGCCTGAACGTCGAAAGCCAGACCGCCTGACGTCATGCCAAGCCCTGTCTGGACCCGTACGGCCACCGAAGGGAAAGTCTGGTCCGGCGTTGTCGTCGCAACGATAACACCGTCGATGTCCGATGGTTTTAAGCCGGATGCTTCCAAAGCGCGCTGGGCCGCTTCAATCGCCAAATGACTTGTCGCCTGTCCTTCAGCGGCGACGCGACGCTCTTTGATGCCGGAACGCTGGACGATCCATTCGTCGGTTGTGTCGACGATGCTTTCCAAGTCCTGATTGGTAACAATTCGCTCCGGCAGATAGGAGCCAGTAGAAACGATAACGGAACGCAACATTTATGAGGCTTTCATCTCCGATGGCGGGACAATAAAAGATTCCTGCGTCATCACTTGCTGAATTTCTTCCGCCACGCGCTTGTTAAATCCGTTGGTGGAGAGATCGGCCGCGACTTTAATTGCATTGGCAAAACCGACGGCATCCATGCTGCCATGGGACTTAACGCAAATACCGTTCAGACCAAGGAACATTCCACCGTTATATAAACGCGGGTCCATTCTGTTTTTAACTTTTTTCAATGCGCCGGATGCCAATATCGCACCCACAAAAGAAAGCGGCGATGATTTCAATGATGACTTCAGAATGAAGCTGGCGAGTTTGCCGACGCCTTCGGCGACTTTTAACGCAACGTTACCCGTGAAGCCGTCCGTGACAACGACGTCAACCGTGCCGTTGGTGATATCGTTGCCTTCGACAAAGCCGTAATATTTGCCGGGAAATTTCACCTGTTGCAGAACGGCCTGCGCGGCACGAATTTCTTCATGACCCTTCATGTCTTCAGAACCTACGTTGAGAAGTCCGACAGTCGGGTTGGAAATATTCTCAACGACCCGCGCATAGACGGAGCCAAGCACAGCAAATTGAACGAGGATTTCGGAATCGCATTCCAGATTTGCGCCCAGATCGAGAACGACAGTCCGGCCTTTGATAGTCGGAAAAACGCTGGCAATCGCCGGGCGGTGAATACCGGGCAGCGTGCGCAAAACCATTTTCGCCATCGCCATAAGCGCGCCTGTATTGCCGCCGGAAACGACACAATCGGCCCGGCCTTCGGATACCGCATTGATCGCCAGACGCATGCTTGAGTCGCGGCCCGATCTTAACGCCTGCCCCGGCTTTTCATCGGCAGACACGGCTTTATCGGTATGAGAAATCGTTGAAACGCGGGCAAGCTGCGGATACTTATCAAGACAAGGTTGAATCTTTGCCTGATCGCCGAAGAAAATAAAGCTCGCCATAGGACGCTCTTTCAAGGCGAGCGCAGCGCCGGGAACGACGACTTCAGGACCGAAATCGCCACCCATGGCATCTAAAGCTATCGTAACTGATTTATTCAAGGGAATGACTGCCTTCTTACCGGAGAGGAATTTGGCGCGATTATAGGCTTGGCGTCAAAAAATAAAAATAGGGCTGCAAAAGTAATACAGCCCTGATTTTCACAGATAATAATTAGTCTTTAATTTCGATGACTTGCTTGCCACGGTACATGCCGGTTTTCAGATCGACATGGTGACGGCGGGATGG
The DNA here is from genome assembly GCA_030824965.1 of Micavibrio sp. GTDB lineage: Bacteria > Pseudomonadota > Alphaproteobacteria > Micavibrionales > Micavibrionaceae > Micavibrio_B. The sequence goes on along the minus strand of JAPJQV010000006.1, from coordinate 19,603 downwards.
CTCGCCTGTTGTCTTGTCTTCTGACCAGTTATAAGGGGTCAAAGCATGGTGAGCGCGGCGCATATCGCGCTTGGATTTTGATGTTTTCTTCTTTGGAACAGCCATAGGGCACCTTTTTAATTCTTAGTTGTGGGCAGTTTCTATAGGAATCGCTTTTAAAAGGCAAGAATATTAGGAAATTATTTGTTTGACATAATTACAAAAGATCGGTTATTGTTTCTTAGAAATTCGGAGGGAATTAAAAATGAGCGCAACATCACAAGTTATCTGCCTAGCAACTACTTTCATGGGAGCTGGCGGCTGTGCTGTCATGGCACTATGGAATGTGGAAGACAACAAGAAAAAGGCCGCAGCTGCTTTTGGCGCATTGGCCCTTACAACGACATCTTTAGGACTTGTTGGCGCACATAACTTAATCGAACAAAATTCGGCCCCTGTAACGTTAGAAGCACCTAAAGCCCCTTAATCCTTAGGTCGCCAATCTTTTAATGCGGCGAAAGGATTGAGCTTTAAAGGATTCTTGGCTTCTTTCGGCTCTTCTACCTGAACGCTATAGGTAATTCCCTCCTTCGTCGGATACGGCGGAATGGCCAGCGACAAATATTGCGTAACCAAATCCGCGACATCGACAGCACCATTTACCATGGGCTCCGGGTCTTCCGATTCATCGAGCATCGGCACATCCATCAGCTCTTTCTTGCTCTGCGCTTCATACTGGGCTTTTTTGAACGAAACAGCCTGGTTTTCATCGGCGTACCAGGCTTCGAATTCATCAGTCAGATTGGTCTCGACAGGCTCTAGCGTGATGACGCAAGCCTGCTTTACCTTGGCCTTCAATTCGCCTTTAATATGGACGATATGCGCTATATTACGACTTAAACTCAATGTCGCTTTCAGATCTTTCAGTTCAAGGATATCGAGCTGTTTCGCCAGGGCTTTACGAGTGTCGGCGTCCGGAGAAATATCCATTTTCTTGCCCGCCTGCGGCACGTCTTCCGCCCGCACCATGAGCGACCATGCGGCTTCAGGCAATTTTGCTGATTTGGACATCGTGATTTCCTTTGGGTAACTGAGCGAAAGACAATTGGCCGTTGAGCATATCGGCCAGGTTTTGAACTTCTAAATCTTTACGGCAGGCCAGAACGTAATCAGACATCTGGGTTAATACAGTGTCCGATGGCCTTTCGACAGTGGCATATAAATTTTTAGCCAAAGCATCAGGCAAAACACCCGTTTCTGCGGCCTGATCATAAGTAAGCGCCCGCCCTTGCAAAGCCTTCATCATCTTCTTGATCTGTTTGGGCACGCTTAGGTCACCAATTCCGACCTGTCGGCAGGCGATTTCCATGTTCAAAAACATTTCATCGAAAAGCGCCTGGGCCAGATAATGCCCGTATTTCCCCTCATCCTTGACACGGTTGATCAATAATCCGTTATGCAAAGCAATCATTTCAAACCGCCCGCTAAACGTATCAGGCACGGCTAATTCGGCAAAAAATATCGGTTCGCGCGATCTTTGCATTATAAATTGAAATAACCGCTTTGCCGCTTTGCGGCTGGCACGCTTTTGGGGGAGGATCGGGAAAAAGAACATGGAAAACACTTAACAAATTGTCCCGGCTTTTCCAATACTATTGAAAAAGGACGTCATATTTCATAGTCTTCGCTCATGAAACATTTCCTTGCCTTGGCCTTATCAGTAACTGCCCTTACAGCCTGCGTTCCCGTTACCGCCAATCGTGGCAATTTCCTCGATGAATATCAGATGAAGGAAGTCGTGGCCGGACAGGACAGCCGTGATGAAGTCATTCGCAAAATAGGCTCTCCTACTTCCATTTCTCCATTTGATGACAATGTCTGGTATTATCTTGGCCAGAAGACGGAGAAAAAAGGAATCTTCGATGCGAAAGTCAAAGACGAACGTATCGTTGTTGTTACCTTTGGACAGGACGGTTTTGTCGATTCAATGGTAGAACGGCGTGACGGTCGCGAGGATGTCGCCATCGTCAAACGCACTACGCCGACTTCAGGCAACGAAATTACATTCGTTCAGCAAATGCTCGGTAATCTGGGCAAGTTCAATAAACAGGATACGACCAACGCGGCGACAACTGCCGGAACCGGGACGGTCGGCGGCGGCGCCCGGTAATTACGGTCTCTCGAAAATTCCCACCACTTCCGTATGCGACGACCATATAAACTGGTCGACCATTGTCAATTTTCTAAATTTATATCCGCCCCCGATCAATATCTTTGCGTCACGCGCAAATGTCGAAGGATTGCACGATATGGCGATCACCGTTTTAACGGTTGATTTCGCCAGCTTTTCGCATTGTTCTTTTGCACCCGCTCGTGGAGGATCGAAAATCACAACATTGTAATTTTTAAGTTCGCGCACCGTTAAAGGCTCAGCCGCCAGATTTCTTTTTTCAACAGTAAGCCCCTGAACCCTTTTCATGCCTGTCAGCAACGCATCGGTTGCAGCGGCATTTTCTTCGACTGCATGAACATGTCCGAATTTCAACGCTGGCCCCGTGAAAGTACCGCACCCGGAAAACAGATCTGCGATCTTCATTTTCTTTATTTTCGGCATCGCATCCATTGCAAGAGAAACCAATGCGGCTTCACCTTCATTGCTAGGTTGCAGAAAAGACCCCATCGATATATCGACGATCATGTCGCAATATTTTTTGCTGACAGGTGCGATTGAAATAACAGGCTCGATTGGCGCATACTCTTTTCTTTGCCATCCGACACGGGCAATGTTCAACGTTTCGCACATCTCAGCGATTATTTTGCGCTGGTTTGTATCCGCTTCACCACTCCGACTTAAAGGCCCGACAATAATCATCTCAATGGCGTTATCGATATCTTGTATCATGATATCTGTCGGCGTTTGTTCTTTCAGGAAACGCGCTAGAAACGGCTTTATGCCGTCAACCAGATCATTCAATGCAGGCGTCAGCAATAAGCATTTTTCAATCGGTTGCACATTGTGTGATTTTGCCTGATGAAAACCGAGCGTAATGTTTTTGCCTTCCCTAAAAGCGGCAAGCGTTGCGCGGCGGCGTGTCGCATTGGCTATAAAAACAGGCTCTCCAAATGCCTCCGGTGCAATCTGCGCTCTCGTTAAAGCTGCCTGCACACTCTCAATCTTCCAGATCTTATATTGCTCATCTGAAACATGTTGAATCGAACAACCGCCGCACGCATCATAATATATGCAAGGTGGCAGGGTTTTGCCTTCGCCATGCGCGATGTATTCAACCACTTTGCCGCGTAAAATTCCGTCATTGGTTTCTTTAATTTCTACCTGTACCTGGTCACCTGTTACGGTGTGCGGAACATAAACTGCCTGCCCGTTCAATTCGGCAATTCCGTCGCCTTTCGGCCCTATGGATTTGATAGTCAGAATTTCCGACATTATAAATCCTGCTCTGGAATACCGTAGGAACATTCCCGGCATTCGAAAGTTTTGATTTCAGCCGCCGGATTGATGGCCGTTGCTCCATTAGGCATAGACTTAGTGACGATTGCGTTTGCGCCTATCCGTGCATTTTCACCGATGGTAATATCGCCTAGCACCACAGCACCCGTTCCGACCATTACATTGTTTTTCAATGTAGGGTGGCGCTTGCCGTTCGTTATGCCGCCGCGCCCGCCTAGCGTTACATTTTGATAAAGCGTTACATTGTCTCCAATAACGGCCGTTTCGCCGATAACAGTCCCCATTCCGTGATCGATGAACAGGTTTTTACCGATTTGAGCGCCGGGATGAATTTCAATCCCGGTTAATAAGCGTCCGACATGCGAAACAAAGCGGCCCAAAGCCTTTAGGTCTTTATGCCAAAGGACGGCGGCAAGGGCATGGAACCCCAGCACATGAAAGCCCGGATAAGCCAGGATGACTTCCATAGTCGTCGGCTTTGCAGGATCGCGGGATTGGATTGACTTGATAAGATCGAACATAAACAGTGTTCTAACCATATTAGAATGGAAAATCATTCCTTTTTTGTAAAAAGCCTGCCGTGCTTAACAAAGTTAGGCTTTACCGTTCATAAATCATCAAAAAGAGCCGTCGATTGATACCTCTCGGCAAAAGACGGGATGATGACGACGATCGTCTTACCCTTATTCTCGGCTCTCTTGGCGATTTCAATCCCAGCAGCCAATGCTGCCCCAGATGAAATCCCAACCGGAATACCTTCTTCCCGCGCTACACGACGGGCATATTCAAAGGCGGTCTCGTTATCTATCTGGACAATTTCGTCGATCAGATCGGTTTCCAAAATGCTCGGCACAAATCCTGCGCCGATTCCTTGAATCTTATGCGGCGATGGAGAGCCGCCTGATAAAACTGGCGAGTCTTTAGGCTCGACCGCTACGGTTTTAAAACCTGGCTTACGGCTTTTGAAAATTTGCGAAATGCCTGTCAACGTCCCGCCTGTTCCAACGCCCGAAATTAGGATATCCGCCTTGCCATCGGTATCGTTCCAGATCTCTTCGGCGGTTGTATTGCGATGAATTTCCGGATTGGCCAGGTTGTCGAACTGCCCGGGAATAAATGAATCCGACATTGATGCAGCGATATCTTCGGCCTTGGCAATCGCGCCTTTCATGCCCTGCTCTTTCGGCGTCAGTACCAGTTCCGCGCCAAGCAGCATCAGCATTTTACGGCGTTCCAGAGACATGCTTTCCGGCATCGTAAGAATTAGTTTATAGCCTTTCGAAGCCGCAACCATTGCAAGCGCAATTCCCGTATTGCCCGATGTCGGCTCAATGATGGTTGTTTTGCCTGCGCTGATTTTGCCACTGCGTTCCGCATCCTCGATCATAGCTAAACCAATTCGGTCCTTGACTGAAGCCAGCGGATTGAAGAATTCAAGCTTTAGAACCAGATCTGCCTGAAGATTTTCAGCTTTGGAAATTCTTGGAATACGCACCATCGGTGTTGCGCCGATAGTGCCTAAAATAGAGTCGTAAATCTTGCCGCGAAATTCTGTCATGACAGTACCCTATCACGACAAATCCAGAGAGCAATGCTTAAGGCATAGGCTGAAGGTCGATATCGTTCGGCGTATTCTTTTCCGCATCGAGCTTGGCATAAGAAGTCTTGATTTCATGGCTTGCGACTTCTTTCTTTTGTACCGATTCATAAACGCGATAGCCAAGAGCGCTTGCTGTAAATGTAAACCCGATTCCGCTGCATATAATGGCTGCGGCCTTGAAAGGCGTCATCGGCGATTTGCGATTGCGCTCTTTTTCCCAGTCTATCTCTCTCATTTTATTCTCCCAAAATTATTTTTTCTAATTCGTATCTTAAGGCAATGCTGGCTTCAATATCCGTTTAACATCCGGTTTGGCTTCTGCATTAATTTCTGGATTAACCGAAGCTGGCCCGCATTGAGACATGGCTGCTGCGAATATCAATGCCAGTCCGATAGCTGCGCCTATTTTAGTCCGCTCACTCATACTGGACTTTTATGTGAATTACTGGATTTCAGTCAAGAAAAAAAGCCCTTCTTGTGAAGGGCTTTTCTTTTTGGGAAGAAACCACTTAACCCGCTATGAACTTCGCTGCGATCGCTACAAGTATGATAGCAACGATATTGGCAATCTTAATCAACGGGTTAACTGCCGGGCCTGCAGTATCTTTATATGGGTCGCCGACCGTATCGCCCGTGACGGCAGCTTTATGAGCGTCAGACCCTTTGCCGCCATGATGCCCTTCCTCGATGTATTTTTTGGCGTTGTCCCAAGCACCGCCGCCAGATGTCATTGAGATCGCGACAAAAAGTCCAGTGATGATCGTTCCCATCAACACGCCACCTAATGTTTGAAACGCCGGAAGCAATCCGCCAATCCAATAAATAAGAGCAAATATCAGAACTGGCGCTGCCACAGGAAGAAGCGACGGCACGACCATTTCCTTGATTGCCGCTTTGGTCAAGAGATCGACCGCCGTGCCGTATTCTGGCTTGGCAGTTCCCTGCATGATACCCGGAATCTCGCGGAACTGGCGGCGCACTTCGATTACCACACTCGATGCTGCCCGACCGACCGCGGTCATCGACATCGCGCTGAATAGAAACGGCAACATCCCGCCTAAGAAAAGCCCGATCACGACAAAAGGATTTTGAAGCGCGAAAGTCAAATTCCCGATCGAGGGAAAGTAATGCGCAATTTCCTCTGTATACGCCGCGAATAAAACAAGGGAGGCCAAACCTGCCGAACCGATGGCATAACCTTTTGTCACGGCCTTCGTCGTATTTCCAACGGCGTCTAGAGCATCTGTGGTGACGCGGACTTCCGGCGGCAAATTGGACATTTCGGCAATACCGCCTGCGTTATCCGTAACCGGCCCGAAAGCGTCGAGTGCGACAACCATGCCAGCCAGCGACAGCATCGTCGTTGCCGAAATGGCAACGCCATACAGGCCTGCATGATCGTAGGATAAGAAAATGCCTATACAAATCACTATGACTGGCAAAGCGGTTGATTCAAGCGACACGGCAAGTCCTTGGATGACATTCGTGCCGTGTCCGGTTTCAGACGCTTTTGCGATTGCCCTGACCGGACGATACGCTGTAGATGTGTAATATTCAGTTATAATAACCAACAATGCGGTTACACCTAAACCCACCGCCGCGCATATCAGCAAGTCCAAACCTGTGAAATAGACGCCTGACTTGAGAGGAAGTCTGGTTGCCACGCCGATATACTCGGTAATGGGATAAAGTATTAAAGCGGCCGACACGACAGCACTTGCAAGAAGACCTCGATAGAGTGCGCTCATGATCGAGCTGGTTGGCTTAACCAGTCTCACAAAGAACGTTCCGATAATAGAGCCGACAATACAAAGGCTCCCGATCATCAGCGGCAATATCATAAGCTGGGTCGACCATTCCGGCGTAAATACACTAAAGGCAATCAGCATTGCCGCGACGATTGTGACTGCATAAGTTTCGAAAAGATCGGCTGCCATGCCAGCACAATCTCCTACGTTATCACCAACATTATCCGCAATCACCGCCGGGTTTCGTGGATCGTCTTCAGGAATTCCTGCCTCAACTTTGCCGACAAGATCAGCCCCGACATCCGCGCCTTTGGTAAAAATACCGCCACCTAAACGAGCGAAGATCGAAATCAATGAGGCGCCAAAACCCAACCCGACCAGACCTTCAAGAACCTGACGTGTTTCCAAAGCTGTATGTTCAGTAAGAATATAATAATAACCTGCTACCGAGAGAAGTCCGAGACCCACGACCAGCATTCCGGTAATCGCACCGGATTTAAAGGCAATGCTGAGCGCCGGATTCATACCTTCTGTCGCGGCTTGAGCAACGCGGACATTGGCACGGACTGAGACGTTCATGCCCACATAGCCCGCAAGACCGGATGCAATCGCGCCGATGACAAAACCGATAGCGCTGTGCCAGCCAAGCAAAAGAAAAAGGCCAATCGTTACAACTATGCCAACGATCCCGATAGTTTTGTACTGCCTGTTAAGATAGGCCTTGGCACCTTCCTGGATGGCGGCGGCTATTTCCTGCATACGGGGATTTCCCGCATCTTTGCCAACCACTTGCCGATAAGCAATGAAACCATAAATAAGCGCTGATAAGGCGCAGGCTGCGATCATAAGATAAATCTGAAGCATGGCTTTCTCCCGAAGACATGAGTTTACATGCCTGAGAGGATGCCTAACTAAGAAGAGTCACGCAAGTCGCGGTGCAGCAAAGGCTTGAAGCACTAGACCTGTCGTTGCTGAACGACTTGCAAAAGAACGTCGTTGACCTTGTCCTTACCAAGAACTTTGGTTGTTAAGACATTGAGTTTATTTTTGATATAACCGACCTGAAGAACGCCGCCTTCCATCACAGCCTTTGAACTCAAAACTCCGTACATGCCTTGAATATAGGCATCGGTCAGTCGAGGGCGCATCAGTTCAATTTCTGCTGCCTTTGCCGGATCGTCTGTCTCCAATGAGATTACGATACTTATGATTTGCGACACGCCATCACGATCAACTACAGGTAAAACAAGCGGTTTTAATTCAACGAAAGTCGGCGCAATTGCTTCTTTAGCAGCTTGGGCATCCTCGGCCGCTTTTGCTGCCTCTTTTGTTTCCGTGGCTTCAGCCGGCTTATTGAAAAACGTATACGCACCAAAACCGCCGCCGCCCAGCAGCAATACAGCAATAATCGCTATAATGGCTTTTTTCATTGAAAATCCCTAGATCCCTAAACTTTACCCAGATACTAGGATACTACGGCGAATCTTAATAAGTTGTAAGGATTACATAAAACTATTTGCAATTCTATATTACAAAACAATGACTTATAATCCGGCTATCGGGAATCTTTTGCAACTGCGTCAAGAACGCCGTTTACCAGCCTTGCTTCGGACCCAGAATAGAAACCGTGGGTAACGTTCAGGTAATCGGCAATGATAATTGGTGCGTCTATATCTGAATGAGCCAGCAACTCATAGGTGCCGCAAAGAAGAATTGCTTTTAAAAGGGTATCTATTTCAGGAGTTGCCAAGCGTGTTTTTAGAATTCCGGATAATTCTTCAGAGCGATTGCTAACTCCGGATAAGATACTTTTGAACAGATTTTCATCGGGTGTAACCATCTCACCCTCTTCCAGATCCATACCGATATTGTGCTGAAGATATTCATTTACAAGCGAAATGGGAGATTTCTGGGTTTGCAAAGCTTGATAAACAGCCTGGACCGCAAATAATCTTGCGGAGGTAGAACGCGCTTTCTTTGAACCGGACATTTTGCAAGAACCCTTCGTATTTAGGCCTGTTCATTACGATATTCGATAAAGCCTCGTCAAGGTTGCTTATTAGGAGGCTGTTATCTATATTGCTCATGTTCTCAGGGCGGGGCGTAACTCCCCACCGGCGGTCACAGCCCGCGAGCGGCCCTTTTACAGGGTGTCAAGCAGATCTGGTGTAATTCCAGAGCCGACAGTTAAAGTCTGGATGAAAGAGAGCAGGATAAATTCCGTTTCCACCTGTGTGGAAACGCGTGTTCATTTTGCGCATGCCCTGTTTTGATTTTGAAAGGGTAAGTAAAATGACTAAAGACCGTATCGCATTTATTCAGGCAGGATGGCATTCCGATATCGTCGGCCAGGGCCGCGAAAGCTTCATTGCCGAGCTTGAAAAATCAGGCTTTCCGAAAAGTAATATCGATATTTACGAAGTTCCGGGAAGTTTGGAAATTCCTCTTCAAGCCAAGCTTCTGGCAAAAAGCGGCCGTTATTCTTTAATTGCTTGCGGCGGCCTTATTGTCGATGGCGGAATTTACCGCCATGAATTCGTCACAACTGCCGTAATCGATGGAATCATGCGGGTATCGCTCGATACTGAAATTCCGGTTTTGTCGATGATTTTGACACCGAAAAATTTCCATGAACACGAAGAACATCAGAATTATTTCTTCAACCATTTCAAAAAGAAAGGTCAGGAATTAGCCATAGCTGCGATCAAGACAATAGAAAATATGCGGCAATTAAAAACACAGATGCCGAAAGCAGCCTGATGTTCACTGGTATAATAATCGGCAAAGGCAAAATCCTTTCTATAACAACTCAAGAAACCGACAGGATTTTCAAGATACAAACTCCCTTCGATATGACATCCGTTGATATTGGAGCCTCTATCGCCTGCTCTGGCTGTTGTCTCACGGTAACGGAAAAAGGACGAGACTGGTTCACGGTTTATGTGTCGGGTGAAACATTGTCCAAAACCAATCTAGGAGAATGGATCGAAGGCGCAGAGATTAACCTTGAACGTTCCCTTCGTCTGGGCGATGAAATGGGCGGGCATATCGTCAGCGGACATATCGACGGCTTGGCAATCATCCGGTCGATAGAAACAGAGGGAGAGTCATGGCGGTTTAAAATCGAAGCACCCGCCTCTTTGGAAAAATTTGTAGCCGCGAAAGGTTCTATAGCCTTAGACGGCACATCCCTAACCGTTAATCATGTCGATGGCAGCATCTTTGATATCAATGTCATCCCACATACGTTAGCTGTTACCACTCTCGGCCAACGGAAAGTGGGAGATCGATTAAATATGGAGATCGATATGCTGGCACGCTATGTTGCCAGAATGATGGACTGAATTTATTCGGCCTTCTCGTAAATCTCGAGAAGGTCATCTCCCTGCGCTTCCATAGAGACCATTTTCAACCTGGGCGCCTTATTGGCATCTTCTTCAATCTCGCCGAAGGCATCGATACCTTGCCGACCGATAATAATAGGCGCACGAAATAAAAGAAGACGATCCCATATCTTCAATTTAAGAAAAGAAGATGTAACGCCTTGCCCCGCCTCCACTATAACGCGTGAAATTCCTGCATTAACTAAATGCTCCAATACGAATGGCAGAGATATTTTTCCATTAGACGACAAGTCTATTTCGATAACTTTAATGCCCACCTTTTCCAAAGCAGCTTTTTTGTCAGCATCCGGATTTGGTGCCGTATATATCCAGAGATCGCCTTCAAATGTCGTTGCCGCTATTCTTGACTGAAGTGGAAATCTTAAATGAGTATCGAGAACAACCCGCAGTTTCGTTTGGCTAGCTCCGTCGATTTGCGTCGTCAGTAATGGATCGTCTTGTAAGATGGTGCCGATGCCGGTGAGAATAGCATCATGACCTGATCTTTCCGCCTGTATTCGCTCTTGGGATTCCTGCCCTATGAAGGATTGGCTTTTACCGAACCCGTCCGATAATTTCCCGTCTAGGCTGGCTGCAACTTTAAGCGTTATAAAAGGTCTATATTTATAAATATTAAGCATCTTTTTTTGTGTCAGTGCGCTTGATTTGCAATTCGCTTAAATCTTTGACGAAGGTTTTGAAATCGTCCGCCTTGCTGAAATCTTTGTAAACCGAGGCATAACGAATATAGCCGACATTATCGAGTTGTATCAAAGCGCGCATGACAAGTTCACCGATTTGCTCGGTCGTGATTTCACTTTCGCCGCTGGTCTCTAATTGACGCACGATTGAGTTGACCGATCTTTCAATTTGTTCAGGACCAACCGGACGTTTGCGAAGCGCGACTTCCATCGAGCGTGTGACCTTATCACGATCAAACATTTGCTTGCGCCCGCCCGCCTTTACGACCGTCAAATCACGAAGCTGGATGCGTTCAAACGTCGTAAAACGCGCACCACAGTCAGGACAGGCCCGACGGCGACGGATTGACGTCCCGTCCTCAGTCGGACGGGAGTCTTTTACTTGCGTTTCTTCAAATGAACAGAACGGACAATGCATTAGTTGCTGATAACATCCGGATAGATAGGGAATTTATCGCACAAAGCTTTAACCTTGGCGCGAACGGCCTTTTCAACCGAAGCGTTGGCTTCTTCGCCGTTAGCGACCAAACCATCGACAACCTCTAAAATGAGTTTGCCGATTTCTTTCCATTCGGCCGCTCCGAAACCGCGCGTCGTTCCGGCAGGCGTGCCTAAACGAATACCGGACGTGACCATCGGCGGTGCTGGATCATAAGGAACGGCGTTCTTATTGCAGGTAATACCTGCGTGTTCTAAAGCCAGATCGACGACTTTGCCGGTAAGATTTTTTGGACGCAGGTCAACCAGAACAATGTGAGAGTCTGTACCGCCGGAAACGATATCGAGACCGCCATCAATCAATGTCTGCGCGAGGATCTTTGCATTCGACACGATATCAGCGGCATATTGTTTGAATTCAGGCTTCAATGCCTCACCGAAGCACACCGCTTTGCCTGCGATCACATGCTCTAGCGGTCCACCCTGGATACCCGGGAAAATCGCAGAATTGATTTTTTTCGCAATCGCTTCGTCATTGGTCAGGATCATGCCGCCGCGAGGACCGCGCAAGGTCTTATGCGTCGTTGTTGTCGCTACATGCGCATGCGGAAAAGCAGACGGATAAGAACCGCCTGCAATCAAACCGGCATAATGCGCGATATCCGCAAAAAGCAATGCGCCGACCTTATCGGCAATTTCGCGGAATTTTTTGAAGTCGATGACGCGAGGATAGGCGGATGCGCCGCAGACGATCATCTTCGGCTTGTGTTCGATCGCCAAGGCTTCGACTTCGGCATAATCGATTAAACCATCGTCTTTTTTGACGCCATACTGAACGGCTTTAAACCATTTACCGGATTGGTTCGGCGCCGCGCCATGCGTTAAATGACCGCCGGATGCCAACGACATTCCAAGGATCGTGTCCCCCGGTTGCAACAAAGCCATAAAAACACCCTGGTTTGCTTGGGAACCAGAATTCGGCTGAACGTTTGCGAATTCACACCCGAAAAGTTGTTTGGCGCGGTCAATTGCCAGTTGCTCTGTCTGGTCGACGAATTCGCAACCCTGATAATAACGCTTACCCGGATAACCTTCGGCGTATTTATTGGTCAGAACCGAGCCTTGCGCTTGTAAAACCGCGTAAGATACGATGTTTTCTGAAGCGATTAGTTCGATCTGGTCTTGCTGGCGTTTGAATTCACCTTGCATGGATTTGAAGACTTCAGGATCGACCTGAGACAAAGGAGCGGAAAAATATGGATTGGTCATTTCGGATTTTATTTTAGGTTGTGCAGTCATGAATACGGCTCCGCGTTAGATGTTGATTAACGACAGGAAAACCCAGACGCGCGGCATAGCTTATAGGAGTGTTTCTTGATGGTCAGTTCCACCTTGAAAGCGCCAGTTACACTCCTGCTTCCTTGCTCTCATAGATAGAAAATTAATGGCCGGAATGCAAGGATTACACTCTCAACTGCTCAAAATTTCCGGCTTATATCCCCAGAAAAGACCGCTTTCAATAACACCTGTGATGGATTTGATATCCTTCTCTAAACTTGCGCCGATATTATCGAATTTGGCATCGAGAATAAAATGCCCGGACTCTGTGACAATCGCGCCGTCTTTACCTTTTGCCGGACGCACCATGGTTTCAACTGCACCAAGATTCAAAAGCTGCTCTTCAACATAATTCGCGCTTTCCTGATTGACCTCGACGGGCACGGCGAATTTCTGGCCGAGCTTTTCCACAAACTTGCTTTGATCGACGAGAATAAACGTCTTCGGCGATGCCACCATCACCATTTTCTCACGCGTCATCGCGCCGCCGCGGCCTTTGATAAGATTGCCATCTTTATCGACTTCATCCGCGCCGTCGAAATACCAGTCAGGTCGCGCATCAAGTAACGACGAAACTTGCAAACCTAAGGCAAGGCAAGTCATGTGAATTTCACGCGAGGATGGAATAAATTGACAGGTGAAATTCCGGTCCTTGACCGTCTGGGCAATCGCCTGCAACGCCAGAAAAGAAGTAGAGCCTGAACCGACACCGATGACTTGCCCGTCCCTTACCTCATTCGCCAGTTTTTGAGCGACTGCTTTCTTTTCTTCTATATTAGAGATATTCCCGTAATCAGGGAGTTTTTTTGATAAAGGATTTGTCCAAAGCATGATTAGGATATAGCTGCTCCCCTGCGGTAATATCAACTCAAATCAAGGCTCAGGAAGACAAAACCCCCTTCTTTTTAAGGACATATTCAAGACGGCGTAACGCATTATGCTTTAATGCCTCTTCTCCGGCTGTTTTCGGGCCTTGAATGGAAATTTCGGTCATGCTTTGCGTATCCATCGCCGTTACCTTCACAATGGAACCAACCGGGATAAACTCCAAAAATACTTCACGGCCTTTTAACAGCTTATCGGTCATAGTATATTGTAACGATAAACTGCGGAGGCGACAATGACCAAACCTCAATTTCAATGGGCCGACCCTCTTCTCCTGAATGAAGAACTCACCGATGAGGAACGCATGATCCGTGACTCGGCGCATGATTTTGCGCAAGAGAGATTGCTTCCGGGAATTATCCAAGCCAACCGTCATGAAAAATTCGATCCGTCGCTTATGAAAGAAATGGGATCGTTTGGTTTTTTAGGACCAACATTACAAGGCTATGGCTGCGCCGGCGTTTCGGAAGTCTCCTATGGATTAATTGCCAGGGAGCTTGAGCGCGTCGACAGCTCCTACCGCTCCGCTTTTTCCGTTCAATCATCTCTGGTGATGTATCCGATTTACACATTCGGATCGGATGAACAAAAGGATAAATATCTGCCTGAGCTTGCCAAAGGCGAATTGATCGGCTGCTTCGGTCTAACCGAACCTGATGGCGGCTCCGACCCGTCCAATCTCAAAACCCGCGCCCGTAAAGTTGATGGCGGCTATAAAATTTCCGGCGCAAAGCAATGGATTACCAATTCTCCAGTGGCCGATGTCTTTGTCGTATGGGCTAAAGACGATGACGGCAACTTCACCGGATATATTTTAGAAAAAGGCATGAAAGGTCTGGAAGCCCCCAAGATTGAAGGCAAATTTTCCCTTCGCGCCTCAGTAACAGGGGGCATTATGATGGACGAGGTTTTTGTGCCGGAAGAAAACAAGCTTCCAAAAATCGAAGGATTGAAATCCGCTTTGATGTGTCTGAACAAAGCGCGATACGGGATTGCATGGGGCGCGATGGGTGCCGCGGAATCCTGCTGGCATATCGCGCGCCAATATACGATGGACCGCGTGATCTATGGCAAGCCCCTCGCCGCGCAGCAATTGGTCCAAAACAAACTTGCCGATATGCAAACTGAAATCACGCTTGGTCTACAAGCCGTTTACCGTCTTGGTCAATTAATGGATCAAAAACGTCTGGCACCGGAAATGGTTTCGTTATTGAAACGCAATAACTGCGGCAAGGCTTTGGCAGTTGCACGCCTTGCACGCGATATGCTCGGCGGCAACGGGATTTCCGATGAATATCACGTCATTCGCCACATGATGAATCTTGAAGCGGTCAATACTTATGAAGGCACATACGATATTCATGGGCTGATCCTTGGCCGTGCGCAAACTGGACTTGCTGCATTTTGACTCCTATTCAAAAGCTTATCGCCATTACTTTGGTCCCGGCTTTCTTGCTGGCGTTGACACCTGTTGGCGCGATGCCTTTTATTTCCATGCTGACGAATGGTTTCTCACTTATCGACACGATGTTTCATGAAATCGGCCACACGGTTTTTGCATGGCTGTTTGGTTATCCGTCCCTGCCCAGCTTTGATCTGCAACATGGCGGCGGCATGTCATATTATTTCGAACGCCATTGGATGATACAGGTTACAGCCTGGCTTGCGGCAGGATATGGCGCTTATCTTCTTTATAACGACTTCGATCGTCGCTTATTTTTTGCAGCCATTACTTGTATTTTCGTTTATATCGCCGTTTCAATGTCTGATATACATCAAATAATCATCGATTTTATGGGACATGGATTTTCCATCCTGACAGGATCATTCTTTATTCTGCGCTCGCTTATGGGATGGACTGAAAAACGACCGGGCGAAAAATGGGTCAGTGCCTTTTTAGGCTATTTCATTATCTTCTCGAATATAAAGCTCAGCTGGAAACTGATTTACGACATAGATTATCAGGAAGAATACTGGAACCAGAAAGGTTCTCACGGTTTTGGAGATTTCAGCAAAATTGCCGATTACATGTGGTTAAAAAATGAAGAGCCAGTTGCATGGTTCTGCCTGACTCTTTGCATCATATTTCTAATATTGCCGCATTGGCTATATCTTAAAAATCATCCAGATCGGCCGGAGACATACCGCTAAACGAAGTCTGGCTTGCCCAGAAGCGTTCAAGCTGCTTCATCGTATGGTTAAGATCGACCAGATCGGCATTTTCGATTTTTTGATCTGCCAATTTACTCTCATGTCTTTTGAAAACATCATCCAGTAATTTATGAAGATCACGGCCCTTTTCGGTCAGCTTGACACGGATGGAACGCTTATCGTGAACGGATCTCTCCTGTGCGATATAACCATTCTCGGTCATCTTCTTGACGTTGTATGAAACATTCGAGCCGAGGTAGTAGCCTCTTAGTGTCAATTCGCCGACTGTCATCTCATCGGATCCGACATTGTGCAAAATCATTGCCTGAATGTTATTGATATCCTGAATCCCCTTGCGATCAAGTTCGGTTTTGACGACATCCAAAAAGTAACGGTGCAAACGTTCGATCAATTGGATGGTGTCATAATATGCTGAAGTCACAGATAAGCTCCTGAAAGGAATATGAAAAACTTGGGTGGTACTAATGAATTCTAACCTATCGAGCCTAAAGCACCAATCCTAAATTTTTATTAAAGATATCTTCAATTACATTCATTTCCACATTTTCGAGACGTGAAGGGTTCCATTTTGGCTTTTTGTCCTTATCGACCACTGCTGCCCTCACTCCTTCTATTAAATCGCCGCCTTGCAAAAAAAATTCAGCCAATTGAAGATCACGGGCAATCACCTGATCAAAATTTTTCTCTCTGGCTGATTCGATATGTTTTAAGGCAACTTTCAAACTGGTTGGAGATTTGGAAAGAATGAGATTGCGGGTCGACAAAGCCCAGTCGCTTCCGTCTTTTTCGAGTTTCTCGAGTATGGCTTCGACAGTATTTGCATCGAAACATGTTTCGATTTTTTGGTAAGGCAGTTCACCCCCTATCGGCTTTTCGGCATATTCAGCCAAAACAGCTTCCACATCGTCAGTTTCCAATGCTTTTATCAAACCCTCTTTTTTATCCGACGGCACGAAATGGGTGGCAAAGCCTGACAGGCAAAGGTCTGCGGCATTCGCTAAATATGCGCCTGTCAGACCAAGATATTTACCAATATTATAGGGGGCGCGGGCCAGATAATAAGCTGCCCCCACGTCGGGGAAAAAGCCAATTGTTACTTCCGGCATAGCCCATACGGTTTTTTCTGTTGAAATCCTGTATTTGCAAGCCCCCGCGATACCTACACCTCCACCCATTGTAATGCCGTCCATAAAGGAAATGGCGGGAAAAGCGGCATGATAAAGGGCCTTATTCATCCGGTATTCTCGAACAAAAAAATCGACAACTGACGACAAAGGAATTTTGCCTTCCCGAACAGCCAGGGCACCAAGTCGCGCTGCCTTGATATCTCCTCCGGCACAAAACGCACGGCCTCCGGCTCCTTCAATAAAAGCGGCTTTCGGCAGTGATTTCTCCAGGTCCGAGATTATCTCTAAAAGTGCATCAACCATCTGGCTGTTCAGAGCATTCAATGCTTCGGGTCTATCGAGCGTAATGATTTCAAGCGGTCCGGCTTTTTTGAAGGATATATTTGTCATGCTCATCATCCAAGGGTTGAAAAAATCATTTATATCAGTGACAATCTCGGATGTCAGTTCTGACGTTTTTTATCTATAATTCTCATAATTCGTTAATGCGTTATTAAGCGGTAAATGGCAAAATCACTTGATGTGACGAAAGTCATAGTTCCGATTCATCGCACGCCAGAAGGGCATCATGAAGTTTGTTGGTTTAGCTCTTATTTTTGTATGCACATTCGGCGGTCTTTTGATCGCGATGCATTTCGACTTTCATCATTTCATGGGCGTTCTGGGAGTTATATTAAAAGCCCTGCCCGGAGAATTCGTTATTATCTTTGGTTGCGCTGTGGCCGCTTTCCTAACCTCGAACTCCATGCCTGTCGTCAAAGAAACGTTGGGCTATTTCAGGTGCCTTGCAAAACCTTCCGCTTACTCAAAAGAAGATTACATGGAATTGTTGAGTTTCATGTTCGCGACTTTCAAACTCATTCGTTCCAAGGGCTGGCTTGCCATCGAAGCGCATATTGAAAATCCTCACGACAGCGCTCTTTTCAATGCTTACCCGACAGTTGCGCATAACCATCACGCGGTAACTTTTGTCTCGGACTATTTGCGTATCATTTCCCTCGGTAACGAAAATCCAATGGTAATTGAAGGGCTGATGGATTTGGAAATTGAAACCATTCAAGAACATCATGCACATCCGGGTCACGCCATTCAATCGATGGCTGACGGTATTCCTGCCTTAGGTATCGTCGCTGCGGTTCTTGGGGTTATTAAGACAATGGCGTCTATTACCGAGCCGCCGGAAGTTCTCGGCGGCATGATCGGTGGTGCGCTAGTGGGTACATTCCTCGGTGTCTGGTTAGCCTATGGTATGATCGGTCCGATTGCCGGAGCTATGAACGCTCGCGCTTCAACCGAGGTCATGTACTATAAATGTATCCGCGTAGGTATTTTATCTTTCCTGCAAGGCGCGGCCCCTCAGGTCGCTGTCGAATTTGCACGCAAATTCCTGCCCCATGAAGTTCAGCCTACATTCCAGGAGTTGGAAGAAAAATTGAACTCTGTCACGCCTCCGACCTAAGGAAAAATTTCAATGGCGGATAAACCATCGGGCAGCGGCGATAAAGCTCCCATCATCGTTATCAAGAAGATTAAAAAAGGTGGGCACGGACATCATGGCGGCGCGTGGAAAGTCGCTTATGCCGACTTTGTAACGGCCATGATGGCTTTCTTTCTTTTGATGTGGTTATTGAATTCTACTTCAAAAGAGCAAAAAGAAGGGATTGCCGAATATTTCGATCCGACACCGACAATCGTATCTAATTCTCAAAGCGGCGCTGGCGGTGTCATGGGGGGACTGACCGTTTCGCCTGAAGGCGCGCGCATGTCAGATACGCAACCATTTACACCGACGGACATGGCCCCTTCCCAACCGAAGAAATCTGCAAAAGACATGACCGATGCAGAACTTGAAGCGGAAAAGAAAAAACGCGAGGAACAACAATTCGACAACGCCAAAAAGCAAATCGAACAGGCTATTCAGAACTCCGACCTGAAAGATCTGGAGAAAAACCTGAAAGTCGACATGACCCCGGAAGGTTTACGAATTCAAATTATCGATCAGGAAGGCGCCTCCATGTTTCCTATTGGCAGTGCGACCCCTTTTGCAAAAACAGAAAAACTTCTGGCAAAAGTCGCAGAGATCATTGCCACTCTCCCTAACCAGATATCGGTTAGAGGACATACCGATGGAACGCCTTATTCCGAGGGCGCCAATTACACGAACTGGGAATTATCAAGTGATCGTGCCAATTCCAGCCGCCGTGTTTTATTGGCGCATGGTATCCCGGCTACGAAAGTCGCAAACGTAATAGGCAAAGCTGATACCGATCACTATGTTAAAACCGATCCGCAAGATGCGCAAAACCGCCGGATCAGTATCGTTTTGCTTCATGGGGAGCTTACAAAAGAAAAAGGCACGGCCAATTCAATGGATAAGACAGCCCCTGCTTCCGCCCCGCCGTCATACCGTCCGACACAGGGAAAAATACAATTCCCCTGAAACTTGACAATATGGGAGGATAAGACCATATTGTCTTTCATGACTATTACAGGAACCACCTTCCGAATGTCGATGCGTAGCGGTAAAGCTTAAGCTTTACCGCCCAAAGTGCTGCGTTTCAGCAGCCAGTTTCTAGCCTAAAAATTAAAAACTTAAGGAATAAACGCTATGAGTCTAACTATATTTAAATTTCAGATAATGCGTTAGGACAGAGAAACTTCTCTCTGTCCGCAAGGGCCTGCGCTCGTACTCCTAGCAATTCTAAGACAAATCAAAAGTCAACAAAATACGTGCCGGATTTAAATAAAGTATCTGAGACAGAT
>JAPJQV010000001.1 GCA_030824965.1 Micavibrio sp. | reverse complement strand
GCCGATCTTCCGCCGCAATTCAGGTGATGTCAGGGCTAGAAAGGCCTGTACGACCGCTTCAATATCTCCAATGGCTACGTCCTCAGGTGCAATCGTTATCAGACGACGAAACAGCGTATTACGATCCTGCCTCCATAACGAAGCAGCCGCGCTAATAGCAATCTGGACTTCGCCACGCCTGATGCTCTTTTGCATGACTGACGACAGTAGCCACTTATCCCCCGGCATAGGCTCAGGTTCATCAATAAGGCAGCTTCGTATTTGGTCAGCGATTAGGGTCAGTATTTCTTCGTGTGTAAGTTCGCGCATTCAAGTCTCCGTTTTTGTTTATTCAAAAACGATGACTTGCTGGCGGTACGTGTCCATTGAATTGCGACTTAGAGAACATTAAGCCTGATCACGGAAACTACGGCCCTCTTTGCTGATTTCTTTGATCACAGCAAAGACTACGGAGACAGGCTGTTTCAGGATTTTCAACTTCTTTGAATAGATCATAAAGGGTTACGGTAAAACTACCGTAACTCGCCCTTCTTCATGCGCAGGCACACAAAATTACCGCCTGCAAACTGTTGAACGGACTCATGATTTTTAGACCTACCGCCAACCTTACGGTCGAAACGGTAATAAAATAATTTGCACTTGAGTGCACTCAATTATTGATAGGTAGTATCTAACGGGAAGAGCATCGACCGCTTTAAGGTTTCCGGCCAATACGACCATATCTTGTCTGGGTCCCACGCCTTGTTCATGACTGATTGATGCTTGGAGGCAAATTTCTCCACCTGTTTCTCAGGCACCATTTCAAGAGCTTTCTCATACGTGGTTGCTAAGGCAAGGCGTGTAAATAACCTATGTTCCATTGACTGCTTATTTAGACCATTTACATTTAAGGCTCTCATTGAAACCCGCTTACACCGATTGGCAGCTTTGGACGCTTTGAACAGATTGACACTTGGCATACGGCATTCAAAGCGGGTGTGCAGGAATTCTCCGTAAATCGGCTCAGCCCCTATTTCTAGTTCCTTCTTACGCTTGTCATAGAAATACATCGACGACGACTTGCCCGGCTTGAAATCTGGGTAGATAGTCTCTGTCCTTCCTGTTGCGCTTTTATAGAGCGATTTCTTGGCCGCGACTGGCAAGTTGGCTACTAGTTTCATCACTTCAAGATCAGACGGTTGAACACCCAAGACATCCACAGCCACGTCCAGCCTCTTGATCTTTGAGTAAATGAAAATCTGCTCTGCTAATTCTTCTTCGGTTAACGTACCGAATGCCAGCCACCCCATCAGCGTCTGGCGAAGGATTAGCCGCCCCTGAGGTGTTATCCGGCTTGGGTTACAGTCAATCTTCAAGAAGGGCCAGCCATTTGAGAAAGGCGATACCTGAACTAAGACTTCATCAGAGTCAGGCGTGGGCTTGAAGCGTACGTTTACAGCATACCCCTTAAACTGGGCCTGCTTGGCCTCTGGCAACTTTACAAACGTCATACCGGGCACATGATCAGCATCCGTACAAATGTCGTTATGCACCTTTGCTTTATACGTTTCGAGGGTTTCACCCGGATCGTATTGCTTAATAAGTTCTACCTTTGGGTAAAAACTCATCATGAACCTATCTATTACAGGTTTCATTATAACTATTCCTAATTCCTTATAGGATATAGCTACATCATCTATATTCAGTGATATTTTGTTTGAGTTTTTACCCTTGTTAGTAGAACTCTTATGTTCATGGCAGGAGTACAGGGATTTGACGGTCAGAGCCATCATCAAGACCCTTTCTTTATAGCATAAAGATGCGACAAATCCAATGACGGATAGCCAAGTTTTGATATGGCAGCATACAAACTTGAAGCCTTCAAGCCTGAGCCATAGTTCTCGTCAGTCGTTCCACTACTCCATCCGCCAAGCTGCCGGACAGCATCTTGTGAAATGCCTGCTTCACGAAGGGCATCACGGTAACTATGACGGAAGCTATGGAATGCTGTCCGCGCCTTCTTTGCTCCGGATGATTTCAGAAACCGGGCAAACCACTTACTATAGGCATGTGACCACGCCCCCACGCTGTTAGGTGTAATTTCAGGGAATAGACGTTTCTCCCCTTTCGCACGTTGCCCCTCAACGAATTCAAAGAAACCAATCCTTTTTAGAATTGGGTGAACAGGCACATAGCGTACGCCGTTTTCTGTCTTGATGCGTTTTTCAGGCCCGTCATCGTCTTCATCATCCGAGAAGCGTATCAACATAACGTCTACACCGTCGATCCGCTCTACATCAGCAACATCCATCTGTGCAATCTCTCCTAGCCTCATACCTGAGTACAAAGAAATGACAGGAAGCCAGAAGCGACCGTTTCTCGGATGACAATCACCCGGCTTAGCATACCCGTGCTCGCCATCTTTGCAGCCCGTGTAAAGCGGCGCATTAAAGATTGCCAGAAGCTGTTCCTCGTCAAATGGCAGACGGCGGTTTTTCGCTTTTATTGGCTGTGGCACCGATAGCTCACGAGCGTTATTTTTTGGTATGTATTCTTCCAGTACGCCATAATTCAAGACAGCGTTTAGCTTCTGAAGGTGCATGTTAACTGTACCCGCTGAAATCAGAGGAAGCCCTTTAGCTTTGCCAACCTCAACAGCCCCCTTCAACGTAGCCTGTTTTGTTTTCTTGATAGGATTTGATGGAAGCGTCACAAGGAAATCCCTGACTTCACGGAAATCATGACGGGTAAATGCTATGGCAGGACGATCAAGGCCGTACAGTTCATCGAACACTCGACGAATAATCGTGTAGTTCTTGCTTGTTGCCTCTCCCACGTTACTCCCAGCATTATTCAGATAACGGTCAAACAGGTCACCGATTGAGATTTGAGGATAATCGGAGCTGACCGCAGCCACAGGCATTGCAAACGGATTAGCTGGTCTCTCTTTGCCCTTCCAGTCAGCCAGCACTCTCTTGGCTTCGAAGTGAATGGCCTTTCGTAAGATAGCCCCCAGATCATAAAATTGCTTGTCCGTGCGCTTGAAGGAATACCCGCCTGAGTTGAGAAGCTTTGCAGCCAGCGTCATGCCCTCGTCTTTGTCATTAGCAGAAGCCCCTAGCATCTCCATGCGGGCTTCATATTCTTCCTGCTCCAGCTCCTTAATAAAATCTTGCAACCGAGCTTCAGACCAATTTCCAGAAGATTTTTTCCTCTGCCCCTCGTCATTTGTCTGTTGATTAGTGACCCACTCGAAAGCCATACGCTTTAAGTCTGTGTCGCCCAGATTAGAGATCGGGGTTAGCGGCCCATTGAGACAACGTCGGGTTTCAAACTCGGCCTGAATTTCAGCAATAACCGAATGCAGGGTTTGCTTGGCCTGCTTCGGGTCTTTGGTCTTCAGACTACGTACGATCTCCTTCTGCGGAGCATAGAATTCCAGCACATCAGCGGGAATTCTGACCCGTGCATAGTACGCTTGGCGACGTTGTATTAAATGGGGTATTTTTTTCACTTCTTCCATCCTGTTTGTGTAGCACGTTTGTGTGTACACAAAAGGTGAAAGAGCCTTTGTTTTCAGTTACTCCCTGCGTTTTAAAGGGAAACCGAAAAAATGGTGCGCCCGGAGGGACTTGAACCCCCGGCCAGACCGTTATGAGCGGTCTGCTCTAACCAACTGAGCTACAGGCGCGAACCAGAGATTGGTATAATATAGAAGATTCAAGAGAGCAATTCGTAATTCAAAACTTGTACAAAGATTAAAGTTTGTGGAAATATGGACACCATGAACTTACTGGGTAAACTTGTTTCTTTATCTGCGGTTTTTATGACGGCTGCGTCACCCGTCAACCCGCCGGCCCCTCAGCCAACCCCGATTCAGCGATATCGGTCGCTTATCGATCAAATTCCCGAATCTGTTGCAAGCATAAGTCGCGAGCGCCCGAGCCTTCGGCATGAAATATCCACTTCTTATAAATATCTTCGCCAATCCTGCCCTGCAATGGCGCGAGTCGATATTCGGAGCCCTTGGAACCTTGCAAACTGGATGGATAAAAAAATATCCTTGGAAGAGTGGAAAGCCGCGCCTTATTCTTTCCGCATGAATAGCTTTCGCGCCATATCAGTGCAAAAAAACACGGATGTAAAACTGCGCATGCTGGGGAAGCTTTACGACAGCATCCCTTCCCATCCCGCTTTTGCCGTCTGGATCGATGATAGAAGTGAAGTCTTTAGTAAGGCTCTGGCAGGTGATAAATTCATTGCACAGGAAACAAAGCGCTGGGCAAAAGTAAGAAAGAGCGATAAGCGCTTGGAAAAATATATCGCTTATGTCGGCAAACTATTTGTCGAAAGCTTCCTGCCTGACAGCAAAGTTTCTATGCCGGATATATCGATTGAACACCAACCCGTGGGATTTATGGGACAATTTCAACCATGGTCCCAGAAAGTCCGCTTTAATTTTAGCAAAGACAGCAATTCAATTAAAGAAGTAGATATGGCCAACAAAGTGATTGCCCATGAATATTTTCATTTTATTGAATCTGTTATTCAGGATTGGTCTCTCAAAGGCATGTTAGCTGACAACGTGGCATTTAAAGAGATGGGCGAGAAATTTTTTTATAGCGGCAGATCCGATCTCGCTTATGTCTCTGATTCGACCGACATCAACATTTATAGAAACACCTTCAAGGAACGTTGGTCATACCATGTCATGAGGGCTGCAAACAAACCTGAAAAAATTTTCTTTCAAACCAGAACGCAAGCATGGATTGACAATAATCCCCTGACCCCGGATAACAAACATCCAGAAACAGGCCGACTGCCGGTGGCTTGTTATATAAAATAGCGAGATTTAAAATGAAAATACTGATTTGCGCCTCTTCCCGCGACCTTCGAGACTCTTATGTCACTGACGCCATTAATTTAGGCCATGGCCTGGGACAGGACGGACATGAGGTCATTTATGGTGGCGGCAATCAAGGTCTTATGGCCGTATGCGCTGGATCCGCAGCCGCAGCCGGATCGAAAATCATCGGCATTATCCCTGACATCTTTAACAAGGCATCTCCAGAAGTCCCTCACCCGACTGTGGTCACCGAATTGGTTGAGAACCTTTTTGCCCGTAAGGAAAAGATGTTGTTCGAATGCGACCTGGTCGTCGTTCTCGCAGGCGGCATTGGCACGCTTGATGAAATGTGGGAAGCCGCCGCAGCCAATGATATCGAAAGCTATATCAATGAGTCAGGCCCAATGAAGCCCGTTGTCGTCCTTAACACCGACAATTTTTTTGAAGGGAGCAAGATTCAAATGGAGCGTTGCGTCAAGGACGGTTGTGTCTCACCGGAGAAACTTTCGATGTTTCACTTCGTTGATGACGCCAAAGCCGCCCTTGGCATCATCGCTGACTATGCAAAAAATGGACTGCCGAGTTTATCGGTACTGATGAAAAAGAAAGAGGCGGCAGTCGCTTAAACCCGATCAGGGTTATGCGGCATATCTTCGGATGGCTCAGACCCCCATTGCTGGACGCCCGGCAATTCTTCGATGCGCCCCAGATTTTCACGCACATCTTCGAGGTGATTAAACGTCGAATCCGGAAGAGCGCGCAAAACTTCCACCGCTTCTTCCGAAGCATCCTGATCATAAGCATAGGAAATCAAATCGGCCTGCGATGCCGGAAACTCAACGCCGTCGAGAAGTTCTAAAATATCGGGAGGTGTTTCGTAACCTGAACGTGCCATGATTTGATTCCTTTTTTTGTTATAGGAAGCCAACCATTAAGAACAAAACTAAGTTCCTATACTTCAACAGCCTTGTTAGGCTTTTTATCAGCTTGTTTTTTTTCGCTTATAGCTTGAATTCTGGCTAATCTTTTATTTCTTTGCTCCGACGCTACATACCAGTCTTCAAATAACATTTCTATCAACTCTATAAGGGTTTGCGATTCACCTTCATCAACATCTACAATAACATTAATGTCTTTTTCGAAATGCGCTCCAATATTTCCTATAGTTCTTATATGATCAATTGCATCTACAGTTTCTATTGTAACGCCTGGCGGAAGTTTTCCTTCATCTGTTAATTTTTTAAGCTCTCTAATTTCATCAATTAAACGATCTTTAGATATTTTACAAAAATCCCTAATCATCCCTTGCACGCATCTTCGCGACAAAGTGGCACTAGCTTTAGGACTCAACTTAGATATTTTACAAGCTTCGTAATAATCTTGTCTAAGTACTAACGGAATAAATTCTGGTTGTGGCTTTGCATGGCTTTCAGGTAGCAAATCCCATGAATAAATATCTTGCCTTAAACTAATGCCTCCATGTGTGTTGTAGACGTAGTTATTTAAAGTAGCTTTTAACTCAATTTTTCTACATTCAGGATTTGAACAAGTGATAGAACTAGCCCAAATTGCAACCGCACCTTGAAGTGAAATATCTGTAGTTGGCAAAGTTGCTTGATTGCTAGAATAATTTCTTTCGTTAACCGTTTGGTCTCGATTGCAAAAAGGGCATTTCCAAAAGAAAGGATCCATTTGTTAAGTATCCAAGAAGCTCCTGAGCTTACGCGATCGGCTCGGATGTTTCAGTTTCCGCAAAGCTTTCGCCTCAATCTGACGGATACGTTCCCGCGTAACATTAAACTGCTGACCCACTTCTTCCAGCGTATGATCTGTATTCATACCGATACCGAACCTCATGCGAAGGACGCGTTCTTCACGCGGCGTCAGTGTTGCGAGTACGCGGGTTGTCGTTTCGCGCAAGTTGGACTGGATCGCAGATTCAACCGGCAGAAGCGCGTTTTTGTCTTCGATAAAATCTCCTAAGGATGAATCTTCTTCATCACCAATCGGCGTTTCAAGAGAAACTGGTTCTTTCGCGATTTTCAAGACTTTGCGAACTTTATCAAGCGGCATGTGCAGACGCTCGGCCAGTTCTTCCGGTGTCGGCTCACGACCGATTTCGTGCATCATCTGGCGGGATGTGCGAACCAGTTTATTAATCGTTTCGATCATGTGGACCGGAATACGGATTGTCCGCGCCTGATCCGCGATAGAACGCGTGATCGCTTGACGGATCCACCATGTCGCATAAGTCGAGAATTTATAGCCGCGGCGGTATTCGAATTTATCGACCGCCTTCATCAGGCCGATATTTCCTTCCTGAATCAAATCGAGGAATTGCAGACCACGGTTGGTGTATTTCTTCGCGATAGAGATAACGAGGCGCAAGTTTGCCTCAACCATTTCTTTCTTGGCGCGGTTGGATTCCTTATCGCCTTTCTGAACGGTTGTTACGATGCGTTTGAATTCCATCAAAGGCAGCGAAGCTTCTTCGGCGATAGAATCGACCTGAACCTTGATCGCCGTAACTTCGTTTGGATATTTCTCGAGGAATTTCGGCCAGTTCTTGCCCGGAAGAGCCTTAACTTTTTCCTGCCATTTCGTGCCAAGAAGCGCCTTCTCGTAGTTTTCAAGGAAGTCTTCGCGTTTTACGCCGACATCCATCGCCATGCGCAGAAGCTTGCTTTCCAGACCGACCAGTTCGCGGTTCATTTTATAGAGACGATCCAGAAGCTGTTCGATACGGGCGTTATGAAGCTTAACTTCATCCATAAAGCCGACCATTTCAAGTTTGAGCGCGTCGTATTTTTTGAGCAGCGCAGGCGTTGCCGCTTTTCCGGCTTCAATTTTTTCCTGCTGGGCTTTTTGCAGCTTCTTGTATGTCTTTTTAATATTCTCGAAAATCGGGAACACTTTCGGGGCCAGTTCAGCTTCCATCGCAGCCAGAGAAATCGAGTTTTCCTCGTCCTCGCCGCCGCCGGAGGCTTCGCCACCCTCGCCGCCTTCACCTTCGGCGTTTTCGCCTTCGGCAGGAGGCGCCGCTTTCGCAGGTTTTTCTTTCGGTGCAGGTGCCGGAGGTGTAAAACCAGCCGGTGCCGCATTAAAGCCGCTGGCATCGCCACCGTATGTAGCGTCCAGATCGATCACCTCGCGTAAAAGAATATCGCCTTTGACCAAAGCTTCGTACCACGCGATAATTGCCTCAATCGCGAGCGGCGATTCACAAATACCGCCGATCATCGTTTCGCGGCCCGCTTCGATACGTTTGGCAATTGCTATTTCGCCTTCACGTGACAAAAGTTCTACCGAACCCATTTCGCGCAAATACATACGTACAGGGTCATCGGTACGCCCGGTATCGTCGTCTGAGATATTACCGCCGCCTTCGTATTCTTCGTCCTCGGATTTCTCTTTCGTCTCCGCTTCTTCAGTTACGTCATCGGCACTGTCGACAAGTTGAACGCCCGAATCTGTAATCATCGACATCGCGTCTTCTATCTGATCGGAGGAATGTTCTTCTGCAGGAATTGCATTGTTGATTTCATCATAGGTTAAAAAGCCGCGCTCTTTCCCTTTGGCAATAAGTTTTTTTAGAACCTTTTCAAGATTGCCTTTCTGCCCCGTTACAAGACCGGATTCTGTGCTTGGCTTGACTTCTGGTTTTTCTTTAGCCGCTTTCGGCATCTTAACTGTTTTTTTGGCAACTACTGTTTCTTTGGGCATTTCTTTTGATACTGACTTTGGTAGCGTTTTTGCAGCGGGTTCGGAAACCTTCGCTTTTTCTTTGGTGATTGTTTTTTGGGGAGCAGGCTTTACTGCGGCTTTGAGAACGGGTTTAGAGGCAGATTTTGCTGCGGCCTTTGAAACGGGCTTTGCCGGAGAAGATTTTTTTGCTGCTACTGGCGTTTTTTTTGCCTGTGCTTTTGGTGCCTGTTTCGCCGGTTTCTTTGCCGCCATTGCCATGTTTTCCGTTTACCTGAATATTCCGATTCGCCGATTTAACCTGAATTTGCAGAAAAAACAAAGGGGTAGAGGAAGTTGCCAACTTAGTTATCAGTCGGTTCCTATATCTTTATCCCGTTGCATTTGCTGAAGCGCGAACATGCGGCTTTCATTCTCAGGAGTCATGGAATGACGAAAAACCGCCCGCGCAGAATGGATATCTTCCGCGAGACGAGATCTCTCCCAATTTTCCCACAAGTCTTTCAAGCCTTGCAGCGCTGTTTCCGGATTGGCATCGGGTCGGCAAAAGCCAGCATGGAGGTAAACGCGTTCGTGCGTAAGTTTCATTGCAATATCGGCCAATCCGACTTCACTTAAATGGCGACTAAGCGCTTGTTTGTCAAGGCTTTCCGTATCATTCGCTCCCAGATAGTCTAAAAGCGCACCGAAAAGACGCGATAAATCAGGTTCCTCTATCGGTAACTGGATAAGTTCTTCCGAAAAATGCGCATATAGAAATGGATGGTTGAGCATGGAGGCCAGCACAATTTGCGGCACGAAATCCTGTTTTTTTCGTATAGGCGGTAACGTAATAGATGTACTCAAGCCCTTATTTTGAAAAGATTTTTTATTTTTGAAACTTTGCGTATCGGAAAATAATGCCCGGGTCTTATCACGGAAAGCCTGTCTATAGTGATATTGAACGGACGCATCCTGAATCTTAGCGGCCAGACTATCCAATAGAGCCGTCAGCCCTGCCCGCATTTCCGGCGAGGAGAAATCTTTTTCTGCCGTATGATGTGTCCATAAAAAATCTAATAGTGTAAGTGAGTTAGATAGCTTGGCTTCGAAAGCAGATAAACCACGAGACGAAATAAACGTATCCGGATCTTCGCCTTCCGGGAGAAAAGCGAACTTAACCGATTGATTGGATTTCAATAGCGGAAGGATACGATCCGCCGCCCGTACTGCCGCACGGTATCCGGCATTATCCCCGTCAAAACAAAGGATTGGCTCTTTTCTTTCATGTGGAATCATCTTCCACAAAACGGAAATCTGGTCTTCGGTCAGCGCCGTGCCAAGCGGTGCAACAGCGCCCTTTAGCCCCGCCTGATTGCAGGCAATCACATCCATCTGGCCTTCCACGACCAAAAGCATGTGATCATTTGCCGCCGCCCTCGCATGTTGCTGAGCATAAAGCATTCGCCCTTTATGAAAGAGCGGCGTATCGGTAGAGTTTATATATTTTGGCGCTTTCTTGGTCGGGTCTTTTAAAGGACGGATATGTTCCGGCAGAACCCGGCCCGAAAAGGCGACAATCCGCCCACGCATATCGGCGACCGGAAACATGACCCGATCGCGGAAAAACCCGTAAGGCTCGCGACCTGTCTGGCTCGGCCGCAGGACGGATGCTTCGACCATCTGGGCGTCGGTATAGCCTTTATCTTTCAGAAATTTGCGAAGCGTCTGATCATCGGCAGGCGCATAGCCGAGGCGAAAACCCGATATTGTTTCCTCGCTTAAACCACGCTTGGTAAGATATTCTAAAACGTCGCGGTTTTTGCCTTCGCGCAGACGATCTTCAAACCATTTACAGGTATCTTCTAAAAGAGAATGTAGACTCTTCTCAGTCTTGGCTCTTTCAATTGCTTCGGGCGATTGCTTAGGAACCTGCATTCCGGCCTGAGAGGCCAGAGACTCTACCGCCTCGATAAAGGACAGATTGTCCGACTGCATGACAAAGCCGACAGCGTCCCCATGCGCCCCGCAACCGAAACAATGATAAAACTGCTTCTCATCGTTCACATAAAATGATGGGGTTTTCTCGTGATGAAACGGACAACACCCCTTATGCTCCCTACCCGAGCGCGACAGCTTAACCTTTCTCTGAACGATTTCAGACAAAGTCAGGCGATCACGAAGATCTTCGACAAAACGCGGCGGGATGGACATGGAGAGGTTATAGCGAGATACGATAGAAATTTGCAACTTATCAACTTCTTATACAGATTACATAAGTTTGACAAAAGTTAGGAATTACTGTTAAGAACCTAAACCAAGAAGGGGATTAATAATGAACTCAATCAAAAAGAAACTTACAGCAGCATTTATAGGAACCGCACTAGCCGCATCTACCACAGCAGAAGCCGCAGAAAAGAAATTTGGTGCAATTTGCTATGGCCGAGGCGCTTCAGCGAGTATAGGTGGCTTTGATAACAAAATTTATGGTTTTGGAATTGAATTCTCTGCTAATGAAAAAGGGAAAGTGACAAGATTTAATTTGCTTGCTGGTACCGAGCCCACGCCAGAACTTCGAGTAATCGACCAAATGTGCAAAGCTGTTCCAGAAAGCTGTGAGGCAACATTTCATGGCTCCATACTCAACATTCAAGCTGCAAGCATAATTCGTGGAGCTTTTTCTGCAAGCATAATAAATGGGAATTATGCCGGGCATATTTCAGAAGTAAACAAGAGAACCGGAAAATACCAGCAGACTCTTTGGGGCATAGCTAAATGCGAATTAGGCCCAATAAAGCCTGGATACTAAAATTTGCCCCAGCCACAACTGGGGATCAAATTTTTCTTAACAGCCTAACCGCCCAACTTAGCCTTAATTACCGCCCCAGCTTTGCCCATGTCGAGCTGGCCGGCGTAATTGGCTTTAAGCTCGGCCATTACCTTGCCCATGTCTTTGACAGAGGTCGCGCCGGTTTTGATGACAATATCGGCTACGACTTGCTCAATCTCCGCATCGGACAATTGTTTTGGCAGGAAAGTTTCGATGGCCTTGATTTCGCTCTGCTCTTTTTCAGCTAGCTCCGGGCGGTTACCTTCGATATAAACCTTGGCAGATTCAGCTCGTTGCTTGATCATCCCCTGCATCATGGACAGGATTTGGGAATCGCCGATGCCTTCCGCATTTCCCTTGGCGCGGTCTTCAATATCCAGTTCCTTCATTTTTGCCAGAATCAGGCGCGTTGTGGAGAGCATTAGCTCATCTTTCGCTTTCATGGCTTCTTTCATGGCAGTGGTAATTTCAGCGCGTTTTGACATTTTAATTCTCCTGCGCACAGATTTCGCAGAAAAACCGGTGAACATCAAGATTCATGTTGTACAAGACATAGATTTTCGTTATTAAAATCGCTTTCTAGTGCCTTACAAAAAGAAAGACGCTAGATCATGGCTGACACAGCAAAATTAAAATCTTCCCAGCAACCTAAAGATGCAACTGGCGTCATTGTCCTTAATGACGGAACCGTTCTGTGGGGCAAAGGTTTTGGCGCCGAAATAACAAAGGTTGGCGAGATTTGTTTTAATACATCCATGACTGGGTATCAGGAAATTCTGACCGATCCGTCCTATGCCAGCCAGATCATCGCTTTCACTTTTCCACATATCGGCAACACCGGCACGAATGAAGAAGATATAGAAACCATCAATGCGGTTGCTAGTGGCTTGATTGTCCGCGAAGATATCACCAATCCATCCAACTGG
Organism: Micavibrio sp.; assembly: GCA_030824965.1. Taxonomy (GTDB): domain Bacteria; phylum Pseudomonadota; class Alphaproteobacteria; order Micavibrionales; family Micavibrionaceae; genus Micavibrio_B. The sequence goes on along the minus strand of JAPJQV010000001.1, from coordinate 508,493 downwards.
CGGTCGGGGAAACATCTCGATGCCTGGCTTAAAAGTTACGACTTGCCTGGCATATCCGGTATCGATACCCGAGCCTTAACGGCGCGTATCCGCGATACTGGCGCTCCGAACGGCGTGATCGCCTATAAAGCCGATGGCAAATTCGATCTCGAAGCCTTATTAAAACAGGCGCAAGCATGGTCAGGTCTTGACGGTCTCGATCTAGCGAAAGAAGTATCCTGTACCCAAACCTATTTCTGGGATGAAACGCTTTGGGATTTAAAGGAAGGCTATCGCAAACAAGCCAATCCTGAGTTCAATGTCGTCGCGATCGATTACGGAGCGAAGCGTAACATTCTGCGTTGTCTTGCAGCCAGCGGTTGCAAGGTCACTGTTGTCCCTGCTTCTTCCACGGTCGAAGATATTATGGCGCATAAACCTGATGGTGTCTTTCTATCCAACGGTCCGGGTGATCCGGCGGCGACCGGGAAATACGCGGTTCCGGTTATCAAAAAACTCCTTGACCAAAACATGCCAATTTTTGGAATTTGCCTTGGGCATCAGATGCTCGCTCTTGCGCTGGGCGGAAAGACATCAAAAATGCATTTAGGCCATCGCGGCGCGAACCAGCCGGTCAAAGATATTTTTACCGGCAAAGTGGAGATTACCTCGCAAAACCATGGCTTCGAAGTTATTGAGACAAGCCTTCCAGCGAATGTCGAGGCTACGCATATATCCCTCTTTGACCAATCGAATGAAGGACTTCGCGTCAAAGATAAACCGGCCTTCTCGGTGCAATACCACCCGGAAGCTTCACCCGGCCCTACAGATAGCCATTATTTGTTTGGACGGTTCGTAGATATGATCCGTGAAAACAAGGAGTACTTCATTCATGAGCCTACATGATTCCATGATCAAATCAGGACATTTTTTCTTCCGCTGGAGAAGCTACATTCCTCTTTTGCTTATTCCGCCAATGGCGATTGCTTTTGAAGAGAGCACCTATGTCGAGCAAGCAATCGGAGATGGTTTTGAAGATTTAGTTGTCTTCGTCTGCTTTATTATTTCCCTGATCGGGTTAGCCATTCGTTGTTTTACCGTTGGTTTTATTCCCGGCAGCACATCAGGGCGCAACACAACTGAACAACGAGCCGATCATTTAAATACCAGCGGAATGTATTCAATTGTCCGCAATCCATTGTATCTAGGCAATTTCATTATCATCCTTGGTGTGATCCTTTCGATCAAAGTTTGGTGGCTTGTTCTGATTTTCTCACTCGTTTTCTTTATTTACATGGAGCGTATTATTTTAGCCGAAGAAAATTTCCTGCACGAGAAATTTGGCGATCGGTACGACGCATGGCGCAAGAAGACACCTGTTATTATTCCGCGCTTCAAGCAATGGAGCGCACCTGAAATGACTTTCTCATGGAAGACAGTGCTGAAGCGTGAATATCCGGCACTGCTTGCAATTGGCACAATGTTTTTTGTAAACGAAGTAGTGACCGATCTTTTTATAGAAGGCGAAGAATTTTCTCACTGGTTGAAAGACGACCTTATCTGGCCTGTTATGTTTGTAGCTTTTTTAATAACAGCTCTTACGCTTCGCTATTTGAAAAAGCATACTCGCGTTTTGAAAGTCGAAGGACGTTAATATGAACGAGGCATCTTATAAAAAACTTCTGGAAGGGTTTGAGCGCTTTAGGAGTTATGCTTATGATGGAAAAGATGCCCCAATGCATGCCTTGATTGAAAATGGTCAAGCTCCGGAATTTTTTATTATCAGCTGCATCGACTCACGTTCGAATGCAGGCATGGTTTTCAATACAGCCCCCGGAACATTTTTTAATCATAATGCCATGGGGGCGATTGTGCGCCCCTATAAACACGGAACGGCGCTTGCCGCAGCGTTACAATTCGCACTGGAACATAATCCTACAAAAGAAATTATCGTTTTAGGCCACACCGGTTGTGGCGCAATCAAAGCTCTGGTCGAAAAAATCGATGACGCTGAAATCCTTAGCTTTGTCGAAGTCGCCAAACAAGGATTGGAACGCGCGCAGGAATGTTGCGCAGGCGTTTGTACTCATGACGAAATGCTGAGACATGCTGAAGAACAAATCGTGCTTTTATCAGCCGAAAATTTGAAAACATATCCGAGCATTCAAAAAGCGTTGGATGAAAACAGGGTTACGATACGCCCATGGCTTTTTGATATGCATGAAGGGCGCATACTTGCCTATTCACAAAAAGAAAAAGAATTTAGCCCCCTAAGCAGAGACTGACATGCCAAAACGTACAGATATCAAATCCATTTGCATTATCGGCGCCGGACCTATCGTCATAGGCCAGGCCTGCGAATTTGATTATTCCGGAACGCAAGCGTGTAAAGCGCTAAAAGAAGAAGGCTATCGCGTCATTCTCGTCAATTCAAATCCGGCAACGATTATGACCGATCCTAACCTTGCAGATGCCACTTATATAGAACCGATCACGCCTGATGTTGTCGCCAAGATTTTAGAAAAAGAAAATCCTGACGCGTTGCTTCCGACAATGGGCGGACAAACAGCGCTCAATACTGCCCTTGCCCTTGCCAATAACGGGACACTCGAAAGATTAAATATAGAATTAATCGGCGCCAATCAGGAAGCCATTGAAAAAGCAGAAGACCGTCAGAAGTTCCGCGATGTTATGGACACGCTTGGTCTGGAAAGTCCAAAATCCTTGGTCGTCAAAACATTGACCGAAGCTTTGGAAGCTTTGCCGAAAATCGGATTGCCGACAATCATCCGTCCGTCCTTTACTTTGGCCGGAACCGGCGGCGGTATCGCGTATAATAAAGAAGAATATGAACGCATCGTCCGCGAAGGCTTAGATGCATCACCGATCTCTGAAGTGCTGGTCGAAGAATCTGTTCTCGGCTGGAAAGAATATGAAATGGAAGTTGTACGAGACAAAAACGATAACTCCATTATCATCTGCTCAATCGAAAATTTTGATCCGATGGGAGTTCATACAGGAGATTCTATCACGGTCGCCCCTGCCCTGACGCTGACCGACAAAGAATATCAGATTATGCGAAACGCTTCGCTGGCTGTTTTACGCGCCATCGGTGTCGAAACGGGCGGATCGAATGTCCAGTTTGCGGTAAATCCGGCCGATGGACGGATGGTCGTAATTGAGATGAATCCGCGCGTGTCACGTTCTTCCGCACTCGCCTCGAAAGCGACAGGGTTTCCGATTGCCAAGATCGCCGCGAAGTTGGCGATTGGATATACGCTCGATGAACTCAAAAACGACATCACTGACGGCCGTATCCCTGCCGCATTCGAGCCAACGATAGATTATGTCGTCACTAAAATTCCGCGTTTCGCGTTTGAGAAATTCCGAGGCTCAGACAACGGCCTGACAACCGCCATGAAATCTGTCGGCGAAGTCATGGCGTTTGGCCGCAATTTTGAAGAGTCGATTCAAAAGGCTTTACGTTCCTTGGAAAAAGGCGTGTCGGGTTTCGATGACATTCATATCGGCACCGCGACGAATAACCATCCGGAACCTCACCCCGACCAAATCCGCGCCGCGCTCTCCAAACCGACGCCACAACGTATTCTTTACGTCGCGCAGGCTTTCCGCCACGGCTTGAGTGTCGAAGACGTTCACGCTATAACGAAATACGACCCATGGTATCTGGAACGTATTTACGGCATCGTGCAGACCGAAAAAGACATCAAGAAAAACGGATTGCCGATTAATTCCGAAGGCTGGCTCAAGCTTAAAAAAATGGGCTTCTCCGATGTGCGTCTTGCCAAACTTGTCGGCGTAACCGAAAGCGCTGTTCGCAAAGCGCGGTGGAAGCATAAAGTTCATCCCGTGTATAAGCGCGTTGATTCTTGCGCAGCGGAAATTCCCTCAACCACGCCTTACATGTATAGTTGTTACGAAGGCGACGGCGTCAATCCGGCGCAATGCGAAGTCAATCCTACAGACCGCAAAAAAGTTGTCATTCTTGGAGGCGGCCCTAACCGCATCGGCCAAGGCATTGAATTCGACTATTGCTGCGTTCATGCCGCTTATGCTTTGAAAGAAGCAGGCTATGAAACCATCATGGTCAATTGCAACCCGGAAACTGTGTCGACAGATTACGATACATCCGACCGCTTATATTTCGAACCATTAGTTGCCGAAGACGTTATCGAATTAATCAAAGCAGAGAGCTCCAATGGTCAGGTCATGGGGGCAATCGTTCAGCTTGGTGGGCAAACACCTCTACTTTTAACTAAAGCCTTAATGGATGCAGGAATTCCTATTTTAGGAACCGACCCTGATGCGCTCGATATCGCCGAAGACCGGGAGCGTTTCCAGAAACTCCTTCATAAATTAAAGTTGAAACAGCCGCCAAACGCTCTAGCCCGGTCCGCCAAGGAAGCGATCGAAAAAGCGAAAGAACTCGGTTTTCCTATTGTTATCCGTCCATCATACGTTCTTGGCGGGCAAGGTATGGAAATCGTGCATACGATGGAAGCCCTTGAGAAATATATCAATACCGCCGTGCGCGTATCTGGTGACTCTCCCGTACTCCTCGACCGTTATCTCGGCGGCGCGACGGAAATTGATGTTGATGTTTTGGCTGATGGCGATGATGTCTATGTTACGGGCATCATGGAGCATATCGAGGAAGCAGGTATTCATTCGGGCGACTCCGCTTGCGTTCTTCCACCACACTCCCTGCCCTATAAAACTGTCCAGCAACTTGAGAAACAATCCGAGCAGCTCGCCAGAGCTTTAAAAATAAAAGGCCTGATGAATGTTCAATTCGCCGTGAAGAAAAACAAGGATACGGGCGAGCAGGAAATCTTTATTATCGAAGTTAATCCGCGTGCGTCGCGTACCGTGCCTTTCGTTGCAAAAGCGACTGGTGTTCCGGTTGCCAAAATCGCAGCCCGCATCATGGCCGGTGAAAAACTTTCTCAATTCAAACCGCTTCTGCGCGGCATGAACACAGACCATGTCGCCGTCAAAGCGCCCGTCTTCCCGTTCAATCGTTTTCCCGGTGTCGATCCAATCTTAGGCCCTGAAATGAAATCCACCGGCGAAGTTATGGGGATCGATAGAAACGTCGCGCAGGCTTTTGCCAAATCGCAGCTTGGTGCTGGCACGAATTTGCCGTTGGAAGGTACCGTGTTCTTATCGGTTAAAGATGCGGATAAAGAAGAACTGGTTTCCATCGCCAAAGATCTGATCGAGATGAATTTCAAAGTCATCGCCACAGGCGGCACAGCCAAGCATTTGCAAAACGCCGGATTGAACGTCACGCGCATCAATAAAGTCATGGAAGGCCAGCCACATATCGTCGATGCGTTGATTAATGGTGAGGTCGGTCTTGTCATCAATACAACTAAAGGTCCGCAAGCTTTCGCCGACGCGATGAGCATTCGCCGCATCGCGCTGATGAACAAGATTCCGTATTATACGGTTCTCTCCGCGGCGAAAGCAGGCGTGCAAGCCATCCGCGCCATGAAGTCACGTGATATACATGTTGCGCCACTTCAATCCTATTTCGCGGAAGATGTTGCTATCGAGGCGGCTGAATAGTAGCCTCCCTTTATGCACCTCTATAAATTCAACGTTCCGGCCACACATGGCGAGCCGCCGCGAAGTTTCGACGCGTTTCTGAAATATATCTGGAATAAAAATCCGGGCGTTTTAACACTTTTAGCCATTCTCGATATCATTCACTATGCCCGCTACGCCCTTTCACTTCTTATCATGGGAAAGATTATCGATGCTTTAAGCGCTACAAATATAGAAGCAGGCATTCCGGAGAATATTAAACATCTTCTATTCTTTTTATTCGGTGTGCTTACTATCGGTGAATTGGCGCATGTCTGGCTGACTTATATTTTTGTCTATTGGCGGCCCCGCCTGCGCAGCGCCATTCGCGCCGATTTCTTAAATTACACAATGGGTCACTCGCATGCCTATTTTCAGGACCATTTCGCCGGAAGCCTAGCGCGTAAAATATCCGAACTCTCCGAAGGTACGATCCGCTTGCAGGATATCCAGCGCAACCAGTTATTCTTTGCCGTTATCACAATGGTGACGAGCGTCATTATCGCAACGTCAATCCATTTTATCTTTGCCGCTTTCCTTATAGTTTTTATTCTTTCTGTCGCCATGCCGATCATCATCCGCTTAAGGCGTATTCGGGAGCGCTCTACGAATTACGCCAATCAGCGATCTCACATGACAGGCATCGTCGTCGATACGCTTACCAATATGTCATCGGTAAAATCTTTCGCTGGAACAGGTTATGAAAGCGATTTTATTTCGGAACAATCGGCGATTGAATATACACTGGCCGGGAAATTAATGCGCAATATGGCCCAGATTGAAAATTTACGCCGCATCTCCCTCGTTTTTCTCGGCGGCGGCATGATGTCGCTTGCCTGTTATACATGGTCCCGGGGATTGATCACGGTTGGTGAAGTCTCGACTTTATCCGCCATCGGATTTTCACTCGCCGGCGCGACATGGATGCTCGGCGGCGGTATTGTTTCTGTCGTCGACGAGATCGGAAATATGTCCGACGCGCTTCGCACTATTACGCCTTATCATCATATAAAAGACAAAAAGGACGCGCCGGCCATCAATGTAACGGATGGCGGGATTGAATTTAAAGACGTGAGTTTCAAATACGGTGCGAATTCGATCTTCGATAAGATGAATGTGACAATCGAACCAGGCGAAAAAATCGCGCTCATCGGCCCGAGTGGCGCGGGCAAAAGTACTTTTGTTAATTTGCTTCTACGTTTTTATGACGTCGAAAGCGGTGCGATATTAATTGATAGACAGAATATCACCGATATCACACAAAATTCGCTCCGCGAAAATATCGCTGTTATTCCCCAAGATACAGCGCTTTTCCATCGCACTCTTATTGAGAATATACGTTACGGTTCGCGTAATGCCACTGACGATCAAGTTGTTGAAGCCGCAAAACGCGCTCACGCGCATGAATTTATTTCCGCACTGTCCGATGGCTATAATACGATGGTCGGCGAGCGCGGTATAAAATTATCCGGCGGGCAACGCCAGCGCATTGCCATCGCCCGGGCCATTCTCAAAAATGCGCCAATTCTGGTACTGGACGAAGCGACATCCGCACTCGATAGCGAATCAGAGATGCTTATTCAGGATGCGCTCAATCAGCTGATGAAGGGCAAAACTGTTATCGCCATCGCTCACCGCCTCTCCACCATCGCCCGGATAGACAGAATTTTAGTATTTGAAAACGGACGAATTATCGAAGAAGGCAATCATCACTATTTGCTTGATAGACACGGGCTATATGCCAAGCTTTGGTCAATGCAGTCAGGCGGCTTTTTGCAGGAAAGCGCAGCCAACCAGCCGGATTTGACTTCGCCGTAAATCCGGCTATTATCAATAAAGATATTCCCGCCCTTCCCGAGTTGTAAAGCTCTAGGGCGGGTTTCTTATTTTATAAAGCGAGACAAATATGGACCAGATCCCGATCACGAAAAATGGCTTTGCAGCATTAGAAGCGGAACTCCAAAATCTAAAGCAAGTGGAGCGTCCCTCTATTATCGAGGCCATTGCAGAAGCACGCGGTCATGGCGATTTGAAAGAGAATGCCGAATACCACGCAGCCAAAGAACGTCAAAGCTTTATTGAAGGTCGAATTATCGAGCTGGACGCAGCCGTTTCCCTTGCTAATATCATAGACCCATCCACTATGTCTGGAGACACGATAAAATTCGGAGCTACTGTCACCGTCGTCGACGATGATGACAAGGAAATGACGATCCAGATCGTCGGTCCTTACGAATCCGATTCCGATAATGGCAAGATTTCCGTTACTGCCCCCCTCGCTCGAGGCCTGATCGGTAAAACTTTAGGTGACAGCGTCGAAATTTCGACTCCTAAAGGTAAGAAAAACTACGAAGTTTTAAAAGTAGTTTATAAATAACTACTTTTTTACCAGCTTAAACATAATCATATAGTCGTACTTGAATTGAATATATTCAATGGGCGACTTTATGTAGTTTTGAAATTGTTCGTCTGTAGCTTCGTATTTCAAAAAATGATCACAGACAAGGCGACGGATATAGACATCAAATCCTTGCTTTTCGAATATTTCTGCCATCTCTTGCAGTGAATAAGTATAAGGACGGACAGGAGAGAAATCTTCTATTACTTTTTTCCATCTTGGCCACAAAGGATTTTCTGTATACTCGCCAATAGCCAAATAATAAGATCCTCCTTTTTTTAAAGCTTTACGGATCTCTTCCGCATGCTCTTTAAGGTCGGGTAGTAAATAAACGACTTCATGAGAGAAAACGATATCGAATTCCTCAGAGAAACCAGCAAGAGCGTTTGAATGGTCAAACGTAATTGGAAGACCAATATTATTCTCGCGCGCGGCGGCAAGAGAATCCATTGCGATATCAACACCTACTCCTTTTTCAAAAGGCTTATTTTTATAAAGAACATTTAGAAAACCGCCTCGGTTGCACCCAAAGTCAAGAACCTGCTTATCTGCAAGACTTTGTTCCGATATCTTTTCAATCATGGTGATCCATGCCGGATAATGCATATCCTGCATTGCGTCTTCACCAGTTTCGCTATCCCATGTTTTTACTTCTGCGTGTGCCATATTTTAATCCTTTAAAACATTTGTCCTGTGGGTGTCAGTGATATACGGCGATACTCGCCAGGTTTAATTACATCAGGCAATGCGCCATAGGTCGTGTTAGCTGCATAGCAATGCTCCGGCAATTTATCATTTCCGACGGAAATCGTATTCCCGTCAATCTTGACCGCATCGGAAAAACGTTTTGCCAGTTCATCAGGCTTATAGCCAGCGTATAAAAGCTGGCGAATTGAATCTGGTAGATTATCATTCAGTGACTGGCCTATTTCTGCAGTCAGCACTCTTTCAGCTACCCAGCTTACATCGGCCGATGACATTATTGGTAACGGAGCATTTCCAGCCAGAATTTTGTCTTCGAATGGGAAGCCATCGGCAATCGACTCTTTCGTGACAAGATCGACCACGCTGCCCCGATTATAAACATCGCAAGCCGCCGTAATGCCCGGATTTATTTTATATATAGTTACAGGTTTCCCAGTCGAGATATTGGATTCCAAATGGAAGGTACGCCACATAAGCTCATTCATGAATTTATCGGCAGCGTCTGCCACAAGCCCATAGCTGGCGCGATTTCCCGCAAGTGCCGATAAAGATACTATGCGCATCCCCGCAGCATTCTTGTTTTCTAAAAGATCATAGGCCATGGCAGCCATGTTAAAAACAAATCTGATGCGGTTAGAACAAGCTTGTTCAACAAAAGATGAATCTTCCATGTGCATGGGCTTGAAAGGCTCGTCAACACCTTGAGCAAAAGACTGGTATGCCATTAAGCGCACATCTGAAATGGGATTGTACATGGCCTCCATATAGAGAGCTTCATACACATGACCAACCAAAGCCGGATCACTCACATTGCCTGAGACGAAATGCGCGTTGCAACCATTAGGATGGTTTTCAATCAACTGTCTTGTTAGCTTTTCATTCGAGCTGTGTAAAACAACGCGGTGTCCGCCGTCCAACAATCTCTGCGCAATCATTGCAGAATTGTTCATGACATATTTTTCGCCATCGTCGTTATATCCGAAGATCGTATGCTGATCCGAAATACATTGTCCTTCATCATGGCTGGTTGGAATAAAAGAAACACCTGTTACAACATAAACTGGTGTGGCGACCGGATTAGTAGGTTCTAATTTGAAATCCGCAAATTCATGGATCGAATGTCGTTCAATCATCTTCTGCACGTCGCGACGAAATTCATGTCTTAAAGAATAAATTTGCGAATTTAGATGGTCTTCTTGGATTTGTTGAAGCAGTGCAGAAGAAGTCATTTTTTTACTCTAGAGTGAAGTTGAGAATTATTCTCAACTTCCTATTCTTTCGCCTGGAGTCGGTCAATAAAAAAAGGACTAAAAAAGCAAAAAAAGTACTTTTTTAGTCCGGAATTATATTATTGAAACAAAAGGTGAAACTTAGTATTCGGAAAATACGTCAAATTTCTATCGGCACACCGGCTTTGTTCTTCGTTACGCGGACGGTCAAGGACGATTTAACCGAAGCAACGTTAGGCGCTTTCATCAGATCATTAGTTAAAAACTGCTGATAAGAATCCCAGTCTTGCGCGACAATTCTCATCATGACGTCATGCTCGCCGGTTAAAAGATAGGATTCACGTACTAACGGCCATTCATTGATCTGGTCGACAAAGTTTTTCATGTCGGAATCGCCGACATTATTCAGCTTTATGAGGGCGATTACCGTTACAGGATAGCCGAGCGCAGCCTCGTCTACTTCAGTATAATAGCCTTTAATGAGTCCCATTTCTTCAAGATTACGCACGCGGCGCAGACATGGGGGAGCGGATATTCCTGCATTTTTTGCCAATTCTACGTTCGTCATGCGCCCATTATCCTGAAGGTCGCTTAGAATTCGGCGGTCTATACGGTCAAGCTTGATGCGGTTTTGCCGGGATGGCTGCGATGTCATTACTCAAATGTCCTGTTGTTTTTCATTAACATGCCCTGATATAAAGACCCTTCCCTATGAGGGCAAGTCTTTTATGCAATTTTGCTAATCTAGAAGGTTTCTTTGGACAAGAAGATTTCCACATGGATCGTAACTGAAGGTCTTACAGGTACGGAGAATCAATGCCTTGGAGTCACGGAAGCTTTAGGCGTTTCACCCATTGTAAAACGCATACAGCTCAATGAGCCATGGAAAACTTTATCACCTTACCTGAGACTGGAATCCGAAAAAACATTTTCGTCCAAGGGCGACCCAATCCGGCCGCCATGGCCAGATTTATTGATCGCTTCAGGCAGAAAGAGCATAGCTGCCTCACGTCATATTAAACGTCAGAGCAAGAGCAAAACATTCGTCGTACAAATTCAGGACACAAGGATTGGTCGCTGGGATTTCGATATTCTTGCCGTACCAGCGCACGATCCTGCAAGCAAATTAAAGGCTGAAAATATACTGGTGACGCAAGCGACGCCGAATCGTATCACAAGAGAAAAACTCAATGCGGCAATAACGCAATTCCCTTTTTTCCAGTCCCTCCCCTCTAAGCGCGTTGGTGTTTTAATCGGGGGCACCGCTGGTAAACAAGTTTTAACTGAAGAGATGGTTCATAATCTTGCCGCGCAATTAAAAGTACTTTCTAACCGCGGCTATGGTTTGATGATTACGACATCGCGGCGCACGGGAGAGAGAAATAAGGCAATCCTTCAAGCCGCCCTGCAAGGATCCAATATCTTCTTCTGGAACGGAATGGACCCTAATCCCTATTTCGGTATTTTAGCCTATGCCGACGTTTTGATCGTGACCTCGGAAAGCATGTCGATGGTCTCCGAAGCAGCAACCACCGGAAAGCCCGTTTATACGATTAACCTGAACGGCGGCAAGCCACGGCACCGCCTTATGCAGGACAATTTACAGGAAAAAGGTATTATTCGTAACTTTTGCGGACAAATCGACGAATGGACATACGAGCCATTAAACGATGCCGAGTTGATCGCTCAAGAAATCCGGCGGAAAAGCGGCCTTTTCTAACATTTCCTGCTTTACGGGCAAACGCCGACCTTTTAGAAAGTCTTATGTCCAAGAATATTGAAACCAAAGTCCTTATTATCGGATCCGGCCCTGCCGGTTACACCGCCGCCATTTATGCAGCTCGGGCCAATTTAAAACCTGTTATGGTGCAAGGCATGGAGCCCGGCGGTCAGTTGATGATCACGACCGATGTCGAAAATTTCCCCGGCTTCGCCGACATCATCCAGGGACCATGGCTGATGGAGCAGATGCGCGCACAAGCAGAACATGTCGGTACGCAACTTATTCAAGACATGATCGTCGATGTCGATTTCTCCAAGCGCCCTTTCTTCTGCAAAGGCGATAGCGGCACCACTTATATTGCAGAAACCGTCATTATCTGCACGGGCGCGAAAGCACGTTGGCTCGGCCTTGAAGGTGAAACGATTTTCCGCGGCCTTGGTGTTTCGGCTTGCGCGACCTGCGATGGATTTTTCTTCCGCGGTAAGGAAGTTGCCGTTGTCGGCGGCGGTAACTCTGCTGTTGAAGAAGCTCTTTTCCTGACTAGCTTCGCCAGCAAAGTAACACTCATTCACCGTCGCGACAGTTTGCGCGCGGAGAAGATCGCGCAAGATCGTCTCTTCGCCCATCCGAAAGTCGAGATCATCTGGGATCATGAGGTCAAGGAAATTCTTGGCAACCCACAAGGCACCGATAACCCGGGCGTGACAGGGCTTCGTTTGAAAAACACCAAAACAGGACAGATACAAGACATCAATGTCGACGGTGTTTTTATGGCCATCGGTCACGATCCGGCGACCGAGCTTTTCAAAGGCAAACTTAAAATGGATGAGACCGGTTATATCCTGACTACTCCAGATTCGACCGCCACATCAGTGCCAGGCGTCTACGCCGCCGGAGACGTGCGCGATAAGATTTATCGTCAAGCCGTAACCGCTGCCGGTATGGGATGTATGGCAGCTTTGGAAGCTGATCGTTTTATTCTTGCGTCAGAAACTCCACAGCAACAAAGCCACGCGGCAGAATAATAGAGGATTTCCATGGATTGGGACAAACTGCGCATATTTCACATGGTAGCGGAAGCCGGAAGCTTTACCCATGCCGGTGAAACACTCAAACTGTCGCAGTCCGCAGTTTCACGGCATATCAGCGCGTTGGAAGAAACACTCGGCGTCAGTCTTTTCCATCGTCATGCTCGTGGCCTTATCTTGACCGAGCAAGGCGAGCTGCTTCATAAAACCTCGCGCGATATTTTCGGCAAACTAGCTATGATCGAAGGGCAGTTAAACGATACAAAGGAACGAGCGGGCGGTTCCATCTCCGTGACGGCTGCCGACTTTATCGGCGTATCATGGCTCGCTCCCAAGCTTAAGGAATTTCACAGCGAGTATCCCGACATCCAGATCAGCCTGCTTCTCGAAGACAAGGTTCTAAATCTCGGCATGCGCGAAGCTGATGCCGCTATCCGCCTTTACAAACCGGAGCAACCAGATTTAATTCAGCGCCATGTCACTGCGATAGGTTTCACAATCTGCGCCGGCAAGAAATATAAACCAAAGAATGGATTGCCCGAAAAAATTGACGACTTAAGAGATCACCTGATGATCGCGTATCCGGAACAGGTTTTGCTGCCTTACCAAAATCCGAACTGGTTACTCGAAAAAGCGGGTATCGAGATTGACGGCAATCCGAACGTCGTCCAGATCAATTCCATTTCAGCTATTTATGAAGCGGTCCGAAACGGCGCAGGTATCGCAGTCCTTCCCAATTTCATGGTCGCGAACGATCCCGAGATCGTGCCTGTCCTCAAAGACGTCAAAAGCGAAAAGATCGATATGTATTTCGTTTATCCGGAAGAGCGCAAACATTCGAAACGAATTGCCCTTTTCCGGGATTTCATCCTGAAGCTCGTTGAAGAGACCAATTTCTAACTCAATTTTCATTTTTTAAATGAAACGAGGTTTTTTCAATAAATCAGATTTTTTATCCAAAGGCGCAACGCCAGAAATGGCGGATCGTTTTCCCATTTCGTGCCATGATATTTTTTCATGATGTCGGTCAGATCATCTTCCAGCTTTTTGTAGCGAAGTAAATCAGAGCCTAGTATTTTTTCCAGCAGCTTCGCATAGGAAACCGAAACTATAGAAGCCTCCGGGTTTTCGATCAAAGCTTCGTGATCGTCGATAAAGTCGGTCAAGAGCTTGTAAATAGATGGATCCATGCTTTCTCTGGGATGTAAATAATGTTTAATAGCGCTTAAAATCGGCTGTCCCTTTGTCAGCCCACCTTGTTCCAATGTATTGATCTGGTCCCTCCACCAAGTCAGGCGCATATACCCAAGTGCTGGATTGGATACCGATGACGGAATGGTTTCGATGACCTGACGAAACGCCCCTACTACCCAAAGCGCTCTTCGTTTTTCCAAAGCCATGAAAAGACTGATTAAATAATGATAATAGTCGGCTTTTATCAGGGTTTGGCGGCAATATTCGAGGTCTTCAGGCTTCATGCGGCAATATTTACCATTCTATTTTATAATTAACAAATAGTTGACATTTACATAATATTTATATAATTTACTGCCATGAAGAATATCTTTGCTCCTTTTGCTGCTTCCGTTGCATTGGTCTCGAGCCTTGGTATTCTTGATTCTGAAGCCGATGCAAAACCTACCAAAACAGCACAAGTTATTAAAAAGTCCAAAGTGCACAAGCCGGCCAAGTCCGCAAAATCGGATCATAAGCCAAAAGCCAAGGTGGAAAAAAAGCAAAGCGACTTGCCTAAATCAAAAGCGGCCACGCCTTTAGTCAAAAATGGTTCATGCGATATAAGCGAAGTCCTTTCATGGAAACCGGTAGAGATTTTCATCAATACCCAAACAGGGGAAGTTATCGGTGACGCAACCGATGCTAATAAACGCGCCTTCTTCTCATCTGCGACAAAACTCATGCCCGCTTATATCGCGCTCGATCGCATGAAAAACGGTACAGGCAAAGACAGAATTTCAAAGGATGAAAGAATACCGATCCAGCATCGCTCTTATAGAAGTGCAAGCAAATCTAAATACCTGCAAAGTAACGACCCTATTCCTGCTTTCATCGATAAAGCACCAGCAGAACAGATTTTGCGCGCTGTATTTACAAGATCCTCTAATGATGGCCCGAATGCCCTTGCTATTCGCATCTCAGGAAGTCTGAAAGAATTCTATTCCCTTGAAAACGAATATGCGCGCCGATTGGGCGTACAAGGCAATTGGGCAAGCGCTACCGGCTTCAATACGGCCGAGGCAGTCAAGTCCCACTGGCAAACACCACTCGGTATGGCGAAACTTATGTCTGCCGCGTATAGCGAATTCGGCGACGACTTAAAAAGCTATTATGGACGTTCAAAGGAAGTTTACGGATTTAAAAAGGGGTCCGATACAAAAACAAAATTTACCCTCAAATCCAAAATCGAGGCATTCGATTCCGATTATCAGCACAGGATCAAAGGCCTTGAAATAATGAAGCCCGGTTTCACGTGCTTTGGAGGCATTGCGGCCGTGGGCGTGGTAAATGTTAAAGGCATCGATTTTGCCTTTGCCTATGCAGGATACAGAAGCAAAGAGCAGCGTGACATGCATATCAATAAGACAGTTCTCCAGATCGGGAAAGATATTGCAAGCGGTAAAATCCAGAAATTTGAACCGATAGTTGAGCCACTTCAGAAACTTGAGACAGTTAAGGCAGGAATTGCTCCACAGGATGAAAAAGTCAGTATCGCTCCTCCTGAAGATTCTACTCTTCCCGATTATAGGGAACTGGGTTTGCTTGGAATTTTCGTCTTAGCAGCGGGCGGACTTGGCTTAAAAGCGCTGACAAGAAGCAAGAGTAAAGAAGGATTTATAAATTCCAATATCGCAACTCTCCGTTCAAATGAGCCTATCAGTTATTTGCCAATGGGCGGATCTCTTCTAACTCAAAAACCATGTTGATTAATCAGGCAGAAATTATAGGTTAGTCTCCGTAAAGATTTAAAGGAGATTTTATTATGGCTTTTACACTACCCGATCTGCCTTATGCGTATGACGCTTTGCAGCCTTATATGTCTAAAGAAACTTTGGAATTTCACCATGACAAGCATCATAAAGCCTATGTCGATAAAGCCAATGAATTGATCCAGGGCACAGGCCTTGAAGGCAAGTCTTTAGAAGAAGCAATGGTTGCCGCCTATAATCAAAAAAACCAACCGCTCTTCAACAATCTCGGTCAGCATTACAACCATATCCATTTCTGGAACTGGATGAAAAAAGACGGTGGCGGCAAAAAAATTCCGGGAGCTGTTGAAGCGAAAATTCAGTCCGATCTTGGCGGATACGATAAATTCAAAACGGATTTTGTTGCTGCAGGCGTCGGCCAATTCGGGTCCGGCTGGGCATGGCTCGCGCTGGATAGCAACGGCAAGCTGGAGATCGTCAAAACACCGAACGGTGAAAACCCCTTGGTTCAAGGCAAAACACCTGTGCTGGGCGTCGACGTGTGGGAACACTCTTATTATATAGACTACCGCAACGCGCGTCCAAAATATCTGGAAGCTTTCGTCGACAACATGATCAACTGGGAATATGTCGCAGAGTTGTTTGACAAAGGCCCGCAGAAAATCGCGGATTAAATTAAAATTAAACTGGCAACAAGGCCGCCGCAATCCGGCGGCCTTCCGCTGTCAGAACATTAAACGTTCGGCAAGCAGCGCCGGTGTCCATGATCTCAATTGAGAAACCCGCCTCTTTGAACTCGGCGCGTTTTTGCGGCATTAGCAAAGCACCTTTTGCGCCTGAACCGATGATAAGAACATCAATGTCGTCCTTCCACTTTAGGAAAAAGTCAGGGGACAAACTGTTCAAAGAAGCCGATGGCCATTCACTAACGTCAAAAGACGTCACGATAACCGGATATTCATAATAGACGCCGTTGATCTTGAATTTACCCGCGGCATAGCTCTGAATAATTTTCTGACCGGCTTGAATAAGCGGCGTTACATCCGTCATCAGGCAGCAACAGCTTCCTCACCGTCATGGCGTTTTTTATCATCAGGGAAAGGCATATAGATCAGCGCTGCGCCGGATACGTATATAGATGAATATGTTCCAACGATAACGCCAAACAGCATCGCAATGACGAAATCTCGAATGACCGCACCTCCGAAAAGCAAGGCGACAAGTGCCAAGACCGTGGTAAGAGATGTCATCAATGTCCGTGACAATGTCTGGTTTACTGACAGGTTGATCAATTCCTTCATACTCATTTTCTTGAATTTGCGACGGTTTTCACGGATGCGGTCGAAAACGATAACTGTATCATTCGTTGAGTAACCCGCCACCATCAGCACAGCCGCCAAAGCCGTCAGATCGAATTGAAGCCCAAGGAAAGAAAACAGTCCGACAACAGCGAGCGTGTCATGGACCAGACAGATAATCGACGACACGCCGTATTGCCATTCAAAACGCCACCATACATAGCCTAGAATTGCCAACACCGTCAGGCCGAACGCCCATGCACCGCGCGCCTTAAGCTCGTCACCGACTTGCGGTCCAACGAATTCGGTTCGCCGGTAATCAACTTTGCCGTTTGGGAATTCGGCGTTGATCGTTTCCTGAACTTTTGCCAACGCCGCCTGTTGCGCAACGTTACCGCCTTTTTGTTCGGGGATACGGATCATCAGATCGGTTTTTTGCCCGAATTCCTGAATTGAGAGTTGCCCAAGTTCCAGATTATCAAGTTCGCCGCGCAGCCTGGGCAAATCGGGCGCTTCCGGCACGCGTACTTCCATCATGACGCCGCCTGTAAAATCGATCCCGTAATTCAAGCCTTTCGTTGCAAATAATGCGATCGAACCGACAATCATCGCAATTGTTATAAAGAACGCGACATAGCGTTGTCCGACAAAATTATAATTTGCATTTTCAGCGAATTTAAAAATTCTCATATTCTGGCACTCACATAATCGGAATAGTTTTTGCTTTGGTTTTCTTCAGCCAGATCAAAAGCATCATGCGGGTTAGCATGATCGCCGAAAAAAGCGATGTCAGAATACCTATTGTCAGTGTAACGGCGAAGCCCTTGATTGGGCCGGTTCCGACAGCATACAAAATGGCCCCTGAAATAAGCGCGGTCAGGTTAGAGTCGATAATCGACGACATGGCTTTCTGGTAGCCGGTATCAATCGCCGACATAACCGAACGCCCCGCTCTGATCTCTTCTTTCATCCGCTCGAAAATAAGTACATTGGCGTCAACCGCTTGCCCGATGGTCAGCACGAGACCCGCGATACCCGGCAAAGTCAATGTTGCGCCGATTAGCGTCATCACGGTAAAGGTCAATGCAAGGTTGATAACCAGTGCGACAGACGCAAACAAGCCGAACAGGCCGTAACAAACGAGCATCAACGCAACAACAAGAGCGAATGCGACAAGGCTTGCAAAGGCTCCGGCAGTGACAGAGTCAGAGCCGAGCGTCGGACCCACAGAGCGTTCTTCGACAACCGTCAATGTCGTGGGCAAGGCTCCCGCTCTTAAAAGAAGGGCGAGATCGCTGGCTTCCTGAACGGAAAAGCTTCCGGAGATGATCGCCTGACCGCCGCAGATAGCGGAATTGATATTCGGCGCTGTGATAACTTCCCCATCGAGTACGACGGCAAAAGGTTTGTTTACGTTCTGGGTCGTTACATCGCAAAAACGGCGCGAGCCGATCGCGTTTAACTTAAAGCTCACAACGGGCGCGCCTTCCTGAAAAGAAGGTTGTGCTTGAACCAACATGTCGCCGCTCATGATCACGCGGCGTTTGATAGCGATTTTCTGACCCGGATTGTCGTGCATTGGAAGAAGACGCGCATCGACGCCGCTACCATCAAGATCGACCAGGTGGAATGTCAGCTTGGCCGTGCGGCCCATCAGTTCCTTGATGCGCTCCGGATTTTCAACGCCTGGTAATTGAACGAGAATCCGCGTATCGCCCTGACGCTGGATAATAGGCTCGCGTGTACCGGTTTCATTGACGCGGCGCTCTACGATTTCAATGGACTGTGACAAAGTCTGCGTGCGGATGGTTTTCAGAGCGCGCTCGTCATAGACGCCTTGTAATGCCAGACCGTTACGAGATACAACGAAACTGTCGTCGATGCGACGTAATTCTTTCTCAGCCGCCGTCAGGTGTTCTTCAGATTTTAGATCAAGCTTAATTCCATTGGGAATAATTGAAACATTGGTAAAATCAATTTTCTGCTTACGCAGTTCGGTGCGCAACGCTGTAGCGCCATCTTCAGTTTTCTGTTTGATAACGCTGTCGATATCTGCTTCCAGCAGGAGATGGGAGCCGCCGCGCAAATCAAGACCAAGATTGACCGAACGTGTCGGCGCCCATGACGGCGCATTGGCTTCGAGCCAGTCCTTCGTTTTTTGATCCAAAAAGCTCGGGATAGTATAAAGAATGGACAGGATACTGACCAATACGATCAGCACCATTTTCCAGCGTGCAATATGAATCATTTTTTGTCTATCTTTTTGGCTTCAGCTTCGTATTTGCCCATGACGGAAGACCGCAGGATCGTCATTTTAACGTTATTGCCGAAATCGACGATAACTTCTTTATCAGATGGCATTGAATCAATTTTGCCGATAGCGCCGCCTTGTGTAACAACAGTGTCGCCTACACTCAATTTACCCAGCATATCAGAATGTTCTTTATATCTTTTCTGCTGTGGGCGGATGAGCAAGAAGTAAAACAGGACCACCAAAACAACTGTGAACATTATAGTTTGCGGGAATGCCGCGCCGGATGACGCAGCGGCAGTAGCCGTTGTGACCGTTTCGGAAGCTGCCAGAGCAGAATTGATGAACATTTAAAGTCGAACCTTTTAAATAATGTTTGAGATGAGACTATATATCCCCTCTTCTCACCCGAAAACAAGGGAACAGCTCTATTTATCCTATGCAAAATCTATGGTTATATATGCCAATGAAATCGCTTATTTTGTTATTGCTTCTGTTAATCGCCATTCCTGCCTACGCGGATAGCCAAGTTTCGATCCGCCTGTATAAGGCGGATCCTGACGCCCGCGAAGGTTTTACAGAAGTCTACAAGTGGCGCATGAATGAATCCGATGAATGGCGCCGCTTCGAATATCTTGCCGAAAGCATGAAAAAGGGAAATAAAGAAACAATCAGTCCTTTTATAAACAAACCAGCCGAGATGCTGGCTTTGAGCGTAAAAGACGCGAATGGTTTGACCGGAAAGGATTATTATATTTCCAAAAACGGGATTCTTATTTCTACCATTCTGGCCCGACACGACTATTACAAAGACAGCAAAAATTTCTTTAAGTTTTTAAAGGAAGAAGTTACAAACCAGTCCAGTTTCGAGAAATTTCCCGGCGAAGTATATCCCATGGACTCAAGCGGCATCGTGGCACGCTACTGGATTAATCAGAATTTGCCCAATCCATCATGGCTGATCAATAAACAGGAAAATTTAAACCTTTATGATTCATTCCTGCGTAAACTGCCTAAATATAATATGGCCAAGTTTGAAAACATCACTCCTTTCGAAGACAAAGGGAATTTCATTCTCCTTCTGAATTATCCGAAAGCCCCAGGTAAATTCGCCACTATCGGCCCCGCAGGTATCCGCATTTCAAATATTGGCAGCGAAGGGCGTTATGTTCTCGATGACAAATCCTATTACGATTATTTTTACAATCTCACCAAAGAAAATATGCGCATGAAATTCGATGTACAACGGAAAGACCGCGAACTTGAAGAACGAGGGAATTTCTAAATTAAACCAGAAGGATCTATAGCCTTCTTTCCTTTGCGAATTTCAAAATGGAGTTGCGGCTTATCGACGAAACCCGTCGATCCCACCGTGCCAATCGCCTGTCCGCGCTGTATCACATCGCCTTTTTTAACAAGCATTTTTCCAAGATGGGCATAAGCCGTCATATATTGATCTTTATGGCGTAAAAGAATCATATTGCCGTAACCTTTTATTTCATCCCCTACATAAACAACTTTGCCATTTTCAGCCGCATTGACAGATGCCCCTTTTACAGCAGCGATATTGATCCCGTCATTATGCTGACCGTCAGCTTTATCCCCGAAATTGGATATAATTTTACCGTTTACAGGTTTCAGGAATTTTCCGGCCCGCGCCGGAACAGGCAGGTTTTTAGCACCGCCGGCTGTTTGTAAAGGTTCAGAAATATGGGTGTTGGCCGGCTGCGGCGGCATAGACATCGAAGATGGTGAGGGCGTGGCAACAGGCACCGGAAGATTGGATGGCAAAACCACAGTTTCTATTTTTTCGTTAACAGGCAATGTACTGGATATATCAGGCGCTACCGAAGGTGCTATTTCCTCAGTGGTGTCGTAACTACCTGGGATTTTTAAAAGTTGGCCTTGCGCAAGCTTGTAAGGTGGTGAAAGTTTATTTAGAGACGCGAGTTCTGTTTGCGTCGTATTAAAAAGACGCGACACATTGTAAAGGCTGTCCGTGCTGCGTGCGCGATATGTTTTCGGGGCCGGAAGATTTAGACGGGTTCCTGCGGACAGCATATAAGGAGGAGAAAGATGGTTGGCTTCAATAATCCCGCGCAAATCGAGATTATATTTCTGAGAAATTTTATAAACAGTATCTGTCGGTTGCACGACATGGACACCCAGACTTCCAACACCGGGCGCAACCCCATAGGAATAAACCGGCGCCAGATTTTTCGACGGAGCGCATGACACAAGTAGAAAGGTCAATAAAGCAAAATGCTTTTTCACGAAGCCACTTCCTGTAAATCTTCGCGTGAATAGGAATTGTTTTTGGGCACATCAGGTAAAAGCGGCACGAACCTCACAGGGAGCAAATCGATTTTTGAGTAAATTTCCTCGCTTTCGCGTTTATATCGGCGAAGGGTCTGGTTTTGCCCCTGCCCGCCAATCGGAATCACCATGATGCCACCGATTTTCAATTGATCGAGAAGCGGCTTAGGCGGATCGCCTGCCGCAGCAGCTGTAACAATAATGCGGTCGAATGGCGCAGCTTCCGGCCATCCTTTCATACCGTCATCGCATTTATTCGTTATATTTCTTAGCTTAAGCTCATCGAAGTGGCGATGCGCGACTTCAGCCAAAGGCTTGTGACGTTCAATTGTGTACACGCGGCGGCAAAGTTTAGAAAGGATAGCCGCCTGATAGCCGCAGCCTGTACCGATTTCGAGAACGCTCATGCGTTCTTCCATTTCCAAAGCGGATGTCATGTAAGCAACGACATAAGGCTGGGAAATAGTTTGTCCAAGACCGATGGGCAGTGCGGTATCCTCATAGGCACGGTCCCCAAAAGAATACGGCACGAAATTTTCACGCGGGATACGCTCTATCGCACCCAGCACTTTCGTATCGGTAATCCCCGCCTGACGAAGCGTCATGATCAATCGGATTTTGCGAGCGTCGGGCGAGTTCATTTTTAAGGCTTTGGAGGTGTAATTTTAGTCAAACCATTCATATAAGGCTGTAATGCTTTAGGAATGAATATCCCACCATCCGATGGATCGTAATAATTTTCCATAACAGCCACTAACGTACGTCCTACGGCAAGGCCGGAACCGTTGAGCGTATGCACGAATTCGGTTTCTTTCGCACCATTGCGTTTGAAGCGGGCTTTCATCCTGCGGGACTGTATGTCGCCGCAATTCGAACAACTTGAAATCTCGCGATATTTATTTTGGGAAGGAACCCAGACTTCGATATCGTAAGTTTTACGGGCAGAAAAACCGATATCTCCTGCACACAGAGTGATCGTTCGGAACGGCAGCTCCAATTTCTTCAGAATATTTTCCGCGCATTGGAGCATGCGTTCATGCTCCGCTTCGGATTGTTCCGGCAGAACAATACTTACCATCTCTACTTTATAAAATTGATGCTGACGGATGATGCCACGCGTATCACGGCCTGCGGAACCCGCTTCCTGACGAAAACATGGCGTGAAAGCCGTATAACGTTTTGGCAGCATGGTTTCATCCATGATCGTATCGGCCACGATATTAGTGAGCGTAACTTCCGCGGTTGGAATCAACCAGTCGCCACGCGTGGTTTTAAATTGATCGTCGGCAAATTTCGGCAATTGAGTGGTGCCATACATCGTCTGGTCATTGACCAATAAAGGCGGAGAGCATTCGGTATAGCCGTGTTCCTGCGTATGGGTATCGAGCATCAATTGCGCCAACGCCCGTTCCATGCGGGACAATTGGCCTTTGAGTAAAACGAAACGCGCTCCGGACATTTTCGCCGCCGTATCGAAATCCATCATGCCCAACGCTTCGCCGATATCGACGTGGTCTTTGATATCGTTGATGAGTTTCGGCTTGCCAACTTTGCGAATTTCGACATTATCGTCTTCCGATGTTCCGTCCGGCACATCGTCGGCAAGCTGGTTTGGCAGGGAAGATAGAATTTCATTCAATCCTTCGGCAGCTTGCTGTTCAGATATTTCCAGCGCGGCGGTTTTTTCCTTGATCGCGGCGACTTCCGCCATCAATTCATCGGCATTGCCTTTTTGAGCTTTGATCTGGCCGATTTGCTTTGACAGCTCGTTTCTTTTTTGCAGCAAGACCTGCATTTCCGTTTGAAAAGCGCGGCGCTGTTCGTCAAGCCGGAGAATATCGGCTGTCTGTGGTGATACTCCCCGCCGCGCCCAGTTTTTATCGAAAGCTTCGGGATTTTCGCGTATGGCGCGCATGTCATGCATAGAGGGAGTCCTTGGGATTTGTTATTGCCGTAAGAATCTATATAAATTACGTCTAAAGGGCAACGCCTTAAGGATGTCATTATGTGGTGGAAACCCGAGAATTTTAAATCAAAAAGGGAAAACCTGCGCCAGCGTATGGTTTTAATACGCGCTATTCGAAAATTCTTCGAGACGCAGGATTTCTGGGAAGTTGAAACTCCGATCCTGCAAGTCTGCCCAGTGATGGATACACATATATTAGGTATCCAAGCCGATATTCGGGGCGTCGATAAGCAGATTGACCGGACACGTTACCTTCATACCAGTCCCGAATTTGCGATGAAGAAATTGCTGGTCGCGGGCCTGCCTAAAATATTCCAGATATGCCACGTGTTCAGAGACGCGGAAGCCTCGAGACGGCATAGCATTGAATTCACCATGATCGAATGGTACCGCGCGAAAGAAAATTACAAGCAGATCATGCAGGATTGCATTGATCTTTTGCGGTTCTGCGCGAAGGAAGTTGGCATTAAGGCTTATTCCTATCGTGATAAAATCTGTGACCCTTTCGCGGATTGGGAGATTATTTCCGTCGATGGAGCATTTCGAACGTATGCAGGGATAAAGCTTTCCGATTATCTCAATGACGCGAAAGGTTTTAATAAGGCTATTCAAGAGATTGGAATCCGCACCGCACCGGATGATGCCTGGGACGATCTGTTCTTCCGCGTGATGGACGCGCTGATCGAACCAAAACTCGGTAACGGCACCCCTACTATATTATGCGACTATCCGGTCAGCATGGCCTCGCTTGCCAGACGCAAACCGGAAGATCCGAGATTTGCCGAACGCTTCGAGCTGTATGTTTGCGGCGTCGAAGTCGCCAATGCATTTGGGGAATTAACCGATCCGGTCGAGCAGGAAGCGCGGTTTGCGGAAGAGCTTGCTTTGAAAGAAAAACTCTATGGTGACAAATACCCCGTCGATCAGGATTTCCTCGAGGCTCTTAAATTCGGTATGCCGGAAAGTTCCGGGATTGCACTGGGCATTGACCGCCTCGTTATGCTGGCGGTTGGCACGGATGATATCAATCAGGTTTTATGGACGCCAAAACCCTAAAACAAGACTTTCCATTTTAAGATTACGGCATAAGATTAGTAAATGTCTTCTCTATATTCCGAAATCGAGAATGTTTACAAAATCCTGATGCCTAGTCCGGCGCAGAGTATTCCGGTTGTCTTTAATTCTCCGCATAGCGGGACGGTCTATCCCGAGAATTACGGGTACTCCTCCGAGCTGGCCATGCTGCGCCGGACCGAAGATTTATTCATCGACGATCTTTACGCCGACGTAACAAAATTAGGCGCGCCGCTTCTCGCTTGTCAGTTCGCCCGCTCCTATATTGACGTCAATCGCGCCGAAGATGATATAGACCCTGATCTGCTAGACGCAGATTGGCCGGAGAAATTCGAGCCTACGATACGATCCGCCGCCGGACACGGGCTTGTCCATCGCCTAATCCGAGCCGGTTCGCCGATCTATAATCGCCGTCTCAGGATTGATGAAATCCGGAGTCGCATCGAAACTTATTATCGCCCTTACCATCATGCGCTAAAAACTATTCTCGATGACACACATTATAATTATGGACAGGTCTGGCATATCGATTGCCATTCAATGAATTCGCCTTCAGGCGGGATCGGGTCGGCGTTTCTGTCAGGCGAAGCTGATTTCGTGCTTGGCGACCGCGACGGCACAACATGTGACCCTAGATTTACCAGAGCTATCAAGAACTTTCTCGGTGATCTTGGGTATAAGGTTAATATCAACAATCCTTATAAAGGAGTTGAACTATTAAAGCGGTATTCTAATCCGCAAATGGGTCGCCACGGGCTTCAAATTGAGATTAACAAGTCCCTATACCTGAACGAAGCCACTCAAGAAAAAAACAAGAATTACAACAAGTTAAAGAGCAATCTTTATGAAATGTCTAAATTTATCGCAGACTGGGCAGGTAAACAAAACATAGCGCAGGCCGCAGATTAGCCGAAAACGCTAACCCATTGTTTTTTTAAAATTTTCTCCACCTCACTTGTGGAAACTGTAACACCTAGAGACCTAAGCGAACAAACCCCGTGCTCGGAAATGCCGCAGGGAACTATACCGCCAAAATGGGACAGGTCGGGATCAATATTTAGTGAAATGCCGTGATAGGTTACCCAATGACGAACACGCACACCGATAGCGGCGATTTTTTCTTCTCGACCATTATGATTTACCCAGATCCCGACACGACCTTCGCGCCGCTCGCTACTTACCCCTAATTCAGCGAGAGAATTAATGATCCACTGCTCAAGATTATGTATATATCTTTTAATGTCCGGTTCAGAGCCCCGTTTCTTCAGATCCAGCATAACATAGGCAACCAGCTGGCCGGGGCCGTGATAGGTATATTGCCCTCCTCGTCCGGTTTCAAAAACTGGAAAGCGGGCCTCGCGCAGATCACTTGCTTTTGCGGATGTGCCCGCCGTGTAAAGAGGCGGATGTTCGAGAAACCAGATCAGATCATCTGTCACGCCTTCGCGGATTGCTGCAACGCGATTTTCCATGAAAGAAACAGCGTCTTTATATTCAACGGGAACGTCGGAAATTTTGTATTCCATTTCATTCCATTACAGGCTTGCGATAAGTTATTCAATCTGTTACGACACAGCCATCTTCTACTACCTAACGCGGCCATGGCGGAATTGGTAGACGCGCATCGTTGAGGTCGATGTGGGGCAACCCGTGGAAGTTCGAGTCTTCTTGGCCGCACCATTTAACTATTTTCAGGGCTTTTGCCAGCGAACCATTTTACCATCTAAAGGGATTTGATAATGAAGGACACACTCCGCGAAGCAGCGTTAGAATACCACCTTCATCCCAAGCCCGGTAAAATCGCCATCCAAGCTACAAAACCTATGGCCACCCAGCGCGACCTCGCGCTTGCCTATTCTCCCGGCGTTGCTATTCCATGTTTAGAGATTGAAGCCGATCCCTTAAAAGCCTTGGATTACACTTCCCGCGGTAACGTCGTCGCTGTTATTTCAAACGGAACTGCCGTCCTCGGCCTTGGCGATATTGGTGCATTGGCATCGAAACCGGTCATGGAAGGTAAAGCCGTTCTCTTTAAAAAATTCGCCGATATCGATTCTATCGATATCGAGATCAATGAAAAAGATCCACAAAAACTCATCGACATCATCGCGAGCCTCGAGCCCTCTTTCGGTGGGATCAATCTGGAAGATATCAAATCGCCAGAATGCTTTGAAATCGAGCGCACGCTGCGCGAGAGAATGAAAATTCCGGTTTTTCATGACGACCAGCACGGCACGGCGATTATTGCAGGCGCAGCGATTTACAACTGGATGCATATTACAGGCAAGGATTGGAAGGACGTGAAAATGGTCGTCAATGGGGCTGGCGCATCTGCCATTGCCTGCATGACGATGATTAACCAGCTTGGCTTGCCACTCGACAATATTATTGCATGCGATCGCAATGGCGTCATCTATAAAGGCCGCAACGAGGGCATGGATTCCGAAAAGGAAAAATTTGCCAATGGCGTGACCAAAGCCAGAACTTTGCCTGAAGCCTTAAAGGGCGCACACATTTTCCTTGGTTTGTCCGCCGCGGGGGCCCTAAAACCTGAATACATGGAAGGCATGGTTGAGGAGCCTCTGGTTTTGGCCCTCGCCAACCCTACTCCGGAAATTCTGCCGGAAGAAGCGTTGAAAGTTCGTCCGAAAGCATTGATTTGTACGGGCCGTTCAGACTATCCGAACCAAGTGAATAACGTACTTTGCTTTCCGTTTATCTTCCGCGGGGCTCTCGACGTTGGCGCGACAGCGATCAACGAAGAAATGAAAATGGCATGTGTTAAAGCAATTGCCGCTCTTGCCCGTAAGGAAGTCTCCGAAGAAGTCGCCGCCATCTATCCTGACGAAGTATTGGAATTCGGTCCGGGTTACATGATCCCGAAACCTTTCGATCCGCGCCTTATGGTCGAACTGCCGATGGCGGTAGCAAAAGTCGCAATGGACACAGGTGTCGCCACACGGCCGATCAAGGATTGGGATGCTTACCGCGCCCGCCTGACCCAGCATTTCTATCGCACCGAAGGCGTTATGCGTCCTGTCTTTGCGAAAGCGAAAGCCAACCCTAAAAAAGTCGTTTACTGCGAAGGTGAAGAAGACCGCGTATTGCAGGCTGTTCAAACTGTCGTCGATGAAAGCCTGGCCAAACCGATTCTTGTCGGCCGGAAAAACGTTATAGAAACGCGCATCAAGCGCCTGCGCTTGCGTATGACAGCGGGTAAGGACTTTGAACTCGTCGATCCTGAAGGCGATTCTCGCTACAAGGATTACTGGCAAACCTATCACTCCATTATGGAGCGTCAGGGTGTTACGGCTTCTTACGCCAGAAACTCAGTCCGTAACAGTAACACGATTATCGGCGCGCTGATGGTACATAAAGGCGAAGCGGACTCCATGATCTGCGGTACTGTAGAGCCATTCAAAAACCATTTGAAATCCATCGTTCGTATTATCGGGTTGAAACCGGGCGTTGAAACCGCCGCCGCTATGCCGTGCCTTCTTCACCCGACACGCGGGCCTATCTTTATCTGCGATACGCATGTCAATCCGGATCCGTCGATTGCGCAAATCTCTGAAATGACATTATTGGCCGCCGAGCAAATGAAGCGTTTCGGCATTACGCCGAAAGTCGCCCTTATTTCTCATTCCAATTTCGGATCGTCCGATACAGAAAGCGCCATCAAAATGCGCTCAGCCTATTACGATTTGAAGATGCGCGATCCATCATTGGAGATCGACGGCGAAATGCATGCCGATGCCGCGCTGGATGAAAATATACGCAACCAGTTTGTGCCAAGTTCGCCTTTAAAAGGAAATGCGAATCTTCTCGTCATGCCGAATGTAGAAGCCGCAAACATTACTTATAACGCCATCAAAGTGTTGGCCGATTGCATTACAATCGGGCCTCTATTGCTTGGCGTAGGACAGACAGCGCATATCTTGACCAATGCCGCTACAAGCCGTGGCATTGTCAACGTCACCGCCCTGTCGACTGTCGGCGCACAAATATTCCAATCAGAAAATCCGGCTCAGTTTATCAGGCAGGATCTAGAATAAGCAAAGGTCCCTCATGATTGAGGAAGACGAAAAAACCCCTGTCATCTCGGAAGATGAGATCACAGAAGATGAGGGAACCGCCCTGCTGGGTTTGCAGGACGATGAAATCGCACGCATTCTCGAGGCTCTCGAAGCGGAAGATGCGGAGAAGCTAACGCTTCTTTTTGAAAATCTCGGCCCTTACGACAAAGCCGACCTTCTCGAAAAAGTTAACATGGATACAAGGACGAGATTGCTGGAATACGGCACCGTCCTGTTCGAACCGGAAGTCTTTACCTATATTCAGGAAGAAGTACGCCGCCAGATCCTGGAAAATATGGAACCGGCGCAGATCGCCGGAATTATCTCCGAGCTGGATTCAGATGACGCGCTCGATTTGATCCTGCCGCTCGAAGAAGAATTCAAACACGAAGTCATTCGCAAATTGTCCGCCAAGACACGACTGGTTCTCCAGGAAGGTTTAAACTTCCCCGAAGAATCCGCCGGACGTTTAATGCAGCGGGAATTCGTTGCCGTACCCCAATTCTGGACGGTCGGAAAAACCATTGATTATTTGCGCGCTGCCGCTGACGACCTGCCCGATAATTTCTATGACTTGATCGTTATCGATCCGTCCTATCATATTGCGGGTGAAATTCCATTACACCGTTTGGTTCGCGCCCGCCGCTCGGAAAAAATCGAAGCGCTGACACTCGATGATACCCACCCTATTCCTGCCACAATGGATCAGGAAGAAGTCGCTGAAATCTTCCGTAACGAAGATCTGGCCTCCGCTCCTGTTGTCGATGAAGACGGGCGATTGATCGGTATTATTACCTACGATGACGTTATTGACGTTATCGATGAAGAAGCACAGGAAGACTTACTAAAGCTTGGCGGTATTGAAGAAGACGATTTATATCGCTCTATCATGTCTACATCCTCTTCGCGTTTTCGCTGGCTGTTCATAAACTTATTCACGGCTTTTATGGCGGCAAGCGTAATTTCTCTTTTTCAGGTCACAATTGAAAAAGTCGTGGCGTTGGCCGTTTTGATGCCGATCGTCGCCGGGATGGGCGGTAATGCGGGGACGCAAGCCCTGACCGTTGCTGTTCGCGCTTTGGCGACCCGTGAATTGTCCAGCACCAACGCATGGCGGGTGATCGGCAAGGAAGTCGCAGTGGGATTTGTTAACGGCGCTGTCTTTGCCATTATGGTCGGACTTGTCGCCGGTATCTGGTTCCATGATCCGAAACTCGGAGCGGTTATCGCCTCGGCAATGGTAACCAATCTCGTTGTTGCGGGATTCTTTGGTGCATCCGTCCCTATTATCCTTGACCGTTACGATATCGACCCGGCTATCGCGTCGGGCGTTTTTCTGACAGCCATGACCGATTGTATCGGGTTCCTCACGTTTCTGGGGCTTGCGAGCCTGTTCTTGCTTTAATTACCTTGAAAAAACGGGATGTTTTGACTAGACAGAGCGTTAGCAAAGTGAAGTCCCATGCCCCCGAAAAAACGCAATTATAAAGCCGCGACCAGATATTCAGAGCCATCCCTTTTGGGTCGTCTTGTAAAATGGTGTTTTGTGTTAACCCTTTGGGGATTAATCGTCCTTGCGGGTGTTGTTGCATGGTATGCCCGCGAGCTTCCCGACATCATCAAAAAACCGTTGGAGGAACGTAAGGCCTCCGTCACCGTTCTGGCCAATGACGGAAGCGTCATCGGGCGCTATGGCGATATTACGGGCGTGACCTTGACTGTCAAAGAATTGCCCCCACATTTGATCGACGCCATTCTCTCTACCGAAGACCGCCGTTTTTATATGCATTACGGTATCGACCCTATTGGCTTGTTTCGCGCCATTGTTATCAATTCTTTACACGGCAACGTCAAACAGGGCGGATCGACAATCACCCAGCAGCTTGCCAAGAATCTTTTTTTAAGCCAGCAAAAAACCTACAAGCGTAAAATTCAGGAAGCCCTGCTCGCGATCTGGCTGGAACATGAACTGACCAAGGACGAAATTCTGACCGCTTATTTGAACCGGGTCTATATGGGGTCCGGAACTTACGGCGTTGATGCGGCAAGCCATGTCTATTTCAATAAAAGCGCAAAAGATATCAACCTAAAAGAGTCCGCCATGCTCGCCGGGCTTCTCCGCGCCCCGTCCCGCTATTCGCCGCTCGCCAGCCCTAAAGAAGCGGAAGCGCGCGCGAAAGTCGTTCTTGCCGCCATGGTCGATAACGGCAAGATTACCAAGAAAGAAGCGAAAACCGCTTTCTCCGCCACGCCGAAAGATAACAAAGAACCGCGTGGCGATGGAAATTCCAGTCGTTATTTCGCAGACTACGTCGTCGATACCCTTGATGACCTTATCGGAAAACCGGAAGAAGATATTGTTGTCAAAACTACACTTGATCCAGAAATCCAATCCGCCGCTTCTAACGTTATTTCCAAGAAGGTCGCGGATAATGAAAAGCTGCGCATTTCACAGGGAGCGTCCATTATTCTGCGTCCTGACGGTTCCATTCTTGCCATGGTGGGCGGCGCGAATTATCAAAAGAGCCAGTTCAACCGCGCAAGCTCCGGCCTGCGTCAGCCGGGATCAAGCTTCAAACCGATCGTCTATCTCGCCGCACTTGAAGCCGGATGGGACCAGTATAGCCAGATCGATGATTTTCCCTTTTCCGACGGCAAATACCGTCCGCAGAATTTTGGCAATAAATATTACGGCGTTGTAACTTTGACCGACGCGCTGACAATGTCGATGAACTCAGTTGCCGTTCAACTGGCCAAATATGTCGGTGTTGACCGTGTCATCTCTGTTGCCCGCAGAATGGGCATTACGTCGCAACTGGACCCAAATCTTGCGCTGGCTTTAGGATCGAGTGAAGTACCTATGCTGGAAATGGCGCAAGCCTATGCGACGATCGCCACTGGCGGTTATGCGGTAAAGGCTCACGGTATTAACGAAATCCGCGAAGAACGCACGAAGAAAGTTCTTTATAAGCATGAACAGGAAGCTTTTCCCCGCGTATTCAGAGAGCGTGACATCGCTCAGTTGACGCGCATGATGGAAAGCGTTGTTCAGCATGGAACGGGCCAAGGCGCGCGCGGCCCCTATTTCGCCGCAGGAAAAACGGGCACGACGCAGGATCACCGCGACGCGTGGTTCGATGGCTTCTCCAATGATTATGTCGGCGTAGTCTGGTTCGGAAATGATGATAATAAATCGATGAAATCCGTCACAGGCGGCAGTATTTCTGCAACCGCATGGCGAGATATTATCACTGCCGCCAAGGCCGATCCGACGCCATCACCAAACAACCTTCAAGTATCGGGCAGCTACTCGGATGATTTCGGCGACATGATGTCGAATTTAATGAACGAAAAAATGCCTGAAAGTGCCGTAAACGGTAATTTACCCGACGGATATCAGATGCCCTCCGGCACATTTACTCCTGATCGTCCAGGCGACAGAATTGGGTATGAGCGGTTCAACGATTAAAAAAAGGACGGGGCCTCAGATTTTCCCCGTCCAAAAAGCATACACACTTTAAAAAATTATTTATACATTTTCACGGGCAAAAATATTTTCGGCCAATGTCGGGTAAAACCTTCTGAATGCCGCAAATCTATCTTCTCCGATTTTTCCCCAGTGTTTTTGCAGAGACTTCAGGGATGAATTGGCCGCGCCAACTTCCCAGTCATCCCGCATGAGGCAAGCGTCTGCATGATCGAGATAATCGGAAGGCAGTGCTATGCGCGGCGCGCGCAAACCAAGATCGACCAAGGTTTTCGTCACTTGCGAATCCGGTAAATCCAGCATATCTGCAACAAACTGAATGGATGTCAGGATTTTTATTTCCATCCTGCTATTGGAGACATTACGCAGATGGCGCATAAACCGACTGTATATCTCCATGTCATCTTTTGAAATAGTCGTTTCAGGGACGGGCAGAACTACACGATCAATAAGCAAATTATCATTGGCTTTCATGGTGTCCTCCTTTCGAGGCGTCTATATCTCCACAGTGTAAGATTCGTATTAATAGACTCTTAAAAGCGGAGGTTAGTGCCGGATTAGGGTAGATTTAGATGTGGATAACTATCTTACAATCGCAGAGACCGCCAATTGATCGGCCCGCTCGTTTTCAGGGTGGCCTGCATGACCTTTGACCCAGTGAAGTTTTACGTCATGCCGGGCAAACTGGTTTTCCATCTCGATCCATAGATCCATATTCTTGACAGGCTTTTTATCGGCGGTTTTCCAGCCCCTCGCCTTCCAGCCGGGAAGCCATTGTTCAATCCCGTCCTTAACATATTTGCTGTCCGTATAGAGATCGACTTTACACGGGCGCGTCAGAGCCTCCAGAGATTTGATAACCGCCATCATCTCCATACGAT
The DNA here is from genome assembly GCA_030824965.1 of Micavibrio sp. GTDB lineage: Bacteria > Pseudomonadota > Alphaproteobacteria > Micavibrionales > Micavibrionaceae > Micavibrio_B. The sequence continues at coordinate 475,527 of JAPJQV010000001.1, read as the reverse complement.
TATTTGTGGTCGGATTTTCACCGCCCGATAATTCTTTTTCCACTCCATTAAAACGCATCACCGCGCCCCATCCGCCGGGACCCGGATTGCCCGAACAGGCGCCGTCCGTATAAATTTCAACCGTGGAAGATTTTGTTGTCACGATGGAATTCCAATATGCTTTTATATTCGTCCGGGCTTTTAGGCTTCACCAGATTTGACGGATCATGAAAAATAAAATCGTGAGTGCGTGTCATAAGAATACGCAAAGCTGCCGCGCGGCATAAATCCTGAAAAGCTTCTTTTTCTTTAGCCTGCAAAGGACGTAATATCTCATACCCTTTTAAAAATTCGGCAATTCTGTCTTTATGTGCCTCTCCATTATCAAAGCACCATGCATTTAATGTGATGGCAAGATCGTAAGCTGTAAAATCATACGCGGAAAAGTAAAAATCAATCACGCCGCAGATTTCACTATTGCGCTCGAAAATATTGTCAGGAAAAGCATCGAGATGACAAACAGCTTTCGGCAGGTTGAGGGAAAAAGTTTTTTTGGCAAGATTCAACTCTTCTGCAATGTCATCCAGTTGAAAAACAGAATCCATGCGATCTTGAGGCGAGTCTGAATAGATTTCAGCTTTCGCCGGAATGACGGAAGAAATTTTTGTATAAAGCTGTTTCCATGCCGGAAGCGCCATTGAATTGGTTCGGGTTTGCTCGAAGCCTTCAGCCCCTATATGCATCTTGGCCAACAATCGCCCTATCTGAAAACATTTATCCGATGTGATCAGAGTTGTGTCGATGTTGTTTCCTTCGAGAAAAGTGAAAAGGGCCCCCGATTTCCCTTTTATCTTTTGAATACGCTCTCCGGCCTTGTCTTCAATAACAAACGGGCAGTAAATATCATGCTCATGCAGATGGGCCATGAAATCAAAGAAGAAAGGTAAATCGGCTTCGTTTGTTCGTGCCTCGAAAACCGTTAGGATAAACCTGCTTTGTGACGTTTTGATCTTATAGTTGGAATTTTCGACACCCTGAACAATGCCTTCGAAATCGACCAACGTGCCGCAATCGTATTGTGACAACAGATGCCGAATATCATTTGCAGAGAGCGGAGTATAAACAGCCATTAAACCGGCTCCACTCTATGTTTAATACTATGATGCATCCATATTGCCCAAAATAAAGAAAGCAAAACTGTCGCATTGGCAAATACCAAAAGGTAATATCCATGTAAAATATTGTAGACTATCCATGGCGGAAAAGTCAGCGCCATTCTCAGACGTACTTTTTGCGGCGTCGAGGACATTTCAGCCAGCCTGCCTATTATAATGGCGAATAAAGGTAGTAAATCGGTGGATTTGGCAGCTGAAAAATATATGGCTATCAGTGACAGGATTACTGCAACTCCCAATCGCCAGTAACGCGTTCTTTGGAAATGCTTATCAGGCGTGACAGCCTGTACTAATCCGCCTAGCCCGGCAATCATAGCGCCCATTGCCCCAGGCAGCCCCCCTATCAGGAAGTAATAAGTCGCGTAATTCGCATCGCTGAGAAACTTTGTCGCAAGGATTTTTCGCCTCGCTTTCATATGAAACATGAAAAGGCTTAAAACGAAAGCCAGAAAGAAAAACAAGCTATAGGGATTTGATATCTGCTGCAAAAGCTGTTCAAGAAATAAATTCATCAGCTTGGTTTTCGTTCTTCCGCATCGCGAAGAAGTTTAGGAATATTGAAAACTACATTTTCTTTTGTGATGGCGATCTCTTCAACAGACACATCACGCTTTTCTTTCAAAGCATCGATAACTTCGTTAATCAAAACATCCGGCGCGGAAGCTCCCGCTGTCAGCCCCATAATTTTTATGTTTCCGATTTCCTCCCAGGGAATATCGGTTGCGCGCTGTACCAGAAAAGCTTTTGGACACCCATAAACTTTGGCGACTTCAACCAGACGATTTGAATTTGAAGAATTGGGAGCCCCGATTACAAAAAGAGCTTCGACTTTGGGCGCAATTTCCTTTACCGCCATTTGACGATTGGTCGTTGCATAACAAATATCTTCCCTGGCTGGCCCAAGGATTAGGGGAAATTTCTTCTTTAATGATTCCACGACCTCCGCAGTATCATCGACAGACAATGTCGTTTGCGTACAATAAGCAAGATTATCTTTATCCGTGACCTCAAGTTTGTCGACATCTTCAACTGTTTCGACAAGCAGCACCGCACCTTGCGGCAATTGCCCCATCGTACCCACGACTTCCGGATGTCCGTCATGGCCGATCAGGATAACCTGTTTACCCATTTTGTAATGGCGTTCCGCTTCATTGTGGACTTTCGTCACCAATGGGCAGATCGCATCGATGAAAAACATATTTCGCCTGGTTGCCTCATCCGGCACGGACTTGCCTACCCCATGCGCAGAAAAGACCACTGGTTGCCCGTCATCGGGAATTTCATGCAGTTCTTCGACAAAGACAGCGCCTTTGGCCCTTAGCGTATCGACAACGTATTTATTATGGACAATTTCATGGCGGACATAGACAGGCGCACCGTATTTCTCCAATGATTTTTCCACGATCTGAATAGCGCGATCCACCCCGGCGCAAAAACCTCGCGGCGCAGCCAGTAATAATTTCAGCGGTGCATTCGGGGAAATGTTATCCATGGCGATTTATGTATCAAACGGAGGAAGCTATTGCCATAGATTTCGCATGATATATTCTTGTGCTTCACCAAGAATCGGGATCTTTCCATGACGTTTAAATCCATTCATAAACTTATTGCCGTCGCTACGACCGGCGCCCTGCTCCTTAGCGGTTGCGAAAGCTTAAAATCCATGGAATGGCCTTGGGCGACTGCAGAAACGGGGAATGAATGCCCTGTAACCGGGATCACTACCGATCTCGGCAATATTACTCAATTCCGCGACAAGGACATCATATCCGAAACGATTATCGCCTCGGTCAAACCTGAGTGCTCCCGGGACGATAAAGCTGTAATCGTACGCCTGGCAATTGACTTCAAAGGCCGACTTGGCCCTGCCGGCATCAAAGACGCAAAAACCGAAGCCAGTTATTCCATTCCCTATCTCGTAGCCGTCATAAACCCAAAAGGCCAGATCATATCCAAGGATATTTTCGCTATTACAATGGTTTACAAGGACGGACAGGCCGAACAATCTTTTCCCGATCTTTTAGAACAGATTATTCCGCTCCCATCGGGTGAAAAACCGTCCGATTATAAGATTATGATCGGATTCCAGCTAAATGACGAGGAATTGGCCTATAATCGGGCTTTGACGGCCCAAAAAGCGGCGAAATAAACAAATCTGTCAATTCTTTGAAATATAAGGATTTTTCTTGCTTGAGAAACAAACCTGCATGGAATAATATCGCCTTCTTTTTCGTAGAATAGAATAATGGCAGACCACGCAAATTCACCAGATAAACTGTCCTTCGAGGCGGCCATGGCCGAACTTGAAACGATCGTCAAAAATCTCGAAACAGGCAAAACCAGTTTGGAAGATTCCATCAATGCCTATGAACGCGGCGTTGCCTTAAAAAATCATTGCGAGACTAAATTACGCGAAGCGCAAAGCCGCATCGATAAAATCGTTGTCAAACCGGACGGTAGCGTTTCAACCGTTCCGTTAGATCCAGAGAATTAGAAATCAGGAGTATTATTTTATGGCCCCGTCCCCACGCGAGACCAATGCAGAACTAAAAGACGCGCTCGAAGAAACCGTCCAGATGGTAGAGAAAACCATTTCTCGCCTGTTGCCGGAAACGGATCTTGCCGAAGCCCAGTTATATGACGCGATGCGCTATGGTACCCTGGCCGGAGGTAAGCGCCTCCGCCCGTTCATGGTCATGCAAAGTTCGAAACTTTTCAACGTCGATCCATCCCGCGCCCGCCGTGTCGCCGCCGTGATCGAAATGATCCACTCCTATTCGCTGATCCATGACGATCTTCCCTCGATGGATGATTCAGACATGCGCCGAGGTAAGCTGGCTGTTCACAAAGCTTATGATGAAGCGACTGCTATCCTTGCAGGCGATGCGCTTCTTACTTACGCTTTTGAAATTCTCGCAGAGAACGATACGCATGAAGACCCTCGCGTGCGTTCAGAGTTGGTACTGGCGTTGGCCAAAGCCGCCGGACCGCAAGGTATGGTTGGAGGTCAAATGCTCGATCTTATCGGTGAGAACGAAAGCTTCGATCTTGGTACTATCAGCCGCATGCAGCGAATGAAAACAGGCAAGCTCATGGCTTTTGCCTGCGAAGCTGGCGCCATTCTCGGCAAAGCATCCGAGCAGCATAGAAAAGCGCTTTTAAATTATGCGCACGATCTTGGCCTTGCCTTTCAGGTAACCGACGATATTCTCGACGTCGAAGCCGACCCGATTGCAACAGGCAAACCGGCCAATCAGGATTCTCAAGCAGGTAAATCCACTTTCGTTTCAACAATGGGCAAAGAGCAGGCAAGACAACGTGCCGAAATGCTGGTCGCACAGGCAAAGAGCCATCTGCATAGTTTTAACGGACGCGCAATCTTACTGGAGCAACTAGCAGATTATGTCCTGCAACGCAGAGCTTAAGAATTAACCGCGCGCAACGATCACAGCGCGTTTGGAAATAACGTCATGCCTTTAGGCATGACAAGATATCAGCGGACCCACGTGATCGCTTTGTCTGCTGCGGTGTAAGAATGAAACCTGATCTAAAAACCATTCAAGGGAATAATAACTCCGGTAAAACATCTTTGCTGGATCAAATCACGATTCCTGCCGATCTGCGGAAATTCCCCGAGCGTGATTTAAAACAAATTGCCGAAGAAGTTCGCACCGCTACCGTCGAAGCCGTATCGAAGACCGGCGGGCATCTGGGCGCAAGCCTTGGTGTCGTCGAATTGACCGTGGCGCTTCACCATGTTTTTAACACGCCCGACGATCGTATCATCTGGGATGTCGGGCATCAGGCTTATCCGCATAAAATCCTGACCGGGCGCAAAGATCGCATACATACGTTGCGTCAGGGCGGCGGCTTATCCGGTTTCACGAAACGCAGCGAGAGCGAATACGATCCGTTCGGCGCGGCGCATAGCTCGACATCCATCTCGGCAGGCCTTGGCATGTCGGTGGCGCGCGATCTGGCCGGAAAGACCAATCATGTCATCTCCGTGATCGGCGACGGATCGATCTCCGCCGGCATGGCTTATGAAGCCATGAATAACGCGGGAGCCTTGAAATCCCGCTTGATTGTTATCTTAAATGATAACGAGATGTCGATTGCGCCGCCTGTCGGTGCGATGAGCAAATATTTAACGCGCCTCGTTTCGTCGCAGCCTTACATGAATGTACGCGATGTCGCGAAGACACTCACCAATTACCTCCCTTCTCCTATTCGTAAAGCAGCGGCAAGAGCGGAAGAGACCGCCCGGGCAGCCTTTGGCGGCGGCACTTTATTCGAGGAAATGGGCTTTTATTATATCGGCCCTATCGACGGCCATAATATTGATGCCCTTGTGCCGGTATTAAAAAACGTGCGCGACAGTGACCATGAAGGCCCGGTGATGATTCACATCATCACCAAAAAAGGTAAAGGCTATGCACCTGCCGAAAACGCCAGCGACAAAATGCATGGCGTGACAAAATTCGATGTCGTGACGGGCGCGCAAAACAAAACAAAAACCAATCTGCCAAGCTATACAAAAATTTTCGCCCAAGGATTAATCGCCGAAGCGAAAACCGACAATAAAATCGTCGCCATTACCGCCGCTATGCCCGGCGGAACGGGACTTGATATATTCGGCGCAGAATTCCCTGAGCGAACCTTCGATGTCGGCATCGCCGAGCAGCATGCGGTGACATTTGCCGCTGGGTTAGCGACCGAAGGCTATAAACCTTTTTGCGCGATCTATTCGACTTTCCTCCAGCGTGGTTACGATCAAATCGTTCATGATGTCGCTCTTCAAAACCTGCCTGTCCGTTTTGCCATTGACCGTGCAGGCCTTGTGGGTGCGGACGGCCAGACACATGCAGGCTCTTTCGATATTGCCTACCTTGGTTGTCTGCCGAATATGGTTTTAATGGCTGCTTCGGATGAAGCGGAATTGATGCACATGGTCGCGACCGCCGCCGCTTATAATGAAGGCCCTATTGCTTTCCGCTATCCGCGTGGTGACGGTCTGGGTGTCGAGCTTCCCTCTAAAGGCACACCGCTTAAGATCGGCAAAGGCCGTATCGTGAAGCAAGGCTCCGATATCGCCCTTCTTTCTTTTGGCACACGTTTATCTGAGTGTCTCAAAGCCGCAGAAATTCTCGAAGCAAAAGGCAAATCCGTCACTGTCGCCGATGCGCGTTTCGCCAAGCCGCTCGATACGGCTATGATCGATAAACTTGTTAAAGACCACGACGTCATCCTTACAGTCGAAGAAGGTTCGATGGGCGGGTTCGGTGCCTTCGTCCTGCAATATCTGGCGGACAGCAACCAGCTCGCCAAAGCCAAAATCCGTAACGCTTATTTGCCGGATGAATTCCAGGACCACGATTCTCCCGACAAGCAATATGAGAAAGCCGCTTTATCCGCACAGGCGATAGCGAATAAAGCTCTTATATCCTAAGGCTTTGATCTTATATAGTTTGCCCTATATAATTTAATCATGGCGCTTCAGAAACCCACGATTATCATCTTCGACATGGACGGCACCACCGTCCGGCACATCAATCCCAAGATGCTGCACGTCCTCGAGAAGATTGACGACCTGATGTATCGCTTTGGCGATCGCGACAAGAAAATCGATTTTCGGGTGAAGGACCCCAAGAAACGTCCGAAACTTTTGGTCCATCGCGCCCTTCATAAATTCCGCCGCAAATCGGTCGAACAAATCGTCGAGCCGCATTTGGGCGTGCGCGAGCTTTTGAAATATATCCAGTCTTTGAATATCCCGACAGCCATTGTCAGCAACGGGCTTGGCCGGGGTTATGGCTACGATATTCTAGAAAAATTCGATCTGGCAAAATTTTTCAAAGCCAAGATTTTCCGCGAGGATTTCTCGGAAGCCAAACCTCATCCGGAACCTTTGCTGAACGCTATCAAGGCTATGGATCTGACCGTGACGCCGCATGATGTTATATGGTGTATCGGCGACCGCAAGAAAGACATCGTTTCTGCCTTGGCGTTACAGGAAGTTCTGGGTTGCAAGGTCGAGCCCTTTTCTTTTGGAATAGATGCTGCCATTTCAATCTTAAAGCACAAGATTTCGACGGATCACATCATCACAAGCTATAGCGAATTACAGTTAAAACTGAAGGACTTGTTTACGCCATGAGCCAGCTGACCAAATTTCAACGTCTCGACAGACAATTGACCGACCGCGGTCTTGTTGCAACACCTCAACGCGCGCAGGAGTTGATTTTGAACGGCGCGGTGCGTGTCAATGGAGCGGTGATTACCGCGCCTCATTGTCCGGTCGATAAAGCGCATAACATAGAAATCTCGGGTATCGATTGCCCTTGGGTCAGCCCCGATGCGCTGAAATTATTCGAAGCATTGGAAATCGCCAAGATAGACGTTAAAGGCCGCATTGCCGTTGATATCGGTGCGGGCGCAGGCGGTTTTGAAGACGTCATTCTTCAAAAAGGCGGCAAGAAAATCTATGCAATAGAAAAAGAAGCCGCCCTTCTCCATCATTCTCTAAGTCTCAATCCGCGCATTAAGAATTTACAGCGCGTGGATGCCAAGGATATAAACGCCAGCCATCTTGATGACGGAAAATTCGATCTGGTCGTTGCCGATATCGGTACAGAAAACCTGACTGAGAACCTAAACCCTTTATTATCCATAGCACAGGGTGGATACGACCTTCTTATTTTTGCATCCGATAAGAAAGAACTCAAAGACGCGGAAAAAAACCTGCGGCTTGAATTCGGTCTTCTGGTTAAGAAGGTACCGGACAAATATCAGAAAGAATGGGAAGAGAAAAATTCTTTTCTCATCTGGTTGCAGAAACGGGTTTGAAAATCACTACTCGCATCCCGGACTTGATCCGGGATCTAGTGACACTTCAGATCCCTGCTTTCGCAGGGATGCGCTATAGGTTAGGTAATGGTGTATAAATCAATCTATCGTTCGATAAAAACGGCAGATAGGCTGCCATTCCTTTCAAACTTTGCGGTACTTCCGCACCAAATGGCGATCTGCGTTTCGCCATATCCAAAAGTTCTTCCAAAGGATTTTCGGGTGGCGGATAATCGCTGACTGATAATTTATGACGGCTTTCTAAATTGCGGGTCTTCGCTATATCGTCCAGCACCATGTCAAGCCCGCCAATCTGGTCGACAAGCCCGACTTCCTTCGCCTGACGCCCTGTCCAGACGCGGCCTTTCGCAATTTTTTCAACCTGTTCCGGTTTTAATTTCCGGCCTTGGGCTACGATCTTGATGAAATGATCGTAGACATTATCGAGCGTTGCTTCGAAGCGTTCCTGCTCCGCCGCATTGAAACCGCGATTTATCGCCCACATGCCGGAATTCTTGCCGTAGGACACGCCGTCCCAGTTCACGCCGTATTTTTCGAAGAAACCGCTGGCGTCGAATTTACCTCCGACGACTCCAATAGAGCCTGTGAGTGTCGCGGCATCTGCATAGATTTTATCGGCATTCGCGGAAATCCAGTAGCCACCCGACGCGGCGGTCCCACCCATTGACACAACCACCGGCTTCTTCTTTTTCTCTTTCGCCCAGACGATGGCGCGACGAATTGACTCGGAAGCCGACGGCGAACCGCCGGGAGAATTTACCCTCACAACGATATGGCTGACATTTTTATCCGATGCCGCATCACGGATGGCTTGGGCAATCTTTGTTGCATCGGCGGATTTTTCATCAAGACTGAGCGGAGATGCACCGCCTCCATCCGTAATCATGCCCTGAATATGAACGACAGCAATCTTCGATTTTGACAAGTTGGATTTTTTGGCTAACTTTGCATAATCGGCAATATCGGTAAAACCGGTTTTCTTGCTGTCTTCATCGCCATCGATTTGAATGCGCAGTTCCGATAAAAGTACATCACCGTAATCAAGGCGGTCGATCAGCCCTGCTTTCAACGCTTCGTCATCGGTGAACAATCCCTGATTGACAAGCGCTTTGAAATTCTTTGAAACCTTTTTACGATCCTTCGCCACGCCGATTGTGACCTGATTGCCTAGATCACCAATTAATTCCGTCATCATCTGGCGGCTTGCCGGAGACATTTCATTGGCCGTCAGGTTTTCCATCGCGCTTTTATATTCTTTGCGCTGAAAGAATTGCCCCTTCACTCCATAGCGACCGAGTATATCTTTGAAATAAGGCATCTCGGCATTAAGCCCTGCAATGGAGACGACACCGACCGGCTGCATCCATATCTCATCAAAGGCGGAAGCCAGATAATACATGCCGAGGCCGGACCCCGCTTCGCCATACGAAGGCGCGTAGACTTTGGTAAACTTGCCGGATTTCTTAAATTCAAGCACGGCGTTACGAATTTCCTGCAACTGCGCCAGTTCATATCCGCCGCTGCGCAAGGACAGGACAAATCCTTTCACGCGACTATCGGTTGCCGCTTTATCCAGCGCATCGACGAGTTCAGATGTTGTAAGGGGCTCCGGCGCAAGGCCGAACTGGGAGAAATAATCCTGCGCCCCGCTTTTATCCGGCAGGGACTTTTCCATGCGCAAGAAAAGTACCATCTGATTTGGCAGTTTCGGTGGTTCTTCCTTTACTATATTGGACGCCAACCAGAAAAAAATGACCATTGTAACCAGCATGATCGCGCCCAAGACTGTGCAGGCTTTTCTGGTCATGATCCATAGAATATTCAACAGCCACCAGCGGTCGGATTTTTTTTCTACGACAACGGTTTTTTTCGGCGTATGGAATAAAGATTTTTTGCGCAGCCAGTTGGTCATGGTTATTCCTTAAACTACAAACATTGCGCTTTATGACGCAACCAATGATCGGCGAGGACGCAAGCCATCATCGCTTCAACGACCGGTGCGCCGCGAATACCGACGCACGGATCGTGGCGGCCTTTGGTGATGATATCGGTTTCATTCCCATGCTTGTCGATGGTATCAACAGGCGTAAGGATCGAACTGGTCGGCTTGAAAGCCACGCGGCAGACGATATCCTGCCCGGTCGAAATGCCGCCTAGAATTCCGCCTGCGTTATTGGACTGGAAATGTGCACCATGTCCCGTGTTGCGAATGGCATCGGCGTTGCGCTCCCCGCCCCATTCAACGGATTCAAAACCAGCGCCAATTTCAATAGCCTTGGTCGCGTTGATAGACATCATCGCCTTTGCGATATCAGCATCGAGCTTATCATATACAGGCGCGCCAAGCCCCGCCGGAAAACCCGATGCATGGCATTCGATAACCGCGCCCGTACTCGATCCGGATTTTCGTACACCGTCCAAGTATTCTTCCCATTGCGCAACCGCCTCTGCATCGGGACAGAAAAACGGATTATTATCCACTTGCGTCCAGTCCCATTTGTCGCGGTTGATTTTATGCGGACCGATTTGCACCACACAGGCGCGGATGGCGATATTATCGCCGAGCTGTGTGGTGAGTATCTTGTTCGCAATCGCGCCTGCAGCGACGCGACTTGCTGTTTCCCGCGCAGAAGAACGCCCGCCGCCGCGATAATCGCGAATGCCGTATTTTTCCTGATAGGTAAAGTCAGCATGACCGGGGCGAAACTTGTCTTTGATATCCGCATAGTCCTTGGATTTTGTGTCCATGTTCTCGATCATCAAACTGATCGGCGTGCCTGTCGTCTGGCCTTCGAATACGCCGGAGAGAATTTTTACTTCATCAGCTTCACGGCGCTGCGTCGTAAAGCGGTTTTGTCCCGGTTTGCGGCGATCGAGGAACAACTGGATATCGTCTTCCTTGAGCGGGATACGCGGAGGGACGCCATCGACGACGACGCCTATCGCAGGCCCGTGACTCTCGCCCCAAGTCTGATATTGAAAGAGAGTTCCGAAACGATTGCCTGACATTTATTTTCCTACGTGAACGGCTTCTTTTTGCGCAGAGAGCGTACCCTGATCGATAACAGCAACCGTTAGGCGCGATACGGCAACCAGCTTACGGCTCTCTTCTTCAAAGATTTCAGTCTGCCAGACTTGCGTTCTTTTGCCGATATGAAACGGTTTACAAATACCTTCGACGAAACCTTTTGTTACGGCGCGGATATGATTACAGTTAATTTCCAGCCCTACGGCGCGATAGAGATCGGGGTCGATGGTCATCCATGCAGCGACACTGCCGAGTGTTTCAGAGAGAACGCACGACGCGCCACCATGGAGGATACCGAAAGGCTGGGTCGTGCGATTATCGACCGGCATGCGCCCTTTCAGGAAATCAGGGCCAAGCTCTGAAAATTCGAGACCGATATGCGTACCCATATTGGCATTACGCATACCTTCAAGGTAATCGAGTTTATAGTCCTTGAACCATATCCCGGATTTTGTTTCCACTTACGCGGCCTTGTCGTCTTTTTTCGGTGCAATGCCTTGAAGAAGCTCTGCCGTTTCCGCCGCTGCATCGATCGAGACCATACCTACTGTATGGTAGCCGGAATCGACATGGAGAACTTCGCCTGTGACACCCGAGCCAAGGTCAGATAGCAAATAGAGACCTGAATTCCCGACATCTTCGATCGTAACGTTGCGTTTCAAAGGAGAGTTCAGTTCATTCCATTTGAGGATATAGCGGAAATCGCCAATCCCGGAGGCGGCCAATGTCTTGATCGGACCTGCGGAAATCGCATTGACGCGGATATTGTCTTTGCCGCAATCGGCAGCCAGATAACGTACGGATGCTTCCAATGCAGCCTTGGCAACGCCCATGACATTGTAATGCGGCATAACGCGCTCAGCGCCGTAATAGGTCAATGTAACGAGAGAACCGCCTTTTTTCATGAGTGGCACCGCTTTTTGCGCGACAGCCGTGAAAGAGAAAACGGAAATATCCATCGTCTTTAAGAAGTTGGCACGGGAGGTATTCAGATACAGACCATCCAGCTCATTTTTATCCGAGAACGCAATTGCATGAACGACGAAATCGAATTCGCCCCACTCCTTTTGAATGGCATCGAATGTTTCAGCGATGCTGTTTTCGTCTGTGACATCGCATGGAAGGACAAGCTTGGATCCTACGCTATCCGCTAGCGGACGAACGCGTTTTTCCAGAGCTTCACCCTGATAGGTAAAAGCAAGCTCCGCTCCCTGGTTATAGCAGGCTTGGGCAATGCCCCAGGCAATCGAGCGATCATTGGCTACGCCCATAATTAAACCGCGTTTGCCGGCCATGATTCCTGAAGGGTTTTTAGAAGCGTTCATCTTTTTTGTCTCAAATAGTTAACTTATTAATAGGAATTGGGCATCCTACACGATTACCCCCAAAGGTCCAGAGCCCGACCCTTGCAGTTACATATTTATTAAGGGGTTATTGGTATGATCAACCAAACAAAAGCCAAAATATGACAAAAGTCGAAGAATTCAGGAAAGAAGTCATAACAGCGTCGAGGCGGATTGCCCGTGACGTGGGCTCTCAACATGCAGATTTAACGCTGAATTTTATTATCTTTCAACGCGGCCAGCGCCATGATGAATTTGAGCGGGCGGTAGTAAAACTAAAGGGGCATTGTTGCGAAACCTCATCCCGAGAGCTGCTCCGGCAGCTGGATTCTTCCCCGGAAGCATCGAATTTTATCGGTATTGCCGGAGGTGCCGAGAAAAGTTTTCTCGGTCTCCGCCAGAAAAACCATCTCATTGCCTTTATCGCTATCAAGGTGGATGGATACGAGAACAGCCAGAGCTGTCTCTTCGACCTGTATCATTACACCGCGCAAGCCCTGGACACTTATTATCTGGCAAAGAAAACAGGGCTGAATCCGGAAAAATCCAGTATCATTCTCGAGCCGAAACGTAACCAGTTATCCTTGTCCCGTAATCACCTGAAATCGGATATTTTCAGCGCTTTGGCTGTTCATTCCAAAGGCGAGGAAAACGCCGCGATCCGTCTAGCCGAACAACGCGCCAGAAAAGCCTTGTCTCCTCAAACCACATACCGTCCCGAAGATTATCCATTCGTTATTTCTTCCGATCTTATGCGCTATACGGTGCAACACCAGATTGAAGGCGATAACTTGCTTGGAATTTTCGATATCTCCGGCAAAGCAGCCGCAAGCTTCGACAAATACAATCTCAAATCATGGATTAATTTCGCCACGCCTGCGCAAGCCATGGCATGGAGCGGATGTTCGCCGGAACAAATCCTTGGCATGGCCGTGAATACCGGAACCGATCCTTTAATCAAAGCCACTGCCAACCTGGTAGCTGAAGTCACGGGTATTGAGCCTGAAACACCGCCGCCTCTGCTCAACGTCGCCAATCCATTCGTTACAATGGAAGTTAACAGCGAAATTCATCTTAAATTGAGCGAAGAAAGCTTCGAAATGGCGATAATCGACGCAGTCAAGGAAAAGAACTCAAAACCTCTCATGCATACGGCTCATCATCAAAACCATGATCTTCTGAAAGGCCGCCTTCTTGGGTGGTGCGCAGATGCCCTGCAATCCTCGGCCCGTGCCTTCGACCTGGCCCTTCAAAAAGGTATGCAACCGGAATCTGCTTCACGCATCGAGTTCCAGAGATTATCACGCGGCCAGGATGACTGGAAAAACATGGATATCCTTGGCTCTTACATGACCGCCGAGCGTCGTAACGGACAAGCCATTACGTTTAGCGAGATTGAAAAATACTGCAGCCGCAAACCCGAGATGCGGCATGTCGTTGATTCATTGCGAATGACAGTGGAAGATCCTGCTTACATTGCCGAGCTTCAATACGTCAATGAAGCGCCGCGGCCTCGCGGTCCGGCTCCGCAACAAGGCGTTCAACCTACGCCACAATATGCGCCTTCTCCCGTGTTGGCCGCAGCTCCTGCTTCCATGGGCATGTCCGGTGGCATGATTGGCGGTGCCGGAACGGTCAGGCGGCAAATCAGCACCACAGAAGATCAGCAATAAAAAAACCGGCCATTCAGGCCGGTTTTCTTTGATATTCTATCTCTATTGGATCTGCCATGTACCGTCAGAGTTCTGGCAGGCTGTGCCTCTCCCTGTCTCGGAACGGCCATCGACATAAATAGTCTGGCTGTATTCGCGGCAGTAACGGCCTGAAGTGCTGGTACCGTCACGCAGCGGCGTTACAGAGCCGTAGTGACCGGATTGCGGGTTGTTCCAGTTGATCGATTGACCGATTGGCGCGGAATAAGCTTGCTGGTGAGCTTGCTGGGCGTAGGCCAAGTCAGCTTTATCGAGAGATTTACCAATAGAGCTACCGACCAGCGTACCAAGAAGAGCACCGACGCCGACGCCGACAAGTTGACCTGAACCTTTACCGAATTGCGAACCGGCCAGACCGCCGAGAACCGCGCCCGTACCACCACCGATTAATTGCTTATTGCCCATGCCGTCGAATTCCTGCGCACAGCCTGCGAGAATAAAAGCGGCAGCGGCCATTGTGGCTATAAATTTCTTCATCTGATATCCCTCTTTCCTTTTGAGCGAGTTCTTAAATATTGCGGTACTTGTTTAAGTTTCTGGCCGGACATAATATAGAAAAGAATTCCGGCAAGACAACCATACTTACTTATATAACGAGACATGACAGAGCAATCCCCCTTCTCAAACACTTCTCCGTTAAAAATATTTGAGAAATGGATGGCCGAAGCCAGAGTTTCGGAAACTGAAGATCCGGATGCGGCTTGCGTGGCGACTGTAGATGAAAACGGCATGCCCAATGCGCGGATGGTTCTAATGCGCTTTGCCGATGAGCGCGGCTTTACCTTTTTTACGAATTACAACAGCAAAAAGGGACGCGAGATCCTGGCCATTCCAAAAGCCGCGATTTGCTTCCACTGGAAATCCTTGCGCCGCCAGGTCCGTATTCAGGGATTGGTGGAAAAAACATCGAACGAAGAAGCAGATTCCTATTTCAATTCCCGGGCGCGTTCCAGCCGGATTTCGAGCTGGGCGTCGCTACAATCCGAAATACTGGGCAACCGCGCGGAATTTGAAAAGCGAATTGCGAAATATGAAGAAGAGTTCGCCAGTATTGAAAACCCGCCGCGGCCGCCGCATTGGTCGGGTTTTCGCATCGTTCCGCAAAGGATCGAATTCTGGCAGCAAACAGAATTCCGGCGCCATGAAAGAACCGTCTTTGTAAAAGAAGCTGATGAATGGACCAGCCATTTACTCTACCCTTGAAAATTTCCAATCCAGAAAATATTTTATCCTCATGACAGAAAATATGAATTTTGGCGCAGATGTCGCCCGCCTTTTAGAAATTGTAACCCATGCGTTGTATTCCAACCGCGACGTATTTTTGCGCGAACTGGTTTCCAATTCGGCGGATGCCTGCGACCGCCTGCGATACGAAGCAATTGCAACGCCTTTCCTGCTGCAAAACCATTCAGGATACCGCGTTTTGATCGAGCGCAACGAAAGCGCGAAGACCCTGATCATTACTGATACAGGTATCGGTATGTCCAAAGACGAGATGACCGATCATCTCGGCACGATCGCCAAGTCCGGCACCAAGGCTCTGATGGAGCAAATCAAGGCATCAGGTGACAAAAGCCTGAACATGATCGGCCAGTTCGGCGTCGGTTTCTACTCCAGCTTTATGGTCGCCGATAAAGTCGAAGTCGTATCCCATCGCGCCGGAACCAATGAAGTCTGGCATTGGGAATCCGACGGCAAGACCGGTTTCGCTTTACGCGAAGCGAATGATGCAGAGAAAGAGAAGGTCAAAATCTGCGGCACGTCGATTACCTTGCATATCAAAGCCGACGCGACCGAGTTTATGCAGGATCACAAGATCGCGGAAATCATCAAGACCTATTCAAATCACGTCGCCGTTCCTGTTTATCTCGATACAACGGATAAGGAACCGATCAATTCCGCGTCGGCTTTGTGGATGAAGTCCAAGAGCGAGATTACCGAAGACCAGTACAAGGAATTCTATAACGGCATTTCGGGCATGATGGGAATGGACCATCCCGTTCTCACGTCGCATTGGAAAGCCGAAGGCGTGATTGAGTATTCCGCCCTTCTCTATATCCCGTCGATGCGGCCTTTCGACCTTTTCGATCCAACGCGCAAGAACTCGGTGCGCCTGTATGTCCGCCGCATCTTTATCACCGACAATTGCGAAGGATTGATCTATCCATGGCTGCGTTTCGTGCGCGGCGTGATTGATAGCGAAGACTTGCCGTTGAATGTCAGCCGCGAAATGCTTCAGCATAATCCTGTCGTGACCAAAATCAGAAGCGGCGTCACCAAGCGCATTTTGTCAGATCTTCAAAAACTGGCCAAAGACGATAAGCCGGCCTTCGACACGGTCTGGCATCAATTCGGCTCGGTCATCAAGGAAGGCTTGTACGATGCGACCGAACATCGTGAGGATATCCTGAAAATCGCGCGGTTCAATTCGACGCATGGCAGCGAACTGTTGAGCCTTGAAGATTACGTCTCGCGCATGAAAGAAGGCCAGGACGAAATCTACTATATCAGCGGCGAGAATATTGAAGCCCTGAAAAATTCACCGCAGATCGAAGGGTTTAAATCACGCGGCATAGAAGTACTGCTGTTGAAAGATACGATCGACGATTTCTGGCTTCCTGTCGTTCAGGAATATCAGGGCAAGAAATTCGTTTCGGCGACAAAAGGCCAGATCGACCTGCAGAAATTCGAAAGCCCTGAACAGAAAGACAAGGCCGAGGCGCAAACAGGCAGCAATGAAAAGCTGCTCTCCGCCTTGAGCCAGAAGTTGAAAGACGATGTCAGCGCAGTGCGTATATCCACGCGCCTGACGGACTCGCCTGTCTGCCTGATCGCGGGCGATAACGGCGTCGATTTGAACATGGAGCGCGTCTTAAAACTTCACCAGCAATACGAAGGCCAGAGCAAACCCGTTCTCGAGATCAATCCGGGTCACCCTCTGATCAAGCAGCTTAACCAGCTGGCCGAGAGCGGCACTTCGTCTGTTCTCGACGATGCCGCAAGCTTGCTTTTCGATCAGGCGAAGATCATGCAAGGCGAGCCTGTCAGCGATCCCGTTTCTTTCGCCCGCCGCATGGCGGAGTTCATGCAGAAAGGTTTGAAGGCGGCATAGTTTTTGCCCCTAAGACACGAAGGCACAAAGCCATCGCGAACTTTAGTGAACAATTCACGCTATTTACCTGTTCCACCGCCATCTGGATTGCCGCGTCGGCCTTTCGGCCTCCTCGCAATGACGGAAAGGCGATTCATTGCGCTCCAACCCCGCCAGTCTCTCAGTTCGTTCGTGAAATTTTTTAAAAGTTTTTGCCGTATAGCCCATTTTGAGCATGGCGATCACATAGCGGCGCTTGGCGCGTTCGATGCGTTCGCGTTTTTTCAGTTTTTCGAGAAGCCGGTTTTGTAGGCGTAAAAGTTTTTTGAACGCCGCGACACGCGCCGAGCGCATGCCGTGTTTCACCGCGTTGCGCGATGAGCGTTTCTTGCCGGTGTCGGTTTTCGGACCGGTCGATTTCAACCAGATTTTTTCAGCGCGTATTTTCGCGCTTTGCTGTTGTCTTTGTGGCGCTGTCCAGTTTCTCAGTTTAGTTTTTCGCAGCATACCAACCATAACGGAATTTAGGACTATTTTCCTCTTAATGTCAAGATATTTATAAGTCTCATTCCTGCCGGAACTATCACTGTCATTTCATGTTTATTGAGAATTAAACAAAAGGAATTTTACAATGGAAGAACAGCAACTTGGATGGTTTGCCGCGATAATCGTCGGCGCATTGGCTGGATGGCTGGCTGAAAAAGCGATGAAATCCGATCAGGGATTAATTACAAATATCATTTTGGGTATTATAGGCGCGATTATCGGTAACGCCATATTCAACGTGCTGGGCATCGCGCTGGCGGGATGGATCGGTTACCTGATCGCAGGATTTATCGGCGCATGTCTGTTGATCTGGGTCAGTCGATTATTCGGGAAGAAAAAGCTATAAGATCAACCGATAGCCGCTTTCGCGAGCCATCAGGCATTATATTGTTTCAGCATATTGGCGATATCGGTTTCGGAGAACTCTTGAGACCGGGCAATCTCCTCTATGACGACTTCACGCACAAGGCCCGCCAGATCGTCGCCGGTTTCACACCACAGATCCAAAATCGGACGGCGGAACAGTAAAAGAATGTCGTCGTCATTGGCGACTTTCTTTTCAACACCGGGCGCAAGCTCTTTACCCGATTTATATAAAGCCAGAAGCTCATAAGAGGTTTCCAGTTCCATTTCTGCTTCGAGGGTTTCGTCAGGAAACTCTTCTACCTGCAAACCCAATTCCTCGCAGGCTTCGGCCAGCTCATCAGGCAGAGTATTCAAAACCTGCATTGCAAGGATGGTTATATCATCCGCGCTCGGCGCAGATGAATAATTCATTATAATTTCCTGTCTGGACATGGCCTTGGCCGTCATCGCAAACTTGTCCCGTAGCTTTAAATATTTAGATTACGACTCATATACTAGGATAAATGGAGAAGCATTGCCAATGATAGAAAGAATTCATGCGCAGGAAATTAAAAGCCGCACCGAAAAGTTAAATGGCTGGAGCCACCGAAGCGAAACCGGCAGGGACGAAATCCAAAAATCTTTTAAATTCAAAAACTTCGTCGAGGCTTTTGGTTTTATGAGCAAAGTTGCGTTGCTGGCGCAGAGCATGGACCATCATCCCGAATGGTCGAATGTTTACAATAAAGTCGAGATTATTCTAACGACGCATGATGCTGGCGGTTTATCGGAGAAGGATTTTGAGCTAGCAACTCTAATCGACGCTCTCTGAACGCACTCGGTCTGCAGCGCGCCAGTTTCTGCATATAAGATTCAATCTGTTCATCGACTTTACTCTCGCGGTCAGACTTCATATTCCTGATTTCGTGAGGACTTAATTTACCCAGCCAAAGCGCCTTGAATAATTCGCGGGTATCGATTTTTCGGGAAAAGGACGATTCCGGGATATCGTTATCCTCGATAAAATTCTTTCCCCGTAATTCGAAATAAGTCGGGCCGCATATTATCTTGCCGTCGACAATGTCGATATAAGGCGTAGCCCGGTTGGATATGAAATTGAATAATTTGCTTTTCCCTTTTTCATTCCGCAAAAGAATTTTCAATTCAATATTTGGATTACAGCCTCCTGAAAGATGGACAATCATCGGCAGATCGGAAAGCATGAAATTATAATCCTGCCTTTCATCCATAGACCGCAAGATCGCTCTGGCATCCTGGGTCGCTATATATGTCAGATCCCTGTCCGATATATTGGCCCGATCCTTGGTGATAATAATATTGTAGCCGTTATTGACCGCCCAATCCCAGACCTTATCGTCCTTTTTGCCCGTCAAACCAGCATCGTCGACATGCGCGACCTTGCGAAAATGCATTCGCAAAAAACCCGCCACGGAAGGCGGGATATTTTCATCAAGCAAAACCTTGTAATCGTGAAGAAGCTTCTCCCCTTGCGTATCAGGAAAATGCTCGCCATTCCTGTCGATCAAAATGTCACGGGTCTGCGCAATCATTTCCGGTTCGATATCTTTACGCATTTCGCGCATGCGCTGAAAACTATACCCACGGGCCATTAACGGAAAAAGCGAATGGAGAGAATGGACCTCCCCTTTCTGACACATTGACGGTCGGATAACGACATCGTCGCCAACGAATTGGCTGCTGACAAGCATTGAAAAAACTCCCAAATCAAAGATCTAACGTCTTCTTATTTGAGCGGAAGCTTATATGAGTCGAAGATTTTTGTACCGCACAAAATTCTAGATTTGCACAGATTGCGCCTGTGGAAGCTCCGCGAGTTTCGTCTCGATATCATCCAGATATGGAAGCGATGGCAACGCGCCTTGTTTCATGCAACATAGCGTCGCAGCAATTGTTGCCCTGCGCATCGCTTCGGGTAAACCGAGCCCCCCATGTATAGCCGCCGCGAATGTTCCGCAATAGGCATCTCCCGCCCCGTTGACATCTACGACGAGAGATTGATCGACATCCAAAGTCGGCACGCCCCAAGCCTGGTTATCCTTCGTTACCGCTACCGCGCCGCTTTTGCCAAGCGTCACAAGGCAGGTCAACTGACCTTCTTTCGCAAGATTATGCGCGATCTTGATCGCATTACTGTCGATGCTCAAACCCAGCTTTTCCGCAATCTGTTTTACCTCGATACTGTTGACGATCAGGTAATCCAGATTGCCGATCGCGCGTTTGGGGATAGCAATGGCGGGCGCCATATTGAGAATGGTGGTACAACCTCTTTGCTTGGCACGTTCAAGCACAGTGAGCGTTTCATCGACGGGTAATTCCATCTGCATGAGAAGCACATTGCCGGGAACAAGTATTTCATCCGGTATCTGATCCGCCGCAGCCTGAACATTCGCGCCGGAGAGAATGATGATTTGCTTTTGTCCGCCGGAATCGCGGGCGGTAAGCGCTGTGCCTGTCGGCAGGTCGTCCGATTTCGCCACGCCCGAAACAATGACGCCGTCTCTCTTTAACGCTTCTGTTATCGACCGCCCGTAATTATCGTCGCCGACCTTGCCGACGATAGCGACTTTCGCGCCTGCCCGTGCCGCAGCCAGAGCCTGATTAGCGCCTTTGCCACCGGGATTTAAATCATATTCATTGGATAAGATCGTCTCGCCCGCTTGAGGCAGTTTTTCCAGCCGCACGGACATGTCCATATTCAAAGAGCCGAAGACGATGATCATTTAGCTATAGTAGGCGGTAAGCGGTAAAAAATAAGTAGCGAAATGCAATGATATAACAATTTGTCGACCTTATCAATCGACCACAACGACACAACGGATTAGAGAGTAAGGTCGGATATAGTGGCTTAGGTTATCTTTTATAATTCTTAACTTAATAAGTATAAGTAACAATAGAGATAGTAAGATAAACGCTTAATTCGTTGTGTCGTTGTGTCGTTGTGGTTAGTAAATCGTTTTAATTAATCCTCTACAACCCAAACCGCTCAGCCAACCCCTCGATCCGCTCAAGCACTTTGTCGAGAGCGGCCATGGTTTTTGATAAATCTTCGCTTTCATCTTCAAGCCATGTTTTAGTAACCCATGCAACGGCAGCAGTCAGTCCAGCGACACGGACAACACCTTTCGGGCCATACGCGTCCAGACCTGCGGCTTCGAGCATTTTTGTCATCGAAATTCCCAGTTGCGGCACTGCGGTAAAAAAATGTTTCGGATCCGATTTCATGGAATTTAAAATGGATTTCAATCCTTCACGATCATGATTGGCAAGATCGAAACGCTCCATTACCACATCGAAAATCAAATCGCGCACCGGCGTTTCAGGATGAATATCGGAAAAATTCCGCAAGACTTTCTGATCCAGCTGATGGCCGTAAGCGGTGACGATATCATCCTTGCTATCGAAAACCTCGTAAAACTCGTCCAGTCCGATTTCCGCGTTCTCCGCGATATCGCGTATCGTGATAAACGACCAACTTTGGAAGGATGCCAGTTTCAGGGCCGATGCGATAATCCTGTCTTTTACAGAAACTTGTGGTTTTTGTTTTTTTGGCTTCGGTTTTGGTGGCATGGCTTTCCTGTTAATGCTAAATCCCTCTAGTATTAAATCAATAAATTCAACACTACAAAGGCTTATTTATGTCCACCAAATTCGGTCTGTGCGCCATCGGAAATGCAATCGTCGATATTCTTGCTCCTGCCAGCGATGAATTTATCGAGTCCCAGAAGCAATTCGGCATGAACCCGGGCAGCATGACCCTGATCGACGCGCAGCGCGCGCAAGAGCTTTATGGCCTTATGGGACCGGCCACGGAAGCTTCCGGCGGATCGGCGGGCAACACGATGGCGGCTTATGCCTCCTTCGGCGGCAAGGGTGCATATATCGGTAAAGTCGCCAACGACCAGTTCGGCGATGTGTTCACCCATGATATCCGTGCCATCGGCGTACATTTCGATACGCCGCCTTTGGTCGATGGCGCCCCGACGGCACAATGCCTGATCCTAGTTACTGAAGACGCGCAGCGCACGATGAATACTTTCCTTGGCGCTTCCGTCCAGTTCGCGCCCGAAGACGTCAATGAAGACATCATCGCCAATTCCGATATCACTTATCTCGAAGGTTATTTGTTCGATGCCGCTCCGGCCAAGGCCGCTTTTTTCAAGGCTGCCGAAATCTGTGCGAAAAACAATCGTAAATTATCTCTAACCCTTTCCGATCCGTTTTGCGTCAATCGACACCGTGAAGACTTCAAAAAGCTGGTCGAAGAGTATGTCGATATTCTTTTCTGCAACGAAGACGAGATCAAGGCGCTGTATGAAACGGCAACTCTGGAAGACGCTATCGAAAGCGTACGCGGCAAATGTGAAATCGTCGCTATCACATGCGGAGCGGCAGGTTCGAAAATCATTACTGAAAAGGAGACGATCGATATTGCGGCGGCGAAACCGAAACGTATCGTCGATACGACCGGCGCAGGCGACGTGTATGCGGCGGGATTCCTTTTCGGCCTGACATCGGGCAAGTCATTGGAGCAATGCGGCAATCTCGGCTCGCTTGCGGCGGCGGAAGTTATCGACCATTACGGCCCGCGTCCTGCCGTGTCTTTGAAAGACCTGATGGAAACTAAAATAGCGGCATGAGATTAATCCTCGCCTTTGCGTTGCTTTTTTATTCCGGCGCGGCTTTTGCAAACGGAATTGCCATGCATGGCGAGCCTGCGTTAAAGGACGGCTTTACCAGCCTTCCTTATGCGAAAGAAGATGCGCCCAAGGGCGGAGAATTAAAACAATCCGCGCTCGGGTCATTCGATACGGTTAATCCGTTCACGATCAAGGGTAAGGCCGCGCAAGGTTTGAACTATGTGTATGACCGGCTGATGGCCAGAAGCTGGGATGAGCCGTTTACGCTGTATCCGTTGATCGCAGAAAAAGTCGATGTCCCAGAAGATCGATCCAGCATTACTTTTCATTTAAATCCTTTAGCTAAATTCAGCGACGGTTCGCCCATCACAATTGAAGACGTTTTATATTCTTTCAATACTTTGAAAGAAAAAGGCCGCCCGAATATGCGCGCCGTTTACAAGCTGGTCGACAAGGTCGAGACAACCGATAATTCGATCAGGTTTATATTGGGTAAGGCCCATGACCGCGAAAGCGTCATGATTATCGCGATGATGCCGGTTTTAAGTAAGTCTTATTGGTCTGGCAAAACATTCGACACGACGACGCTCGACATTCCGGTCACGAGTGGACCCTACAAAATCGGCTCAATAGATCCGGGCCGCCGCATCGTTTTGGAGCGCAACAAGGATTACTGGGCGAAAGACCTTCCCGTCAATAAAGGCCTGTATAATTTCGACCGTATCACGACCGATTATTTCCGTGACGATTCCGTCGCGCTGGAAGCTTTTAAAAAAGGCGATCTAAGTCTTCGCATAGAGCAAGACCCCGGGCGTTGGGCAAAGTCATATCAGGCGAATGGCAAGATCATTCAGGAAAACCTAAAACATGGCCGCGTCGAGCGTATGTGGGGTTTGATTTTCAATCTGCGCCGCGAGCCGTTCAACGATATCCGTGTGCGAAAAGCCCTATCCCTGATGATCGATTATGACTGGATCAATAAGAATATTTTTTATGGCGCGTATACGCCGACCAACAGTTTCTTCGCCAATTCCAATCTGGCGGCGTCGGGTATACCTGATGAAGCGGAATTGAAGTTATTGGAGACTTACAAAACGCAATTGCCGCAAGAAGTTTTTGGGCTTGCGTGGAAACCGGAGAGTCTTTCGCGTGACACCCAACGCAAAGCGGATGCCCTGCTCAAGCAGGCCGGTTGGATCATCAAAGACGGCAGGCGTATAAATGAGAAAACAGGCAAGGCATTCACTTTTGAAATCCTACTCGGCAGCGCCGATGACGAAAAAATCGCCCTGGCTTTCAAACGCTCTCTGGCGCGGCTCGGTATTACAGTCAATATGCGCACGCTGGACGCGGCAGCGTTCAACGACCGCCTGCTCGGCTATGAATACGACATGACACTTTATTTCTGGCAGAACACATTATCGCCCGGGACTGAGCAAATCCTCTACTGGGGATGCAGCGCCGCCAAAGAGCCCGGACGGCTAAACTATTCAGGCATGTGTCATCCGGCCAGCGAGGCCATCGCTAAAAATATTCCGCGCGTTAAAACGCGGGAAGAATTGCTGACCCATACCCATGCGCTCGACCGGATTCTGACATGGCAGCATATCGCCATCCCCTTGTTCTATAGCGGTAAGGATATGGTCGCATCCTGGCCGTCCCTCACCCATCCGGAGAAAGCCGCGCTTTACGGCAATACGATGGAAAGCTGGTATAAAAAGCCGTAAATAAATCACATTGAGAACCAGAAGTGATTCTGGTAAGTTGTGGCAAATCTTAAAGGAATTCGTGATGAAAAAATTAATGCTTGGCCTGTCCGTTTTAGCCTTATCCGGTTGCTATGGCATGGTTCAGGAAATCGAAATGAACGGCACTTACTGGCAGCGCGTCGACACAACGGACGCAATTTACCAGCGCGGCCCGAAAGCGCAGCAAATGCTGTTTCAGGATCAGGCAAATTGCACGGCGACGCTTAATGAAATGCAGCGTCTTGGCGCCATCAAATCTGCCGTTCCGCCGGAGACATTCGATAAAGCCTATTCTCATGTCGATCCGAATTCCCCGCGTGGACGCATGGCCGATTATGACACGCCCGAGCGCAACGGTTATATCCGCGTTGAAAATCTGGAGTTCCATGATTTTGAAACCTGCATGATCTCCAAAGGATGGGAACGCACGAAATACGTGAACCCGGAAACTCGTGAGCGGTCCCGCAACGATTATCTGGATGCGATCGGTTACCAGCGTTTCCGCTCAACAACGAATGAAAAAGTTCAGAGCGATTACGATCACTTGAACCAGTAATAAAAAAATCCCCGCCTCAGAGCGGGGATTTTCTTATAAATTCATTCAGCTTCTCCAGAACCATTTCCACCTTTAAAGACGTCATCAGCGAATGTTGAAGCGTTTTCGCATTATACCCTTCGAAAGCGGTCAATTCGTCATAGCTTTCCGATGTGTGCGCGTAGGATGTGCGCGGACCGTAGGGTCCATAGATATCGACATAACTGGCGCCGAATAGGCCAAAGGTTGGAATACCGGACGCTGCCGCACAATGCATAAGACCGGAATCGTTGCCGATATAGAGAGCACATCTGGAAAGTGCCGCCGCCGCTTCGCCCGGTGTTCCTTTGGCAATGACATCAAGTCGCCTTTCTTCGGGTACAGAATTCAGAACTTCATAGGCTTCTTTTTCTTCTCCCGGCGCCGCAAAAACCGCCACCCGCGCATTCGGCAGGATTCCATCTCCAGCCGTGACGGATTTTATCACCTCGATAAAATTTTCAACTGGCCATGTCTTGCCAATCCAATTCGCCGTTGGTCCGACGCCCAGCACAGGCCCGCCATCAGGGATAAGCTCTTTCGCTTTTTCAAGCTGTATTGGGGTTGGAAACAATACAGGCAGCGGAATTGATGACAATTTCATCACTGCGGCATTCTGCTCAACCTTGTGCCCTTTCTGATTGCCGTGAATATATTTTTTCTTGGCAAAAATCAGGCGCGAAACGATGGAATTACGCAAGTCGACCACTATATCCCAATTGGTCGAAGCGACCTGTTTCCAGAGTTGATACCAGTGTTTGTTATATTTCTGCTTTTTGAGAATGATAAGTTTTTCCAGATGCGGAAGACCTTCGAACAGGGAAGAAGGTAAACTGCCACAAACAACTGTAAATTCCGGTTTTTCAACCGTTTTCAGGATGTGGTTCAGAAGGCCCGTTGATAAAACGGCATCCCCGATGCGCGTGGAAGTGATAAATAAAATTTTTGTCATCTTGGATTTTATCTTCAATAAATATACCTTTGTAGCATGCTGACCAAAGAAATCACACCCTGCTTTGTCGAACTTCCCAATCGCGGCCTTATTAAAGTCGGAGGCGAGGATGCATTTAAGTTCCTGCAAAATATCGTCACGCAGGATATGAACAAAATGGGTCACTCCTGCCTACTGACGCCGCAGGGGAAATTCCTGCATGATTTTTATGTCTCCAAAGAGGACGATATGTATCTTCTCGACTGCGAAGGCGGCGAGCGGACGAAAGATTTATTGAAACGATTGACCGTTTACCGTTTGAGGTCGAAGGTGACGTTGGAAGGCATAGAGCAAAATATAGTCTATGGAATTCTAAAAGATAACGGTTCGATAGGCACACGGTCTTTTGCAAAACCGGATTTGCCTCGGGAAAGTTTCGATCTCTGGGATAAATTACGCATATCTCTCTCCATTGCCGATGGAAGCCGTGATGCCGAAATTGAAAAATCGACATTAGCCGAGCTCAATATGGAAGATGCCATTGATTACACAAAAGGCTGTTATATCGGGCAGGAACTAACCGCACGAATTCATCACCGCGGATTATCAAAGAAACATCTATTCCCGGTAAAATTCGAAGAATTGACGCCTGTTCGCGGCGTACCGCTTGCCTATCAAGGCAAAAACATCGGCGAGATGCGCTCTTCCAATCAGAATATCGGCCTTGCCCTGTTGAAAGACGACAACCTCCCCTCTCCTAAAGACGGTTTTTATATGCTAGATATAGGAACTGAATAAGGGGACTTAAATATGAGCGCATGGCTTTTCTGGCTTTTGGTATCGGCAACGCTAATCATCGCCGAAATTTTCACTTTATCTTTTTATCTTTTACTGGCTGCGATTGGCGCTTTGGTAGCGGCCGGCCTGGCCGCGACAGGATTTGGCAATGTCGTGCAAATTCTCGCCGCCGCCATCGTAACCTTGATCGGCTGGTTCTTGCTCCGCAAATACAAACCGGAAAAACTTCATCCCGATCACCGCGCCAATCCGAATTTGAACATGGATATCGGCTCGGAAGTTAAAATTGCGTCGGTCGCACCGGACGGTACTTTGCATGTCCTTCTACGCGGCGCGCGATGGGATGCAAAAATAGATGACGGCACTGCGCCTGACACAACAAAAATTTACACCATCTCGAAAATAGATGGATCGACTTTACATCTTACATCAAAAATCACAGGAGACATTCTCTAATGGAAGCCGCCATCGTATTTGCCGTATTGGTTATTTTTATCGTTTTCAAAGGCGTAAAGATCGTTCCGCAGCAACAGGCGAAAGTCGTCGAGCGTCTGGGGAAATTCAATTCCATTTTGCAACCGGGCATCAATATCATTATTCCGTTTATCGATGTCGTCCGCTATACGCACTCACTGAAAGAAATTCCGCTCGACGTTCCAGCGCAGGTTTGCGTTACCAAAGACAACTCCCAGCTTAAAGTCGATGGCGTCATGTATTTTCAGGTGACAGACCCGTATAAAGCGTCTTATGGCTCACAGGATTATGTGGTGGCGATTACACAACTGGCGCAAACAACATTGCGCTCTGTCATCGGTAAGCTTGAACTGGACCGTACTTTCGAAGAGCGCGACATCATCAATACAACTGTCGTTGCCGCTATCGACGAAGCCGCCGCCAACTGGGGCGTTAAAGTGTTGCGCTATGAGATCAAGGATTTAACCCCGCCGCAGGAAATCCTGCGCGCGATGCAGGCTCAGATCACGGCAGAACGTGAAAAACGCGCTTTGATCGCCCAGTCCGAAGGAAAGCGTCAGGAGCAGATCAACCTCGCCGAGGGTGAACGTCAGGCTGCCATCGCGCAATCCGAAGGCGAACGCGCCGCCGCCGTTAACGAAGCCGAAGGTCAGGCGACCGCCCTGCGCCTTGTTGCCGATGCGAATGCCGAAGCGATTGCCAAGGTTGCCGCGGCAACTCAACTCCCCGGAGGACATGAAGCTGTCAGCCTTAAAGTCGCCGAGAAATATGTCGATGCATTCGAGAAACTGGCAAAGACCAATAACACGATGATTATTCCGGCAAATACGGCGGATGTCGCAGGCATGATCGGCACGGCGATGAATGTCATCCGCCAAACGAAATGATAAAATACGCTTTCTGGGACAGTGATAATACATTGATCGACACCTTCGCCCTGCATTGGGCGAAGCATGTCAATACGCTGAAAAAATACGGTATTGCGCTTAGCGATGAATATAAAACAAAAATCCATCATAATAACGGAGCGCAGAACTGGGAATGGCTGACCGCCGAATTGGGGTTGGTCGCGCCGCAAACCCAGTATTTGTCAGAGATCGATGAATGGTATGCGGCCAATGCAGGGAAACTTCAATTTATGGAAGGAGTGGTCGAGGCGCTCGAATACTTCCATGACAAAGGATTCAAACAATGCGTGGTATCGAACGGGCGTAAATCCTCGGTGCTACCTGCGCATGAAGCGCTCGGCACGGAAAAATATTTCAAATTTATTTTGTGCAAGGAAGATTACGAAGGACGAAAACCCGATCCTGCCCCTTACCTCGCCGCGATCCAGAAAATGTCAGGTCTTGAGGGGCGCATCATCGAACCATCCGAATGTCTTGCCATCGAAGATGACCCACTTGGAGTCGAAGCGGCAAAAAAGGCCGGCATGACGACTATTTTCAGACCAACAAAGTTGGTGGCGCAGGAAAGCGCGTTTGCGGATTATACGGTTTTAAACGCGGAAGATTTTTCCAGTGTCATTGCGAGCATAGCGAAGCAATCCATACAATAGTGACATTGCACCATTGCATGGATTGCCGCGTCATCCTGTCGGCTTCCTCGCAATGACGATTTAATTATTATTTTCTTTTCGAGCTTTTTCTAACTCTTCAGGCGTTGCACAAGGCGGTTTCTTTTGAGTCATCATGCCAATCCAAAATCCGCATGTTTCTAATACATCACCCGTTTTAGGATCATATTTGATAGCGGAACCGTCATTAACACGAGCGGACCTATAAATATATTCACCATCATATTTAAATTCTACCGAGCTAGTATTCTGGCTTCTTATGAAATCTTTACAAAGATCGCTTTTTAAAAACTCATCTTCACAGATTTTGACGCATTCTTCACATGCATGGATTATAGGCCGCTGGGAAAATTTCTTTTCCAAATCACTTTGGTAAATCGAATAAATAAAATAAATTAGACAAGCAATTAAAAGAATGCAGCAGATATTATATAAAACTTTTACTTGCTTAGTTTTAAATCTTTCAAACTTCATCACGCCGCTTTCTTCGCCTTTTCTTGCGCCTTATTCCTTATCGCCGCTTGCGCCGCGGCCAGTCTGGCAATTGGCACGCGGAAGGCGGAGCAGGAAACGTAATTCAATCCGGCGCGTTCGCAGAAATCGATCGAGTCCGGATCGCCGCCATGTTCGCCGCAGATGCCGAGTTTGATATCGGCGCGGGTTTTGCGCCCCTTTTCACAGGCAATCTCGATCAATTGTCCGACGCCTTGCTGGTCAAGTGACACGAACGGGTCTTTGAGGAACAGGTTTTTCTCGACATAGAATGGCAGGAAAGAGCCTGCGTCATCACGGCTCATGCCGAGCGTTGTCTGCGTCAGGTCGTTCGTGCCGAAGCTGAAAAACGCCGCCTCTTCCGCGATTTCATGCGCCATGAGTGCCGCTCTCGGCAGTTCGATCATCGTGCCGACAATATAATCGAGCGTTTTTCCGGATTTTTCGAAGACCTGTTTCGCCGCTTTATCAACGATATTTTTCAGGACTTTCAGTTCATCCTTCGCCACGATCAGCGGGATCATGATTTCCGGTTTTACATCACCGACTTCGCAAGCCGCCTCGAAAATTGCCACGGCCTGCATCTCGTAAATTTCAGGATAGGTAATACCAAGGCGGCAGCCGCGATGACCCAGCATCGGGTTGGATTCTTTCAGCTCGTTCAAACGGCGCTTCACAACTTCGTCGGATAATTTTGCCTGAATGGAAAATTCTTTAATCTCTTTTTCCTCATGCGGCAGGAATTCATGCAAAGGCGGATCAAGCAAACGGATCGTCACCGGAAGACCTTTCATGATTTTAAACAACTCAGCAAAGTCTTTCCGCTGTTCGGGCAATAATTTTTCCAGCGCTATCGCGCGATCCCTGCCGTTTTCAGCAAAGATCATTTCGCGCACGCTTTGGATACGGGATGGCTCGAAGAACATATGTTCGGTGCGGCAAAGGCCGATTCCTTCCGCACCAAAGTCACGCGCCACCCGCGCATCATCCGGCGTTTCGGCATTGGCACGGACTTCCATACGGCGCGTTTCATCCGCCCATTTCATGATGGTGGTGAAATCGCCGGAAAGCTCCGGCTTCAAGGTTTCAACGCGGCCTTTGATGACTTCGCCTTTTGCGCCGTCGATGGTAAGCGTTTCGCCTTCGCGTATTTCAAAGCCGCCGACTTTCAGGACTTTATTCGCGTAATCAACTTGGATAGAGCCAGCACCCGCCACGCAAGGACGGCCCATGCCCCGAGCGACAACTGCGGCGTGAGATGTCATACCGCCGCGCGTGGTGAGAATACCTTTTGCCGCGTGCATGCCGTGGATATCTTCCGGCGAGGTTTCGATGCGGATTAAAATCACGTCCTGCCCTGCTTTCGCTTTGACTTCCGCATCGTCGGAATTGAAAACCGCGATACCGCTGGCTGCGCCCGGCGACGCCGGCAAGCCTTTGGCGATAATTTCTTTTTTCGCTTTCGGATCGAGCGTCGGGTGAAGCAATTGATCCAGCGCGGACGCATCAAGACGCAATAGGGCTTCGTCTTTGGTAATCAAATTTTCATTCACCATATCGACAGCGATTTTCAGCGCTGCCGCCGCCGTGCGTTTCCCGGCACGGGTTTGCAGCATATAGAGTTTGCCTTGCTGCACGGTGAATTCGATATCCTGAATATCGCGGTAATGTTTCTCTAACTTCAGGCGCACATCGTTCAATTGCGCAAAAACTTCGGGCATGGTTTCTTCCATGCTGGGCATGGACAGGTTTTCTTTTTCCTTCGCCTTGATTGAGAGCGGCTGTGGCGTGCGGATACCCGCTACCACATCTTCACCTTGCGCGTTAATTAGGTATTCACCGTAGAAGTAATTCTCGCCTGTTGATGGATCGCGGGTAAACGCTACGCCCGTTGAACAATCTTCGCCCATATTACCGAAGACCATGGATTGTACATTGACCGCTGTGCCCCATTCTTCAGGAATGGAATGTATGCGGCGATAGGTGACAGCACGCGGCGTCATCCATGAAATGAATACAGCGCCGATCGCGCCCCAAAGCTGCTCCTGTGGGTCTTCAGGAAACGGTTTGCCGAGCGTACGCTGAACCAGTTCTTTATAATCGCCGACGATTTCTTTCCAGCCATCGGCGGTGATGGCTGTATCGTTGGTTATTTTGTGATCGTGTTTGTAATTTTCCAAGATATCTTCGAAATCGTCGTGAGAAACTTCGAGCACGACATCGCCATACATCTGGATAAAGCGGCGGTAGCTGTCCCACGCAAATCGCTCATCTCCGGACTTTTTGGCAAGACCTTCGACAGTCTGGCTGTTTAATCCCAAATTCAAAACCGTATCCATCATACCCGGCATGGAAGCTCGTGCGCCGGAACGCACCGATACCAGCAAAGGATTAACCGCATCGCCGAATGTCATGCCGACGGATTTTTCGATAAAGGATACAGCGTCCAAAACTTGTTGCTTTAGTTCTGCGGGATATTCCCGGCCGTTTTTATAAAAATGCGTGCAGACTTCAGTTGTAATGGTAAAGCCGGGAGGAACGGGCAGACCCAGCGAGGCCATTTCAGCCAAATTCGCGCCCTTGCCGCCGAGCAGATTGCGCATCGAGCTGTCGCCTTCAGATTTATCGCCACCGAAGGTGTAGGTCCATTTCGTCATGTAAAACTCCCGAGAAAAACTGTCCGCTATACTAGCTGCTTGATCATCATCAGGCAAAGCTCATCATCGACTTTATACAATTGTCCCGGCATGACAGAGTTGCGTTCATAGACGATACCGCCGCCGTCCGGCTGATAGCCTAGTTTCATGTACAGGCGCTGCGCTTTACCATAACTTGAGTAAAGCCCGACACCGATGCCGATCATATCGTGACCCTCTTTCAATGCCTTGTCTTCGCAATATTCGATCAGTTTTGTTGCAAAACCGTTCTGGCGATAGTCAGGCCGGATAAAAAGGTCCTGAATTTCGGGAATTTTCAAACTGCGAAACGGCTGGTATTGAGGCCGACGCTGGTACTGGCAATATCCGGCCAGTTTGTTTTCGGTGAAAATCAAAAGAACGTCGCGATTACCCGCTGCCTGTTCTTCAAGACAACGCTCAAAATAAACTTCCTCGGTGGCGAACTCTCGAAGTACGTCCAAATCCGATAAGAGTGCTGTCTTTATTTCGATCATAATGGTATTTATAATCCCAATATTCGCCAAACCCAACCCCAGATCACCTTTCATGAGATTATTATTAGCGCTGCTGGTTTTAATATTCGCGCTTCCGGCACAGGCGGAGAAAATCCGCCCTCCCAGCTGGAATCAAGGAAGCAACAAGGAAACGGGCAATCCGCGCACGTCGGGCAATAAGATACGCTCGGTAGAGGAAGAAAAAAAACGCAAGGCGGAAATGACCCGCAGAATGCGCGCCGTTTTAGCAGAGCAGAAAGTATCTTCAGGCAAAGAATCGTCGAAATTTAAAAAGAACAAAAACGGCAAGCTGGAATTTAAACAAAGATTAACAGGCAAGCAGCAAGCCCAGACCGCCGTTGGACGACTTTGGGACGATATTTTTAACTAGTTTTCTTAAGAGATGACTTTCACCTGAGATTTCCTTATAAGAAAAATCCAACATTTTTGAGGAAATCATGACTGAAGCCGCCGCTCCTACCAAAGATATGAAAGACATCGTTGCCCTATGCAAACGCCGCGGCTTTATTTTTCAGGCGTCTGAAATCTATGGCGGGATCAACGGATTCTGGGATTACGGCCCGCTTGGCGTAGAACTCAAAAACAATGTCCGCGACCAATGGTGGAAATCCATGGTCACTTGTCCGCCGATCGGGCCGGACGGTTTGCCGGTCGATATCGTCGGACTGGACTCAGCCATCATTCAAAACCCCGAAGTCTGGGTCGCGTCAGGTCATGTCGGCGGCTTTACCGACCCGATGGTGGATTGCAAGGAAACGAAGCTTCGCTACCGCGCCGATCATTTGGTTGTTTACAAAGCCAAAGACGGCAGCCTGCCATGGCTTGCCGTTCAGGAAGGCGATGCGCATGAAGAGAATTTGAAAAAGCGCGTCAAAAAATTCGGCAAAGGCAAATCCCCTGAAGCTTATGAATCTGTTGCTCTCGATAAAGTTGATTTAGCGGATTATAAAAATATCATCGGACCTGATGCATCCGAAGCCGGAAGCCTGACAGAGCCAAAAGCCTTCAATCTTTTGTTTGAATCCAAGACCGGCGCGACGCAGGATCAGACTGTTTATCTTCGCGGTGAAACAGCGCAGGGTATTTTCATCAACTATAAGAACGTTCTCGACTCCTCACGCGTACGCGTACCATTCGGTATCGCGCAAGTCGGTAAAGCTTTCCGCAACGAAGTGAACCCGCGCAACTTTATCTTCCGCTCGCGCGAATTCGAACAGATGGAAATGGAATGGTTCTGCCATCCGTCCGAAGCCAAGAAATGGTTCGATTTCTGGGTCGAGCAGCGCAAAATCTGGTGGGAAAAAATCGGCCTGAAAAGCGACGATATCCTTATGCGTCCGCACGATGCCGATGAACTGGTTTTCTACTCGCAGCAAACCTACGATATCGAATACCGTTTCCCGTTTACGTCTCCTGGTTTTGGCGAACTGGAAGGCATCGCTTACCGTACCGATTATGACTTGACCCAGCACCAGACCCATTCCAAAACCAAGCTGGAATATATGGACCCGGTCACGAATGAAAAATACCTGCCGCATGTGATCGAACCCGCCGCAGGTTTGACACGCGGCGTTCTCGCCCTTCTTTGTGAAGCCTATACGGTTGATCCGAACAGGCCGTCGGGCATGTATATGAATTTTCATCCGGCGCTGGCTCCGAAAAAAGCGGCGATATTGCCGCTTACCGCCAAGGACGAGCATCCCGTGATTGCCACGAAATTATATTTGGAATTGCGTGAAGAATTCGCCGTCGATCTGGATATCAAGCAAAATATCGGCAAGCGATATGCGCGTCAGGATGAGATTGGTACGCCATATTGCTTCACCATCGACAACGACACGGTTTCAGACGGAACGGTGACGGTGCGCGAGCGCAACACGATGGCGCAGGAACGTATCAGCCTTGATAATGTCGCCGAATATTTAAGAAAAAATATTAAGGCTCTTTAGGTTTTAATTTAAGGTTTGGGCGGCGTATAGCCTGCGTCGCGCAACTGCCTTTGAATTTCCGGATCGACATCGTCGAATGAAGGCGTTTTTTTGCCACTGCTTTTATTTATCTTAGCATTCGCGTCCGCTTCGCTGGCAGCGCGGGATTTGGCGCTTTCGACAGCATCGTGAAAATCGCGCGCCGCTTCGCCTTTCTCAACAGGTGTAACTTTACCGGCATTTTCGATCAATGCTTTAACCGTTTCGGTTCCAGGCGGCACATCGCCTATTTTTCTAACCATTTTAAACTCACTTACACCGATGGTTTGGGATGCGCGTCCTTTTTTGCGGCCTGATCCAGTTTCGCCAAAAGCTCATCCATCGAGTCATCACGAGGAGTTTTATATCTCGTTTCATAGACTTTGCGGAAGCTTTCCGCATCAAAATCAGAACTTAAATCTTTACGCGCCATTCAACATAAACCCAAGAAATTAAATTTTGTTCCCATTTCGTAAAACGGAGTCGGCTTCTATTGTATAACTTCCGTCCGTTTCATGCAAAATAAGTCCGGGTAATATTCTTGCGGGGGTTTGGCGGTCCTTAATCGCCCGGAGAATAACGCGCCGGGCTTCGGCCCCTGCGCGCTGCCAAAGCGGTATAATCTCAATAGCCCCGAAGCTTTTACCCATAAATTGAATGATTTTATCGATCCCGCCACTTGGATAGATAATCGTCATACTGCCGTTAGATTTCACCAGTCGGTGCGCGGCCTTAATCCAATCCTTAAGGCTTAAATCTTCGTCTATATGGCCGTTGGCGCGGGCTTTTCCCTCATCCGGCGACGATAAATGCGTGCCCGCCTCGAAAAAGGGTGGATTTAACATGACATGATCGAAGAGCGGCGATTGGTACTCGCGGATATCGGCCACGTCAAAACGGGCCGATTTGGCGTTCAAATCATTATTTTTTCTGGCCAGTTCGACATATCCGGCATTTACGTCGATACCCGTTAATTGGACGTCCTCGCGCCAGAGCAGGCAAAAAGACGCGCCGCCAACGCCGCAGCCCATATCGAGCACCGATTGCCCCACTTTCGCCGGAACGGCAGCGGCCAGCATGACGGAATCGAGGCTGGTGCGAAAACCGCCACCTTGCGGCTGCATCAAGCGGACTTTTTTATCGAGAACGTAGATTTCTTGCGCCATATCGTTACTTTTAAGTCAGTCATTGGCATTTTAAAAGCCTTTCGATATAAGAAACCATGCTTCAAACAGCCGCCAAAGACGCGAAAGCCACTCATCCGCTCGAAGATCTCTCCGCGCTCCTGAAAGACGATATGGAGCAGGTCAATGCGCTGATCTATAAACGCATGGACTCCGAAGTCGCGCTGATCCCGCAACTCGCAGGTTATCTGATCGCTTCGGGCGGCAAGCGTATGCGCCCGCTTCTTACTTTGGCCGCGACACGATTATTCAGTGCCGATAGTACCAGATGCTATCCTCTCGCCGCCGCTGTTGAATTTATTCATACCGCGACCCTTCTCCATGACGATGTCGTCGACGAGAGCGAACAAAGACGCGGCAAGGAATCCGCCAACCGCGTATTCGGTAATCAGGAAACCGTTCTGGTCGGTGATTTTCTTTTCTCCCGCGCTTTCGAGTTGATGGTCGAAGACGGCTCGATTGACGTTTTAAGAATTCTCTCTAAAGCCTCCGCCGTAATCGCCGAAGGCGAAGTCCTGCAATTATCAATTCAGGGAAATCTGGAGACGACGCTCGACCAATATAAACGCGTGATCGGCGCAAAGACCGCCGCGCTCTTTGCCGCCGCGACAGAGATCGGCCCGATTGTCACGAACCAGTCGGCGGAGATGCAAAACGCCTTGCGCGATTACGGTTATAATCTCGGCATGGCGTTCCAGATCGCCGACGATGTTCTGGACTATCAGGCAGACGCGACAGAGCTTGGCAAAGCCATTGGCGATGATTTTAAGGAAGGCAAAATGACCGCCCCTGTTCTCTTCGCGCTGGAAAAAGCGAATGCAGAAGAGAAAGAATTCTGGGCCAGAGTTTTCGGCGCGGAAGATGCGAGCGAAGCGGATTTGAAATTCGCGCAGGATTTAATCAGAGAGCATAAGGCGGATATCGCATCACTCGATATGGCGAAAGACTATGCGGATATGGCTGCGAAAGCTTTGTCTTCACTGCCGGATAGCACTCTAAAATCTATTCTGATTGACACGGCTTATTATGCGCTGGAGCGGAAGAAATAGATAAAAGTTGTGCCCTTGCTTACCCGCCTTACGGTTAGGGCATAACCCTCCTTAGAGGGAGACTCGCAACCAAGGGCACAATATATTATAAATCTTTTATTTGCCTGATTTCAACTGCTGCAAAATCGCAAAGGGATTGTCTTCGACCTTGGCATTGGCCGAGAAAGTGCGCGGGGAGTCGTCGCGGTCTTTCTTGAAATCCTTTTTCTTGTCGAATTTCTTTTTATCGAATTTCGGCTTGTCGTTGTTGAATTTCGGTTTCTCACCCGGACGGTTTTCGCGGCGTTCCTGAGGGAAAGGTTTCTTCTCACGCGGCGTGAATTCTCGGACTTTCTGTTCCTGATGTGCCTTGCCTTTGCGCAGGATGAATTCATCGAGAACAGGCTTGGCTTTTGGTTCAGGTTTCGGCGCTTCAGCCGTGATTACTGTTTCGCCTTCGGCTTCGGCAGGTACAGACGCTTCTTCCGCTTTTGTTTCATCGGCTATTGGCTCTTCAACTTTTACTTCCGCAGCCTCTTCTACTTTCGGCGGCTCGATACGCTTATGGCCCATCGCTTCTAAAATCGCGTAGAGATCGGCAATACCGCAGCCCATCCATTCCGCCATTTTATGGTCGGCACGGAAGCGGCCTTTATCGGCGTTGTCGTAGATAAGATTAATCACGCGGTCCAGCATATCGATGCGAATGGCGCGCGGGCCGTAAACCGGATAACCGATGGCTTTGTAAAAATCAGGATTGATCGCAGCCGGATCGACCGTGACCGACATCGAGCCGTCACGCGGCGTCGGGGCCGGTAATGGCTGGTCGTTATAAAGGCTCCACAATATCGCACGAAGACGGACACCCGCCGGTTTGTTCAGTTCAGGCAGGAAGACCAATAGAGGGCCAAGCTTCACTTTCTTGCCGCGCAGTTCGCGGCGGCCATCGGCGTCGAGCGTTTCGATCATAGGATCGACCTGCGTACGCGGCACGATGCCTGTGCCTTCGAAAAGCTGGAACGCGATACCACGCGCCGCGCCGGACATGTTTTCGTCACCGACTAAAGTAAATAACGGTTCAAGCACGGTATAGATATGCGCCTTGACCCAATTTTGCAGATGTTCGGTTACGGCGTTCTTGTCTTGGGATTCCAAAAGATCGGAATTCAGTAATTCGATTTCAGGCTGTAACAGACTCGCGCCTTTTTTCACGCGGGCAATGGCCTGACCCGGCAATGGGTTGCTGGCGTCTTGTTGAAAGAAAATCTGGCCATCGTCCTGCAATTTGAATTGCTTGGCTACTGCAGTCAGTATCATGTTTAGTCTTCGTCCTATTTCAGATTTAAGCGTGGCCCTTGCCACTGACATTATGACCTTCTTATCCGGTCCGCTAACGCCCGCGTCTGGTATAAACCGAAACCCTACCAATTGTCCAACAGGATGTCCTTCAACCACCACGGTTCCGTCACTTTTTACGCCTGCCAGCAGCGCAGAACCCTCTTCCCGGCCCTTTAAAAGGACGGCGGAGCGTTTGTCCACAAAACGGCGCAATAATCCTTCATGCAGGGCATCGGACAAACGGTCCTCGATGGCGCGGGTTTTTGCCTGCCAGTTTTCGGGATCTTTGAACCAGCCTCCACGATAGGAAATATAAGTCCAGGTGCGAATATGAGCGATACGCGCCATGAGCGTGTCGACATCGCCATCCATGCGGTCGAGCCGCGCGATTTGCGGCATCACCCAGTCATCCGGCAAGACGCCTTCGTCTGAGATCAGATGATTGAACACGCCCGCGAGGAGTTCATGATGGCTTTCATGGATCGTCTTCCTGAAATCCGGTATCTGGCACACATCCCATAAAAGACGGATCGTGTCCGGCGTAGTGGCCCGTGCCATGACATCGTCGCGGGCGATAAATTTCTCCAGCGATTGCAGATCGTCTCCCGGCCAGCCTTTTTGCAAGGCTGCATTACCGGAAAAAACATCGAGCGAGCGCAGCAGCATTTTCGGCGAGGAGAAATCAAGATCGCTATTTCGCCATGACAAAGTTTGCAGATTTTCAAAACGGTGATGTTCTATTTTCTCGACATCGTCGGGATCGAAGTCAGGAATATGCCCTGTCACGCCAAACGTGCCGTCTTTCGTATGCCGTCCTGCGCGGCCAGCGATCTGCGCCAATTCCGCCGGTGAAAGTTTTCGCATTTTCTGCCCGTCGAATTTGCGTGTCGAGGCAAAGGCGACGTGGTTTATATCCATGTTCAGCCCCATGCCGATTGCATCGGTCGCCACCAGAAAATCAACTTCGCCGGATTGGTACATCTCTACTTGCGCATTTCTGGTGCGTGGAGATAAAGCGCCGAGAACGATTGCCGTTCCGCCGCGCTGGCGGCGGATTAAATCCGCGACTTCATAGAGATCGTTAATGGTAAAGGCGACGATGGCCGAGCGAGCCGGAAGCCGTGTCAATTTTTTAAAACCTGTATAGGTAAGCCGGGAAAACCGTTCCTGCGAGCGGATTTCAATCCCCGGAACAAGCTGTTTCAATAAAGGCCGGATCGTTTCCGAGCCCATGAACATCGTTTCCAGTTTCCCCCGTGCCCGAAGAAGACGGTCGGTAAAAATATGCCCCCGGTCGGGATCGGCGGCGAGCTGTATCTCGTCCACCGCGACGAAATCGAAATCCTGAAGTCCATGCAGCATGGCGGGCATGGCTTCGGTCGTGCAAACGAAATAACGGGCATGCCGGGGAATGATTTTTTCCTCGCCCGTGACAAGCGCCACCGCCGCCACGCCTTTGCGCTCGACGATTTTATCGTAATTCTCCCGCGCCAGCAGCCGCAGCGGAAAGCCGATGACGCCCGAATGGTGGGTCAGCATTTGTTCCACCGCACGGTATGTCTTACCCGTATTGGTCGGACCCAATATGGCAGAAATCAACCCGTCATAGGCGATGGCTTTGTTGGTGGGTGACATCTGGCGGCGCTCTGTACTTTCTGCTAATCACTTATATATCATTAAAAACGCGAAAATGGAGACCCGGCGCATGCCTCAATTCAAACTATTAAGTCTTTTCTTTACCTGCCTGTTTTTAGTGACACCTGCTTTGGCGGCAACCATCGATCAACAAGGCGCAACCGCACTACAAGAACGGTTTAATAAAGAAATCACCTCTCGCAAAGATTTGAAAGTTGCCGGTAGTAAAGCTGATTTCAGCGGAAGCGTTTCCGTTCTGCCAAAGAATAATTATTACGAAGTCACCCTGCCCTCTCTCACTTTGACCAGCCCGCAAGGCGAAGCGTTGAATGTCGGTAAAGTCATCATGAATATGATGCCGACAGATAATGTATCGGAATTCAAAACTTCCGTTGCCGTGCCATCGACGCTGACCTATGGCGGCAAACAGCCGGGTAAATTATCGCTGGGCAGCCAGAAAGCTTCCGGTATCTGGGATATGGATGTTTTCGGTTTCAAAACACTCAATGCATCTTATGGCGATGTCGCCTATCGCGATAGCACGACGAATGAAGGCACATCGGTTTCCAATGTAAATATTGACTATGATCTTGAAAAATCAAATGGCGGTTTTTCCGGCCCGGTCAATGTAACGGCAAACGACATTAATTTCATCAACACCCAAAATCAAAAGGCGCCGTTGGCAAAATCTTTAAAAGTACAATCACAAGTGACAGCCGATAAGGCCGCCGCCCGTGGTTTTACGCAAACAAGCCAGGCCGAAATTAGCGGCCTTAGCAACGCAGTGAATTTAATCGGCACGAAATTGAAAGATCCTTCTACGCTGAACAAAGTGCAATTGCAAAAAACATTGGGCGTCTTAAGCGTTTTGCAAATGTCGGGTAAGGTCGTTGCCGGTAATGACGATACACGCAGTTATAACGTCAAGACAGATGCGCAAGGCCGGACCTTGTTGAATGGCGTTGATATCAGTGTGCTTTTAAATGCGGCTCAGTTCAGCAGATAATCAAGAACTCCGTTCAGGCATTTACGGCCTGAATGTGTAGCGCGGATAATATCATTTTCAAAAATCAGCAAGCCCTCGTCGCAGAGTTTGCTGATTTTTTTTATGGAGATCACATCCAGTGGATTGCCGCCATATTCGGATTGCAATCGTGATAACGGCACGCCTTCGTTCAAGCGCAATCCCATCATTACCGCTTCCTGCAAACGCTGAAGATTATCAATTAATTCGAAGTCATGATGGGAATGACCGTTAGCCTCAACGCGCTGCAACCATATATCGGGCGCTCTGTGCGTCCGTGTTGCGTATTTCTTTCCATCCAGTGTCAAACGTCCGTGCGCCCCCGGCCCTATTCCGGCATAATCGCCGTACCGCCAGTAAATCAGGTTATGGCGCGATTGCTGGCCGGGCTTCGCGTAGTTGGAGACTTCATAGGTTTCAAAACCCGCTGCGCCCATTATGTTTTCGGTCGCGTCATAGAAATCCGCCGCCAGTTCTTCCGCCGGAACTTTAAATTCCCCGCGGGCATGCTGGATAAAAAACGGCGTGTTCTTTTCAATGGTAAGCTGATAAAGCGAAATATGCCCGGCGGCGATTTGCAGCGCTTCCTGCAGTTCTTCTTTCCATGCCTCGACAGTCTGCTGCGGCCGCGCATAGATCAGATCGAAACTGAAACGGTCGAATGTATCGGCGGCCATCTGGATTGCGTTCTTCGCCTGGTCTATATCATGCGTACGGCCAAGAAATTGCAAATCATCTGTCCGCAAGGATTGAATACCGAGCGATAAACGGTTTACCCCTGCCGCTTTGAATGATTTGAATTTTTCCGCTTCCGAGGATGTCGGGTTGGCTTCCAGCGTCACTTCCCAATCCGGCGATACATCCCAATGTGATTTAATCGCATCCAGTATAGTCTTAACCGTTTCAGGCTTCATCAATGACGGCGTGCCGCCGCCAAAGAAAACCGTATCGACGCTGCGGCCTTTCGTCATATCAGCGATGTAGCTGATTTCTTTCAGGTAAGCTTTGGCAAAAGCGTTATGATCTATCGTATCATGGACATGGGAATTGAAATCGCAATACGGGCATTTCGACAGGCAAAACGGCCAGTGAACATAGATACCGAAAGCCATTAAAAATATTTTTCTAAGAGCTGCGCGAATGCCCGCGCACGGTGGGAATAGTTTTTCTTTTCTTCCAGTTTCATTTCGCCGAAAGTCCGCGTCTCGCCTTGCGGCATAAAAATAGGGTCATAACCGAACCCGCCCGTGCCACGCGCAGGCCAGACAATCTCGCCATCGATACGGCCTTCGGCTGTCATGATTGTTCCATCAGGATTTGCGATCACGAGAACGGATGTGAAATAGGCGCTTTTATCCAGCGTATCGCCCATTTTTTCATGGACGAGTTTCATCGCCTTTTGAAAATCTCTCGGCCCGCCCTTCACTTCTTCGGCCCAGTCGGCGGAATAAACACCGGGATCGCCGTTCAAGGCATTGACCGACAATCCGCTGTCATCCGACAGGCAAGGCAGCCCCGTAACAGCAGCGGCCGCTTTTGCTTTCAATGTCGCATTGCCAATAAAGGTATTTTCGGTTTCATCCGGCTCCGGCAAATTCATATCGGCAGCGGAATAGATTTCGATCTCATAAGGCTTGAGTAGATTTTTAATCTCTTCGATCTTGCCCTTGTTATGCGTAGCCAGGACCAGCTTCTTGCCTTCGAATTTCATTTAAAGCCCCAATGCTTTTCTTTGAATAGCGGATATTTCCTGACAGCCTTTTTTTGCCAGCGCCATTAATTCGCCAAGCTGCGCTTCGGTAAATGGCTCTTTCTCCGCCGTCCCTTGAATTTCAACAATGCCGCAACCGCCAGTTAAAACGAAATTCGCATCGGTTTCCGCATTGGAATCTTCGATATAATCGAGATCGAGAACCGCTACGCCGTTATAGATACCGCATGAAATCGCGGATACCGTATCCTTGATCGGCAGTTCTTTGAGAAGGCCGATATTCATCAGATGCTGAAACGCCAAATGCGCCGCGACGAAACTTCCTGTAATCGCCGCCGTACGCGTACCGCCATCGGCCTGAATGACATCGCAATCAAGCTTGATCTGACGCTCACCCATTTTCTCCATATTGATCGCGGCGCGAAGCGCGCGGCCGATCAAACGCTGAATTTCCTGCGTGCGGCCGCTCTGCTTTCCCTTCGCCGCTTCGCGGTCCATGCGCTTATCCGTCGAACGCGGCAGCATACCGTATTCCGCCGTCATCCAGCCCGAACCTTTATTCTTCATCCAGCCCGGTACATTTTCTTCGATGGAAGCCGTGCACAGAACATGTGTATCGCCGAATTTTACCATGCAGGAGCCTTCAGCATGTTTGGAAACGTCCGTTATAATCTCGATTTTGCGAAGTTCGTTTGCAGCGCGGCCTGAGGGGCGGGTCATAGTCTTAAATCCTTATTTTGTGATGATTTCTTTTAATGTCCAAGCCTTGAAAATGCAATGACAGAACGGTTTATACCGCCTATATTATCTTACATGGACCTGTCTTCCCGTACCCGCGATATATTTCGTTTGATCGTCGATGAATTTCTGACGACCGGGGAGCCTGTGGGTTCGCGCACCCTGTCGCGCCGGATCGAGACGGGCTTATCTCCCGCCACTATCCGCAATGTCATGGCGGATTTAGAAGATTTAGGATTTATTTTCTCGCCGCATACATCGGCGGGGCGTCTGCCGACACAAACGGGTTTGCGTCTTTATGTCGACGGCCTCATGCAAATCGGCGGTTTATCGAAAGATGAAAAACGGAAGATAGAAATAGAATGTTCCGCTTCCGGCCGCTCGATGACCGAGGTTTACGATAAAGCCAGTACGATGCTGTCCGGCTTGACCGGCGCGGCGGCGATGGTGATTGCGCCGAAAATGAACAAGCCGATCCGCCAAATTCAATTCGTCCAGATCGAACGCGCCAAAGCTCTTGTTATTCTCGTTATGCAGGACGGTGTCGTTGAAAACCGCATCATCGACATCCCGCCTGATCTTGACGCTTCCATTCTTGTGCAAGCCACCGAATATTTAAACAACCGCATGGCGGGTCGCTTATTACAGGATGTACGCGAAGAAATCCTTTTTGATATCCGCAACCATCAGACCAATCTCGATCAGCTAACAAAAAAACTCGTCGAGGACGGGCTTGTCATGGCGGTCACGCCTTTTGACGGCGGCAATATCATCGTGCGAGGACAGTCGCATCTTTTGAAAGATGTCAACGAACTGGAAAAACTCGAACAGGCGCGCCAGCTTTTAACAATGCTGGAAGAAGAAAAATCGATGCTGTCGATGCTGGATTCCGTATCACAAGCCGATGGCGTGCAAATCTTCATCGGCTCTGAAAACCGCTTTTTCGACAAACCGAACTGGTCCACCATCGTCTCCCCCTATCGCAGCGAAGACGGGCGCATTATCGGCGCAGTCGGCGTAATCGGCCCGATGCGCCTGAATTATGCCCGGATTGTTTCCATGGTCGATTTTACCTCTCAAGTGATGGGGCGATTATTAGGAGAAAACACGCCTAAGTAAGGGACTTGTTTTTTACCGGATATTTTCCTAATTTCCTCCCATGACTGACAATACAAATCCAAAAGAAACCGAAGAAACCGAAAACTTTGAGGACAATATCGAGACCCTCGAAGCAGAACTTGATTCCGATCTTGATGAATCGACGCGCAAGCTGAAAGAACTTGAGGGCGCCTTTCTTCATACAAAAGACCAATTGCTGCGGACTGTTGCCGAGATGGAAAATCTGCGCAAACGCTCCCAGCG
Source organism: Micavibrio sp. (assembly GCA_030824965.1). GTDB lineage: Bacteria > Pseudomonadota > Alphaproteobacteria > Micavibrionales > Micavibrionaceae > Micavibrio_B. Next base: position 430,989 of record JAPJQV010000001.1, on the reverse strand, counting down.
TGAACGCGAAGACGCCAGCAAATACGCAGTCGCTTCTTTTGCCAAGGATTTGCTTGAAGTCGCCGATAATTTCCGCCGCGCTTTGGAACATATTCCTGCTGAAATGCGCGAAGATGCAAAATCCAAAGCTATCATCGAAGGACTGGAAGCGTCAGAGCGTTCGATGCTGAAAGTCTTCGAGAAAAACGGCATCAAGAAAATCGAGCCGATGGACGAACCGTTCAATCCGAATTTGCACGAAGTCATGTTCGAAGCCCCCGTTCCTGGCAAGCCGTCCGGCATGATTATCCAGCTTGTCGATGCCGGCTATGTGCTGAACGACCGCCTGCTCCGCGCCGCAAAAGTCGGCGTTGCCAAAGGCGACGGCACGGCGCATAACGTGGATACAAGCGCTTAAAATATTTTAAGGCAGTCACTTGTTTTTTAGGACACAAATCCCATCTTATATCTTGTAGATATAGGCGAAAAAGGGGTGTCTTTTGAGAGCTCCTGCCTTATATATACTCCTCGAATGGCTGCCAAAGCCTGACAGGGAATTTGGGCGGTGCCGATGGTCGGGCCGTTTGAAATTTGCCAACTAATACAAGAGGTTAAATATGTCTAAAGTTATCGGTATCGATTTAGGTACAACCAACTCCTGTGTCGCCATCATGGATGGTAAAGAGCCGAGAGTTGTAGAAAACTCCGAAGGTGCGCGCACGACCCCTTCGATGATCGCATTCACAAAAGACGGTGAGCGTATTGTCGGCCAGCCGGCCAAACGCCAGGCCGTCACCAATCCGGAAAATACATTATTCGGTATCAAGCGTTTGCTTGGCCGCCGCTTCAACGATCCGCAAGTCCAGAAAATGCGCGAGCATGCCCCGTTCCACATCGTCGAAGGCGACAATGGCGATGCTTGGGTTGAAGTCAACGGCGAGAAAATGGCGCCGGCGCAGGTGTCCGCCATGGTTCTCAAGAAAATGAAAGAAACCGCGGAAAGCTTCCTTGGTACAACTGTCGATAAGGCTGTTATCACCGTTCCGGCTTACTTTAACGATGCCCAGCGTCAGGCGACAAAAGATGCCGGACGTATCGCCGGACTGGAAGTCCTTCGCATCATCAACGAACCTACTGCGGCGGCCCTCGCCTATGGTCTTGATAAAAAGAAATCCGGAACAATTGCGGTTTATGACTTAGGCGGTGGTACTTTCGACGTTTCCGTTTTGGAAATCGGCGATGGCGTTTTCGAAGTTAAATCCACTAACGGCGATACATTCCTCGGCGGTGAAGATTTCGATGCGCGCATCATCGACTTTTTGGCAGACGAGTTCAAACGCGAACAAGGTATCGATCTTCGTTCCGACAAGCTTGCCCTGCAACGTTTGAAAGAAGCGGCGGAAAAAGCGAAGATCGAATTGTCTTCGACCGCGCAGACGGAAGTGAACCTGCCGTTCATCACGGCTGATGCTTCGGGTCCTAAACACCTGAACGTTAAGCTTTCCCGCTCCAAGCTGGAAAGCCTCGTGGACGATCTGGTTCGCCGCACGATCGAGCCGATGAAAGCCGCTTTGAAAGATGCCGGTCTGAAACCTTCCGAGATCGACGAAGTCGTTCTGGTCGGCGGTATGACGCGTATGCCGAAAATCATCGAAACGGTAAAAGATTTCTTCGGTAAAGAGCCGCATAAAGGCGTAAACCCTGATGAAGTCGTTGCCGATGGCGCGGCGGTTCAGGGCGGCGTTTTGCAAGGTGACGTTAAAGACGTTCTTCTTCTCGACGTTACGCCTTTGTCTCTCGGTATCGAAACGCTTGGCGGTGTGTTCACTCGTTTGATCGACCGCAACACGACGATCCCGACGAAGAAGTCCCAGACATTCTCTACCGCTGAAGACAATCAAGGCGCGGTCACGATCCGTGTATTCCAGGGTGAGCGCGAAATGGCAGCTGACAACAAGATGCTCGGCCAGTTCGATCTCGTCGGTATTCCTTCCGCTCCGCGCGGCGTACCGCAAATCGAGGTTACGTTCGACATCGATGCCAACGGTATCGTCCATGTGACGGCGAAGGACAAGGCAACCGGTAAGGAGCAGAATATCCGTATTCAGGCTTCCGGCGGTCTGTCCGATGCCGATATCGAGAAAATGGTTAAGGACGCTGAAGCGAATGCAGATGCTGATAAAAAGCGTCGCGCCGTTGTTGAAGCCAAGAACCAGGCCGAAGCTGTTATCCATCAGACGGAAAAATCCATCGCCGATCTCGGCGCGGATGTTCCGGCAGGTGATAAAGCGGATGCGGAAAAAGCGATTGCCGATCTGAAAGAGGCATTGAACGGCGAGGATGTTTCCGATATCGAAGCCAAGTCAAATGCTTTGCAGCAAGTCGCCATGAAAATCGGTGAAGCTGCCTATAAAAAGTCGCAAGAGAATGCTGCGGGCGAAGCCGATAGCGCATCTGCGGATGCACCTAAAGCGGACGGCCATGCTTCAAATGACGATGTCATCGACGCAGATTTCACCGATCTGAAAGACAACGACAGAACCGTCAATTAATCCGACAATAAATGATTTATGTTTCCCCCGCGCAAGCGGGGGTCTCTCTATCGAGATTCGCGCTTTCGCGGGAATGACAATGAGGTTAATAAAGAGCTATGGCCGACGAATATTACAAAACCCTTGGCGTGTCTAAAACCGCCTCTGACGACGAGATTAAAAAAGCCTATCGTAAACTGGCGATGGAGCATCACCCCGATCGCAACAAAGACAACAAGGCTTCCGAAGAAAAGTTCAAGGAAATCAACGAAGCGTACGATACGCTTAAAGATCCTGACAAACGCGCGGCCTATGACCGTTTCGGCAAAGGCGGCAATCCGTTCGGCGGCGGAGGAGGTTTTGGCGGCGGCGGTGGAGATTATTCCGGCTTCGGCTCCGCTTTCTCGGATATTTTTGAAGATATGTTCGGCGGCGGTCGCGGCGGTGGCCGTAATCCGAACGCAGCCACGCGCGGATCGGACGTTCAGTTCACATTAGAGATCTCTTTGGAAGACGCCTATAAAGGCAAAGAAGCCAAGATGAAAATTCCGACTGTCGAGTCTTGCGATCAATGCAAAGGCTCCGGCGCGGAAGGCGGACAATCCGCCGAACAATGCGGCACCTGTTCCGGCTCGGGTCGCGTCCGCGCAACGCAAGGTTTCTTTACCATCGAACGCACCTGCCCGACTTGTAACGGCGCAGGCACGGTAATTAAAAATCCGTGCAAGAAATGCGGCGGCGCAGGCCGCATGCGCGGCGAGAAAACGATCTCCGTCAACATCCCTGCCGGTATCGACGACGGACGCCGCATCCGCCTGACGGGCGAAGGCGAAGCGGGCTTACGTGGCGGCGGTAAAGGCGATCTTTATGTTTTGATCGCCATCAAGCCGCATAATTTCTTCCGCCGCGACGGGGCCAATCTTTATTGCCGCGTGCCCTTGCCGATGACGACAGCCGCACTTGGCGGTTCCATCGATGTCCCGACAATCGAAGGGGCCCGCACCAGCATCAAAATTCCGCCGGGTACGCAAACAGGCCAGCAGCTTCGCCTGAAAGGCAAAGGCATGAGCATTATGCGCTCATCTTCCCGCGGCGACATGTATATCGAGATCTTTGTCGAGATCCCGCATAATCTGGATAAGAAACAAATCGACCTGATGAAGCAACTTGACGCGTCTCTCGCGCTTGATAAATCCGGGAAGAAACACATGCCCGAATCCGAAAGCTTCCTGACGAAGATGAAGGATTTGTGGAAGGATTTAAAAGAATAATAAAAAAGGCCGTCTCCCCCGAGCCGGCCTTTTCATCTGGTCCCAAATCCTGTTCCAACTCGCGTTGTTTTTTATTCGTTGGCAAAAGACTGCCCGAAAAACACTCCTCTATGCAAGAAAAAGAATTTTTCCTTGTTTTTCAGTTAGATAGCATTATAACAAAATTATGATCAAAGTAGGAATAGCCGGATGTAAAGGCCGCATGGGCCAGCTTTTAAGCAGGGAAGTTGAATCTTCCGAAGGTCTGACCTTATCCGGCGGTTGTGACCGCGATAGCGAATTAAGCGCCGCGCAGCTTTTCGAAATTTCCGATATCGTCATCGATTTTTCTTCCATAGAAGCATCTTTAAAACATGCGGAACTTGCCGCTAAACTTGGAAAAGCACTCTTGATCGGCACGACAGGTATGTCTTCTGACCAGATAGAGACATTGAAATCTTTTGCTGCCAAAGCCCCTATTCTGCTATCTGCAAATACCAGCCTCGGCGTTAATTTGCTGATCCAGTTGACCAAGAAAGTAGCAAGCATTCTTGGCAATGATTACGCGATTGAAATTCTCGAGAGCCATCACAAGCATAAAGTTGATGCACCGTCCGGCACCGCGCTGGCATTAGGTCGCGCGGCCGCCGAAGGGCGCAATATCGATTTTGAAAGTCATAAATCCATCAACCGTGACGGCGCACGCAAAGCGGACGATATCGGCTTCGCCGTCATGCGCGGCGGCGATGTGGTCGGCGAACACACGGTTTATTTCTACAGCGAAGGCGAGCGTATCGAGCTAACCCACCGCGCCACCGACCGCAAATTATTCGCCAAAGGCGCGATAACAACGGCTAAATGGTTAGCTAACCAAAAGCCGGGTTTTTATACGATGGATGATTTTTTGAGTATTTTATAACTTGTCATGCCCGCCTTGCGCGGGCATCCAGAAATAATATGAACGACTACTTTGTTTATATAATGGCTAGTAAACGAAATGGTACATTATATGTTGGCGTTACATCTGATTTACTCAAAAGAGTATCTGAGCATAAAAGTGGTTTAATTGAAGGATTTACTCAAAACCACCACGTCAAAAATCTAGTATACTACGAAATGCATAATAGCATCGAACACGCTATCCGACGCGAAAAGCGATTGAAAAAATGGGATAGAAAATGGAAACTGGAATTAATCGAGAAAAAAAATAAGGAATGGTGTGATTTATTCGAAGAAATTTGCGGTTAAATTATACTGTCTGGATGCCCGCTCAAGGCGGGCATGACAAGACTGTATATGATGAATGATTTTTTGAAGATTGTTTAGTTAGCTTATCCAATCAAAAAATCAGCATATATATAAGTCAGAAACACCATAACTGCATTCAGCATTAACCAAACACCCGTAATTTTTCTAAAACTTTTATTCCTAACAATCATAAAGATAGAAAACGGAATAAACGATATTGCTTCCATATAAATTAACCGCAGCCATGCCAAACGGTCATAAGTGTATTTCTAGCCTATACCTTCTCCCGGGTTTATAATTTTGCATGCGTAGACAGTTAGTAAAATTGCGGCCCAAAATATTATCGCTTCGCCGAATAATAAAAAGCCGTCTTTCGCTTTTAAATTCGATGCAAAAAAAGGGAATTGAGGCTATTAACGCCAAGGCAAATATATATATAAAATCCACCCTTCAGGCCTCCGTCTCTAAGCCAAGCAAAGCCTTTTTCCGCTCGCTGCCCCAGGCGTAATTCTCTATAATTCCGGTGGACTGGATAACACGATGGCAAGGAATAAGAAGTGAAATCGGGTTGGCACCAACTGCTGTACCGACGGCGCGATTGGCGTCTGGTTTGCCTAAAGACTGCGCAATTGCATTATAACTGACCGTCGAGCCGGACGGGATTTTGAGAAGCGCTTGCCAGACTTGCATTTGAAAATTCGTGCCGAAGAGGTGCAGTCTGGTTTTCTTTTTGCTGTCCGCCGCGCCGTTCCAGATCGACATGATATCGCCCGCGATTTCTTCCGCTGCGTTTTGGTCTTCTATCAATTCAGCGTTTTGCCAATGTTTATAAAGACGTGCCAGCGAGCGTTCCTGATGGCCCTGCATCTGAAAACTCAGCCAGCAGATGCCGCGTTCGGTTTTCGCGACGAATAGTTCACCCAGCAGCGTCGGATGTACACCGTAATGAACCATCAGTCCCCTGCCTTTGTTTTTAACTTCACCGGGCGATGCGGCCTCGCATGTTACGAACAAATCATGTAGCCGACCATTGCCGGACAGACCCGCCTCATACGCCGCATCCAGCGTCGAGCCGCCTTTGAGCAAAAAATCTTTTGCCGTTTTCAGGCTCATATATTGGATAAATTTCTTCGGGCTTAAACCAACATGATCCTGAAAAACTTTTTGAAAATATGTCGGTTCATACCCGAATTTTGCCGCAACGGCCTCAAGCTCTGGTTGCTCGTGATAATGAGCGACCAGATAATCGATAGCGCCAGCAAGTTTGGTGATATGTGACATGGAGCGAGTTTAACATTCCATGTTTGTGGAGCAATCCGATTCTTGCACTCCTACGCTTTCCCCGCGAAAGCATATTTGTTAGAGATATAAGATGAAGCCCGCTGATATTAATGAATTTTTTAGCCGTTTGCAGGCACAAAACCCGGAGCCGAAAGGCGAGCTGGAGTATGTGAATCCTTTTACTCTCTTAGTTGCAGTCGTGTTATCGGCCCAAGCAACGGATGCAGGTGTAAACAAAGCCACGCGCGACCTGTTCAAAAAAGCCGATACGCCGCAGAAAATGGCGAAGCTCGGCGTCGATGGCATCAAGGCTTACATCAAAACGGTCGGCCTGTTTAATACCAAGGCTGAAAACGTATTCAAACTATCCAACATGCTGCTTGAAAAATACCAAGGTGATATCCCGAAAGACCGCGATCTTTTAACCGAGCTTCCCGGCGTCGGGCGCAAAACCGCCAATGTCTTTCTGAATATCATTCATGGCGAGCCGACGATTGCCGTCGATACTCATGTCTTCCGCGTCTCCAACCGCACAGGTCTTGCGCCCGGCGTGAATGTTCTGGAAGTCGAAACCAAACTTGAAAAAGTCATTCCAAAAGAATTTATTCGTCATGCTCATCACTGGCTAATCTTACACGGGCGTTATGTCTGCAAGGCACGTAATCCGGACTGTCCGAATTGCGAGGTCAATAATATCTGCCCGATTGGAAGAAAATGGCTGAAAACAGGTAAGATCGAATTACCGGAGAATGAGAAAAAGGCCGGATAATCATCCTATGCCATGTTTTCGGTCCGGAAAAATTTGGCTGCGCACATCAAAAAACGTATCCAGATCGACGATTTCAACGTAACGGGTTTCATCTCCGCCTATCGTGACATGACGCTTCAGATTTTCATTCCCTGTGGAAGGAAAATGAAAAATCCGGTTGGCTTCTACCCAAGCCCCGCTTATATCCTGCACATCGGGCAAATGATCCAGATGCAACGATGCAAAACGAACTTTGTTGAAAGGTAATTCACTAAACAATTTTTGGGACGTTTGCTCATAAGGAACGACAAAGACATCCCGCTCAGGATTATCCAGCGCAACCAGAGTAGCCTGCTCCAGAATATTCTTTTTTTCTGCCTGATCAAATGTTGCAGGCATGAGCATTCCAAAAATATCTTTACGCGAAGCCACCTTCAGGTCGATATATTTAAAGGCAGAAACAACTTCATCCATCGTGGGCGAAAAGAGATTGTCAGATACATGAATAGGAGATGGATGCAACCGGCAGGCATCTTTTAACTGTGCCACCTTGAGAAACTCATTCGCGATGGATTTTGTATCTGTTGTATCGATAACATGCAGATTAAATGGCAGCATGAAGTTCCCTTTACGCAAAAAATCTTTGATTTTTATAGCAAATCAGCATTTTTCCGGGCAATAAAAAAGGCCGCTGGCTTAAACCCACGCGGCCTTTTTCTATGTTGCTGTGCGATATATATCAGCCTGCAGCGCGCTGAAGCATCGGCAATTCTTCTGTCTGGTTAGCAGAAGCTTTGCCGTTACGCGACTTTTTTTCGGAGGATGCTCCCTTGCTGCCGCCGACAGGATTGATTTTACCATCAATGATAGCACCGGCTTCAACAGCCAGTTCTTTGTATGTGATAGCGCCAATTACCGAACCCGTGGCCCGGATAGTCAGACGGCCATTGACAGTAATATCGCCTTCGAATTTACCGGCGATTGTCGCTTCGGAAATTTCGACCGTACCGTAGAACATGCCTTCTTCTGCGATTTCGAGAATATTTGCACCTTTCAGGGCAGCTTCGACAGTACCTTCCACGACGAGATGGTCACAGGACTCGATCTCACCGGACATGGTGATGCCTTTGCCGATAACCAAGCGGCGACCGGAAGCTGCAGATGAGGAAGATGAAGGTGATGCGTATGATGGGTATGTTCCCGGTGCCGCACCGTAAGAAGGAACCGCAGGACGTGAAGGAGCGGCAGGCGCTGTTGAGCGCTGGAATGGATTACCGCCCGAAGTCGGGATATCGACAGAGTTTGTCGTCGCAGTTGTTTCAGAATTGGATTCTGGAGTCGTTGATGTCATGGATTCTTTTTCCGGTTGGGTTGGCGTTGCATTATTTGTACTGTTGGATGGATTTGGACGATGAAACATATTTCGAGAACCCTCTTTCTTTTCTATTTCAGGACGTGAAAATTTAAAGCTAACGCTCTGAATTTCCTGACAATTTCTTGCCTACCAAACTATGCCTTTAAAAGGCTTTGATCCTTGGATTGAAGGAACCTAGCATGGGTTTTAACTGCCCTGCAATAAGTTTTCTTTCCTTTATTAAACAAGAGGTTACGAGGTCTGGTGAAAGAAAGAATATATCTTTTGCGCAACAGAGCGGGATATGCCCTCTACTCTTTCCAGATCGGATAGCCCCGCCTCCTGCACCGCCTTGGGCGAACCGAAATGATTAAGAAGCGCCCGCTTCCGGTTAGCCCCAATCCCCGGAATTTCATCGATTACCGAAACGCCAACCTGGCCAATCCGGCGGGTCCGATGCGCCCCGATGGCGAAACGGTGCGCTTCATCGCGCAGTCTTTGAAGGTAATGTAAAACCGGATCATTGATCGGCAACTGGAACATTTCCTTGCCGGGTACGAAAAATTTTTCGCGTCCGGCATTACGGTCCGGGCCCTTGGCGATACTAGCAACGCAGACATCTTCCTCGATATTCAGCTCTTTGAGGATTTCCTGAACCGCCGATAACTGCCCCTGCCCGCCATCGATCAGGATCAGGTCCGGCCAGTCTTCGCCCTGCCTGTCGACTTCTTCCGAAATGGCCCGGGAAAAACGGCGTTCAATCACTTCCCGCATCATGCCGAAATCATCCGACTTCGCCGCCGTCTTGATATTGAATTTCCGATAGGCGGCTTTTCTGAAACCTTCCGGTCCTGCAACGATCATTGCGCCGACCATGTTCGTGCCCGATATATGCGAGTTATCGTAAACCTCGATACGCTGGGGCGGCTCGTCCAGATCAAATAGATCCGCAACGCCTTTGAGCAAATTCTTATCGCCTTTTCGTTCGATGATGTGTCGCTGTAATGCGTCTTCCGTATTGCGGACGGCAAAATCAATGACGCGTTTGCGGGAACCTCTTGAGGGTTTTGAAATATAGACTTTGCGTTTTTGAAACTCGCGCGCGGATAAGGCCTCTTCCAAAAGCTCTTCTTCGGCTACATCGTCGTTTACGAGAATTTCTGACGGTGCCGGTTTTCCATCGTAAAACTGCATAAGAAAATTCGACATGACTTCCGGCAGACTTAATTCTCCGGCGTGGGACGGAAAGAAAGTCCTGTTGCCGTAATTTTGACCGCCGCGAAAAAAGAACACTTGTACGCAAGTACAAGCTTCGCGCCTGACGATCGCCATAACATCCATATCGGTGTCTTCGTCCAGATTTATATCCTGCCGCGACTGGATCGCGCTTAAAGCCCGGATACGGTCTCGCATGCCCGCCGCGGTTTCAAAATCCATCCTGTCGGATGCTTCCATCATCGACTGCGAAAGCGCAGCTTGTATCTCGCTGCTTTTTCCGCTTAAGAACTTTTTGGCGCTTTCAACCTGCGTCGCATAATCATCATGCGTAACATTGCCGACGCAAGGCGCCGTGCAGCGCTTGATATGATATTGCAGGCATGGCCTTTTTCTGGTGGCAAAGTAACTATCCGTGCAGTTTCGTAATTGAAACGCGCGTTGCAGAGCAATAAGCGTACGGTTTACGGAACCCACACCCGCAAACGGACCGTAATAGTCTCCCTTTTTTTCCTGCGCACCGCGATGCTTCATGATCTGGGGAAATTCATGATTACCGGTAATGCAGATATACGGATAGGATTTATCGTCTTTCAAAACGACATTAAAAGGCGGACGGAATTTTTTAATCAGATTGGACTCAAGCAACAAGGCTTCAACTTCTGTATGCGTGCGGATAAATTCCATCTGCATCGTCTCGGCAATCATTCTTTTCAGCCGTGTCGAAAGCCTGTTGGGCTGGGTATAACTGTTCACACGCTTACTCAAGGAGCGCGCTTTCCCCACATATAAGACATCGCCTGCGGAATTCTGCATTCGGTAGACGCCCGGAGAGTCGGGAAGGGTCTTCACATAGCCGCGGATTACATTTACACCGCGCTCCAGTGAGGCTGGCATCGATCTTTCACTCATCTACATAGATATAAATCACCCGCTTTCTCTTGCAACCGAAAGGAAGAAAATACGGTATGAAAATAATGATTGACTTTTACTTACGGTGTTATGTATTTAGTCAATAGTTGATAGCTATCAACTTAGAGTTTAACCTATGATCTCCGGGGGGAGATAAGACATGACAATCGACCGGACCAAATTTGGTTTGCGGGCCAAAAACCGCAGCCTTATCTATGAGGGCATTCACCAGAACTTCAAAGACGCCCTGCTCGATGCCGTTCAGATCAAAATCGATTTAAGCGGTATAGACCTTACCGGAATGGATCTGCAGAATATAAATCTTGACGGCATTGACTTGTCCAATGCGAATTTCGCCAATAGTAATTTAAACGGCGCAAATATTTCAGAAGCCAATCTTGAAGAGTGCAATTTTCAGGGGGCAGATCTTTTTGACACTTGTTTTTGCTATTCAAGAATCCGCACTTGCGATTTTTCTGATTGCCGCTTTGGCAGTACAGATTTCGCGCAGGCCGATATTATAAATTGCCGCTTTGCCGGAATGTCGGCTTTTTCGGTTCCGTTTCAGTATACGAATATATTCACGGAAAATACCTACATACATCAGGCGGAAAACGTTCCTTTACCAAATCCTCCCCGGACCCTAACGGGCCTTAAAGATCCGATCGTCTTTCTTGGAGATAACGTACTGGTCGGTAACGACCTCTATCACGTTACAAAAAAAGAGTTAGCCATGATCGCAACGGAAATGCTGCAAGAGCTAAGTGTTCTTTCGCCTAAAGGTTGAAAGATGGCATTCTATTCAATTATTTCTTAACTCCTTCCTGTTAGACTTTTATTCAGATGAAAAGAATAGTGAAACTATATCTTACCATTCCATTCGTGGGCGCCGTTTATTTCGAAGCAGGCTTCCCGCTTTACAAAAAACGTTTGTATTCTCTCAATAAATGGCATAAGGAAATAATTGTAGAGTTTCCACTGGGTGAAGTTATATTTACGCCACGGGATTTTACTGCATAAAAAACTTCTGCAGGGAATAAAAATGGATAAGGCCGCGGATCAAAAACCCGTTCATATTTTTATGGATGTCCTTCGCCAGTTACAGAAGACGGATAATGAATTTCCACTCCAATATGCGCTTTGTCTCGCAGAAATTTCGGTCAACGAAGGTATGTCGCTAACGTCCCTTGCCGAGAAAGTGCATTTATCTCTATCCACTATCTCCCGTATCGTCGGTTCACTTTCGGAATACCGCCAGAATGGCCAGCCTTACGGCCTTGTGGAGATCCGTATTTCTGTGCAGGAACGTCGCCGTAAGGAATTGCATTTAACGCCCAAAGGCCGGGCGCTTATTCAAAGAATATCTAAAATACTGGAATAAAAAAAAGGGCGGTAAAACCGCCCTTTGATTTTAAGCTGCCCTGCTGCGTGAGAAAGAACGAGGCTTGTCACCCCCGCTTCTTTGCGGATTGGGACGCTGTCCGTCAGATCGACCTTTATTGGAACGTGCACCTGCATTGCCGCCGCCTTCAAACCGCGGCTTGTTGCTGCGTCCTTCATGGCGAGCTCCGCTACGGTTTTCGCCGCGGGGCGCTTCGAAACGCGAACGGTTGCCGCCCTCGCGGTTGCCATTGGCTTCGCCACGTGGCGCCGGACGCTCTGAACGTGTATCGCGGAAATCGCCAAAGTCTTTATTACGATTTTTGCCAAAGCCTGTATTCGGACGCGCTTCATCAAACCGGGAGCGGTTCGCCCCTTCGCGATTACCATCACGCTCGACGCGAGGAGCGGCATATTTATTGCCGCCGCGCTCACCGCGTTCACCCCTTGTTTCAAAGCGATCATCAAACCGCGGAGCGGAACGTGCAGGACGGTCCGAACGTTCCTGGCGGTCCTGGCGGAAACCACCACGATCGGATCCATCGGCACGGGAACCGAACGGACGCTTCTTCGCATATTTATTGACCGGCGGTTTGCCTTTGGACTTCGAAGAATTGCCTTTATTGCCATAGCTTTGACGCGGACCATCATCATTGTCCGATCCTTCGTTCGGATTGAGCAAACGCTGGATCGCTTTCCATTTCGCGCCGTCTTCGGAAGAAACAAAGTTCAATGCCTTGCCTTCGGCACCGTTACGACCCGTACGGCCAATACGGTGGATATAGTCTTCCGCAACCTGCGGCAGGTCGAAATTGATGACATGCTCGATATGCGGAATATCAAGGCCGCGAGCGGCAATATCTGTCGCAACCAAAACACGGTACTTGCCATCGCGGAAAGATTTAATAACCTTATCCCGCTTATTCTGGCGAAGATCGCCATGAATAGCATCTGCTTCATGATCGTCCTTGCTCAAACGATACGCAAGCTTATCCGCGCCGTGCTTGGACTTGACGAAAACGATGACCGAGCCTGAACGGCTGGCCAGTTCTTCCGTCAGTTTCGCGTATTTATCCGAATTGTTGATCTTGACGGTTTCCTGCTCGATTTTCGTGACCGGGCTGGATACGGTTCCGGCGGAAACGCGGACAGGATCTTTCATATATTGATCCGACATTTTGATGATGTATCGGGGCAACGTCGCAGAGAACATCAAAGTCTGACGTTTTTGCGGCATAAATTTAAGTACGCGGTCGATCTGTATCCCAAACCCCATATCGAGCATGCGGTCTGTTTCATCAAGCACAAGAAAGTTTGCTTCGTTGAGCATCAGCGTGCCGCGATCCAAGTGATCGTTGATACGGCCTGGCGTGCCGACAATAAGGCGCGGACGCATTTTCAGCTGGTTGAATTGTTTCGGCATAGGTTCTCCGCCGATCAATACAGCCGTTTTGATTTGCGGCGCGAAAGCGATCAATTGTTTCATCGTCGCCATGACTTGAACGGCCAGTTCGCGTGTCGGCGTCATGACGATCGCAGTGCCGCGATTGGTCAACAAATGCGCGACGAGCGGAATACCGAACGCGCCTGTCTTGCCTGTCCCTGTCTGAGCGGAGCCAAGAATATCCTTGCCTTCGAGCGCATGCGGAATTGACTCCGCCTGAATTGGCGTAGGCGTATTGAAATTCATTTTTTGAAGAGCATCATTAAGAGCTTTAGGCAGATTTAGTGTCGTGAAATCCTGCATTGGGATTTTTTCCTTACATATATAAATAAAAGTTATTTATCGCGCCGGAAATTTTTTCCGTGTGACAAAGAGCTTTCGAAACCACATGGCAAAGGCATTATTACCTTTCCGGGCAAACTCTTTTGTCAAACGTAACGACAGCTTCTTTAAGGGAAAATCGTCAATGCGTCTCAATATGAGGACGCCACCTGATGAAGAGCTTTAAACTGAACTCATGCGCTATAAACCATAACTGTGGATAAGATGCAAGGGAAATTATGAATTTCTATTTGACGACGACCAAAGTTTGACCAAATTACCCTCATGTACAAAGATCGTTTAAAACTTGCCTTCTCCCATAAGTCTTTTATCTATGCCTCGAAAGTGATGATCGCATCACTGATCTGTTGGTACGGGCTTATCCTGTTTGGAATTACAAACCCGATCTGGGCGGTGATTACCGTTTTTGTTGTCAGCGATCCCGATCTGAACACGACGTTCGGCCTTGCCAAAGTGCGCGGACTCAATACGATTGTCGGCTGCACTCTCGGTCTGGCCAGTATATTTTATTTTGGTTACTCGCCACTGGTCATGATCTTGACGGCAGCCTTCACCGTTATGCTTGTTATGCGCGTACCTCGTTACCCAGTGAACTGGCGACTGGCACCCGTGACTGTCGTCATATTGATGGATGCGGGACGGCTGGCTCAGACGCATGAAGAAGAATTCCATTATGTCATGCTGCGCGTCATGGAAATCGGGATCGGCTCTTTCGTCGCGCTGGCCTTAGCCGGAATTTATACCAAACTGGCGAAGCGGAAAAATCCGCCCGCTACGGCGCAAGTATCTCAAGAATAATTGCGCAAAGCCCAGCCATCGACGCGACCCAGACCAGCGAGCGGACATAGGGAATACCGAGCGCATAAAGCGGCACATAGATAATTCGCGCGATAAGATATAGCCACGCGCCCCAATATGTAATCGATGTGTGAATATTTACGACATGCGCGATCAATATAGCGGCGATAAAAAGCGGCAGCGTTTCGAACAGGTTTTTCTGTGCCCGCATCAGGCGTCCGGTATATTTGCCTATCGGAGGACCATCGCCGTCACGCGCTGATGCATTGTAAGAAATGCCGGTTTCCCTAGTGCGGAAATGCGCCGGAAGTAAAATCTGGACAATCGCCAAAACCAGCGTCCAGCCTAATATCGTAAGTTCTATGGTCATAAAATCCTCCTAATTGCTAATTTACTGTTGCGGCTTGCAAAAAGACATGCATATTGTCCTGACGCAGGCCCCGTGGCGGAATCGGTAGACGCAAGCGACTTAAAATCGCTCGCTTTCGGGCGTGCCGGTTCGAGTCCGGCCGGGGCCACCATTCTCAATCCTCATTTCTGACTTTGCAGACTGACCGCACCTGGCTCGCTGCCATGAGCTTTAACCAAGGCGACGACTTCCATTGTCGCTTCATCAAGCCTGATCGGATCGATTGAGCGCAAAACGAGACTTAAGCCCAGCGCCCCTGCCCTGTAATGCGGGTAACTGCCGATTTCGACATCGTCGTAATTCTTCTGAATTTTTTCCAGACCCTCGGCAATCGCGCTTTCGCCCAAGGTACAGCTGACCGAATTTGACAGTATTTTCGGTCCTTTTTTAACCATCGCCAGAATTTCATCGAGCATGGAAAGCATGATGCGCGGCACGCCCGCCATCGTATAGACATTTTCCATGATGAAACCCGGCGCGCCCGATACCGGATTTTTGATCAGGCCTGCGCCTTCAGGGATCATCGCCATTTTCAGCCGTGCATCGGTCAAATCCGATTCCTGACCATAGTAAGCCAGTAACATGGCTTTGGCGTCGGCATTAAGCTCCAGCTTGACGCCAAAGGCATCGGCGATACTTTCCGCTGTAATATCGTCATGGGTCGGGCCGATACCGCCAGTGGTCAGTAGATAATCGGCTACGTCCTTCAATTCCCTCACATGGTGGATGATTATGTCTTTGATATCCGGCACAACCCTGACCTGAATAAGGCGAATACCGTTATTTGTCAGCCTCTCGGCAATATTTTGCGTATTCGTATCCTGAGTACGTCCTGAAAGGATTTCATTGCCGATAATAAGAAGCGCGGCGGTCGGAGCTTTGTCTGTCATGTTGCCAAATTCTTACTGAAACTATATGGATATACTAGTATGAAATACGTTTTAAGGTGAAAGAGATCAAGTGGCCTCATGATGAAAGACCTTCCGTCCAGAAACACATTTACCGCGCAAGGGATTGAATTGCACAGTGCTGTCGATTTCGAGGGCATGCGCGCTGCAGGCCGTCTCGCGGCAGAGTGCCTTGATATGATAACGCCTTTCGTGAAAATCGGCGTCACAACAGAAGAACTTGACCAACGTTGTCACGATTTCATCATTCAAAACAACGCCATACCTGCCTGTCTTGGATATAAGGGTTACACAAAAACTATTTGCACTTCGATCAACCATGTCGTCTGCCACGGCATTCCGGGGCCAAAAAAATTGATGGATGGCGATATCGTCAATATCGACGTAACCGTCATTGTCGATGGATGGTATGGCGATACAAGCCGCATGTATGAAGTGGGCAATGTATCGATCAAGGCAAAACGCCTGAACGAGATTACCTATAAATCCCTCATGGCCTCCATTGAAATCGTAAAGCCGGGCGTCTCATTAGGTGATATCGCTAAAGCCATTCAGGCGGTTGCCGAGCCTGAACGTTTTTCAGTCGTGCGCGATTTCTGCGGTCACGGTCTTGGCCGCTCTTTCCATGCCGCGCCGAGCGTACTGCATTACTGGGAACCAGAATCCGACGAAATCATTTTAGAGCCGGGGATGTTCTTTACCATCGAGCCGATGATCAATGCCGGCGACTGGCCGACGAAAGTCTTAAACGACGGCTGGACGGCCGTGACCAGAGACCGTTCCCTTTCCGCGCAATTCGAACATTCAATCGGCGTCACGGAAACCGGGTATGAGATATTCACCTTGTCGCCTAAAGGTCTGGACAAGCCGCCATATAATGTCTGAAGCCGCAATCAAAGAAGAAACGCCCCATTATTCTGGCCACCGCGATCGCCTGCGCCAGCGTTTCCTCAAAAGCGGTATAGATGCGTTACAAGATTACGAGATTTTAGAACTGATTTTATTTTCGGCCATCCCGCGCCGCGACGTAAAACCACTGGCAAAATCATTGATCCAGAATTTCGGCAGCTTTCAAAGCGTTATGCATGCCAGCGCCGATCAATTGATCAGTTTCGGCCTTAGCGAAAATACCGCCGCCGCCATCAAGATTATCCAGGCTTCTTCCCTGCATTTGATGAAACAGGATTTACTGAAACGCCCGATCCTCAATTCATGGAACAAGCTGATCGATTATTTACAGGCGACAATGGCGCGGGAACAGAAAGAGCATTTTCGCCTTTTATTCCTGAACAAGAAAAACGAATTGATCGCAGATGAGGTTCAGCAATCAGGCACGGTCGACCATACGCCCGCCTATCCGCGGGAAATCATGAAACGCGCCTTGGAGCTAGGCGCGACAGCCTTGATCCTCGCCCATAACCATCCAAGCGGCGATCCGACACCATCCCGCGCTGATATTGAAATGACCGAAGAGATTATCGAAGCCGGACGCCCCTTCTCTATTGTCATTCACGACCACGTTATCGTATCTAGAAACGGTACAAACTCACTTAAAAATATGGGCTTGATATAAAGAAAGACTAAGACCGATGATACCACGCTACACCCGCCCTGAAATGGCAAAAATCTGGGAACCGGATAATCGCTTCCGCATCATGCTGGAAGTTGAGACACTGGCCGCCGAAGCCATGGAGATTAACGGCTCTATTCCTAAAGGCGTTGCCAAAGCCATTCGCGAGCGTGGGAAGTTCGACGCCAACCGTATTGACGAGATCGAGCGGGAAGTAAAGCATGACGTCATCGCCTTTCTTACCAATGTTGCCGAACATGTCGGCGACGAGGCGAAATTCATGCATCAGGGCATGACGTCCTCCGATGTGATCGACACGTCTTTCGCCGTACAGTTGCAACAGGCTTCGGATTTAATCCTGTCCGATCTGGACCGTGTTCTGGCCGCACTGAAAAAGCGCGCCGAAGAACATAAACATACCATTTGTATCGGACGCAGCCACGGCATTCATGGCGAGCCGACCACTTTCGGTGTCAAACTCGCCGGACATTACGCTGCCTTTAAACGTGCAAAAGAGCGCATGGAGAGAGCGAAAGAAGAAGTCTCGACTTGCGCGATTTCCGGCGCGGTCGGTACCTATGCCACGACACCGCCGGATGTCGAAGAATATGTCGCGTCCAAATTAGGCCTGAACCGCGAAACCGTATCGACGCAAGTCATTCCGCGTGACCGTCACGCGATGTTCTTTGCAACGCTAGCTGTCATTGCTTCATCTATCGAAAACCTGGCTGTTGAAATCCGCCATTTGCAACGGACCGAAGTGCGTGAAGCGGAAGAGTTTTTCTCCGCCGGGCAAAAAGGCTCGTCCGCCATGCCGCATAAACGCAATCCGGTTTTGACCGAAAACCTGACAGGTCTTGCGCGTCTCATCCGCTCGAATGTAGTTCCGGCTTTGGAAAACGTCGCCCTGTGGCATGAACGTGATATCTCCCACTCCGCTGCCGAACGTTTGATGGCACCGGACGCAACCATTGCGCTGGATTTTGCGCTCAACCGCTTGGCAGGCGTCGTTGAAAACCTGCTGGTTTACCCGGAACGAATGAAACAAAATCTGGAAAGCATGGGCGGACTTGTTTTTTCCCAGCGCACGCTGCTTGCCCTGACGCAAAAAGGTATCAGCCGCGAAGATGCTTATCGCCTTGTCCAATCATCGGCGATGAAAGTTTGGGAATCTCAAGGCAAAGCGACTTTGCGCGACTTTCTGGAGCAGGACGAAAAAGTTTCCGGTGCATTGTCAAAAGAAGATATGGACCAAATTTTCGATTACAGCGTTTATATCAAACACGCGCCTTCGATTGTGGACCGTGCTTTAAAATAATAATAGAGGATTGAATGAAGAAACTTTTATTAACCGCCACTCTACTGTTCCTGACATCTCCGGCTTTCGCGAAAGACGTGGCGCCGGAAAACCTGCTGATTATCGATCTGCCGGGCGGTGAAGTTAAAGTCGAATTATTGCCAGAAAAAGCGCCGAAAACCGTTGAGCAAATCCGCGCCCTTGCCCGTTCAGGTTTCTACAACAATCTTGAATGGTTTCGCGTGATAGAAAACTTCATCGCCCAGACCGGATATCCGAAAGGATCGCGCGGCAAGTCCAAATTCCCCGATCTTCCGGCAGAGTTTACCGATTATAAATTCAAACGCGGCACACTCGGCATGGGACACGGCGAAGACGTCAACTCTGCCAACTCCCAATTCTTCATCTGCCTGACAGACGCAAAATGCGCCGAGCTGACGGGAAAATACACAGCTTTCGGACAGGTCATTTCCGGCATGGAATATATCGATCAACTGCAGAAAGGAGAGCCACCAGCAGAGCCGGATAAAACCGTCAGAATCCGCATTGGCGCCGATTCTTCCGTCCCTGAAAAGGCCAAATCCTTCGGGAATGAATAGGCTTGCCCTAGCCACGGATAAGCCTTATTTTAGGCGTTTCCACGTGACGAAAGGAAATGTCATGCAATTTATGAAACTCGCAATCGCGGCGGCAATCCTGCTGTCCCCGTTTGCTACAACTGCGAAAGCACAAACAATGGATCCAGAAAATACACTTTATCTCGACACCACCTATGGTCGCGTAGTTATTCAAATGCTGCCCGAAAAAGCGCCTAAACATGTCGAGCGCATCAAAGAATTAGCCCGCAAAGGCTTTTATGACGGTATCGTCTTCCACCGGGTTATCGAAGGCTTCATGGCCCAGACAGGAGACCCGACAGGCACAGGTACAGGTGGTTCCGATATGCCTGACCTTCCCGCAGAATTCAACGATACGAATTTCGGTCGCGGCGCAGTCGGCATGGCTCGTACATCCGATCCAAACTCAGCCAACTCCCAATTCTTCATCTGCTTCGACGATTGCAGCTTCCTAAACCGCCAATACACCGTATGGGGCCAAGTTACCGAAGGCATGGGCTATGTCGATCAGATCCGCCGTGGCGAACCACCAGTCAATCCTGACAAGATCGTCAAAATGACTGTGGCCGCCGACGATAAGGGCGAAGCAGAAGCGCCAAAAGCAGCAGCTCAATAATAAATCAGAGAGATAATATTTTCGCATGCTCGGCCGCTTTGGAAACGAAGCGGTCGAGTTTTTTATAGTCGTCAAAAGCATCTGCTGTTTCAAAGCGTAAATAAACATTCTCGCTGTCGAAAATCAAAATAGCGGCGATGGATTTGATCGTCATCAATGCGTTTAAAGACTTGCATCTTTCTTCAGTCAGATACTGGGCAAGTATATCTTTATTATCGGTGATAACAACAATACCCTTATTCCAGAAATCGTAAGACGGCGCATAATCTTCCTTCAAACCCAGTGCGCGGGCGAAATTTCCGGCGTCAGCGGAGGCGATAACACCTTGCGTCGGCATCGGCCCCGGAAGTTCAAACTGGATGATCGTACGAAACCGCCTAGACCCCGCCTGATTGACCGTCTGTTCTTCGGAATAAAGAAAGAAAGGGAAGCCTTTAAGCGTTCCGGTAACGCTTGGTGAAGAAAATGTCTTTCCCGGCGTAACGGTAAGATTGTTTTTTTCGGCGAATTGCGCCCAGGCGCGCTTCTGGCGCAAAAGGATATGAAACGACCATGCAAACAATCCCAGAATAAAAATGGCCAGAAAGACCCAAAGAAGGAACCAGATATTCAAGAAAAACCCCTCAAAAATTGCAACCGAAACAGCATATCACCAACCCCGTTAAATATAAAGCTTGGGAAACCTGGCCTTTCTTCTTTTTAAATTTGCAATTAAATCGCAATCCAGCCTAAGTTTTATAAAAAAACAGGGAGTACTAGAATGAATAAATTACTATCCGGCATTGCCGGCGCGGCCATGGCCTTATCTGTTCCATCCCATGCTCAAGCACCAGAGAAACAAAAAACGGAAGCCGTCCCTGGTCCTGATGTGACCGACATTAACCTTTCGCGTCATGTGTTCATTAGTGCAATTCCTAATTTCGCTCTAAGCGTCACCTTTAATACGAATAACAGCAGCCCGAATAATGCTGTTCAGGATCATGCCGAACCAAGTTCCGGCGTGACCTTTAGCAAGATAAATCTGGTTTCTGTTTTCTACGACCGCATCACACGGCAGCTTAATACTGCCGATTGCGAAGGTTTAACCAAATTGAGAGACGCTAATCTCTATGTGATTGCCAGTACCGGCGAGCCGATCGTCCAGAAATTCGCAACCGACCAGATCAGCGAGCTTAATAAAGGGGCCGCAGCGCTTGATTGTCCTAGATATAACGGCCCCAGCGTTTAATTTCCGGAATTTGCAATTCAGCGGCAATGATTTTATATTTGCCGCTGACTTAAAGGATTACTGCGTATGAAAAAAACGATCTCCGCCCTGGCTTTTGCCAGCTCTTCCGCTATTGCCACCGCGCCTGCTTCATCTCCCGCAGCCCTTAAAGACGGCTATTTATTTAGAAACGTCAATACAGGCGACAGCATTGCGACGAAGCGTTATCCAAATCTTTCACCGGGCAAACTTTATGCGGTTTTTAAAAACGCTGCGGATTACTATATTGTGATTGCTTGTGAAGATATCAGACCCAGCAATGATATAAATTTAGAAGAAGCCCGGATGAACTGCCCTGAAATTATAGCGGCTCCCTGATTACTTTTTCCTCGTTCTGGATTTCGTCGGGGCGCTGGATTTATGACTCCAGTCATTGGCAAGGCGCGGCGCAATCAAAGCTCCGGTCAAGCCTAAATCCATCGCTTCCAGTTTTCTGATCTCATCACGACAACGTGCTGCTTCCTCAAATTCAAGATCAGCCGCGGCTTTGCGCATTTTTTCTTCCATGCGACGGATTTGTTTTTGCAGAGCATCCGGCGAAGATAAAAACTTCTCCTGATCGGAGTCTGAAAATCCCGCTGCCAGATCGACATGGTCGCCGCGCTCGAACACACTGGCCAAAACATTGCTAATAGCCTTTTTAACACTCTCAGGCGTAATGCCGTGTTCTTTGTTATATTCGATTTGCTTGTTTCGGCGGCGGCTGGTTTCATCAATGGCGTATTGCATACTGCCCGTAATGCTATCGGCATAGAGGATCGCTTTACCTTCAACGTTCCTTGCTGCACGACCAATAGTTTGCACCAATGAAGTTTTAGAGCGAAGGAAACCTTCCTTATCCGCGTCCAATATCGCTACCAGCATACATTCGGGAATATCGAGGCCTTCGCGCAAAAGGTTAATTCCGACCAGCACATCGAAATGACCCAGCCGAAGATCATGCAGAATTTCAATTCTTTCCAGCGTTTCGACATCCGAATGAAGATAGCGTACGCGAACACCGTTTTCGGTCAGATATTCTGTCAGGGCTTCAGCCATTTTTTTCGTAAGCGTCGTTACCAAAACACGCCCGCCCTTCTCGACGACGGTTTTGCATTCATGCATTAAATCATCGACCTGATGTTTCGTGGGGCGGATCTCGACCGGTGGGTCGATGAGACCTGTCGGGCGCACGATCTGCTCCGCAAATACACCGCCTGCCTGTTCCAGTTCCCATGGTGCGGGCGTAGCCGAAACATAAACGGTCTGTGGACGCAATGCATTCCATTCTTCGAATTTCAGCGGCCTGTTATCCCGCGCGGACGGCAAACGGAAACCATGCTCGATCAGCGTATTCTTGCGCGCCCTGTCGCCGTTGAACATGCCGCCGATCTGGGGCACCATAACATGACTTTCATCGAGTATCAGCAGAGAATCCGGCGGCATGTATTCGATCAAGGTCGGCGGCGGCTCGCCCGGTTTGCGGCCCGTCAAATAACGCGAATAATTTTCAATCCCCTGACACATACCTGTCGCCGCCAGCATCTCGATATCAAACTGGGTTCTTTGAGTAAGGCGCTGCGCTTCGAGCAATTTTCCCTCGGATTCGAATTCGGCGACACGTTCTTTCAGATCTCTCTTGATATGTTCGATCATTTGCGCAATCGTCGGCCCCGGGGTGACATAGTGCGAGTTGGCAAAAATCCGCACGCCTTGCAGATCGGCGTATTTCTGCCCCGTGAGCGGGTCGAATTCCGTAATGGTTTCGATCTCATCGCCGAACATCGAAAAACGCCATGCACGGTCCTCAAAGTGCGCCGGAAATAATTCAACCGTATCGCCCCTTACCCGAAAAGTCCCGCGGTCAAAGGCGATGTCATTTCGCTTATATTGAAGCTCTATAAACTTGCCGATCAAAGCCTGACGGTCAAGGCGTTCACCGGGACGGATTTCGACTGTTGCGGCAAAATAGTCTTCTTTAGATCCGATACCGTAAATGCAGGAAACGGAAGCGACAATAATGACATCTTTCCGTTCAAAGAGGGCCCGCGTCGCGGCATGACGAAGGCGGTCGATCTGATCATTGATACTCGAGTCTTTTTCGATAAAGGTATCGGTCCGCGGCACATAGGCTTCCGGTTGGTAATAATCGTAATAAGAGACAAAATACTCGACCGCATTATCAGGGAAGAAAGCTTTCATCTCTCCGAAAAGTTGGGCCGCCAAAGTCTTATTAGGCGCTAAAATAAGCGTCGGCTTTTGTACCTCCTGAATGACATGCGCCATCGTAAAGGTTTTGCCCGAGCCGGTAACCCCCAGAAGAACCTGATCGCTCAGGCCTGAACGGATGCCCGATACAAGTTGGCGGATCGCCCCGGGCTGATCCCCGGACGGGGTAAAATCGGAAGCAATTCTGAACGACTTATCATGGCCCAACGGCGTGGAAATAGGCTGGGCGGGATGTGGCAATTCCTGTTCTGTCGGCATATATATAACTTAATGCTTTTCCTGAAAAAGCAAAGCCATCAACCGAATTTTACCCAAGGCTTCCATGTCTCTGCACGATTTAACCGATTTCCTTCTCAAACGCCGGTCAACTAAGCTTGCCAATCTGGCTGAACCCGCCCCCTCCGGTCAGGAAATTGAAAACATTTTGACTATCGCTTCCCGTGTCCCGGATCACGGCAAATATGCGCCGTGGTATTTTATCGTCCTGCAAGGAGATGCCCGACAAAGCGCCGGGCAATTGTTGCGCGACGCTTATGAAGCTGAAAATCCAGATACGCCTCAAGCGAAGCTCGATCTCGAAGCGGAGCGGTTCATACGGGCGCCTTTAGTAATTGCGGTCGTGTCGCGCATCAAGCCGGGTAAACACGCCCAATGGGAACAGATTCTATCTGCCGGTGCCGCATGCATGAATTTATGCCTTGCTGCCAATTCGCATGGCTATGGCTCAAACTGGCTTACAGAGTGGTATACATATAGCGATCATTTCAAGAGCGCGATGGGATTGGACGAACGCGATCATTTTGCCGGGTTTATTTATATTGGCACCCAGACTACGCCTAATGATGAGCGCGAACGCCCTGACCTTCAAAATATAGTCACTTATTGGCAGCCTGAAACGACACTTAATAAAGGCGATCAATATGGCATGCCCGACAAGGGAATGCCAAAGCCTGGATTTACTTCAGCGGTTTGAGCGTCGGGAACAGGATTACATCGCGGATATTGCTGGAATTTGTCAGCAGCATCACAAGACGGTCAATACCCATGCCCCAGCCGCCTGTTGGCGGCAAACCGTATTCCAGAGCCGTGATAAAATCTTCATCCAGCATCTGCGCTTCGTCATCGCCTGCATCGCGCTGTGATACTTGCGCTTCGAAGCGCTCGCGTTGAACACGAGGATCGTTCAGCTCTGTAAAGGCATTTGCGATTTCCCAGCCATTCACAAAGCTTTCAAAACGCTCAACGAGGCGCGGTTCTGTCTGGTGGTTTTTTGATAAAGGCGAAATCTCGAAAGGATGATCGGTGACATGTGTCGGCTGGATCAATGTATGCTCGACTCTCTCGCCAAAGACAGCCTCGACCACTTGGCCCCAATTAAGCTTAGGGTCAAGCTTGACGCCTATCTTTGCTGCCGCCTCAAGCGCTTCCTGGGCAGAATTAATGGAAAGAAAATCAATACCAGTTACGTCTTTCACAAGATCGGTCATGGAACGGCGCAACCAGGGTTTACCAAAATCAATCATATGCTTTCCGTACTGAATCTCGTATGTCCCGTGCAGAGCCTGAACAACGAATTTCACCAAATCTTCGATCAGGGTCATAATGTCGTTATAATCCATATAGGCGTGATATCCTTCGATGGACGTAAATTCAGGATTATGCTTGATCGATACGCCTTCATTGCGAAAGTTCTTGCCGATCTCATAAACCGCATCGGCGAAGCCGCCGACAATCAGGCGTTTCAGGTAAAGTTCCGGCGCAACGCGAAGATAGAACTCTGAATCAACCGCATTGTAATGCGTGGTAAACGGCTTCGCGCTTGCGCCGCCAAGAATTGGATGAAGCGTTGGCGTTTCAACTTCTAACGCGCCCATATTATCCATGAAATGGCGGATAGAGCTGACGATCTTTGAACGCGCCCGCAAAACGGAACGTGCATCGTCATTGACGATCAGATCGACATAACGCTGGCGGTAACGCTGTTCGATATCGCTAAGGCCATGGTATTTTTCCGGCAGCGGCAAAAAGCTTTTTGTCAGTAATGTCAGCTCTTTTGTACGGACAGATAATTCACCGCGCGGCGTGCGGCGGATCGTACCTTCGACACCGATAATGTCGCCAAGGTCGAGTGTCTCCAGTGCCTTTAATTGGTTTTCGGACAGATTGTCTTTGTGGCAGAAAATCTGGATCTTGCCGGTTGCGTCATGCAAGTCGATAAACATGCCGTTATTACGATAGGCCATAATACGGCCCGCAACACGCACGATATCTTCCGTCTCTACCCCGTTTTCGAGGCCTTCGTATTTTTCCTGAATTTCACCCGCTTTATGGGTACGGTGAAATTTATGTGGAAACGCATTGCCGCCCGCGTTTTCGATCGCCGCCAGTTTCTTCAGCTTGGCCAGTTTCAACGGGTTTTCATCTCCGGAAGCTGTTTGTGGACTGGTTTGACTGTTGGCGTTTAACATGTTTCAGACTCTGTTTTTAATGTGGTAAAATAGGTTCCGTATTGAGAGACAAAATCTATGAAAAATCAAGGTTTTATTAAGAATTCTACCCCGGGAAATGCCAATGGAAACGTTATGGTCATTATTTTGATCATGATCGCCTTGCTGGCCGCGGTGACGATAACCATAACGCGCATGGGAGATAACACGGCGGAAGTATCGCAGGAAGAAGCCTCTGTTATCGCTTCTCAAGTTCTACGGCAGGCTAAGACGATCGCAAATGGTGTGGATGGTCTGTTGGCAAAAGGATGCAGCATCACACAGTTAAGCTTCGAAAATTCCACTGTAACAGGTTACACAAATGCACAATCGCCTTCAGACAAATCTTGCTGGTTGTTTGACGCGGCAGGAGCAGGTTTGAGTTTCCCAACACCGCCTCCAAAAGCGAATGATGGGTCGAAACAATGGATCTTTGATAGAAATCAAGCTGTATTAGGTGTAGGACCAGAAAGAGAAACTGGTGTGGCGAATACTAGTTCAACATGTAATGCGGCAACACCCAATTGCCAGGATTTAGTGATGTTGCTACCTTTGGTAGATATGAATGTCTGTAAAGCTATAAATTTTCTTTTAGGATTAAGTAGTTATGCAGCTTCACCCATTCAAAATCTTGGTAAATTCGATATGCATTATAAATTCAGTACTCCATCATCTAGTCCTGATGCGGCAAATTATTCACTTTTATCTTCAACTCACTGGCCGATATACGCATCAGGAACACCTATTTCCACTAATGCTTTATGGGATAAAAAGACAGGATGTGCTGAGGCGAGTGGCGGATACATGGATGAAACTTATACTAACCAATCGGGAAACGGAAAATATTTTTTTTATCAGGTTTTGGTTGAGCGTTAAATTTACAATTTTTCGCCATTACCCGGCTGTCCGGTAATCCATGCGCATTGTGAGAGATTGCCCGAATAAATCGGGCAATGACGGAAGAAGAAGAATTTGGTATCTTTCTCCATGACATCAACCCTTCAGAAAAACGCAACACTGCCTGTTTTGTGCTTCGCCTCGGGACAATTTGCGCTGTTGACATCTGAAGGCGAGATTAAAATTATCGATAACAAACAGGCGCAGTTCGCCGTTCATAAAAAAATCACGCTTGTATGCCATGCCCCTTATATGCGTGGCAAGCTTGATACGAATGATTTGCTTGCCGCCGATGTTCTAGAGTTATTTGCATTTGTCCATCCGGGAAAATTTTGCGTACCGACGCCTGCCGGGATTGCCAAAGCTCTCGGTCAAGTCGTGCCGCAAAGCCTCGAAGATTATCCGCTGTCTTTGCAAGACTCGGTCGGCTATTTGTTCGATGATCTTTCCAAGAAACCGAACAAGGAACGTTTACTGAATATCGCTGAAGTCATGGGACTAAACGGGCGCGGATGGTATTGGACACCGCATATATTTGCAGCCCTTGGCCAAGCCTACGATCCTGAAAAAACTATTATCAGTCGCACCCAGCTTAATATCTGGAAAGACCTGCCCGAATGGACGGAAGATGCACCGCAGCCGCCGTCCTCTCATATTTCCGTCACAGGCGACGAAGCGCGGGAGCGCATCACGACGACGCTGGCGCAACGCGCAGGTTCTGAAAGCCGCGCCCCGCAGCTCAACTACACAACGCGCCTTGTCGAAGCTTTTAACGCCCGCGACAAAGCCGAAGATATAAATGTCATTCTTGCCGAGGCCGGAACAGGCGTGGGCAAAACACTTGGCTATCTGGTCCCGGCATCAATCTGGTCGGAAAAGAATGAATCTCCTGTCTGGATTTCGACCTATACAAAAAACCTGCAACGCCAGATCGAGACCGAGTTAACGCGGCTTTATCCCGATCCCGATGTACGCGATAAAAAAGTCGCTGTGCGCAAGGGACGCGAGAATTATTTATGCCTGCTGAACTTTGACGACCTCGCTTCCGCTGCGGGCATGACGATCCAGATCAGAAGCGCGATTGCCGCAGGGCTAATGGCACGCTGGATCATGGAAACGCGCGATGGCGACCTGACTGGATCGGACTTTCCCGGCTGGCTTCCCGGACTTTTGGGATATGCGCAGACTTTAGGTTTGGCTGACCGGAGGGGCGAATGCATCTTCTCGGCGTGTGACCATTACAAGAGATGTTTCCCTGAACGGGCCATTCGCAAAGCAAAAATAACGCCTCTTGTTATCAGTAATCATGCGGTCACGATGATCAAGGCCGCGCATGCCGATGACGATTTGCCCCAGAGATTTATTTTCGATGAAGGCCATCATTTATTCGATGCGGCAGATTCCGCTTTCGCCGCCCATTTAACAGGGCAGGAAAGTTATGACTTGCGCCGGTGGATTATCGGGCCGGAAGGCGGTAAAAGATCCCGCGCCCGAGGCTTGAAAAAACGTCTGGAAGATTTGCTGAACGGTGACGATGACGGTATCGGTTATATGGATCGCGTTCTTCATCATGCACGTTTTTTAACAGGCGAAGACTGGCTGAAACGCTTGAAATCGGGGGAACCTCAAGGATCGGCAGAACTTTTTATAGAGAAAATATTCAATCAGGTACAAGCCAGAGCCGATGGCGCAGAGGGTCTATATTCGCTGGAAACGCCGACCTTCCCATTGGTTACAGGCCTTCTGGAAGCATCCGACAAATTAAAAGAAGATTTGAAAATATTGCGCGCGACGATAACACGCCTTATCGCACATCTACGATCCAAACTCGACGATCAGGCCGATACCCTCGCCCCGGATAGCCGCAAAAGGATCGACGCGGTGGCGCAATCACTGGAGCGACGGGTTAATTCAGCCATTACACCGTGGATGGGCATGATGGAAACACTTGCGTCAGGGTTAAATCCATTGGACTGGGTGGACTGGATGTCGGTCGAACGCGTCGAAGGAAAAATCTTCGATGTCGGGATGTATCGTCATTACGTTGACCCAACCAAACCTTTTGCCGCCGCCATCAAGCCCCATGCCCATAGTATGGTCGTAACATCGGCAACACTGCGCGACGGCTCGATTATGACTGACGATCAGCAAGGATGGGAGACAGCCAGCACGATTACCGGAGCTAATTATTTGTCGGCTTCCCCGATGGCTTTTTCCATTCCCTCGCCTTTTAATTATGCCGAGCGAACGAAGGTTTTTGTCGTCACGGATATCCGCAAGAATGACGTAGACCAGTTATCCGCCGCTTACCGTGAATTATTTCTGGCAAGCGGCGGTGGCGCACTTGGTCTTTTCACTTCGATTTCACGTTTAAAAAGCGTCCACAACCGTATCGAAGACAGGTTATCACGCGAAGGTCTGACTTTATATGCTCAACATGTCGACGGAATCGACGCAGGAACTCTGGTCGATATGTTCCGGGACGATACACATTCCTGTTTGCTTGGCACCGATGCGGTACGCGATGGCGTTGACGTACCTGGGGAGTCGCTGCGCATGATCGTATTCGACCGGGTACCTTGGCCGAGAGCGACGCTGCTACACAAGGCACGAAAAAAGACATTAGGCGGCAGTGCCTATGACGACCGCCTGACGCGTCTTAAACTTAAACAGGCTTATGGCCGCCTTATTCGCCGGGCTTCGGATAAAGGAGTATTTGTGATGCTTGATTCTGCCCTGCCGCAGCGTTTGCAAACGGCTTTCCCGGAAGGCGTCGTGATTGAAAAGATCGGCCTCTCGGAAGTTATTGAAAAAACGCGGCAATTCTTGTCCTAATTATTTTCTGGCATATTTTCTCCTGATACCGCATAACCTCGAAAAACAGGGCTTGAACGTCTGCGGGGGAATATAATGCAGCAATATATATTTGAAATTCCTTATATAGAACCGGAACGCGCTTTTTCGGTTTTTGCCGATGACGACGGTTCCTTCTTTTTCGACTCATCCGATAAAACTTCTCTCCATTCCAAATTTTCTTTTATCGGTTTCTCGCCGATGGAAACTATCATTCATCGCGATGGCAAAACGGAAATAAATAACCGCGAATTCTCTTTAAAGTTCCGCGGCAATCCTTTTCAGGTCATTGAAAAAAGATTAGCTGTCTGGCGTGAGATTACAAAGCTCAACGACGCATCTCCTCTTCCTTTTACTGGCGGAGCCGCAGGTTATTTTTCTTATGAACTTGCCCGCCATTTCGAACGTCTGCCTAAGATTGCGCATGACGAGATGAATTTGGCCGACATGGCAGTCGGTATTTATGATTGTGTCATCGGTTTCGATCTTAACAAGCAAAAAGCCTATTTCTGTACGATCGCCAAAGACACAAAATCCGCTGCAGTAAATTTAGACCGCACTAATGCCCGGCTGAATAATTTCAAACACCATGTATCGAACAACCATAATCCTGATTGGTCGCGCCAGAAAACACGCGAAGAGTACAAAGAAGATATCCAAACAGTCATCGACTTTATTCACGAAGGCGATGTATTTCAAGTTAACCTGACGCAAAAATTTACCGCTGAGTTACCGGATTATTTCAATCCTTATGCCCATTATTTACGCTTGCGAAAAATCAACCCTGCGCCGTTTTCCTGCTACATGCGGATAAATGATATCGTTCTTTCGTCAACCTCACCTGAACGTTTTCTAAAGGTCAGCGGCACAACGGTCGAAACGCGTCCTATTAAAGGCACGATCGCAGACAGCGAAAGCCCGTCAGCCCTTTTAAACAGCGCCAAGGACCGCGCCGAGAATACGATGATCGTCGATTTGCTTCGCAACGATTTATCTAAAGTATGCGAGGGAAACTCGATCGACGTGCCTGAGCTTTGCATTGTCGAAAGCTATAGCGGTCTGCATCATCTCGTCTCTTCCGTAACCGGAAAACTTAAAAAAGATAAAACCGCGATAGATGCATTGTCTGCGTGTTTTCCCGGCGGCTCCATTACCGGTGCACCTAAAATCCGCGCCATGGAAATCATTGAAGAACTGGAACCGACGCGCCGGGGTGCGTATTGCGGATCTATTGGCTATATCGGCTTTGATGGCAACATGGACACCAATATCGCCATTCGCACTCTTATTTATAAAGATAATCGGGTTTCTTTAAGCGTCGGTGGCGGTATCGTTGCAGGGTCTGACGTCGAAGCCGAGTATCAGGAAACCCTTGTCAAAGCGCGTAAAATCTTTGAAAGTTTCGAAAGCCAAGTCGAAATGCCGTCAAAAATTGCAAGCCAGGGATAATGATCTTACTTATCGATAATTATGATTCCTTCGTTCATAACCTGGGCCGTTATGTCGAAAATCTCGGCCATGACGTCAGGATCGTCCGTAACGATAAAATTTCCGTCGATGAAATCTCTTTTTTAAAACCGGATGCCATTGTCCTTTCTCCCGGTCCTTGCGGACCTGCCCAGGCCGGAATTTGTACCGATCTAATTAACAGGCTGGGAGCGAGCACGCCGATCCTCGGTGTCTGCCTCGGCCATCAATGCATTGCCGAAGTTTACGGCAGTTTTGTCGTAAAGGCGCATAAACCGATCCATGGAATGGCCAGCAAGGTCTTTCATGAAAATTCAAAATTATTCTCCTCTATCCCTTCCCCTTTCTTTGCCGGACGCTATCATTCTTTAATGGTGGAAATGGATGATTTCGAGCCGCTAAAGGCCACGGCGCATAGCGATGATGGAGTGGTGATGGCCATTGAGCATGAAGAATACCCGGTTTATGGCGTTCAGTTTCATCCTGAATCCATATTGACCGAACATGGCGGCACGTTGATCGAAAACTTCCTTGGCCTTGCTTTCGCATGGAATGAAAGGAAAAAGGCTGCTTGAGTATATTCTGTTTCTTCCATGATCAATTTATCGAAGAAGAAAAAATTTCGGTTTCGATCAATGACCGGGGTTTTACCTTGGGCGATGGCGTATTCGATACGCAAGTAACAACAGAAGGCGTTTTACTGGATGCCGATTTGCATTTTGAGCGCTTGTTAAACGATGCCATTATCTTTGGCATTCCGCTTGATAAGACACTTACCGATTTTCATACGATTTCAACCATGCTGCTGGCACGTAATTCGATCTCCGGCGGCCGATGGGTCGTGCGTAGTCAACTCACACGCGGGCAGTCCTTGCGCGGCCTTATTCCGCCGAAAGAGGCGCACCCCACCCTTGTCATGCGCCTAATGCCTGCGCCGCCGCTTGATGATACGCCGCTTCAGGCTATTATCGCCGCGACGACGCGACGGAACGAGCATTCACCGCTTTCACGCATTAAATCGCTTAATTACGGCGATAATATGCTGGCATTATTGGAAGCGCAGGATTACGGCGCGGAAGAAGCGATTTTATTAAATACGGAAGATCATGTTGTCTGTACGACAACGGGAAATATTTTCATCGTCGAAAATAACACTTGGATTACGCCGCCTGTAACGGATGGTGCCTTGCCCGGTATTACCCGAATGAAGCTGATCGCCGAGCATCGCGCTCGCGAGGAGCATATAACAGTTGAGCGGCTCAAAGGAGCCGCTCAAATCTGGAAATCTAATTCAGTGATTGGAATTCGCCAGCTTAAGCTGCAATTGCCAAGAGCATAATGCCAACGAGCGCCTTCTTGTTTTCGATTTTTGCAAGATCGGCATCGTTATCCGCCATTTTAGTATCGTCTTCGAGATCGCGCAATTCAGCTTCAAGCTTTTCCCGGCTTAAATTGGCAACCGGAATTGCTTCTTCAGCCAAAACCGTTACATGGTCCTGCCCTATATCGGCAAAACCACCAGCGATAAAGATTTTCTCCGCAACTGAATTTTCTTCACGCTGAATGGTGACAACGCCCGGACGCATTGAGATGACGAGCGACATGTGACCTGCACGAACGCCTACATCGCCTTCCTGTCCCGGAATCGTTACCTGAAAAGCCGGTTCGGAAATCAGCTTTTCTTCAGGCGATACGAGTTCAAAATTGAATTGAGTTGTCATTAAGCCGCCTCAGCCGCCATTTTCTTGCCTTTTTCAATCGCCTGCTCGATCGTGCCGACCATATAGAAAGCGGATTCAGGCAAGTGGTCGAGTTTACCGTCGACAATCATCTGGAAGCCCTTGATCGTATCTTCAATTGAGACGAATACGCCCGGTGTGCCTGTAAAGATCTCGGCAACGTGGAACGGCTGTGACAGGAAGCGCTGGATCTTACGCGCACGCGCAACGACCAGTTTGTCTTCTTCGGAAAGCTCATCCATACCCAGAATAGCAATGATATCCTGAAGCGCTTTATATTGTTGCAGCGTTTTTTGAACGTCTGTTGCGCATTTGTAATGGGCTTCACCGACGATACGCGGGTCAAGAATACGTGATGTCGAATCTAGTGGATCAACGGCAGGATAAATTCCGAGTTCCGCAATCTGACGGGACAGAACAGTCGTTGCATCCAAGTGAGCGAATGTTGTCGCAGGCGCCGGGTCAGTCAAGTCATCGGCTGGAACGTAGACGGCCTGAACGGATGTAATCGAGCCTTTATTCGTAGAAGTAATACGTTCCTGAAGCGCACCCATATCCGTCGCCAATGTCGGCTGGTAACCAACCGCAGATGGGATACGACCGAGAAGAGCGGACACTTCGGCACCAGCCTGTGTAAAGCGGAAAACGTTGTCCATGAAGAACAGAACATCCTGACCTTCTTCATCACGGAAATATTCCGCCATTGTCAAACCTGTCAGAGCAACACGCGCACGCGCACCCGGAGGTTCGTTCATTTGACCATAAACAAGAGCAACTTTGGACTCGCCGTCAGTCTTGATAACGCCTGCTTCCATCATTTCATGGTAAAGGTCATTCCCTTCACGTGTACGCTCTCCAACGCCCGCAAAAACGGAAACACCACCGTGACCTTTGGCGATGTTGTTGATAAGTTCCTGAATGGTAACTGTTTTACCAACACCGGCACCGCCGAAGAGACCGATCTTACCACCTTTTGCGTATGGGCACATCAGGTCGACAACTTTAATACCTGTTACAAGCTGCTCTGTTTCGGTCGCCTGCTCCGTAAATTCAGGCGCTTCACGGTGAATTGGATAGGATTTCTTCGTCGTGACTGCGCCACGTTCGTCGATCGGCTGGCCGATAACGTCAAGGATACGGCCTAAAACTTCAGGACCGACTGGAACGGTAATTGGAGCGCCAGTATCATTGACGACTTCACCGCGTACCAGACCGTCTGTCGAATCCATCGCGATACAACGGACGACGCCTTCGCCCAAGTGCTGTGCAACTTCCAGAACGAGTTCCTTGCCTTCATTGGTTGTCGTCAATGCGTTCATAATTGCCGGAGCTTCGCCTTCCGGGAACTGGATATCGAGAACCGCGCCGAGTACCTGTACAATTTTGCCTTGTGCCATTTCTTACTTTCCTTTTTTAACTTTTATCAGACCGCTTCCGCGCCTGAGATAATTTCAATGAGTTCTTTGGTAATCGCCGCCTGACGGGCGCGGTTATATTCGAGGCTCAACCGCTTGATCATGTCGCCTGCGTTGCGTGTCGCAGAATCCATCGCTGTCATTCGTGCGGCATGCTCACCCGCAGAACTGTCCAGCAATGCGCGGAAGATCTGGATCGAGATATTCTTCGGCAATAACTGTTCCAGAATTTCTTCTTCTGATGGCTCGAAACTGTAAGGGGAAATCGGGCCCTTCGGCGCTTCGGCAGCAGTTGCATTCTGGTTCGCAACAGCAGGCGTCGGAATGGAAAACGGGATCAATTGCTGTGCCGTCGGTTTTTGTACCATGACATTGACGAACTGGTTATAGATCAGCGAACAAACGTCAAAATTTTCCGCGTTAAATTCACGCATGATAATATCGGAAATCACGCGCGCTTCGGCAAAACCGAGGCGTTTCTTGCCGCCCAGACCGATAATGCTTTCAAGGATATTTTCAGACAGATCGCGCTTCATGGAATCGCGAGCCTTGCGGCCTATCGTGACGATTTTGACCTGCTTGCCTTCAGCCAACAAGCGACGGGCTTCGACACGGGCGAAACGGATCAAATTGGAATTGAAACCACCTGCCAGACCGCGATCGGACGTCATGACGATCAGAAGATGTTTTTGATCCTGACCTGTACCAACCAGAAGTTTCGGCCCGGTCGAACCTGTTACGTTCGCCGCCACGCGAGAAAGCATTTCCGCCATGGCCTGCGCATAAGGCTGGGAGGCCTGCGCATATTCCTGCGCCCTCTTCAGCTTGGACGCCGCCACCATCTTCATCGCCGACGTAATTTTACGCGTCGATTTAACGGAGGCTATGCGATCCCGATATTGGCGTAAGCTCGGCATTAAGCAGCGACTTTCCCATTATAAGAAGACGTAAAACGCTCAAGGAAGGTATTGAGTTCTTTCTTGATCTCATCGTCCAAAGCTTTTTTCGTACGAATGGCTTCCAGAATGTTTTTGCCTTGCGAGCGGATCGATGCGAGCAACTGCGTTTCGTAATCGCTGACTTTGTTAACGGCAACGCCATCCAGATATCCGTTTGTACCCGCATAAATCACGGCCACCTGCTCTTCAATTGCGAGCGGCGAATATTGCGGCTGCTTCAATAATTGTGTCAGACGCGCACCACGGGCCAACAGCTTTTGAGTCGAAGCATCGAGATCAGAGGCGAACTGGGCGAAAGCTTCCATTTCACGGTATTGCGCAAGTTCGAGCTTGATCGTACCGGCAACCTGTTTCATCGCCTTGATCTGCGCTGCGGATCCGACACGGGAAACGGAAAGACCGACGTTAATCGCCGGACGAATACCTTTATAGAACAAGCCTGTCTCAAGGAATATCTGGCCATCCGTAATCGAAATCACGTTCGTTGGAATATAAGCGGACACGTCGCCGCCTTGCGTTTCAATGATAGGCAATGCCGTCAAAGAACCTGCGCCTTGCTCGTCGTTGAGTTTCGCTGCGCGTTCCAGAAGACGGGAGTGAATATAGAAAACGTCACCCGGGTAAGCTTCGCGGCCCGGCGGGCGACGAAGAAGCAAAGACATCTGGCGGTAAGCGACAGCCTGCTTTGACAAATCGTCATAAACGATCAGTGCATGCATGCCGTTATCGCGGAAATATTCACCCATCGCGCAACCTGTATAAGGTGCAAGGAACTGCATCGGCGCGGATTCAGATGCGGTGGCGGCAACGATGATCGAGTATTCAAGGGCGCCCGCTTCCTCAAGCTCTTTAACCAGCTTGACAACGGTCGAGCGCTTCTGACCGATGGCGACATAAACACAATACAGCTTTTCTTTTTCGCTGCCGGAGGCGTTAATCGTTTTTTGATTAATGATCGCATCGAGCGCTACAGCAGATTTACCTGTCTGACGGTCGCCAATGATCAATTCACGTTGGCCGCGGCCGACCGGCACCAGCGCATCGACAGCCTTAAGACCGGATTGCATCGGCTCATGAACCGATTTACGTGGAATAATACCCGGCGCTTTTACTTCAACGCGGCTGTATTGAGTTGCCTTGATCGGACCTTTGCCGTCGATTGGATTACCAAGCGCGTCGACAACGCGGCCCAGAAGTTCTTTACCTACAGGAACCTGAACGATTTCACCTGTGCGCTTGACGATATCGCCCTCTTTGATGTCGCGGTCGGAACCGAAAATAACGACACCGACATTATCGGCTTCGAGGTTAAGCGCCATCCCTTTGATGCCGCCCGGGAATTCAACCATCTCACCTGCGCGGCATTGATCGAGACCGTAAATACGGGCGACTCCGTCTCCGACGGACAAAACCTGGCCGACTTCTGCGACAGACGCAGTCGAACCGAAATCCGCAATTTGCTTCTTTAAAATTTCAGAAATTTCTGCTGCGCGAATTTCCATGATTAACCGACCTCTTTTAAGTTTTGAACATTTTGATTTGATGTAAGCGCTTTTTTCAAGGCGCTGAGTTTCGTTTTGACGGAATCGTCAATTTGCTTTGATCCGACGGTAACAACCATTCCGCCCAGTAACGATTTGTCGACTTTCAGATCCAGCACGACGTCGCGGCCGAGTGATTTTTTCAATTCAGCCTTGAGTTCCTGTTGCTGATTTTCTGTCAAAGGAATTGCAGTTTCCACCTTGGCTTTCACTTCTCCACGGCGCGATGACATTGCCTCTTGGAACGCGGCTATGATATTTGCCAGTACATTCAAGCGGCGATTATGAGCCAGAACCTGCAAAAAATTCTGCGTCAGCGAATTGAATGATGATGCGTTGGCAATGGCGCCAATCGCCTGGATTTGCTGATCGATTGAATAAGCCGGAGATGTCACCAGTTTTTGCAGATCATTGGACGCATTCAACATCGCAACCAGATCAATCATATCTTTTTCTATGGAATCGAGCGAATTCGCGGCTTGCGCGGTGTCAATAAAGGCCGCGGCGTAACGGCTGGCAATCTGGTGGGCAGCAGACGAGGATTGGGCCACGTCGTTGTCCTTTCGTTCAAATATATTAACCCCTTATTGGATGCCGCACGATTTAGCATACGACTTGCTGATACGCAAGCCTTATGACTCTAAAAAACGAGGGTTTTTGACAAGATAACAACGAGTTAGCGGAACCAAACCCATTGGAACCATGCCCAGTGCTGAAAACCATATATGCAGGCGACTAATTTGAAGAGAATCAGATGGATGACATAAATCTCCATCGTATACCTGCCCCCGAATTGTAATGCCGATATAACAAATCCTGGCAGTTTTTCTTGTATGACTGGCACTTCCCCTGCCTTGAAATGATATAACATCAGGGAAACAGCTCCTATGCCGACAACCATGGCCTGGGCTGCCGTTTTCTCGAAACCAAAAATCACTATTTGGGACAAGGCATAAAAAGCAACCGTATAAGCTATAAAAGCCATCTGCATTGAATTTGACAGATTTACGGCCTCCTTATTTCGGGCAAGATAACCGAACATCGCGAATAAGAGAGCAATCGTGCCATACTCGGAAAGAATATAGGTGCCAACCACAAGACTGCTTATCACAAAGCCTCCATAGAGACACATTTCATAATTTCTGAAAGTCAGCAATGCGGTTCGGTCCAATAGTAACCGTACAAATATGATCGTCACCAGAATATTAAGCGGAAAAATTCCGCCGCCAAATATAAAATTGGATAGAATTAATATCCCTGCTCCTATCCAAAGCGGCTTCGATAAGTCGCGCGATTTTGCATACCCAACCAGAAATAACCAGATTGGCATACTGGCGCGACCCACTACGCGAAACCACTCATTCTCAGGATAGAAAAAATAGCCTACATGATCGAGGATCATCAAAAGCAAAGCGAATGATTTCAGGAGATCGTAACTTGTCAAATTAAGCGTAGAGACTTTGGAAGGCATGAGAAAGAAACTATCTCACAGGAAGCTTTGTGGATCAATATCGACTGCCAGCTTGATATTCGACGGCACTTTGATCGGGTCGAGCCATTCTGACAGGTATTTCTGCAAATTCAGGTTTTTTTCCGCCCTGATCAGAACCCGGTAACGATACCGCCCGCGAATACGATACATCTGGGCCTGCGCGGGGCCTAAAATCCCGATCCCTTCCACGCGCGGGGCTTTACGCACGACGTCTTCGGCTATCGTCTTTACCTGCCCTTCATTGGTTCCGGCAAATATAAGCGAAGCAAGCCTTGTAAACGGCGGCATATTCGCTCTTTCCCGCTCTTCCGCCTCGACTTGCAAAAATCCGTCACGGTCATCTTGAGCCAAGGTCTGCATAACGCGATGCTCCGGATTGAAAGTCTGGATATACACTTCACCCTTTAATTTATCGCGTCCTGCCCTTCCCGCTACCTGATGCAATAAATGAAAAGATTTTTCCGTTGCCCTTAAATCGCCACCCGACAAACCTAAATCCGCGTCGATAATACCGACACAGGTCAGACGAGGAAAATGATGTCCCTTGGCAATGATCTGCGTACCGATAATAATATCGACGCGGTGATCGTGAATGGACTTTAATGCATCGGTGATTTTCTCGTGCGTGTCCGTCACGTCGCTGGCAAGAATAAGCGTTCGCGCCTCGGGGAAATACTCTTTTATTTCTTCGGCGATACGTTCCACACCCGGA
This sequence comes from Micavibrio sp., assembly GCA_030824965.1. Classification (GTDB taxonomy): domain Bacteria; phylum Pseudomonadota; class Alphaproteobacteria; order Micavibrionales; family Micavibrionaceae; genus Micavibrio_B. Next base: position 392,054 of record JAPJQV010000001.1, on the reverse strand, counting down.
CCGCAGGCTGCGAGCGAATTGACGTCATGACAGCTTGGACATTCGTCAGGCACGCGCATATCAAATCCGCAGTGATGGCATTGAAGCTTGCCGAGCTTCTTATGCTCCACCAGCCAGGACGTACAACGCGGGCACTCAAAGCGGTAACCGCACGTCCGGCATAATGTGAGCGGCGCATAACCGCGCCTGTTCAAGAACAGGAGAGCCTGTTCTCCCTTCTCGATATTGCGGGCGATTGCATCTTTCAAGCTCGGCGATATGAAATGCTGCCGCTCCGGTTTATCGGCGCGCAAATCGACGACTTTGATTTCAGGCTTTGAGGCGTTTCCAAAACGGGACGGAATTTCAAGATGCGTGTATTTTCCCGCCCAGACATTCTGCATCGTCTCAAGTGAAGGTGTTGCGGATACAAGAATGATCGGTATTCCCGCCAGATTAGCGCGGACAACCGCCATATCGCGGGCGTTATAGATACCGTTTTCTTCCTGCTTGAAAGCGCCATCATGTTCTTCATCGACGATGATCAGGCCTAAATCAGGATAAGGCAGGAACAGAGCGGACCGTGCCCCGACAATAACGTGCGTTTCACCCGATGCGATGCCTCGCCATGTATTGCGTCGTTGCGCAGGCGTCAGCGATGAATGCCACAATGCCGGCGCGCAGCCGAAGCGGTCTTTGAAACGGTCGATAAAAGCATTGGACAAGGCGATTTCAGGTAACAGGATAACGACCTGCTTTTTTTCTTTTAGTGCTTCCGCTACTGCTTCAAAATAAGTCTCTGTTTTTCCCGATCCCGTAACGCCGTCGAGCATAAAACCTTTATACCCGCCTTGCTGAATTCGGCTTATAAGTCTATCCGCAATGTTACTTTGGATTTCCGTCAACGCTTTTTGGCCATGCTCGAAATCGGGATTGCGGCAAGGCGATGGAGGGCGAATTTCAACCGCTCTTAATATCCCGTTTTTTTCCAGAGTTTTGACAATGGCAGGCGTTACATTGGCGGCCTCGGTAATATCTGAGAGTTTCTGCGGTTTATTGTTCTTTAGAAAACCGGTAACGCGATTTTGTTTTTCATTTCCTTTATATTTAGGATCATTCAGAATATAGGCAACTAACGCCTTTCCCTCTTCCAACGCTTCCTTAACCGGCACGGCCATTTTCAGGACATGTCCGCGTTCAATCATATTATATCGCGCTACCCAATCGATGAATTCCCGTGTTTTTTCCGTCATGGGCAACAGATCATATTTACTCAAGATAGATTTAAGCTTTTTAGATGGCGCTTCCGCTTCGCCCACACTCCAAACAACTCCCGTTACTTGCCTTGGACCTAACGGCACCAAAACGTAATCGCCCGGCTCAATATCCATATTTTCAGGAATAAGATAATCGTAATTCTTATCAATAGGTTGGGTGACGAGAATTTGCGCTATACTCATGGTTGCTTTCTGGTTCTTAAGATTGCATGATGCCCCGAAATTAAAACCTTTGTCCATGCGCGGAGCATATAAATATGAAATTCTTTGTTGATACAGCCGATATCGATGACATTAAAGATCTTGAAGCCACAGGCCTTCTGGACGGCGTTACAACCAATCCAAGCCTGATCGCCAAAGCCGGAAAGCCTTTCCTGCCTCTTGTCGAGGAAATCTGCAAAATCGTCAAAGGCCCGGTTTCCGCTGAAGTTGCTTCAACCGATTATGAAACCATGATGAAAGAAGGCGAGAAAATCGCCAAGCTTGCATCCAATATTTGCGTAAAGGTTCCGCTGACCCCTGCCGGATTAAAAGTGTGCAAACATCTTTCCGACAACGGCACGATGGTCAATGTCACGCTTTGCTTTTCCGCCGCGCAAGCCATCCTTGCCGCGAAAGCCGGCGCAACTTATGTTTCACCTTTCGTCGGACGTCTTGATGACATCGGCCAAAGCGGTCTGGAACTGATTTCAGAAATTGTCGATATCTATGATAACTACGAGGACTTCAATACTCAGGTTCTGGTGGCCTCAATCCGCAACCCGATCCATATTACGGAGAGCGCGCGCATAGGCGCCCACGTTGCTACCTGCCCGCCATCGGTCATTCGCCAGCTATATAATCATCCCCTGACGGATAAAGGCCTTGCCGCCTTTGTCGATGACTGGAAAAAAACCGGACAATCTATTTTGTAATTTTTTTAAAAACCCGGTGAAAGCCGGGTTTTTTATGCTACACTCATCAAATGTCCGACCCTTTGCCACAGCACCTTACCATGACCGTCGACGATGTTTTAAACTGGCTCAAAGCCAATCCGGATTTTCTCAAAAAAAACCCGCACGCCATCGACTATCTGATTGCGCCCAAAGAAGAAAATGGACGCAAGGTTGCCGACTTTCAGTCTTATATGATCGAACGTTTGAAGGCCGATAAAACGGAAGCCGTCGAAGTGGCCAAAGGCATGGTTGAAACGGCCCGCAACAACATGAACAACCAGTCGCGCATACATAAAGCTGTTCTGCGCCTGCTTGAAGCCATCAGTTTCGATGAATTTATCCAGACACTGACTTCCGACATTACCAATTTGCTCGACGTCGATATAACGACACTTGTGATCGAGGCTGATGGAAAAGAAATTCCCCATATCCATACCAACGGAATTCGCGTTGTTCCTGAAGGCACGATCGACAACTGGATGCGCGGAAAGAATGCGCTCCTTCAAGACGATATCAGCGGCATTGAAGTGATTTATGGTGCGGGCGCAACACTCGTGCGCTCTCAAGCATTGGTACGCATTGATGTTTCCATGCATACGCCGCCCGCTATTCTTGCCTTTGGCAGCCGTGATCCGCATTTATTCGGTGCCGGACAAGGCACGGAACAAGTGTCTTTTCTTGCCCGCGTCGTTGAAAGACAGCTCCGTACATGGCTGATGCTTCCCTGATCGCTTACGCGCCTGACCTTGCCGATGCCGTTTTGAAATGGCAGACATGGCTCAAGGTTGAGAAAAACGTATCCCCGCATACATTTCGCGCCTATAACGCTGACGTCACCCAGTTCCTCACCTTTATCGCCACGCATAATGGGACCGAAGCATCGCTTGCTCATATTGCCGACACGAAGCTTGCTGATTTTCGTTCATGGCTTTCACGCAAAGCTCTGGACGGCCTTGCTAATGCATCTCGCGCCCGTTCCCTGTCCGGCGTAAAGAATTTCCTGACCTGGTGTGACAAGCAAGGCATCCTGCATAATGCTTCTGTAAAGCTTGTGCGTACGCCAAAGCTTCCGCGAAAACTGCCACGGCCTTTGGAAGAAACCCAGGCCATGCGGTTGATTGATACGGACTCCAATCCTGACAGCGACTGGACGTCTTTGCGCGATAAGGCCCTTTTTAATCTTCTCTACGGCTGCGGCCTTCGGATACAGGAAGCACTAGGCCTGAATATATCAGACCTTCCCCGCGATGGATTTTTGGTTGTCATGGGGAAAGGCCGGAAAGAAAGGCAAGTACCTGTCCTTCCGATCATTGAAAAGGCCATAGCCGCTTATCGCGCATCATGCCCTTTCGCCGAAACGCCTGATCGCCCTTTATTCACCGGTGAAAAAGGCAAACGCCTGCATCAGGGCGTGGCCCAAAAAGCCATGCGGGATATCCGTGGATTTCTGAACCTGCCGGAAACAGCGACACCGCACGCGCTGCGTCATAGCTTCGCCACACATTTATTACAAAACGGTGCAAATTTGAGGGAAATTCAGGAACTCCTTGGCCATGCATCTCTAAGCACGACGCAAAGATATACGGACGTCAATGCGGAAGAACTGATCAACATTCACAAGAAGTTTCATCCGCATTCAAAGCGGGATTAGCGGGCGATAAGAACTTGTATATAGAAATATTGCGTCCCATTCATAATGCAAAAAGATTTTTTACCTTTGATATATAAATCAGCATCAGTAAAAGGAACTGCGCTACAGTCATTATAGGTTCCAGTAAATTCACTCCCCTTACAAGTCCAGTTGTTAACCAAAGGCGGGTTACCGCTTGGATTTGGAATGCCCAGCTTTTCATTTATCGCTAAACAAACATTTTTATTTGGCTTCCCTAGCAATAAAACAAGGTCCGTTCCTGCCGCTCCTATATCAGTGCCCATGCCAGAAATAGTAGCCCGACCACCTTGCCAACTTTGAGCGTGCATGCCTCCCGCTACAGCAGGGTCCAGTGTTGCTTCACGGGGTAAAATGCGTGGCTTAATCCCACCCCCAACTGTACTAAACACATGACAGGACTTATCTGATGGCGCATTTGAGTTTGTATAATTATAAGGCACATCATCAAATGATTTAGACATGCCATTATTATCTTCAAAACTTATCTGGGTTTCCTTACAGCCATTCATCACCATCATAGTTTTTACCGCAGTCGCAATGCTATTGCCGTAAGAGATGATATCAGAAGCTAAAATCAAATTCTTTTCTTTACCACCTGTATTACTCCCCGTCCGCGTACTCTGGCTTACCGCATAGCCAAGCGCGGCAAAAAGAGCGATTCCAAGGAAGATGATAAAAAAGACGTTTCCGGACTGGCGGTTCATAGGAAAATTATACCATACCTCTTATGTCATTGCGAGATGGCTTGTCGCCTAACGGGCAAGAAGCACTTGAACATAGTGATATGACGGGACTGAGTTACTTGGGCTTACGCAGAACGACTTCTGCCCAGCCAATGCGGCAACTGAATCTCCTATAGGATTTGAGCAGGAGTTATAAGAACCTGTAAAATGAGGATAGTTGCAATCCCATTCGTCATAAGGTGGATTCCCGCCCGGATTTGGAATTCCCAATTTATTGTTGATGGCTATACAGACCTCTTTTTTAAGCTGACCGATTTCCATGATCAAATCTGTCCCGCCGGCGCCTGTATCCGTTCCTATATCTTTTACTCTTGTCGGAATAACGTACCAGCTCTGGGGATGCATCCAGCCTGATGGGAAATCGGATATATTTGCGGCGATGGATTTCGAGATCAGCCTTGGAATTGCCCTTCCACCATTAGCGTTAAATATATGACAGCTTTTATCGGACGGAGAATTGAAATTCGTATAGTTATAAATCGAACCTGTATTATCCTTGGATGTATTCTTTGTTTCGTCAAAAGATAATTGCGTATCCGAACAGCCTTTTGCAATCATTACGTACTGAACGGCGTTTGCTACTTCATTGGCGTAGGATAAAACTTCCGCAACACCAAGCTCGGTCTTTTCTCTACTTCCTGTATCTTTGCCGCCTGTGCGTGAACTTTGGCTTACCGCAAACCCCAGGGCAGCAAAAAGGGCGACTGCTATTAGGATTAGAAACAAAACATTACCGGATTGACGCGAGGAAAAGAGCATGGATTAAGTATAGTTTATATTGATTAATTTTCTATTCTTTGAGCTAAGATGATAACGATTGTATGCAAAAAAATTCCCGCTTCCGCGGGAATTTTTTGTCTGTTTTAAATACCTAAATATGTATCGGTCTGCCATCTACGGCCAGTGCGGCTTCCTTGATCGCCTCTTCCAGCGTAGGATGCGCGTGGCAGGTACGGGCAATGTCTTCGGAAGATGCCGAGAATTCCATCGCGATACCAATTTCGGCGATCAAGGTCCCTGCTTCGGGTCCGATAATATGAACGCCAAGGACTTTATCCGTTCTGGCGTCAGCCAAGATCTTCACGAAACCCTCTGTCGCGTTCATCGCTCTCGCTCGGCCATTGGCACTGAATGGGAATTTGCCTTTTTTGTATTCGACGCCTTCGGCTTTCAATTGTTCTTCGGTTTTACCGATACTGGCAACTTCCGGCCATGTGTAGACAACGCCCGGAATCAGATTGTAATCGATATGGCCTGTCTGGCCTGCCAGCATTTCGGCCAGCACGACACCTTCGTCTTCAGCTTTGTGCGCCAGCATCGGCCCGGCAATGACGTCGCCGATAGCGTAAATACCCGGTACGTTCGTTTTGAAGGAATGATCCGTTTTCACGCGGCCACGGTCATCTGTTTCAACGCCTGCCACATCCAGACCTAAACCGCCTGTAAAGGCTTTACGGCCAATCGCCACCAGAACCACATCCGCTTCGATTTTCTCAGCTGCGCCGCCCGCTGCCGGTTCGACTGTCAATGTAACGCCATCCTTACCGTTTTCAACGCCTGTGACTTTCGTCGAAAGTTTGAATTCGAAACCTTGCTTGGCGAGAATTTTCTGCGCTTCTTTGGAAACCTCACCGTCATTAGTCGGCAGGATACGATCCAGATACTCAACAACCGTAACTTTTGCGCCCAATCGGCTCCAGACCGCGCCAAGCTCAAGCCCAATAACGCCGCCGCCAATCACGACCATATTCTTTGGAACTTCTTTCAGTTCCAGCGCGCCCGTCGATGAAACGATACGTTTCTCGTCGATCTCGATATTCGGCAGAGACACAACGTCGGAGCCAGTCGCGATAATGATATGTTTCGCGCTGTAGGATTTACCAGCGACATCAAGTGTATTGGCGGATGTAAACTTACCCGCGCCTTTGAGCCAATCAATCTTGTTTTTCTTGAAAAGAAACTCGATTCCTTTGGTATTGGAAGACACGACATCTTCCTTGTGCTTCATCATGCCCGGAAGATCGAGTTCATATTTGGAAACCTTTACGCCAAAGCTTTCCAGCTTATGACCGACTTCGTGATATTTCTCGGATGCCGTTAAAAGTGCCTTGGAAGGAATACAGCCGACATTCAGACATGTCCCGCCGAGCGTATCGTTTTTCTCAACACAGGCCGTTTTCAGGCCCAGCTGCGCACAGCGAATGGCACAAACATACCCGCCGGGACCAGAGCCGATTACGATGACATCATAGGAATTATCTTCAGAAGGATTAGGCATTATTTTTTCCACAGGGTTTATTAAAAAATTTTCCGGGATCGGAATAGCACATGAACATTAGTTATAGTTGAACAAAATGAAAGGGGAGTCGGAAAAAAGTTCCATCATTTTCATAAAAATAACTTGACTTTATTAGGTTAGATGAATATTACGATACTCCAAGTTTAAGTTCACTTTTGCCCAAGTTAGGCCACTGCTATGCCTCCAAGCGCGTCTGTAATAGATTTGGTTAATTCCGCTCAACAAGAGATGTTTGATCGATTCAAACAATATGAGCAATCCCTCTGCCCTAAAGAATGTACAAATTGGATATCGTTAAAAGGAAGCTTCGCCAGGAATGCTTCCTTTTTTTCAATCCCGGGCGCAGCCGAAGCTGAAATCAAATCTATCCTGCCGCGTGAAAGCTCCATTCATAAAGTTATCTCGCATCTGTCGCACAGCCGAGAGATTGGAATGGCGCCTCCGACTTTCTACAAAGCCAAAAATTATACATTGCTGAGTTTCCGGATGGACACAGTCGATCATAACGGAAATCCGACCGGCCTTGTCGAACTGAATAATCACCAACACCGCGTCAGAATGAGCTACACCCCTTCCGCACATGGCGTTTTCAACCGGTTCGATAACATCGAATCCAGCCTTAAGACATTATGGAGCGATGGCGATATTCGCAATGAGTTTGAAGCCCCTATCGCAAAAGGCGACGAAGGCGAGATCAATCATGGCCTGCACAATCTGCTTTCTTTTTCCAAATACAAAAACATTGAGCTGCCCTCTTTTATCGAAGACATAGCGTCTGAAGATATGGCGATTGAATCGATCTGCATGTCCAACCGCGCTCAATTCTATTTCGTTCACCAGATGCCCGACCAGCGTTGCGGCGTCGTTTATGAAGCCTGCGTGGACAGCAACCGTTTTGCCACGCCTAAAGGCACCGTTCTGGTCGGCTCGGACATTGAATTCGAATGTGAAGCCAAGGCAATTTTCTGCTCGGACGGTTGCGTTCCTTCTAATGCACGCAGGCTGGATATCCTGATGGAATCCATGGAACGCATGGGAGATCTGATCCGCAAGGCCGATAAAGGCATCGAGCAATCGCCGTTAAGCAAAATCCAGCGTGCCAGCGACTATGTCGCTCGATATTATGAAGCCCGCCCCTATTTTACCAATCATGCCTGCCCTGAAACGATGCGCAAAGGTATTTTTGCAGCTCTAAGCCAGGGCGTCCGTCCGACGGATTTATTATATGATAAAGCTTCGCCGCTGGTTCATTTGTTGAAAGATGCGCAACCCGCAGCCGCGCTGATGCAGCCGCATTGGCTGACCCGTCAGGTTGCTTGACAACATTACCTAAATATAAGTTGCCGCAACGGAAGAATTGTGATTTTTTCAGGCCATGAATTCCGAACAACGCCAATTCGACATCACCGGTATCGGTAACGCTTGCATGGACATCGTCGCTGATTGCGACATGGATTTTATGGCGCGGCATGGCGTTCACAAATCGCACTGCATCTATGTCGATTTTCCTTCCTTGCAAAAGCTTAAATCCGAACTGAAAAACCCGGAGCTTATCGCTGGCGGGGCGGCGGCCAATACCGTTTATGTTTTTCAGCGCTTGGGCGGCAAAGCCGCGTTTCTCGGTAAGATCGCGGAAGACATGGAAGGCCGCGCTTTTGAAAAATCCATGACAGACATAGGCATTACCACCCGCCTTAATATCGACAATGAAAAAGGCGTCGGCTCCACGCAAGTCGTATGTCTCCGCACCCCGGATGGCGATCGCAGCTTTGTAACCTATCAGGGCGTTGCGGAAACTATCGCGCCGGATGATCTTGATTACAGTATTATAGCTGACTCAAGAATTGCCTATTTCGACGGATATACAATGTATTCGCCATTCGCCCTTGAAGCCTTTATGCGTTCAGCGCGTACAGCAAAAGAAAATGGCGGACTTTCCATTTTTAATCCCGGTGACCTTTCGATCATTGAGCTTTACAGACCCCAGGTTCAGGAGCTTATACGCCATATAGACATGGTAATCTGCAACCTTGCAGAAGCGCGTTCTATTTTCAGCGCCGACACATTGAAGGAAGCCTCTTTTAAAATTCCAGACATTCATAAAACCGGCGTCGTCACAGATGGTGCAAATGGCGCTATGCTGTTTCATAATGGCGAAATCCATTTTATGTCTCCTCCGGCAAAACAATCTGCCGATAAGGATACAAACGGCGCGGGAGACCATTTCTCCGCAGGCTTTCTCTATGGTCTGACGCATGGATTTGAATTGCCGCAAATGGCCAAACTGGCGGAATTATGTGCATTGGATTGTCTGGGCCATACCGGAGCGAGACCTTTAGGATCATTACAACATCTGGTTGCCGAAGCCCTTTCAATCTAAGAAAAAATCTGACACTGTGTCGTCCATGACTTCACCGGACGTCACCTCAATCATCAATGCCATGCAAAGAGCGGTCGATATAGTCGGCTCCAGCCCGCATCATACGAATAAGATTTCCGCCACTGTTTTCAATGATACGGAATCCTTCAGTTCGACCAATATCTGGCCTGACATCATCCGCAATAATATCGGCATCGAAGCCCGTATCGGGTCATCAAGCGGCACCGTTCATGCCGAAGTGAATTGCCTCATTCATTTCCAAAGCCCTACCGAAGGCGCAAGCCTTTGCATTACCGACCCCTTCTGCCCTAACTGTGCTAAAAACCTCGCAGAGAGCGGCATCAGGCGAATTTACATCGATCATAAAGGTTTCGATAAGGAATTCGCCCAGCGCCGTGCGGAAGAATTGCAAAGCATGTCGTTTCGCATCGCCACCCGCGCGGGGATCAGTCTTTACACAGTCTGGCGCAAGGAAGGCCGGATAGAGCCGATCCACGAAGTCGAACCCGATTATATCCCATCGGAAAATAATCCGATCAAAATCGAAAAGACAAGCCTTGTTCCTAATCTCTACGCCCTGAACCAGATTATTGCCACGACACAAGTAATCCATAAACGCTGGGCTTGCGCTTTGGCCAAGAATGAAAAAGGCGAAAATTATTTTCTTGTCGCTTCAGCCCATCCCGCCATCGGTTTTACGCGGGAGAATGACGCCGATATCATAAGCCATAAAGAAGGCAAATATTCTTTCTATCTGGAACCGCTCAACCGGATCTTAATGGGCGCGCATCGTTACGGACTTCGCCTTATCGACGGGCTGATATGGTCTTCCGAAGTTCCGACAAGCCGTGAACTTGTTAATATTGTTGGCGCAGGTATTCAAACGATTTGTCTGGGGAACGAAGAATCCGCTCGTGACGAAGACGCCATTGCCGCCTCCCGTACCCTCGCCGATCACGGCGTAATGCAGTTTATTTCGCTATAGTATTAGAATTCCCATGTAAATCTAATACGCTTATATTTGGCTTTCATTTCCATGCCAGGCGCGATTTCCCATCTTAGACCAGATTTATTGCCTTCCATCTCAGGACCATATTTACCGAACTCGAGAGTAAGGTTCTTGCTTTTTGATTTACCTAGCGAGGTCGTAAGCGAAACTACGGGTTGCTTTTTCTCTTCCAATGAAAAAGGTTTCCCTGTATCGACCAGACTTGGCGGTCCTTGTGTTTGTGCTGCCACTGGTTGTGCGGTAAAGGCTGATGCCGCTAATACACCATTTAAAATATTAAAACTCTGCCTCATACACATTCCCTGTTTTATTCTTAAACATAAAATACTGTTTTCCAGTTCCTTTAGCGACAAAAAAACCCGCCTTCCGGCGGGTTTTGAAATCAGACATCGAGGATCAAACGTTGCGGGTCTTCGATTGCATCCTTTATACGGACAAGGAAGGTAACGGCTTCACGTCCGTCAATGATACGGTGATCGTAAGACAAGGCAATATACATCATCGGGCGGGCTTCGATTTTGCCGTCTTTCATAACCATCGGGCGCTGCTGGATCTTATGCATGCCGAGGATACCGACTTGGGGCGGGTTGATGATCGGCGTCGACATCAGAGAACCGAACGTGCCGCCATTGGTGATGGTGAATGTGCCACCTGTCATTTCTTCCATAGTCAGCTTGCCGTCTTTACCTTTAACACCAAGCGCACCGATATCTTTTTCAATTTGCGACATGGATTTCTGATCGCAATCGCGCACGACAGGAACGACCAGACCTTGCGGCGTCGAAACGGCAACCGAGATATCGTAGTAGTTTTTATAAATGATCTCGTCGCCGCTGATCTCGGCATTGACCGCCGGGATTTCTTTTAACGCGTTTACCGCCGCCTTGACGAAGAAGGACATAAAGCCAAGCTTCACGCCATGTTTCTTTTCAAAGACATCCTTGTACTGATTGCGCAGTTCCATCACCGCGCCCATGTCGACTTCGTTGAACGTCGTCAAAATAGCGGCGGTATTTTGCGCTTCTTTCAGGCGGCGGGAAATAACCTGGCGCAGCTTGGTCATTTTCACACGCTCTTCGCGCGGACCTGTCGGGCGCGGAGCGGAAGGAGCCGGCGCCGTTTTTGCAGGTGCCGACTGATGATTGACAACATCTTCTTTCGTGATGCGCCCGTCTCTACCCGTACCGGAAACATCTGCCGGATTAATATTGTTGTCCGCCATGATTTTACGGGCGGCGGGGGCCGTGCCTTCATTGATCGACGCGGATGGCGCAGCCGCAGGAGCCGGTGACGGCGCAGCAGCGGCAGGCTTCGGATCGTTTGCAGGAGTTGCAGCCGGAGCCGCGCCTGCTGCGCCCGCTGTAATTTCACCGAGAAGTGCGCCGACATTTACAGTTGCGCCGGGCTGGATGGAAATTTTGCTCAAAACCCCGGTTTCGGCGGCGTTGACTTCAAGCGTTACTTTATCGGTTTCAAGTTCGACCAAAGGCTCATCGATTTTAACGGCATCGCCCTCTTTTTTCAGCCATTTTGCAACAGTGGCTTCGGATACGGATTCTCCAAGGGCGGGGACGACGATCTGGGACATAGGAATTCCTTTAAAGACTTATATAATTTGGGCCTAATTTGGCCTGTGAGGAGCGAAAGGTCAATGGGAAATCAGACAATATGTATAGAAAATAGGCTATGGGAGTTCAGCGCAGTTGAAGGCCCAGCCCGAGTTGATATTGGGGCAAATATCGGTCGATATCGAATGGCATAATCTGCTCAGGATCGCGCACTTCCATGTCGATATAGTGCAGAACAACCCCTTCATTTTCAACAACAGGCCCGAGCTTGACCAGTCCGGCAAGAATAAATCTTTTATCATTGGCGAAAGCGTTTCGAACGTGAAGGGAATCTTGCGGTATGGCGACGGCGCGCGGCACAAGAAAATGTTTTTCTCCGTATCCGTTGTCTCCGGTTTCATACATGAATATTTTATGGGAGGCCACCGATGTATTTACGGCCCGTAATCTTTGCGCGGTTCCCTGCTCTATCTGAAATTCCATGAATACAGGCAAATGACGACCTTCCGGGATCTGCATGAGGCGGTCATGCAATCTTAGAAAACGGAACTCTTTCATTCCCCTGTTCCGCGTATAGCGCACAAGAATATCCTTTTCCTCAAACCGCCCGTAATCACTGGTGACAAATGCGTTTTTAATGCGCTCGAACTCTCCTGACTGGATCAGCTTTACAAGCTCTTTAGGCTTGTAAATTTTTATCTTTTGCGTTCCGGCAAGATCGGCAAAGTTTTCCTTCAACTTAGGATGACGCGCATTGTTCTTGTCTCTCGCGGCAGCCCCCGCATAAAACCGCGTTTCAATGCTATTGGGGTCGGCATATTTTGACAGATCGATTTCAAGATTATAGGGTTTCGAGGGATCGTAAGATACAATAGGCGCATAAGCGCAACCTTGCTTATGTTTCACTTTGATCCGGTTATCCTTTTCGTCGGTGTAATAGGATTTCGTCTTCCAGTGTTCAGATTGGCCCGTAGCGTCATTCCGTGCGATCCTTTGTACTCTGCCGCCGCAATCAGTACACGGGCATAAAAGATCTGTATGAATTTCGGGATCGTAAAGCTCAATATGGTTTTCCTGCGACATATCGAACTCTACGCCGCCACTTTCGTAGATCAGTTCATAATCATCGGAATTACCGCCCCCGCCTCTATGATTATCGACGACCTCTATATCTCCCGGTAAAATGACCCTGACAAGCGACTGTTTTTCCTCGTCATACCAAAGGGCATGCGGAATGCGCGGCTGCGTTTTAATTTTATAGCTGTCAGACCCTGATTTACTCATGCCCAAGCTTATACGATATATTTATGGAAATGGCAAATTTACGAGATATGCATCTCAGGTAGCTGACTAGCCGCCCTTTTTTGCTGGTTTAAAATATTGTCCTTTTTGACATCCACAAAGCTTACTTTTTCCAGCTGTCTTGGGTCCTGAATACTTAGATCCAACAGAACTTCTCCGTCATTCCCTTTTTTAACCTGCGCAACCGCCAACACGGCATGACGCTCTTTTTTCTCAAACGCATTTTGAACATGGGGATGGACCGTATTGATAAAAACTCTAGGCACGATCGTTTCTTTATTACCGTCAATATCCTCGATCACGACTTTGCGTGACAATACCCACGCTTTTTCGTCAAAATCCCGCGAGGTATAGGCCTTGCGCGGAATAACTTCCATGATAACGGGTAAGTAAGGTTGTCCTTCGTCACGCATCGCATTGACCAGCAATCTGAAACGGTAATTCTCGTCACGCCCATTTTCGGATGTATTGTAGTAAATCGCAAAAAATCGCCACGGCACCTGAAACCCCCGCCATACGACAACGCTTTTCGCGATATGTTCGGGATCTTTCGTACGCATAAAATCAATTATGTCCTTGGCGCTTTTTGCCGAAAAAGGCTCCAAACCTTGCATGTCATGCGGTTTTGCCTTTATCGCGCCGGCATGCCGGCCTCTTTTATAAGGGTGAGCATTTATCTTTTCTCTGGCGCCCGGATGAACGACCCCAGCAAGATTATCGGTATTGAGATAAATAACGGAACCGCGAATCTTCTTTTCGGATCCCGGCTTGCTGGCCTTGCCGATCGAGCAATCCGCATCATGAAACTGTCCGGGGCTTGTTTTGAAATGCTCACGCGTAACGTGCGGCTGGCCTTTTCTGAATTTCGTTTCTGGCTGAAAATGCGCCCGCGCCGAACAATTTTCGTCCGGGCATTTTATATGGCCTTTATGCTTAGCCTCGTCATACCAGTCACCGCCCTCTTCAAGATTGCCGCCGGGCAAAGAAATTTTCCGGCCAGTCCTGATATCGACAACAAACGGCATGTGTAGGGGCTTTTCTTCTGCCGCGACGCCGAATAAATCTTTTAGCGATGTTTTACTCATGGACGGACCCTAGCGCAAAGCCGGAGTTTTTTGCCAGAAAAATATGTTTAAAATCTATTCGATCTTATCCAGACGGCGGAAATACATTTCAGCCTCAATGTCGGATGTTATGCTTTGCAGGGTTAGGCGGTCCGACTTGCTCCAATATCTCGGCTTTGTATGAAAGGCGCAGACCGCGCCTATTATTTGCCCGTCATAAAATAAAGGCTCTCCCAGATAGGCGATAATATTGAACTCGTATCGTGCCGGATGGGAACAGAACTTATCGTCAGCCGTGATGTCGCTGATCGATACTTCCGCGCCGTCATAGATGATATTCTGACAGATAGAAAGACTCAGCATAGTCTCACGCGCATTGGCCAGCGCATCCGGCAGGCCGTTCTGGCTTTTGAAAAACTGCCGGTGCGGCTCTACGATAGAGATAAACGCTGCAGGAACACGCAGATCGAAACAGATTTTTTCCATCATGAAATCGAAAACAGGATCGGCAGACTCGTCGGTCATGCCGGAATTTCTAATCGCTTCCAATCGCTGCGGATTGTTCAAAAACTCTAAAATTTTGCCTTCCATACGACACAGTATGAAAGGCAAAAGTTAATTGTATATAAGCGAATACAGATGTGTGTTCGCTAGATTTTCAGCGCTTCATCGACCAGACGTGCCTGCTCTAGCGCGTGACGCTTCGCATAGCCTGTTGCCGGTGAAGCCGAAGCCGGCCTTCCCTCATATTTAAAGCGTTTGCCGCCTTTGAATTTGGCGCGGACCAGCGTTTCTTCCAGCAGCGGCTCGACGAAGAACCAGCCGCCCTGGTTTTTCGGCTCTTCCTGGCACCAGACGAATTCCGCGTTGACATACTGCGCGAGTTCTTCCGCCAGCGTCTCTTCCGGGAACGGATAAAATTGCTCGAGGCGGTATATCACGACATTCTTGATGCCGCGTTTTTCGCGCTCTTCGAACAGGTCGTAATAGACTTTACCGGAGCATAGAACAACACGCTTGATGTCCTTCGCCTTGTTCAGTTGATCGCGGCTGTCATCCATCAGCACGCGATGGAAGCTTGTGCCTTCCATGAAATCTTCCGCCTTGGACGTCGCCAGTTTATGACGCAGCAAGGATTTCGGTGACATATTGATCAGCGGCTTTCTAAAGTCGCGTTTCAACTGGCGGCGCAGGGCGTGGAAATAGTTCGCCGGCGTTGTGATATTCGTCACCTGCATATTGTCTTCCGCGCAAAGTTGTAAGAAACGCTCGAGACGCGCGGAGGAATGCTCCGGCCCCTGCCCTTCAAAACCATGGGGTAATAGCATAACGAGACCCGACATACGCAGCCATTTGGTTTCGGCTGACGCGATATACTGATCGATGATCACTTGCGCGCCGTTGACGAAGTCACCGAACTGCGCTTCCCAGATCGTCAGGGAGTTCGGCGCAGCCCATGAATAACCAAGCTCGAAACCGAGAACGCCTGCTTCTGACAATGGCGAGTCATGCACTTCGAAATTCGCCTGATCCGGCGAGATATGCTGAAGAGGATAATAACGGCTAGCATTATCCTGATCGTGCAGCGTCGCATGACGGTGCGAGAATGTCCCGCGCCCCGCATCTTCACCAGATACGCGCACAGGATATCCTTCCTGAACCAGAGAGGCGAAAGCAAGGCTTTCCCCTGTACCCCAGTCAAAACCAGTACCGGATTTGAACATTTCCTTTTTCGCTTCGAATTGACGAGCGATTTTGGAATTGAGATTGAAGCTCGATGGAATATCGACCAGCCGCTCGCCAAGCATTTTCATCTGCGCCGAGGTAATCGATGTTTCACCTTTACGCTTATCGGCGAATTTGGATTTCACCGCCGTTGTCAATCCGCTCCATGCACCTTCCAGCCAGTCGGCCTTATTGACTTTATAGCTCGACGTCGCGGCAAAGGCTTCTTCCATCTTCTTGTGGAATGCATCGACAGCGGCTTTAGAATCCGCCTCCGACATTACGCCCTCGGCGGCCAGTTTCTGCGCATATTGATTGCGGGTTGAAACCTGTTCCTTGATTGCCTTGTACATCACAGGCTGCGTGAACATCGGCTCGTCGCCTTCGTTGTGGCCGTTCTTGCGGTAGCACATCAAATCGATAATGACATCGTGGCCAAATTTCTGGCGGAATTCGATCGCCATGCGAGATACATGAGCGACAGCCTCTGCATCGTCAGCATTGACGTGGAATGTTGGAATCGCCAGCATTTTTGCCATATCGGAAGAGTAAGGACCCGATTTATAATATTCCGGCAACGTGGTGAAACCGATCTGGTTGTTGATGATAATATGAACGGTTCCGCCCGCCGTATAACCTGGCAATTCCGCCATCATCAAAATCTCTGCGACAAGGCCTTGTCCGGCAAAAGCCGAGTCACCGTGAATGGTTAAAGGCAATACCGCTTTACGGTTGCCGCCCTTTTCCAGATCCTGCTTCGCGCGGACTTTACCAACTACAACAGGATTGACAACTTCGAGGTGAGACGGGTTTGGCGTCAAGGACATATGAACCGTTTTGCCGCCGATCACGCGGTCGGTCGAATATCCCATATGATATTTAACGTCACCCGATCCCGGCGTGTCGTCCGGCGTCGATGGCATGCCGTTAAACTCGGCGAATAATTTCGTGAACGGCTTACCGACGATATTAGTCAACGTATTGAGGCGACCACGGTGCGCCATCCCGACGATGACTTCTTCGACGCCCAGCTCTGCGCCCTTGGCTATGATTTCCTCGACACAGGCGACATAGCTTTCGCCTCCATCAAGACCGAAGCGCTTTGTCCCAACATATTTAACCGCCAGGAAATCTTCCAAGCCTTGCGCGTTGACGAGGTTTTGATAGATCGCCTTTTTCTCTTCTGCAGAAAATTGTGTTTTATTGCCTGTGCTTTCGATGCGCTGCTGCAACCAGTTGCGCTCTTCCAGAGAAACCACATGTTCGTACTCAATGCCGATTTTACCGCAATAGATTTGCTGCAAAACAGAGACTAGATCGCGGATGGTCGTCGTCTCGAAACCTAAGATACCGCCGACATAAATCTTGTGGTCCATATCGGACGCGGAAAAACCGTAAGTCGCCGGGTCCAGCTCGGCACGCATTTGTGGGCGCTTCAACCCTAACGGATCGAGATCGGCCATCAAGTGACCATTGGCGCGGTATGCCTTGACCAGCATCATGGCTTGGATGGAATCCTTCATCGCGCGCGTGTCATACGTCGCCTGCGGAGCTTTCGACTGGTTGGCCGGAGCCTTGCCGCCTTTGATCACCTCGTCCGCGGTGGTAACCCCAAACGGTGCCGCAGGTTTTTTATAATGCGGGCTGGCCCAGCTCGCCCCGGTAATCTCACCCAGCAGCGTTTTTTCATCATCCTTCAACTCGTTAAAAAATGTCCGCCAGCTCGCGTCGATCGCATTCGGATTATGCAGGAATTCCTTATACAAATTGGCGATATATTCCGCATTGGAACTGGACAAAATAGAGACAAGCGCAGGGGATTGAGACATGGGGGTTCCTAATAAATAATGATGGTCTTTTTTAAGCCTACCAGCTCTCATAAATCAATGAATATCGAACAAAGTCCACACAGTCTTCATAATTATGAATATACACACTTCCCAAAGTTGGAGTTCTTAGGCGATACTACCCATTCTTGACATCACGGCATTAATTTCCAAATATCGGGCATGCCTGATAAATCCGATATTCCCGCCGCGACGAACCTGATCCTTGCTGTCGCTATTAGCGCCATTTTAATAACCAGCCTGACCGCGATGCCTTTTTTTCTCGGGTCGCATTTATGGGCGATGGTCATGGTTACGCTTTTGCTCGTGCCGCTCAATACGCCGCTCTGGAGCCTGATCCATGAGGCGATCCATCGTAATTTTCATCCCGACCGCAGCCTCAATGAATTTGCCGGTCGCTTCCTGTCGATCCTGTTCGGGGCAAGTTTCGGCGTCTTGCGTTTCGGCCACTTGATGCACCACCAATATAACCGCGAATGGGAAAGCGAGTATTATGAAGGTTCAAAGTTGAAAGCCTTCGCCGCGCATTACTTTCACCTTCTCGGCGGCTTGTACCTGATTGAAGTGATGATGTCGTATCTGGTTGCGCTGTCCCCCGCCCCTCTTATCCGCAAGATCGCCCGCCGACTATTCAATGACGACCGCCATTATGAAGCGGTTCTCAATTCCGTTTTGAAAGCCGATAATGTCGCGAAAATCCGCACTGATTGTCTTTGGATTACCTTCCTCTATACATGCGTATTTCTGGCTTTTAAGGCCGCATGGATCGTGCCGATGATCGCGTTACTGGGACGCGCGGTCATTATTTCGGTCATGGATAATTCCTATCATTACGGCACGCCTGAAGACGGTTCCGTCGCGGCGAAAGAGCTCAAGACTTCATCCCTTTATTCGCGCTTTATCCTGAATTTCAATTTTCACCTGACGCATCACAAACATGTGGCCTTGCCGTGGAGCAAGCTGGCAGAAAAGCATGAAGAGGAAATGACCCCGTATGCGCAAAAGCTCGGACCTGCATTACTAGAGCAGTTCAAAGGACCGATAACTAGACGATAATTCGCTGTGGCAGGTTGAGAATGGCAGCTAACTCATTAAGCGCGCTTTTTTCCGTAGGGCTGATATTGAGATAGTCCGGCAGATCAATCCGGTTTGGATCCGGCGAAAAGAAATTTTTCAATGAGACATGTAGGCTTGCCAGCGTTGCCATGATCCAGCTGCGCTCGCGATAACGAATGGCGACGCAATAAGCGAGATCATAAACGCTTTGGCGAAAAGCCAGCGGTGCGTCCGGCAAGACCGCCTTTAATTGTCCGGTAAAGCCAGACATATCCTTGGTCCAGGCGTCCCAGGCCTTATAGTTTTGCAACGCCTCGTCAAAAATCGGCGCGATCTCTCTGTAATCTTTTTCGCCTTCGAAACGACGCAGCGTTTCCATGATGGCTTTTCGCTCTTCGCTGCGCGCTTCTTGCCCGCCATCGGGATCCATCTTGGAAACCCAGAACGCCGCGGAAACCAATAGTTTTGCCTGGCTTAGTATCTGATCATGATTCATGGCATGGCTCCTTTGCGTTTAAAGCTTCCGAAATCACCGTCAGCGCGGAATCTTCCGCTGGCGATATATTCATGTTCTTGAATTCTTCAGGGTCGGCTTCCTTATTGATGGCGCCGATAATCCGGTTGAGCAATCCTTCCAGCATGAATTCCTCATGGTGAATGTCAAGTTCTTCGCGATAGGCCCGCGCCACCGATGTCGCGACATACATAACCGCGCGTTTCAAATGCGGCAGTTGCGCCTCGTCTTCCGCTTCACTGAATATCGCCATTGCTTCGCCGATTGCAAAGCTTAAACTTTCGGCCGTGTCATCGCCTGTCCATTCGGCATTATCCAGCGCGAGTTGAGCCGCCCGCGCTACGCTTGGAGAATTCGAAAGCCTTGCGATCTTGGCCAGTGCTTTACCCATATATTCGTGCTCTTTTAATTCAGATTCTTCTCCCTGATCGGTATCGTCGACATGGCTGACGTAAAGACCGGCGCGGATTAAAAGATTTGCAATAGACTGAATATGATCTGCGGAAAGAGCCATGGCCTTACGCCACTCTTTGCAGAACGCCCAGCCTCTCGGCAAGCTTGTTGATGGCGGCTTTCTCGGCTGGAGATATATTGATGTGTTCCGCGTTTTCCTCGACCGCGATTTTCTCAGAGCGGAACGTCAGGGCTTTCATGAGCTTTCCGAAGAATGTCACAGGCCTTGCGTTCTCTTGATAAGCTTGCGCAACGGTAATCGCGATTTCCAGCAAATTACTTTTAAAGCTTTCCAGCTTACGCTCGTCAATGACGTTCACCAGATATTCGGCAATGTATCGGCACTCTTCCGGCACTTTATCGGTATCTGCCGACCATTCCGGCCAATAGGCTTTATGCTGAAGCGTCGCCAGCATGATGGTCTGCGCAAACTCTGATTTCAGGGTGTCTTCGACATAAAACGTTACAACGTTTTCAAGCGCTGCCAGTTCTTGCGTATCTGAATTCTTGCCTCCGGTACGATCGCTTTGCGACACATACAGGCCGACACGATAAGGCAGCGCGATCAGCGTCCGATATGTATCCTCCGGAAACTGATCGAGATCTACCAGCGTCATATTAAGCGGCCATGGCTTTCATCATCGCCTCGCCCAAGTGAGATGGGCTTTCCGCCATAACGTAACCGGCTTCTGTCATTGCTTTAATCTTTGCTTCGGCCGTATCGTTACCGCCGGAGATAATTGCGCCCGCGTGGCCCATACGCTTGCCTTTCGGCGCTGTCGCACCTGCGATGAAACCTGCAATCGGCTTTTTCTTCACAAGGTTCTTATAGTAGTTCGCTGCGTCAATTTCCGCCTGACCACCGATTTCGCCGATCATGATGATACCTTGGGTTTCATCATCCGCCATGAACATCTGCAAAGCGTCGATGAAGTTCGTACCATTAACCGGATCGCCGCCGATGCCGATACATGTCGTCTGGCCAAGGCCGTTTGCGGATGTCTGGAACACAGCTTCATAAGTCAGCGTACCTGAACGTGATACAACGCCGATTTTACCACGCTTGTGAATATGACCGGGCATAATCCCGATCTTGCATTCACCCGGCGTGATAACGCCCGGACAGTTTGGTCCGATCAAACGGGTCTTGGACCCTTGCAAAGCTTTCTTTACCTTAACCATATCGAGAACCGGAATACCTTCGGTAATACATACCGCCAATGGAATTTCCGCTTCAATGGCTTCCAGAATTGCATCAGCCGCGAATGGAGGTGGAACATAGATAACGGAAGCATCAGCGCCTGTGGCTGCTTTGGCTTCGGATACCGTGTTAAAAACCGGCAAGTCCAGATGTTTCGTTCCGCCCTTACCCGGTGTAACGCCACCGACCATTTTAGTGCCATAGGCAATCGCCTGTTCGGAATGGAACGTGCCTTGAGCTCCGGTAAAACCCTGACAGATGACTTTGGTATCTTTATTAACGAGAACGGACATTTTGAACCTTGAATTAAGAATGGAGGCTTAAGCGAAGCCATTGATTTCACTCTATTAAGCATGAATTGCCCCAATCCGCAACGCATCCCGCGATATCTAGATATATTAGCTGAATATTTTTCTTGATTATGGCAATTAATATCATGTATAAAATTACATAATTTAAATAATGGGTGTAAATTGCTGATACGCAAAGGTGGAGAGTTTAAATCTGAGATAACAAGAACCACTCCGGGATTCGAACAGAAAATGGCCGAGGCCGTAGCCCGGGATAAACGCATCCGCGAAGAGCAGGAAAGAGCGTCTCAAATAACAGTCACTTTGGATAAAGCGAAACCTTTGGAACCCATTTCATCTGATGAGCTGCAATCCATTTTTAAACCGGGATCGCCTATAATTGCCGCTACTCAGGAAATGCTTACCGCCAAGGCGATGGTTGTAAATTCAGTAACGGATGATAGAAAAAAGCGCGGCTCTGCACCAATTGCTGCAAGCATACAATATATCGGCACAAAATCATTGAGTAATTCCTTATCTACAACCACTCTTTCCGATCATACACAACATCGTCATGCAAACGCTTTCGAGAGATCCATTTTACTTTGGAATGCGCTTTTGACGAATGTAACGACATCGCCCACTGCAAAAAAGATAACTCAAATCGTAAAAGAAAAAGCCCCTGTTGCGGCACAAGCCGCATCTGATATCGCCGTTTATAAGGTTGCGCCGAAAGTCGTGGACTCCGCCTACTGGGCGGCGAAAAAAACCGCAACCCCAGCCTTCCAAAAATGGGCCAAGCGCCTAAGCCCGGTTTTTGTTTTAATGGCTGCGTCTTCGGCAAATTCCAATTTGGATCAGGCTCCTGTGCCTACTGCCGCTTTTTCCTCCATGAGTACTGAAGATGCTGCGGGAACCGTGCGCATAGACCTTGATTCCGTTCCTTTGTCTCATTGTAGCGAAAATTCACCAATGCTGGTCGAGGGCATTCTATCGACATTTAAGCTGACTGACAGCGATACATGCAGGCGTGTATTACAAGCGGTACCGAAACCGTCCGATAGCTTCACGACCTACAATAAGAATATCTCTATCAAAGCTCATGATGACGGCAGCTTTGAGTTTAGACTCCTACGTTTCGAAGAAACCAAGCAATCTCGCGCCAACTGGATTGCCGAGGAAAAGAATACGAGTATTTTCGGTAGCGGAAAACTTCGTCAGTCCTATCTGGATATATACAGGAAAGAAAGAGGTCTCGATCCGGCAACTGCGAAAGACGATTTTATTTTTGCCGACCGCTATATCAGCCTTCAGAAGTCCATTCGTGATGGTAAAGAAGCTACCGTCCCACAATTAAATTCAGACACGCTGAAACGCGCTGAACGAGCTTTATCTTTCCGCGAGAATAACCAGATCAACTACATGGCCTTCAGTCCGGTCACAGCAAAAAATTACCAGGCTATCGTTGAGGGCTGGCTGATCAGCGGCGGCGATGCTAAAGAGCCTTTGCCCTTTGCTTTCTTCCTGTCTAAATGGTTTTTGGAATCAGGCCTTGGAAATAACATTCATGGCGCCGTTGCTTTGGGATTAAATCAATTCACCATCGCCACATTTTTAACCAGTGCAAAACGCGATGCCGGGCAGCTCGGCCTTTCCAAAGATCGCGAAAACGCGGTCAGAATTTGGAAGAAAAACAATAAAAACGATTCTCGCACTATTCACGATCCCGAATTTATTGTCCTGTATAAAAAGAGCGCGGCCAATGTAAACAAATCGGCTACCATGGGAGCGATGAATACGACGGTAAAAATCAACAATATCGTTTCTGACCTTAGAAACGGGGAAATCTGCCTGCCTGATGGGCGCAAAAATCTGCAGGAAACAGATGGCTATATCGGGCATTTCCTGGCCGGAAATTATAAAAAAGTCTATCAGGCGCTCTGCCATACGCCTGACAAGAAAATGTCAGCCATTTTCTCCGCTAACGGCGCCATTTACAGAGGCAATATAAACCTGTTTGAAGAGACAAGAACGAAAATTGTCGGCGAAAAAACGGTTCGATATCGCCATCAACTCAGCGTCAGTGAGTTTTATCACAAACTTTCCCATGATTTCGGATTTGGAACTCGTATATTGCAACCGCAAGTCTGGAGCGGAAAAAACCGTATAGAACCCGGTTCTCTGAAATATACGTTGACGGATGCCAACACCCTTGGCAAAGAGTTCAAAATCGTGGCCAATGAAACGACCAAGGACAACATGTTGACGATGGAAACCCGTCCGAATGTAGGTTGGATCAAAGACCAATACAAAGGCGTTGGCGTCGAAGCTATAGCCCAGCCTAAAGCCCTTTAATCATTTGATCGGGGAAAAACCTGTCGGCCGGATTAGCTTGGTTTCCTGAGATAGAACAAGGCCTTTGGATTTCTCCATGTAGATTTTCCATTCCGGGTCCGCATTCCGTGCCGCGCGGCGTTTTTCAAGATCGGCATAATCCTCGTAGGCCCATAAATGAACGACCTGATCCTGTTGTCCGATTTCCGTTACTGTAAACAGGATAGGCTCACCTAAATGACGGCGTTGAACCGGCATGGCGAATTCTTCGAAGATTTTCAGATATTCGCCCATCATGCGCGGGACGATATTATATGTGCGGTGATCGATAATCATTTCTATGCTCCTTAAAAATATTATCCCCGCTTTCGCGGGGATAAAAAA
Source organism: Micavibrio sp. (assembly GCA_030824965.1). Classification (GTDB taxonomy): domain Bacteria; phylum Pseudomonadota; class Alphaproteobacteria; order Micavibrionales; family Micavibrionaceae; genus Micavibrio_B. Next base: position 368,022 of record JAPJQV010000001.1, on the reverse strand, counting down.
TTCAGTTATGTGTTTTCAACTTAAGCGGCTTTTGCGGCATTGTTCGTCGCATCGACGATTTTGCGGGCCGCATCGGCAAGATCATCACCAGATACGATTGGCAGGCCGGATTTCGAAAGAATCTCTTTACCCAGTTCGACATTCGTGCCTTCAAGACGTACGACCAATGGAACGCTTAGAGAGACTTCCTTAGCGGCAGCAATAATACCTTCAGCAATGATGTCGCAACGCATGATACCGCCAAAGATGTTAACTAGAATACCTTTGACGTTCTTGTCGGAAAGAATGATTTTGAAAGCTTGCGTCACTTTCTCTTTCGTGGCGCCGCCACCGACATCGAGGAAGTTCGCAGGCTGACCGCCGTAAAGCTTGATGATATCCATTGTCGCCATCGCAAGACCTGCCCCGTTGACCATACAACCGATATTGCCTTCGAGAGTGACGTAAGAAAGGTCAAAGTTTTTTGCAATAGTTTCCTTTTCATCTTCTTCGGATTCGTCGCGCATTGCAGCCACATCAGGATGGCGGAACAGCGCGTTTTCATCAAAGCTGATTTTAGCGTCCAGTGCCATGATCTCGTCTTTATCTGTTACGATCATAGGGTTGATTTCAACTGTCGAGCAGTCCAGTTCGGTAAATGCTTTGTACATGGATGAGAAGAATTTACCCGCCGCTTTGTTCGCCGCGCCTTCCAGGCCCAATGCAAAGGCAAGTTTACGGGCATGGAAGCCCTGAAAGCCTGCCGCAGGATCGATGACAGTGTGCTGGATTTTCTCAGGATGCTTTTCAGCCACTTCCTCGATATCCATACCGCCTTCGGTCGATACCATAAATGTTACTTTCGATGTTTCGCGGTCAAGAACGACAGAACAATAATATTCTTTTTTAATGTCCACGCCGTCAGTAACGTAAAGACGTTGAACCTGCTTGCCTTCGTCGCCTGTTTGCTTTGTAACCAGAACCTGGCCAAGCATCGCTTCGGCAGCGGCTTTTACATCTTCGACTGTCTTGCAAAGACGTACACCGCCTTTGCCTTCAGGATTGTTTTTAAATTTACCGGCGCCACGTCCACCCGCATGGATTTGTGATTTAACAACATATAGAGGACCTGGCAATTTCTTGGCCGCATCGACAGCCTCTTCAACGGTCATGGCAGCAATCCCGTCAGGAACGACTACGCCGTATTTTTTCAAGAGTTCTTTTGCCTGATATTCATGGATATTCATTTTGGATTCCTAAAAACGGGATGGATGTGTAATTCCCGAAATGTTTAACATGCCCGCTTTATAAAAAAAACCCCGTAATTGTGGATATTCGAGATGGTTAGGCATGATGTTAACGCAGCATTAACTTAATAATCTGTAAAATGCTCTTAATTCAAGAAACAGGATGTGTTGGTGGTAGTTCAGATAAACACCAGATTGAATAAGGTAAGCGATCAATTCCACGAAAATAAAATGGAGATCGAGAACCTGACTGACCATAACGACAAATTCAGCATCGGGCAATTTTTAAGCAATAACGACCTGACGCCCGATGCCACTGCTTTCGTGTCCGATGAGCTTAAAAAACTTCAGGAGCCGCAACTTTTCATCGACGAAGAAGAAAGCGACAACGACAAATCCAAAGAGCTTCTCAGATATGTGATCACCAATCAGGAACGTATGCGCGACAGGGCAGAAGAAGCCCAGGAACAACGTGCTGCCGACCGCCAGGACAGGCAGATAGAGCGGGAACGCCGGGCTGAAGCTGAGCGTCGGGAAAGACTAGAACAAGAAAGAGTAAGAATTGCCGCCCAGCGCGAACGTGAACGCAATGATCGCGACGATGATAAAGCAAGGCCCGCACAGCATGTAAAGAAGACGTCTTCCACCAGTCACAGCGATTATTCTAGCGTTAGCAGCGCAGCCAAACACATCATTGATAATCCCCGCGATGCGGCAGGCGACGCCGTCGAAGCCATCGCAGGTAAAGAAACAAGACAGTTTGGAGGTAAAATTTTAAGAGCGGAGTTTGGCGCCGCGGTCGAGCAGGTCGCCGGTAAGGAAACACGTGAAACCCTGCGTGAAGTGAAAAAAGGCGTAACCCATGCTTTCAATGTCGCCGCAGATACGGCCGTCGCCGCCAAAGATGCCGCCGTCGATACTGCCGTTGCAGCAAAAAATACGGTCGTGAATACCGCCAGTTCCGCATGGAGCAGCGTTACAAAACTGGATCTAAATCCCTTTTCATGATTTTGACTCATCTTCCCTTTTAGGGTAGGATTGGGTAACCAACTAATAAATAAGATAATTACTGAAAAAGTAAGGGTGTAGATGGCTAGTATCGGCAGTAAAGAACAAAGCAGATTCAAAGGCTTAGATGATATCTTGCCCGGCGGAGCCATTGGTTTTGAAGGCCGTACTTTCGACGCGATCAATACAGTTTACACCTCCTCCGCATCTCCACTTTCCACTTTGCCGAAATCTGGCAAGAACCTAAACGCCGCTAAAGATGAGCCGGAAGTCGTGAAATCGAAGCTGGCTCAGAATTTTGGCGACGAAGCAAAAGGAAAGCAAAATACCGATGATTCTTCGAACATGCTGTTCTGGGCACATTTATTTAGACAGCATGCAGCGGATGAAAACGGCGTAGCCCAAGGATCTGGCATCGCCGATATTATCAAGCTTGCGGAAGCAGTCGGATTTGACACCACTCCTGCGAAACAGTTTATCGAAAAAGTAACAGGCAAAACCTACGCGGAATTTGAAAAGTCTTCCGGCGGATATAGTTTCGACTTAAGCGGGATAGACAATATATCCGGCTTTACACATAGCTCAAACGGCTCTTTACGCGACCGCATCAATGAAACAGTCCTGCAAAAATTTGCTAGAATGGATCACCTTGCCTATGGCATGGGCTCGCGGACAGGTAGCAACGGACGAATTGATTGCAGCGGTTTTATCAGTCAGCTTGCTAAAGCAGTCGATATGGATCTTAATGGCAAAACCACGAAATTGTTTTCTACATTAAATTCGACATCCGAAGGTCAATACGAAAATGCATCCCGAATTGTGGGCGGGACTAAACGTATCAATAAATCAGATCTTATGCAGATGGAAGATAAAGGCTTGCTTCAGGCCGGTATGGTCATTTCAACCGATAAGGGCGCAACCCGCTCCGGTTTCGACGCCAATCGTAAATATGGTATTGACCATGTTGTTATGACCGCAGAACGTAACGGGCAACTTGTCATCGTTGAGAGCCGTTCAGGCGCCGGCGTCACGATGACCGATTTCGACGACTGGATCAAGACCAAGGGTAATACGACATTCTTTGTCACCGATATGGTTAAACTAGCGCAAGTCACATCCCCGAATATTCAAATGGCATCTCACAGCCCCGCGCCATCCATTGGTTAAGTCATTGTTTCAAAAGGCCCTTTTGGGGCCTTTTTTATTGCGAAAAACTATTCCGAAATTTGACTTTTATCGATTCTAACAGTACACTCTAATGAATAAATAAAAACAAAGATTAGATGGTGTGCAAATGGCTGATAAAACTGACATCGCCGAATTATCTCCCTACTCCGCATTAGGACTTTTCCGTTCGGTTTTGGATAATGCCAATGGCGAAAAATCGCCGGTTTCCGCACATTTAAAACCTGCCACTTTTGCCGGGGCGAATGTTCCGCAAGGCAAGATCAAGGTTGAAGCCGAAGACGCCAATCTCGCGAAAAAATTTGTATCTTCTTCTTCCGATTTCGAAGTATCGAAAAAACCGGAAAAAGGCATGGATCTCTTTACATGGATGATGCTGATGCGCGAAGGCCAATCAGATCAAAACGGCCTGTCATCCGATACCGATATTGTCAACGGATTTGCCACCCTCGTAAAAACGCTGGGTCTCGAAGATACAGAAGTCGAATTCGGCGGCAAAAAAATCACGCTCGGCGAATTGTCGAACAAACTTTCATCCATGTATGCCGATCCGAATAATCTGCCTGCGGCGGGCTACCCAATGGGGATTCTCGGTCAGGCCCGTCTTGGCGCAGGTTCTCCGCTTTCCGCGAAAGCGCTGGCCAATGCCGAGCAACTGGCCGATCAGAAAGGCGTTCTTGGGTCTATTCAAGCAGCATCCCGTATCGTTGGCGTTGACAGCACATATATGCTTCTTAAAGCCAAGCAGGAAAGCGGTTTCAATCCCCACGCCCATGCGAAAACCAGCTCGGCTGGCGGGCTTTACCAGTTTCTTGACAGCACATGGGTTGCGACTGCAAACAAGCATAAGAACCTGTTGGAACGCCACATGGGCATTGATGTCGATGACCTGTCACGCGGTCAGCTTCTGGCATTGAAAAACAACGCCATGGCATCGGCCCTGATGGGCGCGTCATTTGCCAAAGACAACATGAATTACCTCAACAGAAATGTTGACGTTGCAGGTTTCCAGGTCAATTCCGGCGCTCTTTACATGGCGCATTTCCTTGGTCCGAAAGGCGCAGAGGATTTCTACGAAAAGCTTGCCCGTAATCCAAATGCAAGCGCCGCTGCAATGTTCCCAAAGGCCGCCGCCGCCAATGCCTCCGTCTTCGCAGGCAAAACCATGGCTGATGTCGGTGAATGGGCCGCCAATAAAATGGGCGCTCCCGCTTATACCATCTCCTGAGAATTCAAAACCCCGCCAACAGCGGGGTTTTTTGTCGTTATTTGAAACTATGAGGCGCAGCGCCGGTTACGGTGGTCTGGTGACGGACACCCAGCAACGGTCTTTTGCCCGGCAATTGTCTTTCGCCTAAAACGCGTTCCGCGACTTTGTAATTCACAAACATCGGGATATGCCATCTCAAGGCAGCCTGGCTGTCTTTCCAGTCGAGATAGGATTTTTCCATCGCTTCCATCTGGGAGCATTTATGATCGAGCTTTTCAAATTCAGTCAAAGACAAAACATAGTCGCTCACCATGTTAAAGAAATTTTCCTCAACACTTTCAGGACGGCAGAACATTTCATCGGCTTTTCTTTCAAAGTCGCTTGAAACCTTTACGTCTAAAATATCGTGCCTCTGATAATTCGGAGCTTTTAAAACACCGACCAGATTATTTCTTACGCCTATACCCCATACGATAAATTCAAAACTATTCGGATCGCCTGCCTGAATTTTGCGCATACGGTCGATCACTTTCGACAACGCATCCTCGGGATCGTCGAATAAAATAGAGGCATGACTTTTCAATATGGTTTCTCTTTTATTGTTGAGTGTCACTGCCCAATCGGTTTTGAAATCCCGTTCTTTTCGCACATCGGCGGAAAGTCTGCAGCTTAACTCGTCGATACCCATATCGATATCCTTGGCATGCGCTCTCCGAAAGGCCTTGCTTATAATCATGCCGGAAGTCAGTTCTCTCGCCTTTGCGAATCCCGCCAGCATATAGGCGGATTCATGCGGATACATCCTTGAGAAATCTTCGAATTTCTGCCGCTCGGTTTCAAGGGCCTTAAGCGATTTATTCCTGTCATCTTCCGTCGAACTCTCATCCTTAGCAACGAAAGCGATAGCCTTAAGCATCGTATATGAATAGGCATAAAGCGGATCCGTAGCGACGGGCTGAAAATAAGCAGGATGCACGCCCATCCTGTCGGCAAGTTTCAAAATCAGGCTTTTTGGCAAATGTGTTCCATCCGTATCACAGAACTTTTCCCATTCCTTGTCATTCATCACCAGCAATTGCCTGATTTCGCCGTGAGGAATAAAAAGCGTATCCGCCCAAGCCAGAATACAATTCTGATCGGCTTGCAATATTCTCGTATGAGCTTCGACTATCTGCTGGTTGTAATAATAAGATATCTCGTTGAAATAACGGCTGCGCCCGTTGAATGTATAAGTGAAATCGTCTTCCGCTTTCATTTCATCAATATCGTCACTATCCGACTCTGGAAAAGGCAGATAGGCGTGAAACGTAACCGGAAATCTCGTTAATTTATTCGAACTCATTTACACATAACCTGTTCATTAGTTTTTTATAATTAATCATCCTTCCTCAAATTTTGGCAACAAAAAAAGCGGCGCTTTTGCACCGCTTTCTTGAATTATCTATCGCAGATGCGTCATGCTGCCTGTTTTTCGATGACCTCGATCAGGCCTTTGACGGCGTTTACCGAATGATCGAACATTTTCTGCTCTTCTTCATTGAGTTTTATCTCGATGATTTTCTCGACGCCTTTGGCTCCGATTATGACAGGCACGCCGATATAGAGGCCGTTGATACCGTATTCGCCGTTAAGTTTCGCCGCACATGGCAATACGCGCTTTTGATCTTTCAGGTAGCTTTCCGCCATGGCGATAGCGGATGCCGCCGGCGCATAGAAAGCGGAACCTGTTTTCAAAAGATTGACGATCTCCGCGCCGCCATCGCGTGTGCGCTGGACGATCTGGTCGAGTTTCTCCTGCGTCGACCATCCCATGGCGATGAGATCAGGCAATGGAATACCGCCGACTGTCGAGTAACGAACCAAAGGCACCATCGTATCGCCATGACCACCGAGAACGAAGGCGCTGACATCGGAAACGGAAACACCGAATTCTTCGGAAAGGAAATAGCGGAAACGAGCAGAATCCAGTACGCCCGCCATGCCGACGACTTTTTCGGCCGGAAGACCGGACACACGCTGCATGACTTCTACCATCGCATCGAGCGGATTGGTAATAACGATCACGAACGCGTTCGGCGCATTGGCTTTTATATTTTCACCGACCGTCTTGATGATGCCGGAATTGATTGCGATCAGATCGTCGCGGCTCATGCCCGGTTTGCGTGGGATGCCGGCGGTGACGATGACGACATCGGCACCTTTCATGGCGGAATAGTCGTTGCTGCCGGACAGCGCGCCCGATACGCCGATTACAGGCGTGGTTTCCGCCAGATCAAGCGCCTTGCCTTGTGGTACGCCTTCCGCGATATCGATCAACACGACATCGCCAAGTTCTTTTTGGGCCGCGAGAAGTGCGAGCGTTCCGCCGATTTGACCAGCGCCGACAAGGGCAATTTTTTTACGAGACATAATGAGTTCCTTGATTGAAGGGTTTGAAATCCTGAAAGGTAAATTAGACCCATATTGATAGGCGGTAAACATCAAAAAAGGGTTAAGGCAGGATTTACCATGGTGCGAATGTGGGCGTGCACGGATAGAAAACTTTCTCCGTTCAGGAGAAGGTTGGATGACGGGCGGTATTGATAAATTTACCAAGCTGTACCATTGCCCCTTACCTTACCTTACCTTACCTTACCTTACCCTACCCTCTCCAGAAGGGAGAGGTTTATAGAGTTTTCAAAAATTCCTTTTGCAGTTTCAGCATGCGGCGAAGGTCTTTGACGGTTTGGGAGTTCAGGCCATGTCTAAGCGCATTCATCGAAGAGCGCTTTTTGCCTTCTTCCGATTTTGGTCCGTTTGTTTTTTCCCAAGGTTTTGAAGCACGCATTCTTTCCGCCTGCGCTGCCCGTCGTTCATCAGTCCAAGTTGTCATTTTCTTCTTTTCGTTTTGCCGTTTCTTCTTTTCGTTCTGCGTTTTTGACGCTTTTTTCGTGCAAGCGTCGGAATTTGTCGATTGTCGACGCCGACTGGCTTTGCGCCTTGAGCGCAAATTGCAAATAGGCTGGAACCTTATCGGCATCTTCATGCAAGGAATATTGAGCGAGCTGTAAAAACAGAGCATAGACGCCGTCGAGCGATTGCGCCTGGCGAGCAAGACGGTTTTCAAGATCGACGACCGGATCGCCGGACATCAATTTCGTTTCGAAGCTCGATTTCATAACAGAGCAAGGATCAAGAGCCTTGACGATTTTTTCTGCCTCGCCAAGCAGAACCTGAAGTGGCGTTGCCATTCGATAGCGATGTTGCAAGCGGTATTCAACGGCCAGTTTCTCGAAATCCGTCAATACGGGCGATTGTATGTTTTCTGTTATAGTCTCCATGATTAGGCGTCCTTTTTTACTTTTGATATTAGGACATAATTCCTATTTTGTCAAGGATATTTAAGCTGAAATTGTTTGTATCTCTACGAGATCAGGCACATATCATTAACTTGGATTCCTGCCTTGCGCAGGAATGCTAGGTTGTTTTGAAGAAACGGACTTACTTCAACCCGAGAAAGTCGAGTTGCCATTTGATTTCGTCGGCGTCAAGCGGATAATCGGTACCCCCACGCGGATAGATGATTTCCTTTGACGGGATTTTAGCAATCTCCTGTTGTATACGCAGGCAGGTCCGCATGCCCAGACCCGCCCGATGACAAACGGCGACAATGGGTTTAGGTTTCAACATGCCGATAATGTTTTCCATGCTGGAGCGCGAGGTTCGCACCATCGCCGCAAGCATCACAGTTGCAAGAATGCGGTTGCGTTCATCCATGGCCTTGATAAGCGCGTCCTCATCGAGCGTTTTATCGACGATCATCTTGCGGACTTTGTCTTCGGGACTTAAACGATCAGCGTCTTCTTTTTCCAGCCGGTCGATATCCTCACGGAATTTCGATTTTATCTCATCGGAAATTTCAGCACCCAGATCCGTCCTTTTAGCGATCAGGTCACGCACAGAATCATCCACGAATTCCGCCATTTTGCGGGCAATCTCCTGCGGCAGGAAAGCGCGCACCGCCAATGGTTTTTGCCATGTGGTAAAGGCTTTTGATTTTTCGACGATCTTGAACAAAGTGGGTTTTGTAATATCCGCCTGTTTATTGTCCAGCAGCAAAACACCCGCTGTTTCATGATAGGCGTCGACCACCGCTTCGGATACATCGGCACTGACGAATTGGCGCTGGGCGATTGCTTCGACTTTCCACGCCGCCGGATGGTTCGACAGTATTTCCAGCAGCACCTCATCCGATACAGCCATGCAATGATGCAGGATCGGCTCCGCCACTTCCTGCTCTACATCCCGGGCGAGTTTATTAATGATATGCGCCGGCGCGTGCAATTCCTTCTTCAGCGTATTGGCCAATACGATTCTGACCTTTGCGGTTTCATCCGCCGCCAAAGCTTCCAGCGCATCGACCGTATAGGAATAAAGCTGGCTTTGCGTATCCTGTGAAATGTCCGGCAGTAGTTTTACCAGACGTTCGGCCAGCGCAATCCGCACATCTGCATTTTCATCGCGAACGATGATTTTATTTGCCTGATAAGGCGTGGCGTCATTGGAAGCCACGGCCTGGCGAATGGAGGCTTCGCCGTCATTCTGGGCCAGATAATAGAGGATTTCAGCTTGCGTAGCCGGTGATTTGGCCAGTTTCAGCTTTGCCGCTTTATCGAGCGACTGGGCAATTCTCTTTTCTGATTCGTATTTTTTCTTTTCTTTTTCCTGTTTTTTCGCAGGATCGGGGGTCAGCAATGACAGATTGAATATCGACATGATGGTAAAAGTTTAGCCGATGGAAGGTTAATAAATTATGGCTTGATACCGAAAAATTCGAGTTGCCAGACGATCTCGCTTTTTTCCAGTGGGTAATCGGTCCCGCCGCGCGGATATATTAATTCGTTATGCGGCACATAGGCCAATTCCTGCTGTAATTTCAAGGCGGTGCGCATGGACAGGCCCGCCTTCCATGACAAGGCGATGACCGGCTTGGGCGTATTGAGCGACATAATCTTATCCGCCACCGCCACGGGAATTTTTGCCAGCGCCGCTATACAGGCGAGTGCAAGCTCCTTATCCTGTACTGCCAGAGCATCTATGACGGAATTCTCGCTTAGGCTTTTGTTCTTTAGCATCTGGCGGACGCGTTCTTCAGGCGAAATCTTTTCCGTGTCCGCTTCATCCATGAAATCAAGGCGGCGGCGCATGACTTGGGCAATCTCGCCCATCGTCTTCGGGTCGTAATCCGTTCTTTGCAGCAATAGATCGCGCACTTTGGCATCAACGAATTGCATCAGCTCCAGCGCCAGATTGGCCGGCAGGTTTTTACGGATGGCGATCGGTTTTTGCCACTGCGGATGAGTTTTCGATTTTTCGACGATAGAAGTCATCGCCGCCACGGAAATATTGGCGGTTTTATTATCGAGAAGAATAAGCCCAGCCGGGATGTCTTCGCGTTCGATCACGCCCGCCGAAATTTGCTCGCTGATCCTGTCTCGTCCAGCAATCGCCTGTACGGCCCAAGGCGCCGGGTGGGTTTTTAAGATATCGAGCAGGTCTTCATCGAGAAGCGCGGCACAAAACCTTAAAATAGGTTCGGAGACTTCACGTTCGATGTCGCGAGCCAGTTGGCCCACCACTTTCGGCGGCGCATGCACATGATCTTTAAGTGTCGATGACAGTGCAATACGGATTTTCAAAACCTCATCGATAGCCAGCGTACCGAGCGCCTGAATGGCATAGCTGTATAACTGGCTTTGCTTGTCTTGCGACAAATTCGGCAGGAGTTTCATCAGGCGGTTGGCGAGCGCCAGACGCACATCTTCGTCTTTGTCTTTGGCGAGAACCGAGCTTGCATGCACAGGCGTTGATTTGTTTTTTGCCACCGCCTGACGCACCGATGCGTCGGGATCGTTCTGCGCCAGATAATAAAGAAGTTCGGGTTGGGTATACTTGCTTTTTGCGACTTTCAGGCGGTCTTCGGCTTTATTCGATAATGCCAATTGGCGGTTCTTTGCCGCAGATTTTTCCTTGCTGAAAAGACCGGAGAAGAAAGACATGAATAATTGTAATCTATTTCGGATGATTTAAATAGCTTTGCGTCTGCATTTCCTGCAAACGGCTCACCGTGCGTTCAAACTCATAGGCGTGGTCGTGGCCGGAATAGAGTTTATCGGGGTTTGCGTCGGCGGTAATGACCAGATTGCGGTGATTATCGTAGAAAACGTCCACCAATGTCATAAACCGCTTGGCTTCGTTGCGGCGGTCGTAGCCGAGCTTCGGTATATCCTCGACAAAGATCGTGTGATAGCGCTTGGCAATCGCCAGATAATCTTCCGCACCAAGCGGGCGTTCGCATAACTGCGCAAAGCTGAAACGCGCGACGCCTTTGGCGGCGACTGGAACTTCGATGGTGCGAGCCTTGACGCTGATCAGGTCGCCGTAAGGTTCTTCGTTCTCGGTGAGACTTGCGAATAGATTATTGGCGCGGTCCGCGCTTTCCTTGCCTAGCGGCGCGAAATAAACGCTCATCTCTTTGAGTTTACGCGCGCGGTAGTCGATATCGCCGTTTAAGTTGACGATATCCATGCGTTTCTTGATAAGGTCGATAAACGGCAGGAAACGGTCACGCTGTAACCCGCCTTTGTAGAGATCATCCGGTGCCCAGTTAGACGTGGCGACAATGGAAATGCCGTGATCAAGCATCTCGGAAAAAAGCCGTCCTAAAATCATCGCATCGACGATATCGGTAACATGGAATTCATCAAAGCAAAGCACTTTGCAACGGTTTGATATAATCGACGCCAAGGCGGGCAATAGCTCGTCCTTGCCTTCTTTCATGCCAGCGGAATCGAAACGGCGCGAATGGATGTAATCATGCACTTCGATCATAAACTGGTGGAAATGCACGCGGCGCTTCTTAATCTCGGGCGGGATCGACTCATAGAGGACGTCCATCAGCATGGATTTGCCTCGCCCGACGGGACCGTAGATATAGACGCCTTTGGGCGCAGGACGGTCGCCTTTGAAAATCGCCATGCGATTAAGCCAGCCGCCTTTTTTATCGTGGATGTGATAGCGGATCGCTTCGTATTGCAGGCGGTCGAAATGCGCCACCGCCTCTTCCTGCAAGGGATCGGCGTCTATCTGTCCGGTGACGAGTTTGGATTTGTAGATATCAAGGGGTGTTGGCATTATTCTGTTTCGACGAACGTCTGATCAAAAGGATGGATATCTCGTAGAGGATCATCAGCGGGATCGCCAATGCTATTTGCGAGATTATATCAGGCGGCGTGATAATTGCAGCAACAATAAATATCAGGACAATCGCGTATCTTCGCTTCGCCGCGAGCCACTCGGCGCTGATAATCCCCGCTTTCGCCATAAGCGCCAGTATGACCGGCATTTGAAACGCCAAGCCGAAAGCGAAAATCAGCACCATGATCAAATCCAGATAATCGCTGACCTTGGCTTCGAGCATGATAGGCAGGACGGTTTCGGAGCCGGAACTTTGAAAGCTTAGGAAGAATGTCCACGCGCCGGGAATGACGATGTAATAGACAAGCGCGCCACCAAGAAAGAACATGATCGGCGCGGCGATTAAAAACGGCAGCATGGCCGCTTTCTCACGTTTATAAAGGCCGGGAGATATGAACATCCAGATTTGCGTTGCCAGAAAGGGGAACGTCAAAAAACATCCGGCGAAAACCGATACTTTCACGTAAGTGAAAAAAGCTTCGGTCAGATTGGTATAAATAAGGCGCTGTGAGTCTTGCGGTCCCATCGCATCAGCCAGGGGCTTAACGAGAAACCCATAAATCTCGTCGCGGAAGTGATAACAGATACCCGTGCCGATCAGCATGATGACCACCGACCACAAAACGCGTTTGCGCAATTCTGTCAGATGTTCGATCAAAGGCTGGGAAGTCGGGTCGAGATCGGAAATCATTTTTTGCCTTCTACGAGTTTAACGTCAGGCGCATCGGGCTTTTCAGCAGCATTCTCGTTTTTCGTTATGTATTCTTCATCGGCGAACGCTTCGTCGAATAATTCAGGCGTTACGATGCGGGTCTGATCGCGGATTTCGCGAAGATCCGCCTGCTCCATAAAATCGTCGAACTGGCGCGTCACCGCATAGCGCATATATTGAAGGCGGCGGAAGACCTTGCCGAGACCATGCAGAACTTCGGGCAGTTGTTTCGGGCCGACCGCCAGAACCGCGACGACGATCACCACAATTAATTCCGACCAGCTGAAATCGAGCATGTTTTATTCCGTGAAAATATCCCCGCTTTTGGCGGGGATGAAATTTTTAAACTTCCGTTTTATCTCTAGTCGTCTGATTTTCAACGACTGTTCCGTCATCGACTTTCTTCGGCGGAGAAAGCTCTTCGTCTTTCATGCCTTTTTTAAAAGCCTTGATGCCTTGAGCGAGATCACCCATGACACTCGGCAACCGTCCGGCCCCGAAAATCACGATGATGACAAGAATAACGACAAGCCAGTGAACTAAAGACATCAGTCTTCGTCCTCTTCGTCGTCTTCGTCTTCGTCTTCATCATCATAGTCTTCATCTTCATCGTCGTAATCTTCATCATCTTCGTCTGAATCATCTTCGTCTGAATCGTCTTCGTCAGAAGATTCAATCTCATCTTCATCGATTTCGACAGCGTTATCGATATCGTCGTCGGATTGTACAGGTGCCATGTCTCTTTCCTCTTCAATTGCTTCGTCGTCTGTTTCGGAATCGAACTCTCCCAATGGGCGTTCTTTCTCTTCTTCAGATATATTGTCATTTTCTGATTTGAAAAGGTCGGCGCCCGGAATTGTATCGATCGCAGGTCTTGTATCAAGAAGGCCGGAGGCTTTCAATTCATTCAAGCCCGGCAGGTCATTCAGGTTGGAAACGCCGAAATCATCCAAAAACTGGTTGGTCGTCGTCCATGTCACAGGGCGGCCCGGCGTTTCGCGGCGGCGACCCGGCTTGATCCAGCCTGATTCCATAAGCACGTCGAGCGTGCCTTTATTCGTCGCCACACCACGGATATTTTCTACCTCGGCACGCGTCACCGGCTGGTGATAGGCTATAATCGCCATGGTTTCAAGCGCGGCACGGGAAAGTTTCTTCTCTTCTTTTTTCGTCAACGCCAAATGCGGACCAATATCCGATGCCGTACGAAACGCCCAGACATCTTCAAGTTGAACCAGATTGACACCGCGGTTTTCGTATTCGGCTTTTAGTTCGAGCAGCATGCGACCGACATCTGCGGATTGCGGCAGTCGCGCCTGAATGGAGCGAAGGGAAACAGGTTCGGGCGAGGCAAACATCAAAGCCTCAATGACGCGTTTCTGTTGCGCGGGATCTTCAAGCGGCATAATTTGCGCCGGTTCTTCCTGCACTTCTTCGACGATTTCAATATCCTCGTCTTCGATTTCTATTTCTTCAGCAGCTTCACTCATGCGGATTGTACCTCAGCTTGGGGTGTTTCTTCGGGAACATAGGGCTCACGCTCTACGACACGCAGATAAATAGGTTTGAAATTTTCTTCCTGGCGAATTTCCAGCTTACCTTGCTTCGCCAGTTCCAGAGATGCCGTAAACAACGACGCCATCGAGGATTTATGCAGCAACACTTCCTTGATGTTTTCCGGCATGAAGCTGTTTAGTGTCGTCCAGACGGATGTCGTACCCTGTTTCGGCAGGCGGCCCAGCATAACCGTCATACGCGAAAGAGCTTCTTCCATCGTCATGACAGGATAGGAAACAGGCTTATACTGGGTCGAGGTTTTACGCTGGGTGATATCCCCGTAAGCTTTCAAAAGCTGATAGAGATCGACCGTATATTTATCCGGCTCAGGTGCCTTGAAGGTTTCTTTATATCCGCGTCCATAGACGGTCAGGTATTCGCGCATCTGGCGCGCCATTTTCTGCGCTCCAGCCTGAATGGCTTCCAGACGCTGCAACTGGAACGCCAAAGCTTCGGCCATCATCTCAGCGGATGGTTCGTCTTCGGCCTCTTTCTCGCGCGGCAGAAGAAGGCGGGATTTCAGATAGGCAAGCCATGCCGCCATGACGAGATATTCGGCAGCGACATCGAGAGACAATTCCTGCGCCCTGTCAATAAAGGCCAGATACTGCCGGGCAAGCTGAAGAATGGAAATTTGCGTCAGATCGACTTTCTGGTCGCGGGCAAGCTGTAAAAGTACGTCTATCGGCCCTTCATAGGAATTCAGGTGCAGAACAAGGGCATCGTCCGGCAAGGTCGGTTCGGGAGCGTTGATACGCTCGTCTTCTACAAACACTTCTTCGGTCATAACTTACCTGTTAAGGGTCTAATATTCAGGCAGCCCAATTCGCATTAATCGAGGCTTGCCAGCGTTTCCAACCGATGGCTGACAGTGGCGGACAATTGGCGGCCAGCTGTTCCATAACATCGATTTTCGCCCAACAATACAAAGCAAGATCGCAGCCTGCTTGCAAGGATTCAATCGCCCTTTCGGCGATAGAGCCGTACTTATCCAGAGCTTTCATGTCCAGATCGTCACTCAATATCAATCCTTTAAACCCGATTTGCTCACGAACCACTTCAGAAATAATTTTTCCGGAAAGGCTTGCGGGACGGTCCGTATCGATATCAGTGTAGATAATATGAGCCATCATCGCCCAAACCGAGGCTGCATAAGGTTCGGCGGCAATGCGCTTAAACGGTACAAAATCGGTCGCCAGCAATTCCCTCAAAGACGTTTCGACCCTTGGCAATTCATGATGACTGTCAACCGAAGCGCGGCCATGGCCCGGCATGTGCTTGATTACCGGCGTGACCCCTATATCCAGAAAAGCTTCGCATACGGCATCCGCCGCTTCGGCTACAATTTGAGGATCGGACGAGAAAGCCCTGCTTCCGATGGCATCATGCGTTACATCTGTCAGGACATCGAGAACAGGCGCGCAATTTACGTCGATACCGTTTTCGAGCAGCATCTTTGCCATTTCCATCATGTCCTTGGAAAGCTTCAGTCTTCCCGCGCTGAGATCGCGCTCCATATCCTCGCCGTAGTGACGTGCAGACGGATAGGCATCCCATTGGGGAGATTTAAGCCTTGCGACTTTGCCGCCCTCCTGATCGATTAATATCGGGCAATCCCAACCGACGGTTTTACGAATTTCAGAGCATAGCGCCTTAACTTGATGGGGCGATTTGCAGTTACGCCCAAAGAGAATGAAACCAAAGGGCTGACTGGCGGAGAACAGAGATTTTTCCGCATGAGTCAATGTTTCGCCTTCGACGGAAAAAATGCAGGCAAGCGGAAGAGGCTGATCGGTCATTCGTGTTTTACTCTCACTTTGCGATGATACAATTGCCGCCGCGGGATTTGACCGCCGAACAGACCGCGGTTGCATTGGCCGGGGTTAAAGGTCCGGCCTGAATACGGAAAAAGACTCCTTTTGCTCCGAGATCGGCTCTTTGGGTGCGCATCGACAGCGCGGCCAGTTCAGGATTTTTCGACTTGAATTTCGACCACTGGCTGGAGGCTTCCGCTTCGGATTTTACGGCGGCCAGCTGGATATAAGTCGAACCGCCGGAAGAAACCGGGGCGGGTTTTGGCGCAGTGACTTTTGGCGTTTCGATTTTGGGTTCAGTTTTCGATACCACTTTCGGAAGCGGCAATTCTTTTGGTTTCGAATCCGCCTTTAATGTATCGATGATCGATCCGCTTTCTTTCGGTTCTTCTTTTATGGGCTCAGCTTTGACGGTTTCGAGTTTTGCAACAGGTTGAGGTTGTGGCGGCGCGGACAATTCTTCCTGCTCCGGTTTAGTATCAAGTTCCAAATCATTGATATCGGTAATGGGTTCAGATTTTGCGATTACTTTCGACGCGACTTCCTCACGCGCGACGGATGCAACGGACTCTGCCGTATCGCTCTCGTCTTCAAGCAAATTCTCGACCTTGTTTTCTTCGGGTTGACCTTTAAGGGTTTCGAATATCGTACTGTCTTTATTCGGCACTTTCATGCCGCCCGGATCTTCGGGCTTAATTTTATACGGTGCGGTATCAGCGCGGATGATCGGGACCGGCGCCATGTCGTCATTGCCGTCCTTGCCCGACGGGATAGCGGAAATAACAGCAACAAGAATACCAATAAGGACCAGAACGCCGATGACAATAAAAATACGGCGAAGCCCCGGCGGCAATTCAGTATTTCCTTTACGATTCAACAGGCTATCAAAAAACCCTTCGTCATCGAATTCATCACGTTTTGCCATACTAATATCCTTTCAATGTGCTTTTACGCAGTCAGTTAACTACTTGAGATCCCAATATAAATCATAGAGCCGTTCATGTTCACGAATAGCATAGCGGTCGGTCATTCCGGCGATATAATCACAAACGATCCGCGCCCGCGCTTTATCGTTCGTCAGACCACCCGCCTCTTCAACGCGGCGTTGCCAGTGGTCAGGCATCAGGGTGTACTTATTGGTGAATGATGAAAACAGGTCGGGAATGATGCGCTCAACCTTCGCCCAGATACGTTGCAGGGAATAATGACGGTACATGCGGGCATAGAGAAAAGCCCGCAAGGCCTCGATATCGTCATGCATCTTATCGGAAAAAGCCACCGTCTTGCGTTTGGCCTGACGCACATCGTCCGGGCTGGAAGCCTTGATCTCTTTCAGGCGTTTCTGGCTTTCGTCCAGTACGTCGCTCACCATAGCGCCGATCATGTCACGGATCATCTCGGCCACCAGTATCGTAGGCGAAATGCCGGGATAGGATTTCTTTACGTTTTCAATAATGTCGCCAATGAAGGACATCTGCGCCAACTCGTCCAGCGTAAAAAATCCGGCGCGAAGCCCGTCTTCGACATCGTGATTATTATAGGCGATATCGTCGGCGATCCCTGCGACTTGCGCTTCGACAGAGGCGAATTGGTCAAGTTTCAAATCTGTTTTTTTCGATAGCTCATACAACGTAACCGGTAAAACGGATAAATCCGGCTGCTGTTTTTTACGCAGGCATGGCCCGTTATGCTTGGCAACGCCTTCGAGTGTTTCCCATGTCAGGTTCAAGCCCTGAAAGCGGGGATATTTATTCTCTAGCTGAACCAGAATACGCAAAGACTGGTCGTTATGTTCAAACCCGCCCAGCGCATCCATGCATTTCTTCAAAGCTTCTTCCCCCATGTGGGCGAAAGGCGTATGGCCGAGATCGTGGGACAAAGCGATCCCTTCGGCCAAATCTTCATTGACCATTAGCGCCCGCGCCAAAGTACGGGCGATTTGCGCCACTTCCAGCGTGTGAGTCAGGCGTGTGCGGTAGTGGTCGCCTTCATGATAGACGAAAACTTGCGTTTTATACTTCAGGCGGCGAAAAGCGCTGGAATGAATGATGCGGTCGCGGTCGCGCTGGAAGGGCGTGCGGTGGCGGCTTTCCTGCTCCTCGAAAAGCCTGCCTTTCGACTGGTCCGGGCGGCACGCATAAGACGCCAGCGGCAGGGCGCAATAATTGTAAGCGAGTGTATTGGTATCGTCATTTGCGAGGGCTTGGGGCATAAATCGACAATAGACGGAATAGAAAAACCGGGCAAGGGATTCCTCCCCTGCCCCGGCTTCTTAAGAGAGCTTGTTAAGCTGCGGCTCTATAGGTTACGCCTTCATGCTCTAACGCCATCTGGTATGACGGGCGCTGGCTGATCTCGGTGATGACACGTTTGACGTTTTTACCTAATTTCGGCGGCTTGGAGAGGTCCGTCCAGTTGGCGAAAACCGTCATCAAAATATCCCCTGCCGTGACTTTGTCCCCGGCAAGATAGGGCGAATTTTCCAGATGCTGGTCAACCAGATCCCACAATCCCTGAATTTTATCGCATGCTTCATCACTGATGATTTTCTTGGCTTTGTCATCGATGGCCGATTTCTGAGCAAAGAAATACTTGCTATAGGCCGGGTGCATGCTGGCGTTCATGAACATCAGAGCTTGCAACGCCAAACCGCGGGCGACGCCTTCCGCCGGGATCAGATCGGATTTGAATTTTTCGCATAGATGGATGATGATCGCCGCTCCTTCATAAATCGGAATGCCGTCTTCGATTAGAACCGGTACTTGCCCACGAGGAGAGATAGCCAAAAAACCCGGATCGCGCTCAGCGCGCAAGTTGACCTCATTCAGGTCGAAAGGTTGATTTAACTCGTGCAACACTACGTGAACGGCCATGGAACAGGCACCCGGGGAATAATAAAGCTGGTATTTCGACGACATAATGCCTCCTAAAAACAATATAATAGAGTATAAAAACTGGAATTTTAAATAGAGTGATCGATATAATAGTCCATGCCCGAATTAACCGTTACCCAGACAGCTATTGCCCGCGTGCAAAAAATGCGCGAACTAAAAGGTAATCCCCTCCTTAATCTTAGACTAACAGTCGAAGGCGGCGGATGTTCCGGATTCCAGTATATTTTTTCCTGGGACGATAAAATCGCCGATGACGATAAAATATTTGAACAAACTATCGTTAGCGACGAGATTTCCCTGCCCCTGCTTGAAGGCTCGACGCTTGACTATGTGGTCAATATGATGGGCGAAGATTTTAAAGTCACCAATCCCAATGCCAAATCCGGCTGCGGCTGCGGCACGAGTTTCGCGGTCTAGCCATGAAAATCGCAACCTGGAACGTGAACTCGATCAAGCAACGCCTTGAGCACCTGAAAAAATGGGTCGTCGAAAACGATATCGACGTCGTGTTGCTACAGGAACTCAAAAGCATGGAATTCCCAAGCGACGAACTGCGCGCCATCGGCTATCATTCCGATTTCGTTCCGCAAAAAGGGTTCAACGGCGTCGCGACGATTTCAAAGATGGAATGCCGTACCCATCACAAGAAACTCTTAGGCAACGACGCCGATGAACAATCGCGGTATCTGGAAGTCGAACTGGACGGCGTTCGTATTATCAATATCTATCTGCCCAACGGCAACCCGAAAGGCACGGAGAAATTTCCTTATAAGCTTGAATGGATGGATAGATTATATGCGCGACTTAAAACTTTGCGCGAAGACCGTATTCCGTTTCTCGTCGGCGGGGACTTTAATGTCATCCCGGAAGATATCGATGTCTATAATCCCGCCGCATGGGCCGATGACGCCCTGTTCTCCCCGGAAGCACGGCGGAAATTCCGCATGATGGAAACACTGGGCCTGGCCGATGCGTTTCGAATCGGCAACCAGAATGAGCATGAATACACGTTCTGGGATTATACAGGCGGCGCGTGGCATCAGGACCGCGGTATCCGGATCGATCATTTCCTGCTCTCCCCGTCGATAACCGACCGCTTTATTTCCTGCAAAATAGACAAAGTCCCGCGCGGTTGGGATAAGCCGTCCGACCATACCCCCGTCGTGCTGGAAATTGCCTGAGAGAAGTGGTAGCTTAAGCGCAGTTTTTCTGAATCCTTCCGGGGGAGTCCTCATCGATGTCACGTTTTTTGATCGCAATATTATCCAGCGCCGTCCTCCTTACCGCCTGTCATGACATTCCCATGATCCGCGACGAAACGGCTATGCGCACCGCCCTCCCTGTACATCTGATCCCGCGCACTATTCCGGCAGATCCTTTCACTATTCAGGCTTTCGAGCGCGGCCATAAAAAATTCGAACGCGCTGTCGTCTATATCGAAGGCGATGGTGACACTTCCGCTTATCCTGGCCCGCTCAACCTGTCGCTGCCGCCATCGAACCCGATCGGGCTGCGCCTCGCCGCGCAAGACGGATCGCAAAACGTCATCTATCTGGGCCGCCCCTGCGCTGCCTATCATAAGAGCAAATATCAGGGCAAAGACGAATGTCCCGCCGTTTTCAAAACCGATGCGCGCTATTCCGAAGCCGTCATTCACGGTTATATGAACGCACTCGACAACGTCAAAGCCTATCATGATTTAAGCGGCTTCGATCTCGTCGGCTATGACGGCGGCGCGGCAATTGCCGCCATTCTTGCAGCCCGGCGCGACGATGTGTCCTCCTTACGCACGATCGCCGGAAATCTGGATACAAAAACAACGGCTGCGCTTCATAAAGCCGCGCCGCCGAGCAAATCCTACAACCCGGTCGATTTCGCAAGCCAGCTTCGCGATATGCCGCAACGCCATTTCGTCGGCAAGCTCGATAACGTAACGCCGCCATCCGTCTATGCGTCTTACGCGCAAGCCCTAGGCGCCACGCCCTGCAATAACGTATCGCTCATAGATAATGCCGATCATGAAAACGGCTGGACCGAGCAATGGAACGTCCTTCGCACCCTGCCCGCCGCCTGCGAACAGCCAACCGCCATGACCGAGCCTACGCCTGTTCTTTTCGACCCTACAAGTCTTGACGGCGATAAGGGTACGGATCACGGGCAGAAATAATCAGGCTTATTCGTAGCTATTAATTAACGCGTGACAGCATTTTATTTTTGGGCTAGTTTCCACGCGCTTTTAAAAATGCTGCCGTAGCTCAGTGGTAGAGCACTCCCTTGGTAAGGGAGAGGTCGAGAGTTCAATCCTCTCCGGCAGCACCATTATTCAGCGCTTGTCTTTCGCCGGGATGATATATTTCGGTATAAAAGGAAATTTCCCTCCCAGTTTCAGACTGATCGGCACCAATAGTAACGGCATAAACAATCCGGCGAACGTGCCAAGCCCCAGATGGACATAGATATCCGATATTCCAGATTTTGACAGGATTGTGCGCGTTCCGGCGGCTGCGATAACATGCGACAGATAAATAACCATACTGTTAAGGCCGATAAACAAAGGGATATTAAATCTCTCCGATACTGACCGGCCTTGCGGCGCGAAATTACACATCAACCGATAAAGAGATAAAACGCAAATGATCGATGAAGACATGCGCAGAATTTCCGGAGGATTTTCTACGGCAAGATAGCCGATCACAGATCCAGTAAATGTTAGAAATAAAACACCGTTTGATATTTGTCCCTTATAAAAGACAAAAGGACCTATCAAGACAGCCAGCAAAAAATACGGCGTGTGCTTGATCGTTTGTCCGGCAAGGCTGTGCCAGTCGCCCGCACTCATGAAATCAGTCGAGATATTTTGCGGCAGGGTTATCAAGGCAATAACCAAAGCTGAAAATAAAATCTTTAGCAAAAATCGATGCTGTTTAAAACCGGATAAAAAAGAGGTTACGATAATGCAGATATATAATGAACCCAAAAACCAGAAATGCTGTTTCGGCGGAAACGGCGACCATAAGACCTCATGAAGGGTAACCGGATGATTGACACCCGATGATGTAAGAGTTGAAGCCAGAAATTGGACGGCGAAATGAACGTAGGACCAGACGATAAGCGGGATCAGCAGTACTGCGGAATATCTGAGAATAACTTTTCTGGCCCCTGATTTTTCGAGGTTGCCCTTAATAAAAAGCCCGGACAGGAAGAAAAAAAGCGGCATGTGAAACAGGTAAATACCTTTATCGACCGCCTGCCAGAAACGGTCGTCAGGCACGATACCGGACGCCACCAATCCTCTTAAAACATGACCGAAAACGACTAATATTATTCCAATAAATTTAGCGTATTCGGGAGCCGTAAAGACTGTTTTTAGCTTTGTAGCGTCCTGCTCCATACCATCCCTTAGGCCTTTTTAAAGGGGTTTTGACCAAACCCACCCGTAGACAGGCTAGTTATTATAATTTTTGTGGAATGTCATGCCTATTTTGTGTATTTTCCGCTCCAACTTTCCCATATTTAAAAAGACTTAAGGATTCGCGGTCATGGCAGATAAAAAGCCCCTACCGCCGGGTGTCAGCCGGATCGATGAAATCGACAAGAGGGCCGAAGCCCTGCGCGAAAATCTAAAGAAAAGAAAAGCCCAGACCGGGACAAAATTATTACAGAATAAAAAGCAGGACATTAAGGAAGCAGAGTAATGAAATTCAGAAACCGCATAGAACCTTTCTTCGAAACCACTTCGCCGAAGGCGACCCCGACAATGGAAAGTTTTATGCAAGGTCCTCCTGTATCGAATAACGATTTATTTTTCCAGCCCTCGCCCGAGACAGCCGTTAAAAACGCGCCCGGCATCATGCCCGATCACTGGATCCGCGACCGCGCCAATGAAGGGATGATTTTTCCTTTCGCGGAAAAACAAAATCGCGAACAGAATGGCGAGAAAATAATTTCTTACGGCTTGTCGTCTTACGGCTATGACGCAAGATGCTCGGATGAATTCATGATCTTCACCAATATCGACAACGCCATCGTCGACCCGAAGAATTTTTCGAACCAAAGTTTCGTCGAGCGTAAGACCGATGTCTGCATCATTCCGCCGAATTCTTTTGCCCTCACCCGTACGGTTGAATATTTCAAAATTCCAAAAGACGTCCTGGTTATCTGTCTTGGCAAATCCACTTATGCGCGTTGCGGCTTGATCGTCAACGTAACGCCGCTGGAGCCGGGCTGGGAAGGCCATGTAACGCTGGAAATTTCCAACACGACGCCGCTTCCGGCGAAAGTCTATGCCAATGAAGGATTGTGCCAGTTCCTGTTCTTTAAAGGCTCTTCCCAGTGCGAGGTTAATTATGCCGACCGCGCCGGAAAATATATGGGCCAGACCGGCGTAACATTACCGAGAACCTGATTATCATGACCGCACAAGCCGCCCTAAAAGAAACAGAAGAATTCATTTCCATCGACCCTGAACGCGTGATCAAACCTGTCGGTCTCGACAAGATCAAGGTCACAGGCGGTACGCGCCTTAACGGAGATATCAAAATCTCCGGCGCGAAGAACGCGGCATTGAAGCATCTTTGCGCGGCGATGCTGACGGGCGACCCGGTGCAGTTTACCAATTGCCCGGTGCATCTGAAAGATATCCAGACTTTGGCTGCGCTGATGGCGGAGATGGGAATTAAAATCCAGCTTCGCCGCGACGGCATGGCTTTCATTCAGGCGGATAACATCGCATCGTCCGTCGCGCCTTACGATCTGGTGCGCCAGATGCGCGCCTCCGTCCTCGTCATGGGCCCGCTTCTCGCCCGTACCGGCGAAGCGCAAATCTCTCTGCCCGGCGGTTGCACCATAGGCACGCGTCCTATCGATATGCATCTCGAAGGCTTCCGCGAAATGGGTGCGAATATCATTCTGGATGAAGGCTATGTCAAAGCCGTTGCGCCAAAAGGCGGATTGCAGGGCGCGAAAATCTTGTTCCCTAAAGTTTCCGTTGGCGCGACCGAAAACCTGATGATGGCGGCAACGCTGGCCAAAGGTGAAACCGTCCTCGTCAACGCCGCGCGTGAGCCGGAAATTATTGATCAGGGCAATGCCCTCATCGCCATGGGAGCAAAAATTTCCGGCCTTGGCACGTCGGAAATTCATATCGAAGGCGTACCAAGCCTGCACGGCTGTACGCATGACATCCTTGCCGACCGTATTGAAACGGGTACTTTTATGATTGCCGTAGGCCTGACCGGCGGCACGGTGCGCCTGAAGAAAACTCAAACCGAATTCCTAACCTCTTTGATTGCGCCGTTGCGTAAAGCAGGCCTAACAATCGAAGAAGAAGGCAATGACGTGATCGTTCACAGAAACGGCACACCGCTGGTCGGTACAGATATCATGACCGAACCTTATCCAGGCTTTGCGACCGATCTACAGGCACAGTTTATGACGATGCTCACCATGTGTGAAGGCTCCGGCATGGTCACGGAAACCATTTTCGAAAACCGTTTCATGCATGTGCCGGAACTCCGCCGCATGGGTGCGGACATTACCGTTCAGGGCAATTCAGCCATCGTTCGCGGCGTGAAAAAGCTCAAAGGCGCGGAAGTGATGGCGACCGATCTACGCGCTTCCGTTTCTCTTATTCTCGCCGGGTTAGTGGCCGAGGGTGAAACTTTCGTCAACCGCGTTTACCATCTGGATCGCGGCTATGAAAATCTAACAGGCAAGCTCGAGGCCTGCGGGGCAAAAATCGAAAGACTATAAAAACTAAAATAAATAATAAGCCCCAACAGGGAGGGGTAAATGAGTACAAGCCAGTCGAAAGTTTCCTATCTTTCGGATTTCAATTTCGAATCCGTATTGAAGGAACTCAATATCAGTAAAAAGCAACACGGCATCATAAAGGCTTTGCGGTTCGTCTATAACTGCGTCCTGAACGACCAGCGCGGCAAATTCAAAACCCGCCGTGACACGGTCGCAGCCGCAGCACAGATCACGATTAAGCGCACGCAATTCGTTTACGACCTGATCGATACCTATGCCAAAGATTATCTCCGCCGCGATAAAACCCCGAAAGAAGCTCTTTTCACAGCGGCCCTGATCGGTGACTTTATTGAAAAGGCCAATCAGAAGGGCAGACGCCAGGATTTTTCTTCACGTTTTCTTGCCGATATTCGTTTCTTACATCAGGAGGCGGAAAATATCTGCAATGGCCATACAGGTGATTTTCATCCGCATGCATTGTTCCTGGCGCATATTCGTTCCATGCAATTCATCGATATCACATCACAGGCGCTTGATGAATTCGAACTCGACGACTTAGATACTATATTGCAAAACAACATCCCGATAATCGAGGATTTAAACGATAAGCGTACGGATATCGGTTTCGAGCTGAATGAACAATGTATGTTTCTTCGTGAAGCCTTGGACGACAGAATAAACGAACTATGCGATGAATACGAAGCCGAGAATTCGGCAGAGGAAGAGTTTGGCGCGACGTTGATCTCCCTTGTTCCGCAGCCTAAAGCGACAAGCCGGTTTTTTCCCGATTCCACAATTCACTATATGACTGATTTCAACGAAGTCGCAGTTTACGACCAATTGTCTATCGAGGATGACGAACTTGCCGCCAAGGCATCTGTCCGACTGATTTTCAACGAACTCATTCGCGAAATCAATGTCACTACACTCGAAGAAAGAAGTGAAACTGTCAAAGCGGTCGTGCGCGCGACAGGCATTTCTTATTATCTGGCCAGTGAAATGGCACAGGAATTCATGGACGGCAGCAAAGGCGAAAAAGAAGCCATGGTTATCGCTTCCATTTGCGAACACCAATCCTATAAACTGGGCGAACAGAAGATTGTCGATGCCGCCACGGCGCAATTCGCCCAGATCATTAATGAAGAAGCTGTTTCCGGATTAAGCGGTCATCCTGAACACATCACATGCCCGCAGTCGCGCGGACTTAGTTATATTTTTGCCGTCAAACAAGTCGTCGATATCATCTCCGATCTTCCCGAATTTGAAACGGATGAGGATTTCAGGAAGATCCATGACGATATAGCTCCTATTCGCGCCGTGACGACGACGGAAACGCCGCTTGGCCAGAAACTTCAGGAAGGGATCGATGAGCTTTATAATCATCTCTTGAGCTTCAATTTTAAAAACAGCACGCTGCACAAGCAGGCGAAAGATTTTCTTTTCCGGCATGAAAAACCTATCGAGACATCTACAAGAGCCTTGCTTCAGCAAGCACTTTACGCGAATGACCGCGTATGAGAAGAAAATTCAAAGACGCCAGCCTGTCGGACCTGCGGCTTCCCGTTTTCCTTAAAGAAGCTTTGTGGAAGACCAAAGCCGTCAATTGCAAACCGGCAATGGATGTTCTGCGCGGAGCCTCCCAGTTTTACCTGCGTACGGAGGATGAAGCCGAAGCTTTGAAATTTGTCGAAGAGATCGTCAAAGCCGTCGACATGACCCGCGCCTATGCAAATGAGTTCTTCGCTTACAGAGGCGGCCAAGTTCCGGACGATTTATATTATGCGACCATCGGACGGTCTTTAATCCGGCTTTCCCCGGAATCATTTCCGATGGTAACCGAAAATTGCCGCTGCCTTTTTGACAGGGTTGAAAAAATTCATAACGAACCCGACCTTTATTTATCAAGCCAAATGGACGCTCCGGCTAAATACGCTTTTGCGATCGA
The DNA here is from genome assembly GCA_030824965.1 of Micavibrio sp. Lineage (GTDB taxonomy): Bacteria > Pseudomonadota > Alphaproteobacteria > Micavibrionales > Micavibrionaceae > Micavibrio_B. The sequence goes on along the minus strand of JAPJQV010000001.1, from coordinate 341,484 downwards.
AAAATATATGCAGCTCGACGATTTATTATTCTCGATGCAGTCGAATATTCATCTTGCAGGAAAAGAAACGAACGCACGGTATAATTCAACCGTCTTACCGGTAAAAAAAATCATGAAAGGCGCCGGCACTTTAAGCCGGGATATGCAGCTGACCGGAAGAAAAATTGATTTTATTGTCAACAATCTGAACGAGGAGCGTTTCTGGTATATTCAATTCGCCTCACGCAATTTTGACAATATCTGCGACAAAAAATTCGTATTTGATTATGGCGGCATGCCGGATGTCGGCGGTTTCCGGGAAGCTTTTTACCAAGCCTATAGCCGCGTTGAAGACCGTATCGGCGAACAGGGTATAAACGCATTTTACGAGTTTGCGGAAACGGTTATTTCGCCGATGAATTTCTTTATGTCGATTTCGGACGCGATATCCGACAAAGACGTTTTATACAGCTTTGCACGGTTGTCGATGAAAGAGCCTTCCGAAACCGAAACCATTATGCAAGCCGCCTCTTTGTACCCGGTTGCTGACGAGTTTATGGAGAAACTGGAAATCGCCCGTCATCTATGCGGTTTCCAGCACAGGACCGCGACACTTTGGGGAGATAAAGTAAATCCCTACATCTTCGTTCAGGATCTGGTGGATTATGAGGAAGTTTTGCGCAATCTCGACGATATATATGTCAGGGATTCCAAGCTGAATACCCTGCTGCAGGCCAGCAGGGACAGGGGCTGCGCTTACTATAACCCGACAGCCCGAGAAAACGCTGTTTTAGGCTTTCAGCCTTATTATCCCTCTTATCAAGGCCCTTCTCCGGCCAATGACTGATTAAGGGATTTAGCCCACGCCCAAAGCCTGATATAACTTTTTCATGTCCGCCGAAAAAACCATCATCGCCGTGCCGAAAGGCCGGATTTTAAAAGAACTAAATCCGCTATTCAAGAAATGCGGGCTTATACCTGAGCCTGATTTTTACGATGATTCGAGCCGTGCGTTGCAGTTTAAAACCAATATTCCTAATGTCGAGATTATCCGCGTGCGGGCTTTCGATGTAGCGACTTTTGTTGCGTTCGGCGCGGCGCATTTGGGCGTCGTCGGCAATGACGTCATTGAAGAATTCGACTATTCGGAAATTTACGCCCCCGTCGATTTAAAAATCGGCGCCTGTCATCTGGCGGTCGCTATGAGGACAGATGATGCAGCGCAGAATGATCCAACCGGGCATATCCGCGTTGCGACTAAATACCCGTATCTGACAGCCAAGCATTATAATGCGCAAGGCGTGCAGGTTGAATGTATCAAACTCAACGGCGCGATGGAACTGGCCCCTAACCTGAATCTCGCCAAACGTATCGTCGATCTCGTATCGTCGGGCGCAACGCTCAAAGCCAATGGCCTTGTCGAGGTTGAAAAAATTCTGGATATCACGTCCTATCTCGTCGTCAATCGCACCGCGCTCAAAACCCGTTCTACAGAGATCAAAGCATGGATCGAGAAATTCCGGAAAGCCGTCAAGTGAACGCCATATCCGACAGGCTGGTCGAAATCGTCGTCGATGTGCCTGACAGCGGAATAACCATGCTTCAGGACGAACGCATACAGGCAATCCAGGGTCTATTAGAGTTCAACCATTTTAAATATCTCAAAGAGGCGCTCGGCCCGTACAAGCTCCGCCTCTCTATCGAGGATGGGTATCTTGTTTTCCGGTTAAAAGATGCAAGCGATAACGATCTTCCTCTCCTTGCCATCTCTCCCCGTCCCTATAAAAAACTCATTCAGGATTATTTCATGATGGTAGAGAGTTACGAGCAGGTTCGCGCCACCGATCCTTATAAGCTCGAAGCCATCGATATGGGGCGGCGTGGCATCCACAACGAAGGGGCAACGCTTCTTATGGAACGCCTGAAAGATAAGATCGATATGGATTTCGAGACAGCCAGACGGTTTTTTACCCTAATTTGCGTTTTACACGTGAAGGGGCATAGGTTACTGGTGGGTTAGAGCCCTAATTCGGGTTGATTTTTAAGCCAAACGGTTCTAAAACCACAGTCCAACTTAGGATTATATAAAACCAATGGCTAAAGAAGACCTTATCGAATTCAAAGGCGTCGTATCCGAAATTCTGCCGAACGCTATGTTTCGCGTAAAGCTGGAAAACGACCATGAAATTCTTGCCCATACCGCGGGCAAAATGCGCAAGAACCGTATCCGCGTTTTACAAGGCGACACCGTGGTCGTTGAAATGACTCCTTACGACCTGACCAAAGGCCGCATTATCTTCCGTGAGAAGTAAGTCGAAACTGATCCTGGCCTCCGCTTCGCCTCGCCGCGTAGAGCTTTTAAAACAAAGCGGCATCATTCCCGATAAAATCATTCCTGCCAATATCGACGAGAGCGAGTTAAAAGGCGAATTGCCCGGCCCGCATGCGCTGCGTCTTGCCATCGGTAAAGCCGAGGCACTGGAGAAATCCTCAAATCATTTTACCGATCATTTCATCCTGGCTGCCGATACGGTCGTCGCCTGTGGCCGCCGTATTTTGCCCAAGGCAGAAACCGACGATCAGGTGCGCGAGTGTCTGAAACTTTTAAGCGGTCGTCGCCATAAAGTATTCGGCGGTATCTGTCTCCTGACCCCGCAAGGCAAAAAAATTTCCCGCCTTGTTTCAACAGTCGTTCGGTTCAAGGCGCTGACCCAGGATGAAATTGAGTTTTATATCGAAAGCAAGGAAGGCATCGGCAAGGCAGGGGGTTATGCAATTCAGGGCTTGTGCGCTGCCTATATCAAATCAATCACAGGTTCCTATTCGAATATTGTAGGCTTATCCATCTATGATACAGTGCAGATGCTAAACGGCGCGGGTTTCTTCCAGAAGGAAAAATAAGCTTTGGATATCATCATTGAAGAACAACAGGGTATGTTATGGGTGGTTGCGACAGATCGTGGGCAGATTGAAAGCCTTGAAGTCGATCCTGTCCATGAACGCGTTCGGTGGGGATCGATATACTGGGCGAAGATTGAACGTATCGACACCGCGCTTGATGCGGCTTTTCTCGATCTCGACGGCGAAGCCACGGGAATTCTTTATAACCGCGATGTCCGTATTCTCGATAAAAAAGGCAAGCTGACCAAGGGCGGCAACACGCCGATCGGCAAGCTGATTAAACCGGGGCAGCATATTCTCGTCCAGGCGAAGCAGAGTTATTTAGAGCCGGATTACGAAGACAATCGTAAACTTGAAGATAAGTCGCCGGTCGTCAGCATGGATGTTTCAATTCAGGGCCGCTATCTGATCTATACGCCGCTCGACGATTCAAACCGCATTTCTTCTCGTATCCGCGATAAAAAGCTTCGCAAGCAACTCGAGGACATGGTCGTCAAACTCAGCGATGTTCATGGCTGTATCTTGCGGGCCTCGGCGGCTAATACGCAAAGCGACATGCTGATCCGCGAAGCCAAAATCCTCAAAGCTATCTGGGACGGTCTGACCGAACATGCAACCGGAGCGGAATCCGTGCTGATCATGGAGGGGCCGGATGCGCTGCAACGCGCGCTTTCCGACAATGCCGACCAGCCGATACGCACGATCGAAGTCGTTATTATGGAGCATTTCCAGACTGCCGAAGACTGGTGCGAACTTTTTGCGCCGGATCTTATGCCGAAAATTAAACCCATCGAGCTAAAAAACGCGACAACGGACCTGGCATTGTTCGATCATCATGACCTGATCAAGCCGATCGGCCAGTTGTTTCAACCCTATGTCATGCTGTCAGGCGGTGGCAATGCTATTATTCAAAGCATGGCGGCATTAACTGCTATCGACGTTAATCGCGGCGCAGACCGTAACAGCAATCTTAATGTCAATCTCGAAGCGGCAAAAGAAATCGCCCGTCATATCCGCATCCGCAATCTCGGTGGCGCGATCATGATCGACTTTATCAATATGAAAGACGAGAAGGAGCGCAAGCAGCTGATCGGCCAAGTTGAAAACCTGTTCAACGACGATCCGTGCACGGTACAAATTCACGGCTTTACAAAGCTCGGCTTTTTAGAAATTACGCGTCAGCGCCGCACCCCTACTCTCGAAGAACGCGCAGGCTATATGTTTGAAGAAGCATGAGACAAAATTTCCTGATTATCGCTGTATGTTTTCTCGCCTTGTCCGCCTGTAAAAAGGAAGACAAGAAAGTGGAAGATTATCCACCGCAACCTTCGCCGCCTGCCGTTGAACAGACCGCCGACCTGCAGGAGCTGGCAATACGCTCTTTGCAAAACCGTGAGGACTGGTCGCGCGATTTGCCGATTTATCTGGACAATGTCATGACCTGCGCCAATTCCGCGCCGGTGCAAACGAAATATGTGTTCAAAGCCGATGTGTTCGAAACGCCCGATTTGGAGCTTGTGCTTTTGAAAGGCGAAAACGACAAAATCTATGCCTGCACGACATCAGACGGTACGAACACCCCTCATTTTCAGCAGGTCAGCGTTAAAATACCGAAAAACACGCCGCGTTTTTATCCCGGAAACCTGCCAAAAGCCGATTCCTGCCTGAATAATTCCCGTGTTTTGGATAAATCAGGCCGGACGGCAGGCTGGTTGTCAAAAATTACCTGTTAGTCGCTCTTATAGGTCTGGACAGGCACGGCTTCATCTTTTATAAGCTTTCCACCAACACTTCTACTGGTAAGCCCAAATAGCTCAGTTGGTAGAGCAAGCGATTGAAAATCGCTGTGTCGCTGGTTCGATTCCGGCTTTGGGCACCATTTAATTCCTTAACGCAGTATTTACAGGTTTTTGCAGTTCGCAAATTTATCCCGTCACGGCTTCTGGTCCAACCATTGGCACGAAAGAACGATAATGGCGCGTAAGAAAGCTCACCCATGTCTCCGCCTGAGGAGCAAAACTTACTATTTCCGGATTTCAGTACCGTCAGATCTTCGGTATATTCTACACCGTTCGTCCTATAAGAAATCCCTAGGCTGCGGCGAGTATAAATTGGCTGTCAGACTGTCTGATTGCTACCGGGGCTTTGTCGAACGCTATTTTGAGGAACTACGAATTATGCGGCCTTCCGAAGACCAGCTACTTGAACTAGTCAAAAACCATTTCGAAAAATGCCTCATGGTTGCTGAGGATGATATTTATTTGAATTATCAGGATTTACGCGATGGTGTTGAGGATCACTATGATTACGAACGCAAGGTTGCAATCCTTCATACTCGCCATTGTAGTCTTCTAAAAATATCTCAAACTCAACAATTCCTGCCTGAGCACGAGGTCGAAGCTCAGGAGCTTTTAGATTGGAAAGGTTATGTTTTGGCACCTTTCTCGGCTGCATATAAGAATTTTATCGAGGCACTAGTTGACGCGAAAGTTGAGGCAGCACGGTTAACAATCGCGAAATTCCAAAAGGACCTTACGGCTGTAGAAATCCGACCACAACACCTGAAATCATGCCGAAACTATATTCAGGATCCGGACCCAGAATTGCTGCAGGCATCCTTCAATAGACCATATCATTTCGGCAACGGTCCAGTTGCGAGAAAAACTCCGGAAGTTAGATTACAAACGGCAATCAACCGCTACATTGCCTACCGAAACGAACCCGAGGAGTGGAAGGAGCGACATTCAAGCTACCTATCCAGGCTGGCTGATATTCTAGGAGGTGAAAATAATCTATCGACATTCACTAAAGATGATGCGCGGTATGTTGAAAGGCAATTATGGTTTATTCCAGCAAACTATAAAAAGAAATTCGTTGATACGCCTTTAGCAGATTTCTTTGATGGCCGACGCAACGACTATAAACGTCTTTCGGAAATGTCAGTAAAAATATACTTCTTTTCTATTAAGTCTTTCTTTGATTGGTGCCTAGACAACGACTATGTTAGCCAAGATCTTTTTAAGGGCGTGAAACTGAATGTCCGTGAAAGTCGTGACGAGGAAAAAATTGATCGGCGCCCGTTCGCGGTTGAAGAACTAGAGGCGCTATTTAACTCCGCGCTTTTTTCAGGCCGTAAGTTTCTTAAACGGCGCCTCCATGTGAGAGGCGATCTGTTAATCCGAGACGGAAATTTCTGGGTTCCGCTTATTGGCCTGTATGCCGGCTTGCGCTTGTCCGAAATTCTTTATTTAACAATTGCGGATGTCAAATGGGATAGAGATATAGCTTACCTTGATATCAACGACTTAGATGGAAAAAAACTTAAGAATAAGCAGAGCGCTAGAAAGATCCCGATACATCCGGTATTAAAAAATCTAGGTTTTCTTGAATATTATGAGGCTAGAAAGGACACCGAGCAGAATGTCAAAGCCCGCCTTTTCGACGGCATCACATACCCTAAAAAGGGCAAGATAATTAAAAACTTCAGCCGCTTTTTTGGTGATTATCTTCGCAGTATCGACGTGAAACAGTCACCGAATACTGTATTTCATTCTTTACGGCATAATTATGTAGATGCTTTACGCCGCGCATGTTCCAACAACCCTGAAGTTATGGCTCCGCTTGACGGAAGGACCGAAACAGAACGCAGTAGAGGAACTCGAGCGGCCTATGGTTCAGGGTTTGAGATCTGGGAGTTATATCCATATATTGAAAAGATGGATTTAAAAGTCGATCTGTCGCGCCTGTATCGTTAGTCGCGTGCGGCATGTTAATACAAGGGTTGTAATAGCAAAACGTGTTTGAACCGGAAAAAAACTGATCGATTTCGATCCGCTAAAATTACTCGTTAAAATAGATAATAAAATCGGCTTACGCCTACCGCGCTAGGCGTGACTATCCATGTGAAATAGCAAAAGATTGGAAAGAGTTAATACGGGTCGTTACGGATTTTCACGGTAGCCGAAAATCGATTTTTAGAAAAGAGTTGGCAATTTTTACCACGATGCTATTCTGAATTGTAGTCACTTAATGGCTGCGGGGCGTTAGAACCTCTCCGAGACGACCGATCAGCATCTGGTCGTCAAAATATCGATGCTGCTTTCTCGACCTATGGTCGGGTCGGCAGGTCAATACAACAGCGCAAGTGAAAAGCCTGCGCCATTCTCGGATGGTTCTAAACGACCCGGCTCACCAGAAATCTGGTGGGCCGTTTGCTATATGGGAGAGTTTGATGACATCTAAATCTAATCAAGTACGCGTTTGCTTAGCGTGCCATAATGTCGGGCAGCCTGTTAAAGCAGGCTCTGGTCTTATTGAATTTATATTATGGTGCGCCTGGCTTCTTCCAGGGTTGATTTATTCAGTTTGGCGCAGAAAGAATGCGAAGGTTTGCTCCGAATGCGGAGGGGCAATGATACCAGCGGCAAGCCCGAAAGGTCGAGAAATCATTAGTTCTGCGCCTGATCTTCAAAAGGATCTGGGGGATGAGGTTGAAACGGCCGAAGCCTACGTGGCTGAACGCAAAGCGGTGAGAAAGACGATTTATATTTTAATTGTTATTACCATCCTAGTTTTCATCGGATTTGCCCAGTACGCAAAAATGATTGTCCAATAGTTATTTAATCCAGCTTTCAGGAGGGAAGATGATTTTAGTTGCGATAGCGGGGGGTGGATCAATTTGCAAAATATAATATTTCTGGAACCCAGTGGGCGCTTCTGTAACATCTATTTTGCAGGGCTGGAAGTCGAACTAATATCGAAATGAATTGCGATCAGCTTGCACAAGAAATTAATCAGTACAGACGGTCAAAATGAACCCGGGTTCAATCGCTATCGGAAATTTCTTGCTTCCGGAATTGCTTTCTCAGTAACCTCGCGAACTTGGCAGCGAATGTTTCGTGCATCAATGCCTTGTGGTGCTTTTTCGTCAGCTCTTGATAAAGTTAGCAATGGAAGATCAAACTGTTTGTCAGCTGTCAGATCTCTTAAAAGATATGATAAATCAAAAAAGGTTTTTCACAATAACATGAATGACTTCACCTTCGATCTGAAGCGTACCTTCAGCCATAATCAATCTCGACCCTAGAATTTCTTTCCGAAATTCATCAAAAAGATTTTTGAAGATAACAAGATTTGCCACGCCGGTTTCATCCTCGATCGTCATGAAACAGACACCTACAGCTGTACCTGGCCGCTGCCTTACCAAAACCAACCCTGCGACTTTGACAGTCCTGCCATCGCGCAAGTTTTTGAGTTCCGCAGCCTGAACTATCTTTAATCGGCTCAATTTCTCACGCACAAAGCTCACCGGGTGGGCCTTAAGCGATAATGATGTTGAAGCGTAGTCTTGCACTACATGCTCACTAGCTTGCATCTGAGGTAAAACGATTTTCTTTTCTTCTATCCCCTCGCCCGTTTGAGAAGCCAATATCGGTACTGGCTTGTCTGCCAGCGACATGACTTCCCAGAGAGCTTTGCGCCTTTCTAATCCTATAGAGTTAAAGACATCAGCATGAGCTAACCTCTCTAAGGAATATTTTGAAACACCCGTCGACCAAATATCGACTATATCCCGATAATATGATCTCCGTTTTGAAACTAACAATTCCATGTCAGCGACTTTAAGACCTTTGATGTTTCGGAAACCAACAAGCAAAATGGTCGATTGTATGATCGATACGGGACCGAGAGCGTTACCGAAATCTTCGGATCATACGCCCATAGCCATAGCTATCAAATAACTGCTTGCTAATCCCTAGAAGCACAATCGGCTAAGGATAACGGCGTAGGCTTTTATCGATGAACTCCCGATATCCTTGCTTAAGCAAACGTGAAAAAAATTAATAGCTTAATACGGCTAATTGAACCCGGGTTCACGCCCTCGTAGCTCGCAGGAATGAATTATTGTTGCTGACTAATACCGACTCCCTATACATAAGGATGGAAGTTAGGATTAAAGGTATGACTAAAGAAAATATTGCCAGAATTAGACACCGTGAAAATCCAGCAACTCTGAGAAAACTATTAAGAATACGCGACAGAACCCGTCCACTGATACCGCATCTAAGAAGTGATGGTCCATCTGCTAATTGCTTATATGCCAATATTGACAAAATTCGACTGGATATAAAGAAAGCTTATCTCCTTCAATTCGAAAACCAAGACACCGTAAATCTTTTTCTGGGATGTTTAAAACTTTCAAAAATCTTCATTAGGAACAGTAAATCAAGGATATTCACGACAAGGAAAAATAAGCATCTTGGGGAAAAATGGCTTTTTAACGTCGAACTGAAAATAATTAAAGATCTATCTACGGCGGGAAACACTTATATCGCAAGCCTGTCTCTAAGTTTAAATCCCACTCGGTTTTTAAATCATTTTATCAGTAATTCAGGCTACGTAGACCCTCAACAACTATTCAGCCAAATTGCCTCTGCAGAGCCAGAAGATGCCTTGGAAAAAAATCTGCATTTGGGAGCAAAGCAATTTAGCCTCGATGGGGATACAAATTTACTTCCTGAGGAGTGTTATAGAGGCGCCCGCCCAGCAACATTGACGTTTGATTTATATTTATCAAAAGTTCTATCTATAATAGAATTAGAGCTCAATCATGCAATGATAAAGGCATCTCGAAATAAGCGCCTCAATAATGTCACAGCAATTCTAGAAGATTGGTATATTCCCCATCTCGAAATTTATTGGGAATTCTACGTTGCGAACTCCATTTCATTCGTCAAAAAATTTCATGATGAATACATGCCAATATTAGCCGAGACTGAACTCACCCATTTTAGATTGGAAAAGGAAGCCATTATGCATCCTGAAGCTCGGATAGGAAGTTATCTACTTAAAAATATGGCGCCCAGCTCAAAATTGAACCTGGGTTCAAATCTCGATTTGGTGACCTATAGCAAAAAAATTGACAGGGTTCGTTTCGAATTAAGATTTAAGAAGAATGTTCGAGCTCATCTTGGCCTAGCATCGAGCTCATTGCCTCAATCAGCAAGCTTGTGTCATGAATTGATTGATACTGCGATTAGATACTCGACAAAGAAGCTTAACAAAGTTTTCTCCCACTTGCCTAAAATCGATCCGGCTTGGAACAATGAAACTATTTCATTTTTTGAATTTGTTCTGCTTATCAATGATGTTGCGAAGCAATACGCTATCGATGACGATCTCCGAACATTGCTGTCCAGTTTGGGAATTAATAAAGCCATTACTGCAAAAGCTGGTTCCAACGTCGACAAATTTTGCCTTCACTTGGTAAGAGGGAAAATTCTGAATAAGCCATCCCTTGCACGTAATAAAAACAGTATGCGAAGGTATCGACTATCTCCCTTGTATTCGGCTGTACTTTCTTCAGTAAATAAAGAGGCATTTAACCCTTAACAAGCCGATAATGCAGTTTAAGCGGCATAGGGCCTTATTAAGAAATTAGTGTTTAATAGGAAATTGATACTGATAATCCTAAAACGATTTTGACAACAAATCTGAATACATATGCATGATCCCTAATATTCAAGCTGGCATTCAGGCTGAATTCTTAGTGTTTTGCGTGCATAACCGATCCACAAGCCAAGCAGTATCTTTGAGTTTTTAGCTGTACAAACTAGCATCGACCTGAATTGCAATAAACCGTGAAGGCAAACACAGATGAAATTTAACATACTGCATGTTGGAGATATCCATATCTGCAAAAAAGATTTTTTTGATGAAGATGTTGTACTGAAAGCATTTATGAAAGACATCGAGCAAATTTCAAAAACCAGTTTGAAACCTGACTTGATAATCTGCACAGGCGATTTGGTTCAAAGTGCAGATATTGCTAGTGATTTTGATCTGGCATGGGACAATTTTATAATTCCTCTTAGTGAGGCTACAAACTGTAACTATGAAAGAATTTTTTTCACAGCCGGCAATCATGATGTGCAGAGATCTGTGGTAGAGCGAAAGCGGCATTTGGTGTCAGGACTTGACGCTAGTGTGAATGATCGCGAAAGCATTAAAAAATGAAATGAATAATTCAGAAACTAATCTTTACGTTAAAGAAAAGTTTGAAAATTTTAATATTGCAACGTCCGATTTTGGTAAAAAATACCGGATACAAGAAAGCCCATATAGTTCTTGTTATCATGTTCCCGAGCTCAACCTTGGAATTGTGGCGATAAATACAAGCTGGCTGTCAACGGGGGGGCTCGTTCGGGAAGATAAAGGACACCTTGCTGTTTCGGACGTCGTTTTGCAGACTGGGTTAAATAGCTTTCCTGATACTCTCAAGAAAATCATCATTGGACACCACCCATTGAGCGATATGATGGAATTCAATGAACGCTCAATAACCGCCATAATGCAAAGACATGCAGCAGCCTATCTGCATGGCCATCTTCACGAAAGCGAGCCAACTCACACCGCGGGCGCACAGGGCTCTATATTTGTAAGCCAGTGCGGGGCGCTCTATTCAGGAGTCGAATATTTCAACGGTTACAGCATTCTAAGTTTTGACACAGAGAACGACCATGTGGAAGTAAATATGAGAAGCTTTTATCCAAAGAGGCAATGTTTTGATAAAGCATTAGATATTTGCGAAAATGGACAATTTTATTCATCGAATGAGGCTAAAGTTTTCTGGCAAACTCATCCTGGAAATATTGATTTTGGTTCAATATTCACTTGGCTGAAAGGAGAATATAAAAAATCTATCCACCAAGCTTTTGACATTGGGTTTTATAAAGACTCTTTATCAGAAGTTTTTGTAGAACCGATTATAAGCAATAGACCCGAAAATTTGAAATTTAGGGGCGAAGAGAACCCTAGAAACGATCAAAATATTTCATCAATCGCAGACCTTGCAAAAGACAAAGACAATCTGGTCATACATGCTGGGAGAGAAACGGGCAAAACAAGTTTGTTGCAAAAGTTAGCTATTGAGATCATCGAAAGGTCGGAACAGTCGCTAAATGTGCCGTTAATTATAAATTTTAAAGAATTAAAGCTTGGCAGAGACCAGATTTTGCGTTCCCTAAAACAGGCCGTACATCCAACGGATTTGCCAGAGGGATTTACAGTTCAGCAGCTTTTGAAGATGAAAGTTGTCACAATCATCGTGGACGACGTGAATAATCGTGACGCTAAAAAACTGAAGCAGTTAATGGATTTTATAAAAGAGCACGAGGGTAATAGAGTAGTCCTGTGTGCAGATGGCGGGGTATTTGAAAGCTTTGGCACCGCCTGGGTTCCGGATACTAAAACTCATTTTAGCCCTCTGTTTCTGCACTGTTTTTCAACCAATAAGCTACGTGAACTCGTAGAAAAATGGACAAAAACTAACAATGCAGTGACGAACGAAAAAATACTAGATCGGATCTGCAAAAACTTAGTTGAAATGAATATCCCGAGAACTCCCGTGATGAGTTCGATCATTCTTGCCATTCTGGATAAGAATTCTGAATTTTCCCCAATTAATAGAGCAGTTATGATCGAGCAATTCGTGGAAACACTATTGGGAAAAGGTAAAGCAGATGAGGCGCGCAGGGAAACATTCGATTACAGGAATAAGGAGCACTACCTAGCATTTCTTGCCTCCAAGATGGTGACAGAAGATACCTACTCGTACTCCAGAATTGACCTATCAAATATTACTTCGGATTATTTTAAGCTATATGGCTTTAGTGAAAATACAGATCAGATAATAAATCTGCTAATCGCTGGAAGGATTTTTTCTGAAAGCGATGGCGAAGTTAGATTTAAATATCGATCAGTCTGTGAATATTTTATAGCTAAACAAATGGCAGATGATGAGCAATTTAGATCAAAGATATTGGATAGTGATGATTATCTAATGTATCAAAACGAAATCGAGTGTTTATCAGGGATAAAACGAAATGATGTGCGCCTTTTAAACCAAGTCAGGACGAAATTTTTCGACATTGACGAAGAATTCAAACATGTAGATGTCGATTTAGGGGCTTTTAACGAATTGAATATTCACTGTGAGAGCTCAAAAAAGCTTCTTTCTTCTATCGACAAGAGCTTAAACGCAAAAACAATGACCAATGCAGAAAGAGACGAAATTCTAGACACCAACTTCCCTAAAGATATTGGTCAAAAACAAGATATGTATCGACCCATATATAATGATAAAGGGCATAAATGGATTGGAGCCCTGATGATGTATTCAAGAGTCTTGAAGAATACTGAGATTATGAGCGAAAAGGAAAAAAAAGATCACCTTTTTTCTGCACTCTCAAAATGGGCTACATTAGCGCTATGGTCTATTCATGCTGTACCAATTTTGGTTGAACATAAAAAAATGAAAATTAACGGCCAGACATACGAGATAGTTCTTTCGCCAAACACAACAGATGAGGATCTATTTCATCACTTGTGCCTTGCAGCTGGGCTTGCTTCAGGAGCTTTAGCTAAATCCACGATAGCGACAGAAAAGCTTGAACCGATATTTTTGGCGTCCTTGACTGACAAGGACTTACGTATCATTGGTCTATATCAAGCCTTCACCCTTCTCCACATGAGCACTAAAAAAGGGATTGAGGCCTTAAGGAAGGTAATAAAAAACATCAAGGACTCAAATTATCTATTAGAACTGACAATTGTTGAAGTCAGCCAGTTCGTGCGCATGAAAGCTCTTGAGCGCGTAGATCGGGAAGCATTACTAAATATTTTAGGTGACTCAGCAAGTTATCTAAATAACGGCGTCGGCAATGGGCAGAAATTTTCGCAAAGCCAATATAAAGAGAAGATTAAAAAGCAAGCATTACTTGAGCAACAACGATCCGCAGTAAAAAGTAAATAGTCTCCCTACTATTCAGTTAAATACCCAAGACCTAATGGGCCGGGGTGTTATTGTCATGAAAATGGTATTGTCGGCTCATTTCGTGTGAGAAGCCGTTGTAAATTTCGCTTCGGGTCGTGCAACGAAATTAAGCCTGGTTAAAAGCGTGGACAGTGGGACCAAACCTGATACATTTACGGGATAATTGAGCTGTGATGGGTTCAATTTTTGGGCTTTTTTAAAAGATAATCTAAATGATGCCTATTCCGGCTTTAAACAGTTTACAGATACATGAAATAAATTTTTTGCTCTTGATATGCTCAATAGACTTGGCTTGTTCAAATCATGTTCCACTATGAGTTACCTTTCCAATTTAGCAAACGCATGGCATTCGCGGTCACCAAAACTGTTGCGCCTGTATCTGCAAGGATAGCGGGCCATAAACCTGTTATACCCATGATAGTCGTAACCAAAAAGACCAGTTTAAGCCCCAAGGATATCGTTATATTTTGCCAGATATTGCCCACCACCTTTTTTGATAAAAAAATCATATCGGCTATGTCTGTAACACGGCCATGTAAAATAGCCGCATCTGCCGTTTCCAGCGCCACATCCGTGCCACCGCCCATAGCAATGCCTATATCGGCTGCCGCGAGTGCTGGGGCGTCATTGATACCATCACCTATTTTAGCAACGACAGCTCCATCTGATTGAAGTTTTTGAACAATGGCCTGCTTATCCTGAGGCATCATATGGGCATGTATTTCGGTAATGCCTATGCTTTTACCTATAGCTTCTGCTGTGCGCTGGTTATCACCCGTCAACATGACGGTAACAATTCCTGCATTTTTAAGAATGGTAAGTCCTTCCCGAGCATCCTTTCGCGGCTCGTCACGGATAGCCAGAAATCCTGCTATACTCTTGCCGACAAGCACAACAGACACGGTCTTGCCTTCGTCATTCAGAAATTCAATTTCAGACAATTGTTCTTTCTCAAAAGACACGATTTCTTGCGCGGCTTTCGGTGACATTAGATAGACAGTTTTGCCTTTAACAACGCCCGAAACGCCTTTTCCGGCAATTGCTTTGGCATCTATCGCTGAAGGAATTTCAATCTTTGCTTCTTTCGCCTTGGCGATGATAGCGACCGCCAATGGGTGGGAAGATCCGGTTTCGATGGCCGCCGCCAAGGATAGAATTTCATCCGAAGGCAATCCCAAACCGATGATATCTGTAACAACGGGTTTGCCTTCGGTAATGGTTCCTGTCTTGTCCAGCGCGACATGCGTGACGTGGCGCAAGCTTTCCAATACTGCGCCGCCTTTCATCAGCAAGCCCCGTCTTGCACCCGCAGACAGACCTGAGGCCACCGCTGCCGGAGTAGAGATAACCAGAGCGCAGGGACAGCCGATTAGAAGTACAGCCAAGCCTTTGTAAATCCATTCATTCCATGAAGCTCCGGTTAACAGAGGCGGCAAAATAGATACGAGCAAGCCCAAAAGTAAAATACAGGGCGTATAATATTTTGAAAATCTTTCGATAAACCGCTCAGTCGGGGCTTTACTGTCCTGTGCTTCTTCTACCAGTTTGATAATTCTAGCAATCGTATTGTCGCTGGCCGCAGACGTCACTTTGACGCGCAAGACGCCATCTCCATTGATGGTACCCGCAAATACGTCATCACCTTGCTTTTTCTGTTTTGGTACGCTTTCTCCGGTAACTGGAGCCTCATTTATAGCACTATCACCTTCCACGATTACCCCGTCAGCCGCAATGCGATCACCGGGCCGCACAAGAATAATTGAATTAATCACCAGCTCTTCGGCCTCAACTTCTCTGAGAGCACCGTTTTCTTCTAAAAATGCTGTTTTGGGAATAAGAGTAGCCAACTCCTTGATGCTGGCATTGGCTTTCCGCGCTGCCAGACCCTCAAGCATTTCGCCCACAAGGAACAGCAATACAACTACAGCCGCTTCCTGAGACGCACCTATAAAAAAAGCGCCCGTTGCAGCTATGGTCATCAGTATTTCAATTGTAAAGAAATCGCCTTGTTTCACAGAAGAAAAAGCGCGGCGAATGATAGGAATCAAACCAACAGATAGCGCTGCCAAGAAAACCCAGTTTTCCAATGATGGGATAAGATAACCGAAAAGATATGCCAAACCTAGAGCAAGTCCGCATAATAACGGCATGCGCATCTGAGGGTTTTTATACCAGCTTTTGTCTGAAGTAGCTTCTTTCTTATCATGACTGCAACAACCGGAATTCTTCTTTGCTGTAGCATTTTCAGTCATACTTAACTCCTTAGCTCATTATTTTTAAATTTTTAACACAGAGGTATTCTTTTTTAGAAAACGAAGAACAAGACACAGGCTGGCAATTATTACATAAGCTATTATTGCCGGGTAATCATGACTAAACCACTCATTGAGTGTTTCACGATCTGCAATAACGTCAAAAACAAAATGCATGATAATGAAAATTGTACTGACACCTAACAGTCCCGGATACTCTTTCCGCAAAACTGTTCTCCATGAGAACGAAAGAGTGGGATTTTTCCAAAGACTAAAATCAGGTATAAGAGCAGGTGTCTGCTTTCGCCATTCATTGTATGAACTTTGAAACTTCTCATGGAGATAATTTTCTTCAACCAGAACAATGCGCTCCATATAGATAAAGAACCCTAGCGCTATTATTAATCCTGCACACCAAACTTTTGCCCAAAGCAGAACACCTAAAATAATAATGAAGTTTCCCAGATAAAGCGGGTTACGACAGATTGAGTACATACCTGATGTATTCAGATCGTCTGCACGTTGTTCGCGCGTATTGCGTCCAGATGTATTTCCGGCAGCAAATCCGACTGTAGCTCCACGAATACAAACGCCTGCCAACGATACTGAGAAGGCCAGAATACCCCAGACATCTTCCCAATATTCGCTAATCGCCTGCTCCATAGAGAAATTACCGTAAATGGCAAAAATCATGAGAACCAGAAAAAGCAAAGGCAACTGCCCTCTCCAGCGAAAAAGGAAGTTACCTTGTTTTAGCATTACGCCATAAAGATCTTTTGACAATTTTTAATCCTATTTCAGCAACAGAAGCGCAGTTTTAGCTGCGCTTCTGTTCGCTAAATTATGGGTTTTTAACTTCAGCAGCCTTATAGATGCTGCGCAGAGACTCTTTTTGGGTCGATAAAATTTTTAAAGCTTCTGATACTTCAGTTGCCTTGTTATCTTCTGCTGCATGGTGGAAATTATCTACCGTATCAGACAACTGATCTATAGATTTATCCAGCGCCGCGTCACCTTTATTTGCCAAGTCATGTAACGCATCAACTGCCACTTCAAGTTTTTCTCCGATCTCATGTAGCGTTTTTGTATCTTTGGCATCCAAGGCTTTTTGTGCATCAAGAACAGACTGATCCAGCAAACTCCAGGCTGTAGTAGCATCTTTAGGCTTTGCTACAGAGAAATGGGATTTCTCATCATGGCGATCATTATTATCATGAGCTTCTGTAGATTTGTGCCCATGCTCCTTGTCACCATGATTATCTTCCGCATAGACTGGTGAGGTTGACAATACAAGCGCCAATGCAGCGGCAAATAGTTTCTGTTTCATTTAGACTCCTTCTTTCTTTATAAAAATATAAGCAATCATTACAGTTCTCCTTTATCGAGAACATCGTCAGCCAGATTGAACCGCTTATATATTGCAGGCAGAACAAGTAGCGTCAGAATAGTTGCCGTTACCAAACCACCGATAACAACAGTCGCCAGAGGCTTTTGAACTTCGGCTCCTGCGCCTGAAGCAATCGCCATCGGAACAAAGCCCAGAGAGGCCACCAATGCTGTCATCAGAACAGGCCGCAGACGCGAAAGACTTCCGTTAAGGATCGCGTCATGGGGTTGCATCCCTTCCTTCACTAGTTGATTAATGCGCGTGATTAGAACGAGCCCATTCAAAACAGCCACGCCGGAAAGTGCGATCAATCCAACGGCAGCAGAAATCGAGAATGGCATGCCGCGTAGCCAGAGGGTTACAATACCGCCTGTAAGGGCCAGAGGAACACCACTGAAGACAAGCAGAGCCTGTCTTACCGACCCTAGAGCTGTAAATAGCAACAAGAAGATTGCAAAGAAACAAGCTGGCACGACAATACCTAGGCGCGCTTTGGCTTCTTCAAGGTTCTTGAACTGGCCACCCCACTCCAGCCAGTAACCAGCCGGAAGTTTGACCTGTTTATCGAGAGTTGCCATGGCATCTTCGACGAAGGATGCGATATCACGGCCCCGTACATTCGCCTGAACGACAATTCTACGCTTACCGTTCTCGCGGCTGATCTGGTTAGGACCATCCTTGATTTCAAGCTTAGCCACCTCTTTCAAAGGAATATACAGCGAGCGTTTATGCTGGGTTGGCCCTGCATCGCTTGTATCATCCTCATTGGGTAGCAAAATCGGGAGATTTTCAATTGCCGACAGATCGTTACGCATACTTTCGGAAAAACGAACCATGATGTCAAAACGCTGGTCGCCTTGAAAAACCAATCCAGCCTCTTTACCGCCGATGGAAATTGCCAATACATCAAGCACATCACTGACATTCAGGCCATAGCGGGCAATCGCAGGTTTATCGAGTTTTACTTCCAGCATAGGAAGACCGGAAGTTTGCTCGATTTTAACATCGGCGGCTCCATTTACAGATTGGAGAGCTTTAGCAATTTGCGCAGCTGTAACTTCCATGGCTGCGAAATTATCACCATAGACTTTTACCGCGACATCGCTCCGTACACCGGAAATCAATTCATTAAACCGCATCTGGATAGGCTGCGTGAATTCATAATTATTCCCGGGTATCTTCTCGACGGCTTCCTGTAAGTTCTCGATCAGCTTAGATTTATCCAAATCAGGATCAGGCCATTCTTTTCGGTCTTTGAAAATAATGAACGTATCGGACACGTTAGGTGGCATTGGATCTGCTGCCATTTCAGCTGTGCCTGTCTTCGAATAGACAAAAGCCACTTCAGGGATAGCTGATACAACCTTCTCAACTTCAAGCTGCATGCCCTGAGATTGGGATAAAGATGTACTTGGAATGCGCATGGCGTGCATTGCTACGTCTTTTTCGTCAAGCTGAGGGATAAACTCCTGCCCCATGCTGAAGAATAAAATAACAGCACCAACGAAAGCCAGAACTGACGCACCGATGAATGTCAAAGGCATCTTCATGGAAGCCTTCAACATCGGCGTATAGGCATTTTTGGCACCATGAATGACACGGCTTTCTTTTTCCTCGACCTTGCCGTTGACAAAAATAGCCAGCATGGCGGGTACGAATGTCAAAGAAAGAATAAATGCTGCAACCAAGGCAATAATAACCGTAACCGCCATAGGTTCAAACATTTTGCCTTCGACACCCGTAAAGGTCAAAAGCGGAATGTAAACCATGATGATGATAGCCTGACCAAAGACGGATGGCTGGATCATTTCTCGGCTTCCTAGCATTACTTCGTGCAAGCGCTCTTTAAGAGTCAGCAAGCGACCTTCTTCATGCTGTCTATGGCCAAGGCGTGACAAACAGTTTTCAGTGATAATTACTGCTCCATCGACGATCAGACCAAAATCCAGCGCCCCAAGACTCATGAGGTTACCACTGATCCCAAACCGCTGCATCCCGATAGCCGTCATCAGCATCGCTACTGGAATAACCGTTGCTGTGATAAGGGCGGCCCTGATATTCCCTAAGAGGAAGAATAGAATAGCAATAACTAGCAAGGCGCCTTCAGCTAAATTTTTCTCAACTGTTTTAATAGTGGCATCAACCAGCTTGGTTCGGTTTAAAACAGGCTGAACTTCTATTCCGGCAGGCAAACTTTTACTGACTTCCTGAATTTTTTTGTCAACGGCATCCGAGACAATCCGGCTATTAGCTCCAATCAGCATTAGCGCTGTTCCGACCACAGCCTCTTGACCGTTTTCGCTGGCGGAACCTGTGCGAAGCTCCTTACCAATTCCAATCTCTGCAATGTCTTTCAGATAAATCGGAATTCCACGGCGATTGGCGACAACGATATTGGACAATTGCTCGGCTGTATCAATCCGGCCATCTGCCCGAACAACATAGGCTTCGCCGTTACGCTCAATGTAACCTGCCCCGATACCATGGTTATTCTTCTCAATAACATTTATGACATCGGTAAAACTTAAACCCAGCGATACAAGTTTCTCAGGATCAGGCATGACATGGTATTGCTTTACATACCCGCCGATAGCATCAACACCCGCAACTCCCAAGACCCCTTTTAGTTGAGGACGGATGATCCAGTCCTGAACCGTACGGAGATATCCAGCCAGTTCATAATCTTTACGTAAGCGTTGACCTTCCGGCGTCAGGTAACTTCCATCTGACTGCCATCCGGGTTCGCCATTAACCGACTTCTGTTCTGCCTTGCGCTCTGCGAATTTGACGGTCCACATATAGATCTCGCCCAGACCTGTAGAAATTGCGCCCATCATAGGGTCAGCACCATCCGGCAAACTTTCACGCGCTTCGCTAATCCGTTCTCCTACTTGCTGGCGAGCAAAGTAGATATCAACATCATCGCTAAAAATGGCTGTGACTTGCGAAAATCCATTGCGAGAAATAGAACGTGTATTCTCAAGGCCCGGAATGCCAGCCAGAGCGGTTTCCACAGGAAACGTGACCTGTTTTTCCACCTCTTCTGGCGACAAAGCAGTTGCCACGGTGTTAATCTGGACTTGATTATTCGTGATATCAGGAACAGCGTCGATAGGAAGGCTGCGCAAGGAATAGATCCCGAATGCAGATACAGCCAAAACAAGGAGTGCGATCAGGTAACGCTGACGCAGGGAAAAGTTTAAAAGTTTTTCAATCATGGCAATCTCTCAATATCAATCTTAGTGTTCGTGCTCAGCGGCAGATTTTCCGATGTCAGCCTTGACGACAAAGCTGTTCGTCGCGACATATTCTTCGCCGGATTGAATGCCGCTTAAGACTTCCGTCCATTCACGATCAGCCAACCCAAGTTCAACTTTGCGCATTTCATATTTTTCGCCTTCCTTGACATAGATGACCTGAGAACCTTCCTGACGCTGGATGGCAGATGTCTTAACAGCCAGAGGAACTTGTTTTTCTGATAAAACAACATCACCACGAACTGTCATGCCGGAACGCCATTTTTGATCCGTATTATCGATTACAACACGGGCGACGACAGTCTGACTTGAACTTTCAGCGGTTGGAAGCAAAGTGCTAATTGTGGTCTCCGCACTTGTAGTAGCGTCACTCAGGCTGAAAACATCAACCTTCTGACCAATCGCCAAACGATCCATGTCTCGAGAGAATACGAAGAATTCAGCCCAGATTTGGCTTAGATCTGCGACAACATAAATAGGCTCATCGCCAGCAAGGCCGCCAATAGCCGCATTTCTGTTGATAATTACACCATCAAGAGGTGACGTGACCGCATAAGTTTGCAAGCTCTGGTTACTTTCAATCGTCGCCAGCTCATCGCCTTTTTTTACAATCTCTCCTACACTCTTACTGGCTGATTTAATCACACCAGGGAACCGTCCTCGTACTTGCGCCGTGCGGTCTTGGTTAAGAATAATTTTTCCTGTTAGGCTGGTTGTTTGGTGAATTAAGGCAGGGCCAGCTGGCAAAACATCAATCTTCATGGCCTCGGCAGATTTATCACTGATTTCCGTAGCATCGCCGTGCTCCTCCTCTCCGCCATGGCCATGCTCGTCTTTTTCTTCACCATCCTTGTGGTTTTCTTCTGCACCATGGCCGTGTTCATCGCCTGCAAATGTTCGGTATGATGTTAAGCCTGCCGCTCCAAGAGCAATAACCGCAACGGAACAGAGGATAAGGGTTTTAATTTTCATTATTTTTTCTCCGGAGATGAAACAGGGGCTGTTAAATATTCAACCTCGGCCCGATTGATTTGATAATCGAGTAAGGCATTGAGATATGTGGTTTTGCTTTCAAAAAGCGTGCGTTGCGCATCAAGAACGTCAAGATAGGCAAAAGATCCGGCGTCGTATCCGCGCCTTGCGTCTTTCAATGCAGCTTCAGCTTCCGGCAGGATTGTTTTCTTCAAAGTTTCAGCTTCTTGATAAGCGTCTGCCGCCATTCTCTGACGATCTAATATTTCGGTTTTTGCATTTCGAATATTTTGTTGACGTTCTGCATCTCGAGCAGCCAGCTCATAGCCGGCTTTTTGTATATTACCCCGGTTAAGATTTAAGACCGGAATAGGAAAAGACACGCCGACTACAAAAGCGTTAGAGTCTTCTTCCTTAAAGTTTCTGACTCCTGCTGTGATTGTAGGATCTGGAACAGCATTGGCTTTTTCGAGTGCAAGAGTGGCCTTGGAACGTTCAATTTCAAGATCTTCGCGCGATATAACCACATCCGGCTCAACTATCACACCCTCTTGCGGTTTTACGATGTCATACAGGCTATTAGCATCTACTTTAGAAACCTCACCGCCAACAAGCTGGCCTAATATTTTAATAGACGCGTCATTTTCCCTTTGCGCTTTCTTAAGCTCTAGTTCTGAAGATGCTAAGGCAATCCTCGCCTTATTCTTTTGATAAAGCGGGTCAGCCGCTGCATCTACGCGACGCTTAACGCCGCCCAAGATATCATTAGCAAGATTTGATTGCTGTTTTGCCAGCTTAAGTCGCTCTTGCGATACGGCAGCCCGTGCAAAGGCAACTTTAACTTGACGCACAACATTGATCGTTTCTGCTTTTTGCTGCAATTGTGCCAAAGATTGGTCACGTTCTGCTATGGCGCGTCTTGCTGATCTCTTGCCCCCTATTTCGACAAGCTGAGATACAGACGCTGTTGTTTCTGCGCTGTCATAGCCCTTATAAGGCCCACTACCGCCAATATTCTCAGACTCAACGGATAATTGAGGATTGGTCCAAGCCGTAGACTGGCGACGAGCACCATCTGCCGCCTTGCTTAAAGCTGATGTCTTAGCAATTTCAGGAGCTTTCTGAATGGCTTGAAGAATAGCTTGATCAAGAGACAAGCTTACGGCCTTTTCTTTGGCTTCAGCGCCACTAGCGCTAAACATCAACGCAAGGCATACGCCGCTAAGCAAAAATATTCTCATTTTTGTGTTTCCTTTTGATTTTCAATTTTTCCGGTAAAACGGCATTTGCGCAGTTGCTCAAGGCTTATATTGCCCCTGCCATGCATTTGCTTGCATTCCTGAGCAGATATTCTACGGGTTTCGGCCTTACTATTGGCGCATGCGCTCAATGAAATGCAGGCCAACATCAGCGCGGCAATGAAGCCAACGCGATTAGCGGACGATGTCATGTGATAGTTCCTTGTTAATACTATGTAATTCCGCAAAAAGCGGTTGGCCTAATAAAGGCCTTAGGTATTAAGCAAGGGTACGGGGAGGTCGAAGTTGTGGTGCAGAGCTAATACTGACCGTTTTTGTATCGAAAAAAATCAAATCTACGGATTTGAAAACTAGCTCAGAATGAGATAATTGAACATCAGACATAGCATAAGCGGCACAAAAACAATGGCTTATGCAGCAACCATTATCATATTTTGTGTCTTTTTGGTGCTTTAACTTACCATCTGCTTTTTGAACATCTGAACTATGTACAATTTGAGATTTGGCATCTGCTTGAAAAGCATGGGCAACAGATGGAACCGCAGACACAATGAACGCCGCCAAAGTTATGGCGACGAAAACATTCATTAAATTGCGAAATATCTTTTGCATTTCAGTTTTTCAAATTACTCAAAAGGAATAACTTTAACAGCGCCACGATGTCAATCACTAATCGATGATGAGGAGCAGCTATCATAATGCGACTCTATTAACATAGAATACCGTTATTAATATTTTGATAAATTCTTGGCCCGACAGGCATATCTTGGGTTATTGAGATTGAACCCGGGTTCAATTAGTGGACATTGGGACGTTACCTGATACAATTATGGCTCAATTGAGCTGTGATGGGCTCGATTTTGGGCTATTTAAAAGCAAAACCTAAATGATGCCTATTCCGGCTTGAGACAGTATTTTCATTAAAATGATAAACAAACCTATTTCAGAAAATCACTAACTTACTGTGAAGAAGTTGTACTAATATGCATAGTTCAATTTTTTACGTTAAATTTTAATGCGATTACTTCTAGTAGAAGATGACAGAATGATAGGCGAGAGCCTACAGAAAGCCTTAAAAAAAGAAGGCTTTGCTGTTAATTGGGCTCAAGATAAAACCACAGCTGGTTTGGCGCTACACGATGATCTTTACGATCTGGTTATCCTTGATCTCGGCCTACCGGACGGCTCGGGCCTCGATGTTTTAGTAAAGCTTAGAAAGGCTGGTAATAGAGTTCCAGTTATTATTCTGACTGCCAAAGACGCTATATCTGACAAAGTTAAAGGTCTTGACTCTGGTGCCGATGACTATCTCCTAAAACCCTTTCAGCTTGAAGAACTTGAAGCACGTATTCGCAGCCTGATGAGGCGTAATACAGGTAAGTTAGCTCATGAAGAGGGATGGCTGAAACATGGCCAATTGTCTTTAAATCAGAGAACACATGAAGTGGTGTTCAATAATAAAGCCGCCATGCTGTCTGGCCGGGAATTTTCCTTGCTTTATGCTTTGTTAAAAACCCCGAATGCTATTCTTTCAAAAAGGCAACTGGAGGAAAGTATTTATGGCTGGAACGAAGAGATTGCCAGCAACGCAATAGAAGTTCATGTTCACCAGATACGAAAAAAACTA
The DNA here is from genome assembly GCA_030824965.1 of Micavibrio sp. Taxonomy (GTDB): domain Bacteria; phylum Pseudomonadota; class Alphaproteobacteria; order Micavibrionales; family Micavibrionaceae; genus Micavibrio_B. Next base: position 317,016 of record JAPJQV010000001.1, on the reverse strand, counting down.
GGCACCGATATTATCAAGAATGTCCGGAATGTCGGATATACCATTACAGAGTCAAAATGATCTCCATACGCAAACGCCTACTCGTATCCATCCTTACAGTGATTATTATCATCACTGCCCTGCTCGCCGTCGCTACCTACTTCAGCATACGGGAGGAAATGGATGAACTTTACGATGAAAATATGAAGCAGGTTGCGATATCCCTTGCACGTATGGGAGATGTAGAAAATATCAAATCTTACACGAATGCCTCAAACAACAAACTTAAAGGCGAAGAAGAGTTTCTGATACAGATTTGGAAGAACGAGAAAATAACTTATTCATCACACCCTTCTATAGAATTTAGCTTGCAACAACAGGGTCGCAAGAACTTCGGGCGAATACACTTCGAAGGCAGCAGATGGCGTTACTATCAAGCTCGCAGCAAGACAAATATCGTTCAAGTTTCACAAGACCTAAGCAAACGGCATGATGTCATCGTAGAAATTTATCGTGTTTTGGTTATCCCCATCCTTATCCAAATTCCGGTTTTGATAGGGCTGATATGGTTTCTTGTAGGCTATGGTTTCAGACCTTTAAAGCTGGTCTCGGACAATATAAGGAAAAGAACACCTAGTTTTCTGGAACCCATTCCGGATAAGAATGTGCCAACAGAAATTCAAGTCATGGTTGGCGCGCTTAACGATCTCCTTATCAGGTTAAAATCTGCTCTTGATGCCCAAAGGCAATTTACAGGCGATGCTGCACATGAATTGCGCACTCCTCTAACCGCAATTAGATTGCAATTAGATATTTTGAAAAGGTCTTCTACGGAAGAAGAACGAAAAGACTCGATCATATCCCTTGATAAAGGAATTATTCGCAGCATCCGTTTAGTTGAACAACTACTGGAAATGGCACGTCAAGAGCCCGAGAGCACCTCCTATTCGATGGAAAATTTAAATATTAGCGGCATTTTGAAGGATGTAATTGAACAATCTATCCCATTAAGTAGAAACAAGAATATAGAAATGTCCTTTCATTCTGACGAAGGCTTGTTGGTATTAGGAAATATCCCCCAACTCACTACGCTGTTTAGCAATCTGATAAATAATGCGATTTTATATACGCCTGAAAACGGAAAGGTGAGTGTTTCTAGCTACGCCGAAGACAAATTGATCATTGTCGATGTTGCTGATAACGGTATCGGCATTTCCGAACCAGACAGGCAAAGAATTTTCGACCGCTTTTACCGGGTTGCCGGTACAAACGTAATTGGGTCGGGCCTTGGTTTATCCATTGTTTCCAGTATTGCAGCTTTCCACAGGGCTGAAATTTCGATACATCAGGGTTTAAGTGGTCAAGGGACCACCTTTAGAGTAAAAATTCCCGTAACTTTTTAAGCCTTAAGATTACCTTAAGTTTCATTTTGGATAAGCCTCCATAGAAATATGAAAGGCTTTAAATGATCTCCGTTGTAATTCCAGTTTTGAATGAGGAAGATAATATATCTCCTCTTCTGCAAGAAATAGTGCGTGCATCACAAATATGCCCGATCAGTGAAATAATATATGTAGATGATGGCAGCACAGACTCTACACCTAATGTTTTGAGCTCGCTAAAGCAGAAACAACCTTTATTACGAGTATTAAGACACGACCAAAGATCAGGACAATCTGCTTCGCTATGGACAGGCGTAAAAGCCGCCACTAATGATTTGATTGTTACAATCGATGGGGACGGTCAAAATAATCCTGCCGATATTGCGAAACTCTATAATCAATATACAGAAATTGATCAGATCGCTCCGCAAACTATGATTGTAGGAGAGAGGGAGAAGCGAAATGATAGTCTATCACGCCGAATAGCATCACGGACTGCAAACATGATACGATCTTCCTTGTTACGTGACAGCACAAAGGATACAGGCTGCTCATTAAAATTATTTCGGCGTAAGGATTACTTACGCCTGCCGTATTTCAATCATATGCACCGCTTTCTTCCAGCTCTCATGATGCGTGAGCAGGTTCGACTTATCCATGTGCCTGTTTCTCACCGCCCCCGTCATAGCGGTGTTTCTAAATACGGCAATTTTGGCCGTGCTCTAGTTGGAATAAGTGATCTTTTAGGAGTTTTGTGGCTGCAAAAGCGTGCCAATTCCTATCCTCAAATATCTGAAAATCTCGAATAGGAACCACAATCATGAATTTTCCTGCAATTTCTAACGAAGCAATCTGGATCGCTATCGGTTTTATCGGTCAAAGCCTTTTCTCGGCGAGGTTCTTTATTCAATGGCTAGCCTCAGAAAAAGCCAAAGCGAGTATTATGCCTGTTGCTTTCTGGTATTTTAGTATAATTGGCGGTATGACTTTATTCGCATACGCGCTTTACCGTCAGGACCCTGTTTTTATTCTGGGTCAAGGAACCGGCCTTTTTATATATGCCAGAAATATTCATCTGATCCGTAATAAATCAGTCGTAGCCTAGCCAAGTTTGAACTAATTGCCATGACAAAATCAAAACTTATTGAAGCCTTGTGGCTGCCTGCCACAATTGCAATTTTATTTATTGCCGCAATTCAATTTAGGCCCCTCCTTCCTATCGATGAAACAAGGTATATGACAGTTGCTTGGGAAATGTTTTTAAAACATGGATGGCTATCTCCACTGACATTAAACTTCGAACCATATCATCATAAACCCCCAATGCTCTTTTGGCTGATCAACTTTTCATGGTCAATATTTGGAGTAAGCCGTTGGGCAGGGCTGGTTCCCATCGCATTATCGGCATACGCGTTTATCCTTCTGACTATGAAATTAGGCAACTTGTTGTTCCCAAAATTGGAAAATAACCAACGTATTGCCTTGATTATGATAGGCAGCCTGCCATTCTTAATTTACAGTTCGCTTGTAATGTTCGACGTTACATTGGCTGTTTTCGTTCTTGCCGCGCTTATCAACCTTATTCATTACAGCCGCACTTTGAGTTTAAAATATGCCGCCTATATGGGCATTTTCCTTGGCATAGCCGTTTTAACTAAAGGCCCAGTTGCATACTTATATGTTCTCTATCCTGCACTGCTAGCGCCACTCTGGATGAGCAAAACATTTCCCGATCCTGTCACATGGGGTACCGGATGCTTGCTAGCAATTGCAGTCTCGGTCATCCCCGTGCTTTTCTGGCTTGTTCCTGTTCTCAAGCAAACAGATAATAACTTTGCTTTCTGGCTGTTGTGGAACCAAACAGCTGGACGCATGACTGGAAATTTTGACGATGCACATATCCGCCCAATCTGGTTTTACCTACCTTTATTGCCGCTTATGTTCTTGCCATGGCTCTTACTTCCCTCTTTCTGGAAGAAAGCTGTCAATTTTAATTTTCACTCAATCCATGGAAATGAAGGCGGACGCTTCTTATACTGCTGGATAACACCCGTCTTTGTAAGCTTTTGCCTCATTAGTGGCAAGCAACCTCATTACCTTGTGCCTCTACTACCGGGTTTCATAATCATTCTTTCATTAGCCCTACGGAATGTGTCCATAAAAACTATAGGAATAATCTCAATAAGCGCCGTCGCCTTAATTATCATTGGGCAGGCAATAGCATCTAATACTTTCTTAAAAAATTATGATCTCAAACCGATCACCGAGTATGTTCGACAACACCCTGAGAAAAATTGGGCCTTTGTTAGAAATTATCATGGCGAGGTGGGCTTTCTATCAAAACGAAATCAGCCTATCGATAACCTTGATGACAAAAGCCAATTACCGGGATGGTTTGAGAAGCATCCTAACGGACTAGCCATAGTTAAATATGCTAACTCTGATGAGATACAAAATTATCGCTTGTTACTTACTCAGTCTTACAGGGGCAAAAACTTAGGTATCGTCGATCAGCAGAATTAAACGACCATGGATTTCATCTATAGCGCCCTATCTAAGATTGAACCCCGGTTCAAAAACGTGGACTTTGGTACCAAACCTGATACATTTACGAGATAATTGAGCTGTGATGGGCTCGATTTTGGGCTTTTTTAAAGGAAAAACTAAATGATGCCTATTCCGGCTTTGGGCACCATTTTTTTATTCTTACACGTACTCTTTTGTTCAGGAGATTGATGACGAGCAAATAAAACCTACGCATTCCGATAGTTAATCGTCCTGCGATGTTTACAGACGTTCATCAACATCAAATCCAATCAGGGGTACCGAACGGGGTACTCCGCAGACAAAAGGGGTATTCCCTCCATGAAACTATCTGACTCGGCTTGCCGTGCGGCAAAGCCACGCCCAAAACCATATAAGCTTGCTGATGGTCACGGCCTCTATCTGTTTATCAAACCAGACGCCAAAAAAGTCTGGCGGCAAAAATATTACCTGAATGGCAAGGAAGGTCTGCTGACGCATGGCCCGTACCCCATCATCCCTCTTTCTGAAGCCAGAAAGATGCGCGATGAGGCGAGAACCATGCTTCATAAAGGTATTGATCCCAGCGAAGCCAAAAAACAGGCACAGCATGAGCGAACCTACAAGAAATCAGAGACTTTTAAGGAAGTCGCGCTCGACTGGCACGAGACGCAAAAGTCCCGCTGGAGCGAAGATCATGCCAAAGGAATATTGGCTTTGCTGGAGAAGAACCTTTTCCCGAGCATAGGCCAGAGGTTACTCCGTGAAGTCTCCTCAAAAGAACTACTCCAGACCTTGAAAGAGATAGAAGAGCGCGGTTCTTACTATACGGCTGGTAGAATGAGGGCTTTGGCAGGGCGTATTTTCAAATATGGACGCATTGAAGCAAAATGCGATCATGACCCCTCGTCCGATCTCAGATACCTCCTGAAGAGCAAAAAAGCCCAGCACTATGCCGCTCTGGATAAGAGAGACATCCCGCGCTTTTTAAAAGATTTAAGCGAGAATAAGGCGCGACTATTTCCGCGCACGGTAAACGCTATCAAGCTGTCTATGCTGACGTTCCAGAGACCGGGCGAATTACGACACATGCGCGTCGAAGAAATAGACTTCGAGCGCTCTATGTGGGTAATCCCTCCGCATAAAATGAAAATGCGGCGAAGCCACCTCATCCCCTTGTCTCGCCAAGCAATGGACATCGTTAAGGACCAGATCAGGGAAGCGGAACTGCTCGGCTCCCCTTGGCTATTTCCCAGCCAGAGAAGGTTTAAGCAACCCATGAGCGACGGTACCGTCAATACAGCCCTAAAGCGTCTTGGATACTCACAGGAAGCCACTGCGCACGGCTTCCGTGCTCTGGCTCGCACAACAATCCGCGAAGACTTGGGCATCGACTCTGAAGTCATAGAGCGCCAGCTCGCTCATAAGGCTTCTGGGCCATTAGGAGAAGCGTATGACCGCGCCCAGTTTATCGAACAACGGGTCGAAATGATGCAGTTCTGGGCCGACTATATCGACAAGTTTCAAGCCAAGTAACCAACGAAAGGAAATAAAAATGTACCAATTACCAGATATCACATTGGAAGATGCCAAAAAAGGAAGCGCCAATGCTGCATTAGACATGCAGTTGCGCCTTTATGACTTGGCGTTAAGCTCCGGTGAAGTCACAGCAGATGAAAAAGTCTATTACAAGGCATGCCGAGATAAATTGATCAAAGCTTGCGCTCTTGAAAATCCGCAAAAGAAATCACGGGCAGTCTCTAGTGCTATCGGTTTATCGAAAAAGAAAGGCGGACAAGAGAATGACCTTGCCGTTGAGTACCCTATAGCCAAGCGAATTGACGACTTTATGCGTGAGAACGGATGCGGCCCTGAACAAGCTATACATGAATTGACAAAAACAGTCCGTGATCCAGTTTTGGCAACAATGCCAATGTCTGACTGCGCGAACTTTCGCAGGATTTATTACAAATATAAAGAGGCAATGAAGATAATGAGAGAGGAGCGAATAGCTCAACTTGAAAGCCTCATTGGAATGCACGCAATCAACTAAGGGGACTTTGTAAATCCATTCGTTCATCGTCATTCTATCGAATACGAAACTATTCAGGAGAATAATGATGAACGAACCCAAAGCCTACGACATCCCAACTTTCTGCCGCGTTTACAGCATTGGTAGAACCCTTGTTTACAAGGAAATAAAAGAAGGCCGCCTTCCTTTTCTAAAAATCGGACGGCGCACCCTGATCTCGAAGGATACCGCTGATAACTGGTTCCAGTCTCTTGGAGCAAGGTAATGGCGGCGAGCATAAAAAGCCGAAAACTTAGCACGATCACTCCAGAGCGTGTTGAATGGCTTGCTGAGGGACTAATTGCCGTTGGTAAGCTGAATATTATTGCTGGTTTACCGGGTTGTGGTAAATCGCTCACAACCTGCTCGCTTGCCAGCGCCTTAAGTACTGGCTCATTCTGGCCTCCCGCCAATAAGAATCTGTCATTGACGAACGTGCTTTTAATAGGCGGCGAAGATGACATCAACGATACAGTTTTGCCTCGCCTGATCGCTGCTGGCGCAAACTTAGATCACATCGAAAATCTCGATGTTATTCAAGAAAACAACGGCGTTGAGCGCTCATTCAATCTAGAAACCGATCTACAAGTCCTGAAGGATAAGATAGTTCAGGATAATGTTGGCTTACTCATTATTGACCCGATCACTGGTTTTCTGGGCCGTAAGGATTCATACAAAGATGCTGACGTTAGATCGTTACTTATTCCGTTGTCCCAGCTTGCCGCAGAACTGAAATTAACGGTCTTGGCGATTATGCATCTTAACAAGGGAGAGCCTACAGGCTCCGCCCTTAAGAAAGTGTCAGGGTCTATTGCTTTTTCCGGCGTAGCACGGAATGTTGCCGTTTTAGGAAAACATCCTTTAGATGACAATAAGCGCATTCTTGTCTCTGCCAAAACCAATATAGGACGCGATGGTAAAGGCAATGCATTTATCATCAACCCAGCAATCGTTTGTAACGGTATTGAAACTGCGACGATTGAATGGTTAGACGAGAAAGTAACGATAACAGCCGACGAGTTATTATCCTCCAGCACTACTCAAGACCCCAGCGCACTCCAAGAAGCCAAAGAATTTCTTTTAGAGCTTCTGAAAAATGGCCCTATCGATAGTGCGCAGGTGTTGGCTGAAGCCGCCCTAAATGGCATTTCAGAAGCCAGCCTTCGCCGAGCGAAAGATAAATTGGGCGTTGTCTCTACGCGTTCTGGAGGAATTGGCAAAAACGGTAAATGGGACTGCTCCCTACCCACCTGTTGAACGTGAGCATCTTAGCTAAAAATGCCTAACTCTCTCTAAGATGCTCAAATTCTTCCTAAGATGTTCATGTTTTATAATGAGAGAGGACTCCATCACCATGTCGTGCTCCGGGAACGGGCCTTGCGCCTTCCGGCGCGGCCCGACATGTCGGCATGGAGATAGGGAAACGATACATGTGACCCACCCGCCGCGCCGCGCAAAGCGGCGGCGGCGAAGCTGGGGCTACCATTCAGTCTTCACGATAATGATAGGTTCTCTTCCGCAATATATGATTGTGGTGTCGTTTTCGTCGCCTTCCGGCGCGAAAACGGAGGAGTGAGGACTGACAGGTAGCGGACACATGGTTGAAACCATTTAAAGGTTTCAATTACAAAAATTCTTTTAATAAAAATCTATATTTGAGGCAAAATCGAAGAAGCAGAACAAACTACTAGTCGCTTTGAACCTCTTGTCATAGCCACATACAAATTTCTTGAACACATTCTTCCCGCATCAAGAATAACAGAAACATCGGCTTCTAAGCCCTTAAGTAAAAGCGTACTTCCAACTGCCCTTTTGGGAAGCGGTCTTCCAGTTAGCCGATTTTGCTCGCGTATTTTTATTACAGCCTCAGGGAAAGAAATATTTTCGTTGTCTCTACAAATCAACAAAGCTTTTGTTAGAACATTTAGAATTGACGGCCTATAGGTTCTAACTCCGCCTTGCTCACTAATCGCCGCTATCAATGCCAGCGCTCCAGCAAATGATGGCTGACTACTAAAAGAGACGGCCTCCCGTTCAACGTTTGTCGGTGGCTTTCTATTTGATCCCCGAGAAATTACAGATAGTCGATTCAACAAATCTCTACCACCCACATTGCTCATTAAATTCTCTAAGAATTCTATTAAATGTTGCAATACATTCGGATTATTTAGACTAAACAAATTTGAAAAGGTTACTAAATCCCTTAAATCCACAGCTTCTACAGTTACCGCCCCAGGAGTTTGGCTTGCCAACTGAGAACGCCCCAAAGGATTTCTGCTGTCTCCAATTATAAGTACTGTTTCTCCTTCTCTAGAGTTGCCTATTTTGGCAGCACTTAACTGTGTTAGGACATCATTTGCCCCATCGAGCTTTAGCCATGAAACATTCGCAGGGGCTTTTGAAAAATCGATTTTCTGATTGCGTTTTAATATTTCACGCATTTCAAGTAACCAGTAGCCTAAATCACCACTATTAGCATTTAGCCACCGCCAAGGTTTTGTTAGCTGATGGGATTCAGTAAAATGCAAAGAGACGTCATTATTCCAATGAGCGAGAGGATCATTTCTATCAAATCCAAAAATTGCCTGCATATCGTCACCCATCACACAAGTGGGGATAGTAAACGATATGGCCCTCACCATTCTATGCTGTCTAATTGAGCAATCTTGGTATTCATCGACAAAAAGCCGACTATAAGTCGCCTTAATAAGATCGTTTATGTGTCCATCTTCAAGAAGTCGAAGAGCTGCGTCTCTAATCAAAGGATAATTAGGATTTTTTATAATTGCTAGATCACATTGCGCTCTTTCAGGAAAAAGAGAGGCAATTTTCATTGCCCATCCATCAATCGTAGAAAGCCGGAAACTGCTTCCTTCAACACCAAGCCGCTTCAGTCTATTCCTTAAGGCGACTACGCCCGCATTAGTATGAGTCAAGATTAAAACAGGCTTCTCATTTTTTACAAAACGCAATGAATCAGCAATTAGCTGAGTTTTGCCACAGCCAGCCGGAGCAACAACTAATCCTTTACTAAATGATAAAAGATCGGGCGTTCCTGTCATGTTTGGCACCAATCAAAAATAGATTCCAAAACATTTTTAAAATCATTACCAGTGTCTTCTAATACTGGAGCTATAATTTCATGCCCTGCACGTTCCATTGCAGAAACCGATTTAAACCACGATTGTCTTGCTCTTGAAGATCGAGAGGCAGTGGATAGAATCTCCTTCTCATAATCTGTTAACTCATCAAAAAGGAATTTCATTTGTATATCAGAAAGTTTCAACTTGCCTTCTGAAGCGGTTGTAATTTGAGAAGAAACTAACTCCTCACTCTTATATTCGATAGCTAAATCCAATAATTCAGAAATGCTTTGGTCTGGCAAACAAGAGAAAATTGCATCTTCAGTAGCCCATTCCTCTTTCCAACTAAATACAGAGCCGCCATTTTGTCGGAACGTCATTTCCAGTGCTGGAGTAGGAAAAACATCACTATCTCTGAATACAGCAGTACGATATCCAAGCTCTTGAAATGAAAGCGCTCTCTCAAACATTTCACTTCCTCCTCCATCTACTAATGCTATTCCATTAGCCATTAGAGAAGTTTCTTCAGATTGAACACGGAAATGATCTAGGCCTCTAAGCAACCCAACTTCTGTAGCACCCTCACAAACTATAATCGAAGGCGCTAAAATTGCCTCAGGATACTTCCTAATTGCTGCTTGAATATTATCTTTTACACCGACTGAGACAACTTCATGAAATTTCAACTTCTTTCGGAGTACAAAGAGTTGGCTCCCGTTAAGTTCTCTAATTACGACTGGAGAATGAGAGGCTGCAAAAACCTGAAGTGATGGAAACTTATCTTTCGCGCCCAAAGCATTCAAAAACCGAATTATTCTATGCGGTTCTAAGCCATGCTCAAGCTCATCAACCAATAAAATAGAACCTTCTGCGGACGCTTCTTTTTGTAAACCTGCGACTAAAAGTCGGCCGGAACCAAGGCCTAGAGCTGAAAGAGGAACCCCTTTTTCATCATGCAGTGAAATCATACCGCCATTTAAAGATACTGCATTGGCGTCCATAAGAGCTTGCGCTTCTTTTACTGGCACACCCAATTTGGTGGCGGCGCGCTGTACGGTTTCTAAAGTTTCAGCGAGCTCTTTATCGGTCTTTGAGCCAAAACCTGCACGCGCCTCACGACCGACTTGTAATAGCGCCTTTGAATGATCAACTTTCTCTTCACTCAACTTATGAAGAATTGAGCCTTTTCTCCATGAAAAATGCTGATCGTTGTTTCCTCCAAGTCTTGTTGGTATTAGCTTTGATCTATCAGCCCATGCTAAATTGCGTTTAAGCCCTTGATCACTTGCTCTATCTGAAGTCAAATATCTTTGAAGTTCGAGACTTTCATCAATAATAGTTTCTATAGTTATAACTGTTTCAAGTTCTGAACTTGGCTCATCATACAAAACACCTGAATTAATATCGAAGCCGCGAAGATATAATCCATATTGATCAATATTCAAAAGCTCGTCTGGCAAAGAGCCTAAAGTGATTTTTATACTAATTTGAGATTCGAAATTTAAGTTATAGAAATCACAGTCAGAAATATTACGTTTACCGCCAATACAAATATCGATTGCATCAATGATGCTACTCTTCCCAGAATCTCCAGAGCCTATGATGCAATTAATTCCACTTCCAGGCCGCCAAGCTAAATTTTGAATTCCTCTAAAGTTTTTTATTTCTATGTATCTTATTAAGCTCATTTTGCCCCCTTAAAACTTATTCTCTTAATGACTTTATTTCTAATGAACGAATGTATCTCAATACGTTTGTTACAGCATCGAATATAAACCGCGCCTCGTGAAGACCGAGTATTTCATTATCATGAGCAAAGGTTCTATCATTTCGTATATGGTTAAATTCTTCAAATAAACTAATGCTCATTTTAATGATTTTAATAGACATAGATTGCAGTTTTTTTTCGCTCTCTAAAGCCTTAACATATTTGCCAGTCCTGCTATGCAATGGCTCTTCATCTTCGCAAGCATAACCCCTCAAAGCCAAAAGATTTTTAAACCTTTTCATGCAATAAGTATGCAGCCTATCAAGCGCCGCTTGTGGCTTATTGGCCGCAATGTCTCGATTGATTGCTAAAATCAATTCATCTAGAGAAGCATTCTCTTCAAATTTTTCTATAGCATCTGTATTTGCAGTTTCGGAAGAGCCTTCAAGTTTATAAATTAAATTAAAATAATTCTCGGTAATTTTTTCATCTTCTTCAACGCCTCTTCTAAAAAGCATGGCCGCACGATATTCCCAGAGTGAACGTAAAACTTTAGCAACTAGCATGTCATTTTCTAGTTGAATAAAAGTCCGCATACGTTTGCCTTTAGAGCTTCCGTTTGCATGATATTTAGATTCGTTAATATCGATTCCGAACTCTGCGTCAAAGAATTGACCAAATGTTCTATCCGAAAAATCCAAAACGTAGCCGCCGCCCATTTCAAGGGCATCTTCGACTAGTTGTTGCTCGAGTGGACGTAATTTTGTCATCCTTTTTTATACAATGAATTAGCCTCTATTCCATAAATATATCCCCTTGCATTCATATATATCTGGATACAGAATGCGATTGCCGTTGAAATCGGCGGGGCTTGATAACCCCTTAACTAGCGGTTCTGCATGTACCGTAAACGTGCCGCCCTCCAGCTATGGCTGGGAGGCGGCAGTGTATGTCCAATGGCCTCGGCCTAAAGACTGTCGCGCCATTCTAGTTAATGGTTATCAACTCCCAGCCACCAGAGCGATCAAGCTCTGGCGGCAAGAAGGGAGAATGATATGAAAAGACATCTTGTAATCTTATCTGTTTTGACGCTCGCCGCATGCGCGACCCCAGCAGGGCCACTATATAAACCAGAGCCAATAAAAAAAGGACAAGCCAAGCTTGTAGTTTATCGTCCCAAAGGATCAATCTTATTATCTGGGCGTGGTGCTCCATCAATCAAAATCAATGGCATTGAACGCTGTAACATTGATGATGGCAGATATTTCTCAGTAGATATCCCATCTGGCACAACTACTCTGAGCACTCGTCTCATTGGCGATATCTACACCTCCCAATATGCGCTCCCAGCCCGAGCTGGCTCAACCATCTATGTGAAGGTTTTATTTAATGAGCCGTCCGTTTACGGACAAATCGCCGCTGGTGTAATAGCATCAAGTGCCTTAACTCAAGAAGGCACGTTTCTTTTTCGTGAGGGCAACGCAAGCGAAGCAGGACTGACCTATGCCACGTGCCAATAAGAATTCTGGACTCCTAAAAATCGAAAACAAACGCGCCAGATATACTGGCGTGATAGTAGCCCTAGCCACGTATCTGTTTATGATATTTCTAATAGGCCACGTTACACGCGTTAGAGTTCATTGGCTTGCCGCAATGCTTCTTGAATTTGGAGGTCCTCACTTGCTCGCGCTAGTTGTAGCCCTATTTGCAGGTGGGTTCTCGGCTCTCTGGATCCAAGTAGATGCAGATAAAGATTTCTTTAAAATCAAAAAATAGACGATTTTCAAAAAATGGTTTGAAAATTACACGACCCAGTAAAGTGCGCATTACCGCCTAACGGCGAAGGGGGGTATACGCCCCCCCTTATTTCTTTCTTGTAACAAATTTTTAGATATTTCTTCCTCAATATATTGAGATATCACAAATAAAAACGTGTCTTTTCTCGCTGCTCTACTTTTATGCTACGCATCAATAGGCCATAAGCGATAACGCTCTCCGCATAGCTATAAGAACACGTCCGGCTTGCAATTAAAAGTTCGCCTATGTATTCTTATGTATGCCCGAATTCGCAGCCGTCCTGCGTTTAAAGGGGTACGTCTAGGGGTACGAAGCCCATAGCATCCAACGAAACCGAGTCAAAACAAAGACTTAACCCCTCGATTGGATACAGGCTTTGGGCACCATTTTAAATCAGAATCCTCTCGTCGATTCCGTGTTCTGTTATTTCCTCGAAATTCGACACTGTTACGCCAACGAGACGGATACCCTGCAGTACAGGATAGGTTGATCGGATCAGGTCGAGGCTTGCCCTATGCAATTCTTCTTGAGAGTTTACAGGCGCGTTGAAACTTCGGCTGCGGGTGATTTGCCTGAAGTCGTTATATTTTATCTTTACCATTACAGTGCGCCCGAACATCTGTTTCTCGTCGCACCATTTCCAGACATCGTCGGCCATTTCTAAAATGCCTGCTTCGATTCTTTCCGGTTCATATAAATCTTGTGCAAACGTGTTCTCGGAACCTGAAGATTTTCGGATGCGGTCGGCCTGCACTTCACGGTTATCCTCGCCGCGCGCAATTGTGTAATACCATGAACCTGATTTACCGAAATGAAATTGCAGATATTCTCTGGTCCTGTCGCGCAGATCGGCTCCGGTATAAATGCCGAGCCTGTTCATTTTTTCTGCTGTTTTTGGCCCGATACCGTGAAATTTTCCTACTTCCAATTTTTCAACAAAGACCGCCCCTTCGCTTGGCTGAATGACGAATTGCCCATTTGGTTTACGGTAGTCTGAGGCAAGTTTGGCAAGAAATTTATTATATGAAATACCGGCAGACGCCGTCAGACCTGTCGTATCCACTATCCGCGCCCGGATTTCCCTGGCGGTAGCAGACGCGGTAGCAATTCCTTTTAGATTTTCCGTGACATCAAGATAGGCTTCATCGAGCGAGAGCGGCTCTACGAGCGGCGTATATTCCAGAAATATATTCCGTATCTGTTGCGATACGCTGCGATAAACCTCAAATCTTGGCGGAGCGAAAATAAGCTCCGGGCATCGCCGCATGGCAACAGTTGAAGGCATGGCGGAACGTACACCGAATTTACGCGCTTCATAACTGGCCGCCGCTACGACGCCGCGTTTTGCACCATGTCCGACTGCCAAAGGTTTGCCGCGCAGATGGGGATGATCGCGCTGCTCGACGGAGGCATAAAAAGCGTCCATATCGATATGAATGATCTTTCGGGTCATCAAAAAAACTAGCCTTGAATGCGCTTAATATAATCTCGCCATTCATTATAATTTCTATCGCGCAGGCTTTTGTCTATTTCGGGCCGGTAAACACGGTCGCGATGCCACTTATCTTTAATATCACCAAGCCCATTGAATATCCCCGCCCCTAACCCTGCCAGATACGCCGCGCCAAGCGCCGTCGTCTCAAGATTTTCCGGTACTTCAACCGGGCAGGCCAGCATATCGGCTAAAAATTGGCAGACGAAGGAATTGGCCGTCAAACCGCCATCGACACGCAAAATTTCGGCTTTATAGCCACTGTCTTTTTCCATCGCATCCATCAGATCAAACGTCTGATATCCTTGCGCTTCCAATGCGGCACGAGTGATATGTGCTTTCGTGCTTTCGCGCGTCAGCCCGAAAATAGCCGCGCGGGCATGTGGTTCCCAATACGGCGCACCCAACCCGGTAAACGCCGGAATAAAATAAACTCCGTTTGAGTCCGGCACCGACAAAGCCAGTCCTTCACTCTCTGCGGCATCGGAGAAGAAATTTACGTTGTCGCGCAACCACTGCACCGCCGCTCCTGCCACAAATATCGAACCTTCAATCGCATAGGCCAGCTCACCGTTTATTTTATAGGCAATTGTCGTTAACAATCTATTCTTTGACAGCTTAAATTCCGGCCCGATATTCATCAGCGCAAAACAACCAGTTCCGTATGTGGATTTAATCATACCCGGTTCGAAACAGGCCTGCCCGATCGTTGCCGCCTGCTGGTCACCCGCCATACCGAGGACAGCTATCGTTTTGCCGAAAAGGTCCGTCACGCCGAATTCGGCGACATTGTCTTTGACTTCCGGCATTAAAGACGCTGGAATTTTGAAAATTTCAAAAAGTTCATCATCCCATTCATGCGTGTTGATATTAAACAGCATAGTACGCGATGCATTTGTTATATCGGTCGCATGGACCTTCCCGCCGGTCAAATTCCACAGCAGCCATGAATCAACCGTACCGAATGCCAGCTCGCCCTTTTCGGCCCGGGTTCTTACCCCTTCGACATTATCCAATATCCAGTTAATCTTGGAGGCCGAAAAATAAGGATCGAGCAGCAAGCCCGTCTTGGCGGAAATAATTTCTTCAAATCTATCTTCTTTGAGTTTTGCGCAATAGTCAGCGGTTCTTCTATCCTGCCAGACGATCGCGTTATATACAGGCTTGCCTGTTTTGCGGTCCCAGATGATCGTCGTTTCTCTCTGATTGGTAATGCCGATGGCGGCGATACTGTCTGCATAGACTTCCTTGGCGCAGACCAGGACATCCTGCCAGATTTCTTCCGCGTCCTGCTCGACCCAGCCTTTTTGCGGGTAAAAGAGAGTCAGCTCCTTTTGAGAAGAGGCGATCTCCCGAACCTCGGTGGAAAAAAGTATCGCGCGAGAGCTTGTCGTCCCCTGATCGAGCGCAAGAATGGTTTTCATGAAATGATATCTCTCAACGCGACTTCTATGTTCATTCTGGTTTGGGCTGATACATGCAGGCCGAGTTTGCTTCGCCGCCAAAGTATATCCTCCAGAGTTTTTGCAAATTCTTTTTCCACCAGATACCGGACTTCGGATTCATAGACGCCATCCCCGTAATGAGCGCCTTTAGGAATTGATAATATATCAATCATCCTTGTGCCGTAATTTCTGGCATAGCGGCGCAAAAGGCTAATATTTTCATGCTCCCAGCGGATACGCTGTTCCTTGAGGAATTCATCAAAATCCCCTTCCGGCACGTCGCCGCCGGGTAAAGATTTCAAAGACGTCCATTTTAAATCAGGCAGGCCGCGCAGTTCGCATATTTTTTTCAAAACCGTTTCGGCGAGACGGCGATATGTTGTAATTTTCCCGCCGAAAACAGATATCAAATGCGAATTGCCAAAGCTGTCTTCGTGAATCTTATAGTCGCGCGTCACCGATTTGGCATCGCCGTTTTCGTCATCCAGCAATGGCCGTACCCCGCTGTAAGTCCAGACAATATCTTCCTGCACGATCTTCTTTTTAAAATATATATTCGCCGCATCCAAAAGATATTCGACTTCAGCCTGTGTAATTGCTGGCGAGGCTATATCGCCGTCATAATCCGTATCAGTCGTGCCAATCAGGGTAAATTCACCTTCATAGGGGATAGCAAAAACTATACGCTTGTCTTTTTGCTGAAGCATATAGGCTTGCGAACCCTGATAAATTTTGGGCACGACTATATGACTTCCCTGTACCAGACGAACATGCGGCGTTTCTTTTTTTATCAGCGACGCCTTTTGCAGCAATGCATGTACCCACGGCCCGGCGGCATTGACTACTATACTTGCATGAATTTTCTCTTTGCCGTCTATCTCAACTTCCCAGCCCTCGCCCGAAGGCTTTAATCCCGTACATTCAGCTCGCGTACGAATATCCGCTCCATGTTCATGCGCATCCATGGCGTTTAGAACGACCAGGCGGGAATCCTGTACCCATCCATCCGAATAAAGTACGCCCAGAAAAAGATCATCCTTAAGTGGAGCGCCGAATTCGTGTTTTCGCAAGTTGAAGGCGCGCGACAAAGGAAATTTTCGCTTTCCCCATCTGAAAGACAAAATATCGTATAAATAAAGGCCACAGCGGATCAGCCAGAAAGGGCGGATCGAATACGCGTCCGGTAAAATAAAGTTCATTGGCCAAATAATATGCGGCGCGATTTTCAGGAGAACTTCGCGTTCCTGCAAGGCTTCGTGCACCAGACGGAATTCATAATATTCCAAGTAGCGTAATCCGCCATGGATCAGTTTAGTACTGGCTGAGGAAGTATGGGACGCGAGATCGTCTTTTTCAAGAAGCAGTACTTTCAAACCCCGTCCGGCGGCATCCCGGGCTATCCCCGCCCCGTTTATACCCCCGCCGATGATGCAAAGATCGTAGACCTGACTCATAATTCCAAGATACAGGCTTTATTTCAGGCTGACAATCGGTGAGAAATTTTGTCCATAATGACGCGGATTTTATGCTCAAGCTGATCGAGGGAAAACGGTTTCGATATATAGGCCGTTACTCCGCTTGCCTTGGCTTCCGATACCGAATTCATATCGTTTCGGCCCGTCACCATCAGAAAGGGCATATCTACATCAACGGAACGTAATTGGCGCAACACTTCGACACCCGACATTGCAGGCATATTCCAGTCACAGATGACAAGATCTATCATATCAAGAGCATCGTCCATAAAGCTCATCGCCTGTTTTCCGTCCACCGCCTCAAAAACCTGATTGATGCCGAGTTCGGCCAGCATATGACGGATCATACCGCGCATGTCCGCCTGATCGTCGACGATCATAACCCGCAACTTGTCCATTCTTGCATGAGGCTTAATCATATAAATTCCCTGCCGTCTTATTTTGCGATGTTTGCTGTTTATCCATAGGTATCAAAATCGAGATGGAGGTTCCTTTATCCAAGGTCGATTTAATATCGATCACGGCTCCAATTTCCTTCGCGAGACCGTAAACCAACGACATGCCAGTCCCTGCATGCAGCGCAGGATCTTTCGTCGTAAAGAAAGGTTCGTAGATACATGATAATGTCTCGGGACTCATCCCGATCCCATTGTCTATTACCTGAAGACAGATATGTCCGTCAGCAGTTCCGCCTAACAGTTCAATCGCATGGGTCCGGTTAGCTTCGGAGATGGACAGAATAAAATCTCCTCCCTTTTCTTGCATCGCATCTTTCGAGTTTTCCGCCAGCTTCAGGATTAATTGGGTCATAGAGACAGGCGAAGCCATGATGTAATATGCCTCATCGTGCGCACTTATAACGATGTTCATATTATCTCCCATTAATGCCGCAAGATCCGCCTCCATTCCCCGAACATGAGTAACAATATCGAAACGCTTTTTCTGCAACCCCTGCCCTTGCCCAAAGGCGGTCAGCAAGGAAGTTAGATCGCTTCCACGCTTTACGCCCTGATCGATATGGTCGAAAAGATCAATCGTGTTCTTACCGGCATCGAGGTTTCTTCTAATTATTTTCGAATATCCGTCCACTATAGAAAGAATATTGTTTACGTCATGCGCTATGTGGCTAGCCATTTTTGTCGCACATTCCATACGTTCTTTTTGCAGTAATTTAACTTTTGTCTCGTTTTCATCGGTATTGTCCGTAAGAAAGCATACATAAAAAGGCCGGTCTTTTTCGTCATGGTAAAAAATAACATGCAGGTATATCCATAAAATACCCTTGGTCTCGTCCTGAATTTTCAAAGATACATTATTAACGACTCCGTCCCGTCTTGCTTTTGCAAGGGCTTGTTTTACTGCATCACACTGATCACTAAATATTTCTTCCAAGACAGCAGGAAATTTTCCACCAACCAAATCATCGCTTTTCCGACTGACAATTTTTGCGAAGTTTGGATCGACAAAGGTAACGTAAATACCTTCGCCTTTGTCCTGCGCTATAATCATACTCGTACCGGAAGCTTCTATCGCTTTAAGCATGATACGATTTTCTTCGGTCAAAGCCGCAACTTCCTCTATGTGGCTTTTAAGCAAAGATATATCCGTGAGAATGGATATGATGTCGCCATGCTTGCGCTGGTAAAACTGCACCAGAGCAATCTTCCCGCTTTTAAGTTTTATGATTTCACGGAAAAGGAGTTTTGAGCCGCTGAGATACATGGCATCAAGACTCAATTTCGATTGATCTCTTATATCCATGCTACGTTCATAGACAAAAGATAAAAATCGCCTGTACACGCCTATGTAATTTGGCGACGTCTTATCTTCGAAAAGTTCTGGCATTAATAAACCGGCAACAGAATTGAAACGGGACAGGTTTCCTTGTTCGTTAAAATAGATGACACCGCTGGCAATAGATTCCAGCGTTTCGTCGATCAATGTGGAAATCTTGCCATCGGTTTTTAAAAGCGTGATACAAAAAATGAACGCAAGCCCCGCCAACACCATAACTGCCTCGGGAAGAACATCTCCCAAGATTCCATAATGCCCCGTAATGGATTTCTCCCCCATACTAACCACCGCGGCAATCAGTCCGATTATAAATGCTAATATAGCTGTAAATATAAGACCGCCTTTTACCGGCGCAGGCATTACAATCTGCATAAGATCTCCATTTTTCTAAAGATTATAAGCATGAAAGTTAAAAAATAGGCTTGGCATACATCCGTATTTCGTTATGGTGCTGCCACGCTTTCAGGGGGAATATGATAAAAGCGCTGCGAATATTTTTCGTTGCTTGCTTCGCGTGGTATGCAGATGCCGCGAGGGCGGACGATTCCTACCTTTTAACGCCATCGCCCAACCTCTACGGACCAATCGGCCTGAATGCAATTCCCTCCGCACGCATGGATAAAGCCGGCACGATACGGGCTAATATTTCCTCTGCAGATCCTTATCTCCATACAAGTCTCGGCCTGCAGCTTCACGACAGACTTTTTCTGCAGCTTCGTCAAACAAGTGAAATTTCGGATTTGCTAGATGATCCTGACAAAACATATCCGGGACTCGATTTCAAATTCAAACTTTTCAGCGAAAGGAAATTCAGGCCCGAGATCGCCGTAGGCGTTCAATCCGCATTCGGACATAAGCGCATGGCAGGCGAATATCTTGCTTTTTCAAAACGCTATGAAAGTTTCGATTTTACGGCAGGCTTTGGATGGGGTCGTTTCGGAACAAACGAGAGCGTGGCCAATCCGCTCGACTGGACAGGCAGCTATCTGAGCAAGAACCGTCAACTTGATGGCGATAAACCTAATTCGCCAAGCGAGTGGTTTAGTGGCGATACCGGTTTATTCGCCGGTATCGAATATGCCACCCCACTGAAAGGATTGAGTTTAAAAGCGGACTGGAACTCGGATGCATACAAAGCCGAGCGAAATATGAAGATCGACGCGCCGTCCTCGTATTCATTCGGCTTATCTTATTCACCGACTGGGTTCGTCAATATCGGTGTAGCGCTTATGGATAAAGATACGCTGATGGCGCGGCTTAGTGTGAAATCCGTGATATCTTCATGGCCATTCCATTCCTCTTCGGTCAGCCAGTCAGATATAACCGATATAGAAGCATGCTGTGTCGAATATTTGAAAAGCCCACATAACACCGCTTCCGCGCAACTCAGGCTCAGTAGCGATCAATCCGCCCCATATCAATATGCAAAGGCTTGGCGCCTTTCAGAAATTAAATCCAGATTTGATGAGAGCGGTGTTCTCAGGCTGGAGCCGCGCTATTTCGGCCTGAAAGGACCGGCCATAAGCATCACGCGCCGCGATCTGCCCGAAGCCGGTGGTACCGGCAGCGCAGAAGAAACCTGGCGTAACATTGAATTTGATCATAATTTTTCCGAAACTAAATCCCAATTCGGTAAATATAATTTATCCTTCAAGTTGAGAGAAAACTTCAGCCTGTCGGAAGACGACGCACCGTTTGTACACCGAACCGATTTTATCGGTGTTATGTCCCATCAGTTCATGACAAATTTTCTAAGCGAAACCTCGCTCCGGTATAATCTTTTCTCAAATCTGGACAAGCTGGAAGAATTTAGATTTCCCGCATCCGACCCTGTACGCAGCGACGAATATCATTTTGCCAAACGGCGGATTGCTGTCGAGCGTATGTTCGTGCAAGGATTCAAGTCTTTTACTTCTAATTGGCATGGAAGTATTTCTTCCGGTTACCTCGACGCTATGTTTGCCGGAATGCATGGCGAAGTTTTGTATCGTCCATGGAGTAAAAACTGGGCTGTTGGCGTCGAAGCGGCAAGTGTCATCAAGCGTGATTTTGAAGAAACCTTCAATCTGGGCTTTGTTAACCAGTCGCGTTACACAGGACACGCCAGTTTCTATTATGAGCTTCCTGATAGCGATATTACACTTCAGGCAAGTATCGGCCACTATCTTGGGGAAGATAATGGCGGCACCATAAAAATAAAGAACCGTTTCCTAAATGGCAGTTTCTTCGAGGCTTTTTTGACGGCAACGAACGGTCATGATCCCGACCCTTACGGCGGCGCATCCAATCTATCCTCCGGGATCCGTTTCAGTTTGCCGTTGGGAAGTCTACGATATATTCCCGATGGCAGTTCAATAGAGGTCAACGTAATACCAGCTGCCCGCGACGCCGGACAAAAGCTCGATATCGCCCATCCACTCTATGAAATCACAGAACCGCTTTCCTACCGTCACTTGACCCAGTATTGGCAGGATATTGCGAAGTAATAAAAAAAAACGCCCTTTCGGGCGCATTCAAGTTTTGGGTACCAGAAACTGGAAAAGCGGAGACTAAACCACTTAAATTCTGCTGAGGCGATCTGTAACAGGACCCCATATATTTAATTTACATAAAAATATGGCTAAATGCAAGAACTTTTTGAAGTAAATTCAATTGATCTCTTATAAATGGTTTATTAATGCCGTCATGTCGTCCGGCAAATCAATTTCAAACGTCATGATTTCTTCGGTTTCGGGATGGATAAAACTTAATGCCCGGGCATGGAGCGCTTGTCTGGCAAAGGCTGACACGGCTTCGATCGTATCATCCCCGTAACCTGATTTTCGCATGGCGGCGCGAGTGGCGTTTTCCTGCAGACCATACATATCATCGCCGACAAGCGGATGTTTGATCTTTTCAAAATGCACGCGAATCTGGTGTGTTCGGCCTGTGGCCAACCGACATTCGACCAGCGATAAGGCTTCACCATATTTTTCTTTGACCTCGTAATAAGTCAATGCGTCACGCCCACCCTTGACGACCGCCATTTTCAAACGATTATTCGGATGTCGGCCAATCGCAAACTCAATTTCGCCCTTGGCTGGAAAAGGAACGCCGTTGATAAGAGCGGCATATACACGGCGCAGACTTCGGTCTTGCAACTGTAAAGACAACTGATGATGCGCATGATCCGTTTTGGCAACGATCATCAGGCCAGTCGTATCCTTGTCAAGACGGTGAACAATACCAGGGCGGCGCACGCCATTAATACCGGACAAAGTTTCACCACAATGATAAAGAACGGCATTTACGAGCGTTCCGGTCTCGTTACCAATTGCCGGATGAACCACCATTCCAGCCGGTTTATTAATAACGATAACGGAATCGTCCTCGAATACGATATCAAGAGGGATATTCTCGGGCTGTGGAATACAGTCTTCAATTGGAGGAAGAGACAATGAGATATCATCTCCCGTTACGACCTGCTCCGATGCCTTGGTCACGGCTTTATTGTTTAGGATACATTCTCCCGCTTCGATTAAAGACTTTAGCCGCGTGCGGGAAAATTGCGGGCATAATATAGCGACAGCTTTATCGAGCCGCGCTTTGTTCAATTCTTCAGGAATGGTAACACGCACAGAGTCAGGCGCATCGTCTGCTGCCGTATTCAACATTATAATCCTTCGTCAAAACTATCGCCGACTTTTCGCATTCCGCATGGATTTTGAAAAGCACTCAACTTCGGCAGACCTAGTATCCAAATATCCCAACCTGCCGATCTCTGGTCTTTGGCAAGTCCATAATTACCAAGACCTGAGCTTGTCACGCCTGTTAAAATACGGCTGTGATCGCGCACCAACAGGTCGACACCTTGGGCATTCGCTCCTTCGATCACGGCTTCGTCGCCTTCCAGCTTTCCTTCGGGAGTGAATGTCATCAGTCTTACATGTTCGCGCCCACCGTCTTTTCCCACGGGACGGGCATTGACCATGGCGATGATACGGCCGTCTTTCGCCACGGACACGTCACGGCCGGAAAAAGCATACTTACCCTGAATATAACGCTGCCACAGCGGTCTGCCGTTCGAGTTGACTTTCATAACCCAGGCTGCACGAAGTCCTGCATCAGTTGGAATTGAATCGCCGATGGCGATATAGCTTCCATCGATATCTTGCGACACGGCCCGCAGGGTCGACTGGAAACCGCGCAGGTAAGGGCGCTGGAATTTGAGATCGCCGCTTTGGCCATCCACGCTGAACAGCCAGCCGGCCTTGACACCGTTTTCGAGTATCTGCCCAGAGCCGATCAAATCTCCGTCAGCCGTTTTTTGGAAACTTTCAAGACGATTGGGAAGACCCGGGAGATACTGGCGACTCGAAATTTCCTTTCCTTCCGCTGTAACCTGTTTCAATATCGTAAAATTATCGTTTGGATTTTTGCGATTGGTCGCCCACAGCGCAAGCGTCATAACCGGACTTCCGGGTAAGGAGGCTATCCCTTCCGGCGTCAGATCATACACGGCATCGGAAATGGTTTTGCTGTTTTTAACCGCGCCGAGGCCGTCAAGAAAATCAAGTCTTATCGATTTCGCCTTCCCCTCTTCGACCGCGCTCATCACGACCAGCCTGTCTTTGACGGCGATGCCTTGCGAAGCGTGGACGAAGTTTTTGACCGGATAGCGCTTCTCCCAGATTATCTTTCCATTGATATCGACCCGCGCCAGATAAAGCTGGTTTGCGCCCATACCTTTGTCTTTATTATATTCGGCACTCTCGCCGACTATGACGAACCCTCCATCCGCCAGTGAGATCAGGTCAATCGGGATATCGGGACCGTCGACGCCTGTGACACGCTTCCATAAAATCGGAACGTCGAAATTCGGCACGCGCAAGGGGATGATCTCTTCGCCAATAACTTCGCAGGCATTGTCAGAAGACGCCGCCTGAACCATGCCCGCCCAGCCGGAGGCAGCTAAAACAAATGTGCAAAGAAGAGTAAGGCATATTTTCATGAAAGACGGCTTTCGCTACAGTCCTTTTCAGGATAAAGATTATTGCTACAGGAACAAGTAAATTATGGCCCATATCCTCCTTGCCGAAGACGATAATTCGATGCGCCAGTTCCTGGAACTGGCGTTGCAAAAAGCAGGGCATAAAATCACAGCCTGTACCAACGGGATTGAAGCGCTCAATCTTGTCAAGCAAGACCCGATGAGCTTCGACATGCTGTTGGCCGATATCGTTATGCCAGGCATGGACGGGATCGAGCTTTCGCAAAAAGCCAGCAGCCTTCATCCGGGACTTAAAGTAATGTTCATTACCGGTTTCGCCGCTGTCGCAATGGGGCAGAAAAATGCGGCCGGCAATACAACCGGTCATGCCCGCATTCTGTCCAAACCCTTTCATTTGAACGATCTTGTCAAACAGGTTGAAGAATTATTAGCCTTTGATACAAAAACTGAAGTTTAGGCTTGAAATCCCCGCCCGAACTGACTAAACATCACACACCTTCGGTATGGACGATTAGCGCAGCGGTAGCGCGTTCCCTTGACATGGGAGAGGTCACAGGTTCAATCCCTGTATCGTCCACCATTTTCCTTAAAAGATTAATCAAATCCTATCAAAAAACAGGTGAAGCTTAACCAGCTTCATGTATACTTATCTAAATTAACAACGCCTCAGACGCAGCTCTAATTCACATAATGAAATCATCGACTTTATCGACCGGCCTTCAAACTCTGGCTATTGCCGCGATTGTTTTTTTGCCTTTCGCTACGGCCCATGCCGAAGGCGGCAGTCTGGCGAAATACAAGACCCAGCTTGAAGCCGCAGCTTCGTCCGCTAAGCCGGTCGCCGTGAAACAGGAAATCACGACTACTCCGCCCGCCCCTTCCCTCGACAATATCGATGCAATAAATCAAAGCGAGCTGGAAGATCTTGAGGAGTTGCCGCCGATTGCCGAAGATTCCCCGGAAATCGAGCCGCTACGGGTTTCTCTCGACAAGCCCGAAATCATCCGCCTCGACCGCGACGCGGTGAACGTGATCGTCGGCAGTAATGAAAACCTGCGTGTCGTGCCTGACACAAACCGTAATCTTGTCCTGATCGCCAAGAAACCCGGATCGACCTATTTTCGCGCACTCGATGCCGACGGGAAAGTCATAATGCAGCGTCATGTGATTATCGGATCACCCAATAAAAATTATATCCGCATCCGTCGCGCCTGCGCCAACGGCACACCAGGATGCAAGCAATACAGCGTTTACTATTGCCCTGACATGTGCCATGAAGTGAATGTGGTGCAGGACGCATCCGGTCCGGCGGCGGCGATACCGGAAGAAACCCCATCGGGGCCTTCCGCAAATCGAGCGAATACCCAGCTCAATGAAGACCTCATGGAGACGCCAAGGACCGAAGAACCTCCACCCGGTGAATAAAACTGGTCAATAAAAAAATTTAAACACGGAGCTTCTTTCCCATGATTACCCGCACGTTGAAAATCTCAACTGTCGTTCTTGCCTCTGCGCTTCTTTTGACCTCCTGTGCGGGCTCGCCTGAACCTGCGCCTAAGAAACCGACCACGTCGCTGTCGTCGAAAGGCGCGAGCAAGTCAGAGCTATACGGTGACCGTCGCGAAAATCTGAATTTTACAGCGGGGCTTTACAAGCGTAATCCTAAAGATGAATTCGCTGCAGGACGCTATGCAAAAGCGCTTCGCGAATCCGGCGATCTGAAAAAATCCGAAACGATCCTGATGCCGTTTTTGAAAGGAAAATCACCCGCGACCTTGACGTTCACGGAAATGGGCGCGCTCGAACTTGAAACAGGTGATTTCAAATCCGCCGAATCCTATGCCCGAAAAGCCATTAAGGCCGATGACAATAATTACCGCGCATGGCATGTACTCGGGATTTCTCTCGATGCACAGCAGGATCATGCCGAAGCCGAAAAAGCTTTTCGTAAGGCGCTTGAACTCTGGAAGGGAGATTCCATTCCAGTCATGAACAATCTGGCTTTGAATCTCGCGGCGCAAGGCTACACCGATAAAGCTCTTGATCTCCTCTATTCCGCCAAAGCGAAAGATCCAAGCCGCGTCGAGATCGAGCGTAATATCCGCATTATCCGTACACTTAACGAGCCTTCCGCTTATTCAGTCGATGCGCGCGGCGAAGCGGCAAGAAAAGCAACGGCACAGGCGCAAACCCCGAAGAAATTGCCTTAAGCTATTCCATTACCCCGGCTTCACCGGCGGATAAAAATGCCGGTGTCAGGATAACGATAAACAGCGCGGGCAGGAAAAATAAAATCATAGGAACGGTAAGCTTAGGCGGCAGAGATGCCGCCTTTTGTTCGGCAGTAGCCATGCGCATATCGCGAAGTTCTTCCGAAATTACGCGCATTGCGCCCGATACCGAGGTTCCGTATTGTTCAGCTTGTAACATCGCGGTTGTGAAAGACTTGGCAGCACCAGAGCCGACACGCCTCGCAAAATCCTGCAAAGCCGCACGGCGGTCATTCAACATTCCCATTTCCGCGCTTAATATCCCAAGTTCTTCCGCCAGTGTCGGGGAGTGATCTGCAATCTCGTCGGCTACACGGTTGATCGTTTGTTCCAGACCTATACCGCCTTGTACGCAGATAAGCATCATGTCGAGCGCATCGGGAAAAGTTATATTGATCTCTGCCTGTCGTTTCTGAATATAATTCTTCAGCAAAAGTTTCGGCAGGAAAAATCCCGCTATACCAAGAAAAGACATTCCCATCAGGATTTGCGCCGGCGTAAAGTCCTTTTGCCCCTTTGCCATGACGATAAAGGTAAAAAACATCAGAACGAGAGGAATGACGCCGCGGGCGATCAAATATTTGAATGGTGCTTTCGGATCACGGAGTCCTGCCTGAAGCATCTGGTCGCGGATTTTTTCTCCCATTTCGCCGAATATATTTTGTATCTTATAGTAAAGCGTAAGAGATTCCCGCGCCGATACGTTTTTTGAAATTACAGTAGTCTTTTTACCCAAAGACTCCTTCGTCTGGTCAAAAAGAACTTTTTTCCTTTTTTCTATGATGTTGAGATAGCGTTCTTTCTTTTCTGTTCTGTTTAAAAGCGGCAATGCGATCGCCATGAAAGAAAGCATCGCAAAAAGCGAACTCACCACTATGATAATTGTCTGATCTACTTCTTCGGTAAATACCATTCTAAATCCTGAAATTGATCATTTGCCGCATAATAAGAACACCCATACACATCCAGCAGACGGCTCCGCCAAGATAATATTTACCCTTGAGTGTATTAAAGAGCGGATACATATATTCCGGATTAACGGCATAAAGACCGCCGCATACGATAATCGGTAGCGAACCGATAATCATGGCAGAAGCTTTGGCCTCGGCAGAAAGCGCCTGAATCTTTCTCTTCAATCTAAAACGGGCACGAATGACTTTCGCCAGATTGAGCAGGACTTCCGACAAACTCGAACCGGTCTGCTGTTGTATCGCGATGCCGGTGGCAAACATTTGCATCTCGGTAATCGGCATGCGCTCGGCAGCCTTCACGCAAGCTTCGGCCAAAGGAATACCGATTTTCTGCTGCTCGTAAATTTTCAGCATTTCTTCGCCTACAGGTCCGCTATATTCCCGGCTCATCATTGCAATCGCCTCGGCAACAGGCATACCGGCCTTGAGTAGCCTGACCATCGATTCAAGCGCATCGGAGAAATCGTTTAGAAATTTTTTCTGGCGACGCCCGATTTTAAACTTAAGGACAAATCGCGGAAATCCGGCGAAACCGATAATGGAAACAAGAAAGATCACTACCGCCGGTTGACCCGCCAGCATAACAAGACTGGTGAATATGATCCCCGACATGACAGAAAAAAACCAGAATTTCGAAACAGGCGTTTCGTAGAAACCCGCCTTGTTCAGCTGCTCGCGAATGCTGTTGGTTTTTTTATGCTGTTTTCCCTGCTGCTGTAGTTTTTTCGCAAGATCTGCCCGACGGCGGTCTTTGCCGTTGCGTTCAGATTCCGGCAGAGCTTGCGATTGTCCGGCAATTATTGCGAACATGCGCTTTTGCTGTTCTCTCTTACTGCTCGACAAAAGATAAGCCATCATTCCGATTGCAATCAGGATCGCCAAAACAGCCAAAGAAATAATCATGCCGCTAGACATCAGCCGTAGGCCTCTTCCATGGCATCCAGAACGTATTTTTCTACACCGAAAGCACGCGCCTGGTCGTAGAATTTCGGACGAAGTCCGGTCGATCTCTGCTTGGTAATCAGCTTTCCGTTTTCATCTTCACCGAGAATATCGAGCACGAACAAATCCTGCATGGTGACGACCTCGCCTTCCATGCCGGTAATTTCTGAAATATGGGTCACTTTACGCGAACCGTCACGCAGTCGCTGAACCTGAATGATAACGCTGATAGCGGATGCAATCTGCTCGCGCACCGCCGCCGTCGGAATGTTCAGATTACCCATTGCGATCATATTCTCCATACGCGAGATTGCTTCGCGCGGATTGTTGGCGTGAACCGTTCCCATCGAACCATCGTGGCCCGTATTCATCGCCTGCAACAAGTCAAAAGCTTCAGGACCGCGAACCTCACCCACGATGATGCGCTCTGGGCGCATACGAAGACAGTTTTTTACCAAATCACGCATCGTAACCTCCCCGACCCCTTCCAGATTGGCAGGACGGGTTTCAAGACGCACGACATGCGGTTGTTGCAATTGCAGTTCGCAGGCATCTTCGCAGGTAATGACACGTTCGCCGTGTTCAATATACCGGGTCAGACAATTGAGCATCGTCGTTTTACCCGATCCCGTTCCCCCTGATACAAGAACATTTACCCGGCTACGTCCAATCGCCATGATGAGTTTCGCGCAAGACGGCGTTGCCGCGCCGAATTCAACCAACTTTTCAAGCGTAAGTTTATCCTTGGAGAATTTACGGATCGTCATGCAGGCGCCATCCACGGCCAGCGGGGGAATAATGACGTTGACGCGCGATCCGTCCGGCAAACGCGCATCACAGATCGGCGACGCTTCATCGACGCGGCGACCAATGGCTCCGACGATACGCTGACATATCGTTACCAAATGCTGGTTGTCGCGGAATTTAATATCAGTCCTTTGAATTTTACCTTTTCGTTCGACATAGACCACATCCGGGCCATTAATCATGATATCGGCAATGCCATCTTCTTCCAAAAGGGCCTCGAGCGGACCGTAACCCAGCATATCATCCGAACATTCTTTGCCGATTTGCGCCAGTTCATTGGGAGTCAGATCAAGATTGCGGAAGCGGGCGATCTCCTCGACGGCCGTGGCAACTTCTTCCCTCGCCGCCTTGCCATCCATGCGCGCCAGAGCTTTCAGGTCGATCCCGTCGCGCAAATCCGCCCAGATGCGGTTGCGGGCACGCTGAAGGCGTAACTGGGTCATCGAATCCGTATCGGGGCCAGACGATGTTTCAGCAACGGGCGGTGCGCTGAATATATCGGCTTCGAGTTTGATCTTCGGCTGAACTTCTGCCGGCTTCTTCGTTTCAGTGTTGAAGCTTTGAATGGGAGGCGTGGCTTGCGGCGGCATGGCAGGAACAGGCTGGCTGATCACCGCTGCCGGTGGCGCCATCACATTCGTTTCGCTGCCTTTCTTGCCAAATGCCATTAAAAGCCTTTTTTACCTGTTAACTTGGATAGGAAACTGCCGACTGCGGATTTATCTGTCGGTTTTTCATCACCGGCCTGCTTGGCCTTTAACAGGTTGCGCGTGAATTCAACCAGAGATGAAAAAACCTGATCTCCGCTCTTGATATCCTCTATCGACTTTCCTTGCGCTTCCGCTGCAGCAAAAACTTTTTCGTCGTAAGGAATCGATAATCTCGATTTTCTGTCCATCACTTTTTCAATATCGTTTTTAGAGACTTCGCTTCCCGCAGATTGCCCGATTTTATTCAGAAGCAAGGAAATATGCTCGCCGGAGTCGCCCCTTAAATTCTTTATCTCATGAATCAGTGCTCTTGCGGCCCGCAAAGAAGCCAATGACGGCGTCGACACAGCAACGATTTCATGGGCTTTTGTCATCACCATTTTTTTGATAGCAGCAGAAGCACCGGATAAATCGACGATCACAACCGGATATGTAACCATCAGACGATTTAGAATTGTCTCATAACTTTCCGCGCTGATCGTATCGTCGAGCATTCCGTCAGACCCTGTTGCCAAAACGGATAATTTATCCTTCGGGGAATGGATCATGCGCTTAAAGGCTCCTTCGTCGCTTGAAACTGCCAGACGCGCCATTTCAGACAGGTTTGTCATCGGCTCGGTACCCAGCGCAACGGCGAGATAGGACCAGCCCCCTGCCGCATCCAGAATGATTGTTTTCTCATCAAGCCTGGAAGAGGCTATGCGCGCCATTTCTTCCGCGATAACCGAAGTGCCAACGCCCCCTTTGGCACCGATCAGGGCGACCAGTTTACTTTCGGGCGCCCCGAATTTTTCAATCAGCGTTTTTGATATGACCTGCGCAAGAACGTCTTTCGTTACGGGGCGAACAAGATAGTCGCTTACGCCCATATCGATCAGTTTGCGGTAAAGATAGACATCATTGACAGGCCCGATAACCACCGCAGATGTATCTTCGGAACAATTGCCTGCCAAAGTTTCAAGTCGGTCTGTAAAACCGTCTTCGATAGTGGATGTTTCAACGATTACAAGTTCCGGCGAGGCGGAAGATTGATAAAAAGGAATGGCAGTTTCTATTGAGCCATCGTGAACTTCAAATGCAACCCGCGCAAAACGCCAGTCTCCGGCCAAAATTTTGGCCGCCTCGCGAATATCCGCATCCTTGACATGCAAGGCTACTCTCGCAGCGGGTAATAGCACGGCACCTGAACTGCCTGTGTCCACACTCATGTTCTTATCCTGATACCTTGATTTATTTAAGTTTTCTTATGTTTTTCAGCTTTATTATAAAGAGAGACTATAAATCAGAAGTTAATAATGTGCGCTTGCAGGCACATTGATTCAGGTTTGGATTTTTTATATTTCACTCAGAAAAAATTACTTCGCGTCGCTGGCGCTTTCGCCGTCAAGCGGTGGGTTAGACCTGTCGTTATAATAACCACGTTTCCAGATAACACGCTCCTGGCGCATCCCATCCGCATTGGTTTCAAAGCCAGGCCTGCCGAGAAGATCCCCTGGGCGGGCGACCTGTTTTGCCATCAAGGTCTCGACTGTACAGCCAATGGCATATCCTTTATGTGTGCCTTCCGCATCCTCGGGCAACCCTGTCTGGGCATTGGTATACCCGGGCATCAAGCCACAATCCTGAGGCGGTTTAGCTGTCAGTGCCGGAAACTTCACAGTGGTAGACGAAAGCTCGCCTGAACTGGTTTTCTCGACCGTTGTTATCCTCAAATCATTAACGCCCTGACGGCGCAATTCTTTTTCTATCCGGCTTGCCTGTTGCGCTGCATTGGCTTTGTTATTCGTTCTCGACGAAGGATCATAGGAAACGGCAACATCCATCGGGCCGTTTCCGTAGCGATAATAATTTACTCCTATAGCCCTGAGCGTTGGATTGTCCAGCGCGTCTGTATTGAAGCTATCCATATACCCTTCTTCATGAACCTCAAGCCGACCCGGATTGACCCATGTCGGTTCATCAAGAGTGCAGGCGCTGGCGCTTGCCAGAATTGTCATGGAGAGAAGAATTTTTAGTGTTTCGCGCATTTATCAGTCCAGCATATATCCGTATGATTGGCTTTTATCCGGCATTGCGCCGAGCTTCTGGCCATAGATATCTTTCATGTTTTTAGAGAATACCTTGTTTAGCGGTGTATTCAGTTTAACCGTTCCCGGTTCGTCTTTCGCAGCAGTCACAGGATCATCTTCAAGCAAAGATTGTTCGATCGGTGCTACGGCTGGCCTGCCGCTTTTACCGGGCGCCATCAATCCCGCCGGTGGCGGTGGCGGCGACATAGGATCAAGCTCGCTTTTGGCAACCGCCTTGGCCATTGTCGTATCCGCATAAGGCTTGACCATAAACGGCGTGACGATCACAACAAGTTCTGTCTCGGCGCGCTGGAAGCTTTTCGATGAAAGAAGATCACCCAGCACAGGCGTATTCTTAATGCCCGGAATACCGTTAAGACCTTTTGTATTATTGGACTGCAATAGACCGGCGATCATCAGAGAACCCCCGCTGTTCATTTCAACTGTTGTCGATGTCCGGCGAACATCGAGACCAGGAATTTGTACATCGGCCAGCGTGATGCCTTGTGAAGGATTCAGCGAAGATACTTCCGTGTTCAATTGCAGATTGACCCTGTCCTCGGATAAAACAGTCGGTTTAAAATTCAGAGAAACACCGAATTTTTTAAACTCTATCGTGACATTACCTGTCTGGTCGCGACCAGCCGGGACAGGAAATTCGCCGCCTGCGAGAAAGCCTGCCTCTTCGCCTGAAATCGCCGTCAAATTCGGTTCAGCCAGGGTATTGGCAAGATTGTCCTGTTCCAGAAGATTAATGAGGAAGTTCAGATCACCTATCCCCGATATTCCGGTATTGAAAAGAATACTTCCGATTGTATAGGGGTCTTGCGTCAGACCCGTCTGGCTATTTGATGAGAGCCCTGCTCGTATGCCGCTGTTTTGCGAAAGAATAGCATCCGGATCGCGCGAGGAAATCTCGGTCCCGAGTTCCTTCAATACGCTGCGGTTCATTTCCATGATGCGAACGCGAAGCATAACTTGCTGCTCCCCGCGCACTTCGAGCATGTTTTCTATAATTTCATTTATGTCCTTGCCCGCTATATCCTGCGCTTCACCAACTTGTGCTCCGACGACATGAGCGATTTTAGATGAAACCGCAGGCGTGGAAACCAGACCGGTCAGCACGACCTGATCGCCGACAAGCTCAACATTCACATCTTTTTCGTTAGGGAATAAGCGATGGATACGGCGTTCTATTTCAACCACGTCAATATTGACGTTGACGCTGATATTTTTAAGAATATCGCCCGCTTTATCCATAATGACAATATTTGTCGATCCGATATTTGTTCCAACAAGATAGAGTTTGTTGCTTTGGATTGCAGAAATATCGAGAACTTTTGGGTCGGCAATCATAACATCCGAAACGCCGCCGGGAATTGTAAGGATTTCTCCCTTTCCAACCGAAACACTCATAAATGTATCCGGATTGGCATTCACATGATTGACCGCCGCCATTGTAAATGGAGAGGAGCCGCATACAGCCACTGCGATAAGCGCAATCAAGCGTAAACTGGATAACCTTGTTGAAAAGACAAAAATCATTAGTTTTTACAATCAGTTACAATTGATTTTAAAGTTTGAAAAGAAGAGAACGCATAGAACTATCGACGGACAGTGACATTTTCAACAGTGTCACCACTGTAAATTCTCACAATATTCGAATTTCCGCCAGACCTTCTTTTGTTGCGGTTGATTTCCTGCAAGACAGAGCTGACTTGGACATCGGTTGTCATACGGCGTTTTTTACCAGCTGATATTTCCGTATCACCCATGGCACGCAAGGATAAGGACAGATCCCCCATCTCTGTTGCCAGCGCCAATTTTTCTGCACCACGCTGGTCTACTTCGAGTGTAACGGTACGACCAACCTTTGCTTTGTCATCTTCCTTACGGGCGGTCTGATCGACAGCCAGGACTTTTATGTTTTCCAGAACCGTTTCCGTCGCATTTCGTTCAACCGGGTTCTCAATCGCCTCGCCGCCTTCGTTATTCTGGCTGACCTGATATGTCAAAATTACATCGACGTAATCTCCGGGATTGATAAAGCCGCCGACCATCGATTCAGCAGATGCTTTGATCGCTACCGCGCGCATGCCGGGTTTCATGCTCGCAGCCAGAACATTTCCCTTCCCGTTCGCGATCAGGGCAGAAGTCAAAACAGCTTCGTTAGCCGCCAGATCACGGCGCAAACGACCTTTGATCATCTGGTTGACCGGTTTATTGCCATCGCGGCGGATCGAGCCTTCAACGATTGAATCTTCAGGCACGCCTTTCCATTTAATATTATCTGCGGTTAATTCCGTTCCAATGGTCAGAGGACGCGCCGCTACTGCAATTTGCACAAGATCGGATTTCTTCCCGAAGCTGGCCTGAACGATAATGGCCACAAGCAATGCGATGACAAACCCACCGCCCAGCACGATCAATACATTCCTGTTCATTCTGATTTCCCTGATAGTCCCAATTATTATGCATTCCTGCGAACGCTATTTTTCACTCTATATCTTGTGATATAAGATTTAATTTTTACTGAAGATTCATCATTTCCGACCATTTATCAGGACTGAAATAACCATTGAATAGAAAAGCTATGAAAGCACCTGTCGCAATGGCAATGCCATAAGGCACTTTATTGGTTCCGTCTTGAGCCGTTTCAAGCCATGTGTTTTGCAGTGCCTGCGGTAGCGGAAGTTTTAAGGGTTTTTTCTTTTTCAGAAAGATCGCCATAGCGGCCAGAAGG
Source organism: Micavibrio sp. (assembly GCA_030824965.1). Classification (GTDB taxonomy): domain Bacteria; phylum Pseudomonadota; class Alphaproteobacteria; order Micavibrionales; family Micavibrionaceae; genus Micavibrio_B. Next base: position 282,765 of record JAPJQV010000001.1, on the reverse strand, counting down.
CCGCCCGTCAGCGCCATGTAAAACAAAAACGGCACCATACCGCCCCAGCCAAGCCATAAAGCTACGGCAGACGCCAATTTAGAGTCTCCCGCTCCCAGCGCCTTGAATGCGAACATCGCCATGGTAACGATCAATACGATAAAAAACGAGCCGAGATGGGATTGCCAGGAAGAGAATACGACAGCATTCTGCCCTGTCAGATGCGTGATAGCGAAAGCTGCAAGAAAAGCCGCGACGATAATGAGCGATATACTATTCGATATGCGATAGCCTTTGAAATCGGTCCATGCTGCAAGGGCGCACATGCCAAGCGTTGTCAGAGCACCAAAAAAGAAAAACATAAAACCGATCATCGCGAACCCCTCTCAAAAAAAAAGCCCACCGCACGGGTGGGCTTTTTAATTATCCTGTAATTACGGAGCGCCGCCTGTAATTTCATCTTCAACGCCCTGGAACGTATCTCTGACGTTACCACCGAGCGAGAAAACCACAGCGGCAATTGCGAGTGCGATAGCGGCGGCGATCAAACCATATTCGATAGCTGTCGCGCCTTCCTCGTTAGTATTCCAAGATTGGACAAGTGCAATTAATTTCAACATTAGGTTAGTCTCCTGAGTTTGTTATTTGGAATTGGTTACTCCCGAACCGTACTTACTCAGCATATCAAAGAAAGATTTAACGAGCCGTTAAAGACATCGTCTATTATTCAACAATTACTTCGAATTTAAAGTAATTGCTTTAGTATTCATAATAGATTTTAAAGCAAAGATTTCCAATACTTATGAAAATTTTTTGCTTTATTTGCCTAAAATTTTAAGCAGAAATTTTATTAATCTCGTATTTTAAATCACGAAAATTCTTATTGAGATAAGTGGATGTTGCTAAGCTCGCGGGCGATTTGTTCAAAAGCATCGGTCAAGTTCGCCTGACTTGGCGCGTCGTACCATTTATCAGGGCTGGAAGCGCAATTCTTAAAGAAGTTTTTCGTTGCCTGGTTGATACCTGACGTAAAGGTAACCGTGTACACGGTGATGCCGTCTTTCTTCATGTTCGTGCATGTCTGGGCCAGTTTCGAGTCAAGCATGCTGTCAGTTACTTTGAGCGTGTTATACGGCCCATAGGCATTATAAATTTCGCCGTTATTATTATCACCATCTGTCATCAAGATCGCGACTTTACGCCATTCCGGCGTTCCCCATGCAACGCCTTCACGGAACGGTGCTTCGGGGGACAATAATCGATATCCCCATACCATGCCGACATTACTGAGCGTATTTCCGTCCGCCGTGAATTTACTAATCCGGTTCAAGACCGTGGATTTAACCGATGTCAGGGGCAGGATATAATTTTTGTTGCAGCTTGTGTTCACAGCCGCGGAATCACCGCGCACGCTCGAGCTTTTAGCACCGCTTGTATTATAGCGGTACATGTCCCATTTCCATGCCGTACCGGTTTTCTGGTTCTGCGTATCCTGCGGCGAAGGCCGTTCCAAAATACATCCCCACCAGGCGGAACTGGATGTCTGGTCGAATTTAAGATTGTTCGGATTATTGATAAAAGCGACGCCGTTATCGTATTTCGTTGTACTGGCTTTTCTTGAATCCGAAGAGCTTGGCAAATATCCAAGTCCGTACGGACCGACATTGACGGACGCAGAAAACGGTACCAGACCGATTTTTACCGAGTCAGGATAGGCTGCGCTAGCAAACAGAATATTTGTAAAATTCGTCGCTGCAGTTCGCAGCGTCGCGATATTATTATTCGTCGACATCGAACCGGTTACATCCAATACCATGGCGACTTCCAAGCCGAGGATTTCGCGAGTGACAGTTGACGAAGCACCGATATTCATATTGTCAATTCCCACCACGGTCGCAAAAACCGTTTCGTAATCCGCCGAGGCTGATACAATAATATTGTTATCCTCAACCTTGACATCTATATCGTAGGTCGCGCCGATTTTGTCTTCGGGATAATTCAACCTGAAAAATTGCTGTACAAAGTTATTCAGTTCGACAAGCGTAGATGTGGAAGACGTAGAAGCCGCCGCTGCGAGCGCCGCCGCATCAACCGCATGGCTTAAACGCTGCTTGACTAAATAAGCATTCGAAATATCGATTGAAAATCCAGCCATGCCAAACACCACAGGAATTGCCATGGCAAAAGCCACGGCCAAGGCGCCTGTTTCAAGACGAAGATAGGAAAGAAAATTATTCATCACCACTTTCATTGCCTTATCCTCCCCATTCGACTGTAGGGCTTCTCCTGCCCCTCGTATAAGCCACTTCAACCATATTGAAATCATTGGTGAAATATCTGGCGAATAAAGGTTTATACGTATACTCCACCGTCACAACGACCATGCCGTCTCCCGGATCGCCCATACCTTGTATGTTTTCAAGGGCGTTGCTGTTCACGCTCATATCGCGTGTTTCCCGCCATAAAACCTGAGGCCGTCTTTGATTATCGAATTTTACGCTAACGATATCTATGCCGAAATCCTGCAATCCGTAAGGCTCGTACACAAGCTGCGCCGCAACGATGATATCGTTGATATCGGCCTGATTGACGGTTTTATCACGCGATATAAGGTCTGCAGCGACTTGCGTTGCCGTAATGGTGCGGCCGTTCAAAACGATGCCTGTGCCCAAATCGTAGGTGCCGAGCAAAAGCGTCGTCATGACTGGAAAAAGCATCGCCGCTTCGATGGCAGCCAGCCCTTCTTCATTATGCCACCACGATCTGATCGCATGGAGCGTGTAGAACCAGTCTACCATCACAGATCCCCCGCTACTTCCGCCAGATCGTATGGCTCGGTTTCCAGCACAACGGTCGACACCATCATTCTGGAATGATTGGGGCCGTTGCCGAGGAAACGTCCGATCAAAGGTGTTGCCAAATTATAACGATAGAATACACGGATAAGGTTGACACTGTTTACGCCGCCCGGTGTAAAGCCTCTCGATTGCGGATTTCCATCTTCATCGAATTCGGCAGCATAGGAATTGTAATCGGCAAACCTGTCCATTTCGACAACTTCAACCTGAAACCGGGAGCAATCGAGCAGGACCGACGATTTCTCGCAAAGTTTGTCGACAAAAATGTCTCTTGGATCACCGCCGGACTGCTGAAGCTGCCCGGTTCTGATCATCCGCGCCGCCGCCCCTGTCGCACCATCCAGTACGCTGTTAGAAGCAAACATCAAACCTATTTCCATTGTGCCGACCAAAATCATGATAAACGGCATGGCCAGCATGGAAAATTCGATTGCGGTCGAACCTTTTTCGTTACGCTTCCAGTGGCTGAGAAAATGGTTAAAACGCATTTTATCCTTATTTTCTTCAAGTTGAATCCAAGTTTCAGGCATAAAAAAACATGCCGTAGCATGCTTTAAGTCCACTCTAAATCTTATGCCGATCCTCCTAATAAATACTTAAGGAAGAATGGTTTTTTATTTACTTTCCTCGGTCACGAAATCATTTTCGTCATTGCTTCCTGTGACTTCCGGGCCCCATTTTTTAACCAGATTTTCCTGTGTTTTACGGATATCGATCAGGCGTTGCTTGCCTTTTTGCACCATGATACTGGCAACAAAACCCACAACGCCCCATTCGATGATATAACCGACCAAGGCCCCTGAGTACATAATAACGATATTCATGGGATTGGCGATGATCGGAACGATAGACGCTTCCGCACCTTTGGTAAAAAGCTGGAAACAATACGGGAAGCACCCGGCGAAATTCATAAATCCGATCGTCAAAACTTTCGTGCGTTCCGGCGTCTTATCGACAAGGCGGATTACAATTGTCGGTAACATGCCGACCAGCAACACAATCGCGACTTTATAAAAAACCAGCGATGTCAGAAAAAAAGCAATCAGAAGAATTCTCTCCTGGATGCTGATCTTCCGGTTTGCCTTTTTCTTTTTAGCCATGATTAAAATGCCGTCTTGGTCGTAAATTTATAAAACACATATATCATGATGATGCATGTGGCGACGATGCCCGAGATGAGAGCGGACGTACTTTGTCCTGTCGAGTGCCCGAATTTTGAATTATTCGCTAAATCGTGCTCAAGCTTGCCGTATTCCTGATTCAGAAAATCATAGTTACGCCGCGCGGCCAGAAAACTCTGCTCATCCGCCTGCAACGCCTGAACATTATTAAACATCTGCTCAATGGCAGAAATATCTCCTTTTTCCTTTACCTTTACCAAATGGGTTTTCAGCTTCACTCTTTGATCGCGGTCATGGAATTTATTGATGAGAGGATCGACCTTTTCTGAGACCCAGTTCGTTATACCGGGAAGAAGCTGCATTTTCCCCCTTCTCTGTATAGAGGAAAATACACGCAATGCGGCAAGGGCCTGCCGCGAAGGATCGGTTGAATTGATATCGGGAATATAGGGATCGATAACCGAACGGTCTTTAACCGACAGAAAAGCCACGATATGACGGTCGAAAAAACCTTCCGGGCGGTCTGCTGTCGCCGCAAGGTGTTCATACGCCAGAACAAGTTCTTCCGGCGTTCGCACATAATAGTTTTTCAGCTTATCGCTTAAACATGGCGCTTCGGGGCATAAAAAATAAACGCATCGTTCAAGACCATAACCCTGACCTTGCTGGCGCAGGAAAGCTTTGCAGGTATCGAATTTCGCCACGATCTCGGCGGCTTGCGGCGTCAGCGCATCATTCATCAATGCCCAGAAATTTATCAGCGACGTCTGCAAAACCTCGGCATAATGCGCCAGATCCTTTTTCACCACATAAGCTTCAGCCAGCATGCGGCCAAAAGCTTCGGGATGAAATTTAAATGACCTGTAAAAAACTGGAAGACCCGGCCCAAGGACAGCCGACATGAATCCGGCCATTCTCTCCGGATAGGCTTCGCCTAAAACGCCAAGCTCCTTGGCGGCATTAGCTGCATGTTCTGCATTTTCTTCAAGCTTTTTATCCTGAATAGACCTGTTAAGCCAAAGCTTTAGCTCGCCATTATCATTGATACGGACAACTTCTCCCGGATTTTTATGGAGATTAATGGACAAGATCGCAGGCCTGAGATATTTCTCGCCGAAAAATTCTATAGGCCTTGCCGCCCTGTGTTTAGCAGGTCCGGCCTGTTTCGGACTGACGCGCTGTCCGTCAAGCCATGTAATAATATCGTCTATCGTCCAGCGTTGCTTAACATCATCAGTCAACAAACCCCGCAAGAGTTCCAGAATAGATCCAGAGAATCTTTCCTTGCCGGTCAGCGCCTGATAGCTTCCATGTTCTATCTTATATTCCAAAACGCTTTCATCCGACCAACCCGACATCGGATCCGACGTACGAATCATGATGGCAAGCATGGCGCCAAATGAATACAGGTCATCGGTGTAATCAGGCGTTCCGCGACCAAGAGCTTGCGCTGCCGCGCGTTCGATTGGTTCGTAAACAGGGGAGTAAAGAAAGGCGGGCGGAGTTGCCAGACATTCACCCAGCATAATTTTTTCAAAACCGTTGCCGCCACCCGTGAACAGATTTGTGACACGGATATTTCCATGCACAAAGTCCATGTCACGGAAATTTTTCAGAAGCGGAACCATCTTTTTGACAAAATGATGCAAAACATTATCGGCCTTCAGGCCCATCGCCATAAAATTCGACGGGTTGGCAAAAGGCAAACCCAATTTATTCTCGTAGACGAAGACATATCTCTGCTGCTTTTCCGGCGTCCAGTTGACCGTGCCCGTTGCCATGAGTTTCGGCAAGGAGGCATTGTTAAGGGTCATATATTTGGAAGATGCGTGTATTTGCGGCACCAGTGCTTTATCGACTAAAAGCGCATAGGCTTTTTCCTTCGCGCGCCCTGACGCCGCAAATGCTTTCACCACTCCCTGGTCGAGATGCGGAAGTCTCTGATCGGGATAAATCTCGATTTCACCTTTGAGCAAAACAGGATCAGCACCAACAGCAGATGCTTGTGCGGCGGGCTCGGCTTTAGGTGTTTCAGCAGGAGATGCGATTTCGGCCATGGACTTAGATTATGATAAGACCGCCTGATGCGGTTCACTGACCATAGCACAGGATGAAGAAATGTTAAATCAGCTAAAAAACGGGTTCTGGACTAAAATAGTATCATCGCGTTCCGGACTGGTTGAAAGCAGCGTTACTGTTGTTTCAATCAATTCTTCAACCCTTTTGACGTATTTAATCGCTTCCGCAGGCAAATCAGCCCAGCTGCGCGCTCCATAAGTGGTTTGTTTCCACCCCTGAATCGTCTCATAAATGGGAATTGCATTCGCCTGATCGATCTGGGAGGCCGGGAAATAGTCAATTTTTTTCCCGTCCAATTCGTATCCCACACAGATGTTAAGTTCATCGAAACCGTCAAGAACATCGAGTTTAGTCAGGGCAATACCGTCGATCCCGCCTGTTTTTACAGCCTGGCGAACCAGAACCGCATCGAACCAGCCACAGCGGCGCTTGCGCCCGGTTACTGTACCGAATTCATGGCCTTTCTGGCCGATCTGCTCACCGATTTCATTATTCAATTCGGTAGGAAATGGTCCCATGCCGACGCGAGTTGTATAAGCCTTGGTGATACCGAGAACATAACCGATGGACTTTGGCCCAACGCCGGCCCCGACCGCCGCTTGAGCCGCAACGATATTCGAGGACGTCACATAAGGGTATGTGCCGTGATCGACATCGAGCAGATGACCTTGAGCGCCTTCAAAAAGAACTTTTTCGCCTTTATATTTCGCTTCGTCCAGACGTTTCCAGACAACGCCCGCATACGGCAAGACTTTCGGCGCAATTTTCATCAATTCGTCATAGGTATGATCGACATTGATTTCATCCCAGCCAAAGCCACGGATAAGTGCATTATGATAGGTCATTAAAGCTTCCAGCTTTTCGCGCACCAGTTCAGGATGCTTTAAATCGCAAACCCGGATAGCGCGGCGGGCGACTTTATCCTGATATGCCGGTCCAATACCACGGCCCGTCGTGCCGATTTTCTTATCACCCCTTGCCATTTCCATCGCCCGATCGATCTCACCATGAACAGGCAAGATGAGCGGCGCATTTTCAGCGATCATTAAATTTTCAGGAGAAATTTCCACGCCCTTTTCACGAACGGTTTCTATTTCTTTTAATAACGCCCAAGGATCGATTACTACACCATTGCCGAGGATTGACAGCTTTCCTTTGCGAACGATTCCCGATGGCAGCAGAGATAATTTATAGACGACACCGTCAATAACGAGCGTATGGCCTGCGTTATGACCGCCCTGAAAGCGCACGACGACATCAGCGCGGCTTGATAGCCAATCGACAATTTTACCTTTACCCTCGTCGCCCCATTGAGAACCGACAACCGCAACATTCGTCATTTTACTTCTTCCACTTTTCCGTTTCGATATATATGCGTGACATAAGCCACAAAGTTTTTCTTTTTAAAATCAGCCGCAGAGGACCGTATAATATTCCAGCCTTTTTCTTGCAAACCAAGAATTTCATGCCAGCCAACAGTTTCACTAACCGCGATCATTTTGCTGTTTTTTCTTTTTGGCAACGCTCTTAGGACGCTATCCATGTAGAGAGTGAATCCGCAAGCTATTTCCATATCCTGGCCAAACTGGGAAGTGTACGAACCGCCTCGTCCCAGTTCGCCGCGAATATCCTTTGCAAATAGCGTAAAGCAGGGAAATGACTGATATTCAAATCCTCTGGCTTCCAACGGATCGACGGTTATCGCGATTTTCTTATCTATTCCATAAACTTTGAGCGCCTTTTGCAATTCTTTGATCACGTTCTCAAGTTGATCGAGAATTTTTGCCACTGCAGATGGAAGCTTAAGTTTTCTCTTTTGGGCTATAAACTCATCCGCCGGACCTGATATATCGTCAAGAGCGGTCAGTATATCGCCAATATTTCCAAATTTATCGAAAGCCGCCCTGTCGCGTTTTTGACAAGCCTTGATGATATCGTTTTGCTTAGGTCCGGCGGATAAGGCCTTAATGATTTCGGGTGCGGTAAAGTCAATGGATATATTTTTAACGCCGCTTTCATGCAATGACAAAATAGCCATGAGCGCAATCTCAGTCGACGCCGTCGCTAATGGTCCTACGATTTCGCAACCCGCTTGACGGTACTGGCGTTCGGGTCGAAGCTGGGTCGATTTAATTCTTAACACATCGGTTATATATGCAAGACGCAAAGGCCGAACCGCATCTTTAAGTCGCGAAGAGGTAATGCGCGCTATTTGCGCCGTTGTGTCCGATCTCAAGGCCATCATTCGCTGGGATACGGGATCCATTAGCCGAAACGTATTGGTCGATAGTGCCTGGCCTGCTCCTTCCGCTAGCAATGTTTCCTCGAATTCCAGAAGGGGCGGGTTAACGAGGCGGTATCCGAAGCGCGAAAAAATGCCGCGCAGTTTCTCACATGCTGCCGCTTCGCGTTCGGCATCATCGGGCATGCGGTCCATCATACCGTTAGGAAGAAGGGCGTTGCTATCAGACATTGCGTTCTCTCAAAGCAAAAGCATGGTTAAGCGGACCATACCCGCTGCCTATGGCGGACGCCGAACGAATGGCCTCAATTAAAAAATCCTGCGCAATAAGAAAGGATTCTTTCGATGTTTTCCCGTCTGCAATTCCTGCGGCGATGGCCGACGATAATGTTGTTCCTGCTCCATGCGTCGCCTTGCTGTCAAAGCGCGGGCGATCAAAAACTTCTACGCCACGATCATCAAAATAAACATTATAAATTCTATCCGCCGACAAAGATCCGCCTTTGACGATTACGGATTTGCAACCGAGTGTCATCAGCATTTCGGCCGCGTGTTTCATGGCATCAATGTCCTTGATCGAAAGCCCTGTCAGTTCCTCGGCTTCACGGATATTTGGAGTAATGACTTCCGTATGAATAAGCAGGCGGCGTTTCAAGGCGTCACGCGCAGGTTTGTTCAGAAGCATTCGTCCGATGCGCCCGACCATGACAGGATCGACGATGAGCTTAATGTTTTTTTCTTGATCTTCGATAAAATCGCCCACTGCGTTGATGATATTCTCAGATCCCAGCATGCCTAGCTTCATGACTTGCGGACTGAAATCGTCCATCACGGCCTTTAACTGTGCCGACACTATTTCCGCAGGAATGGGATACATATCGAAGACATCGGTTGTGTTTTGAACACAAACCGACGTCACAACTGTTGCCGCATATCCGCCGAGAGCTTGTATCGTTTTTATATCAGCCTGAATGCCGGTTCCCGCGGATGAATCCGACATGCCGACGCAAAGCACTTGTGACAACATTTTCTTCCCTATCCTGCCGTCGCCGTTTTAATCACATCGCACAAATCGTCGACAACGCTTTCGACAAGTGAATGATCATGTCCTTCTGCCATAATTCGGATCAATGGCTCGGTGCCGCTGGCACGAACCAGCACACGGCCATTTTTAGCAAGCGATAATTCGGCTTTTTCAATCGCGGCCTTGACTGTTTTATCCTCCAAAGGCTTCTGGCCTTTTTCAAAACGTACATTTTTCAGGATTTGCGGCAAGGGTTCGAACACATCGGTGCATTCACTGGCCTTACAACCGGAATTTTTGATAATCGACAGTACATGGAGGGCTGCCAGTAAGCCGTCACCAGTCGTGCCATAGTCAGATAAAACAATATGTCCTGATTGCTCGCCACCAAGATTAAATCCGCCTTCGCGCATTTTTTCGACCACATAGCGGTCGCCTACAGCGGCGCGAATTAAGGTAATGCCGCAATCCTTCAGGTAGTTTTCAAAACCCAGATTGGACATGACCGTCGAAACGACTGTATCGTTTTTGAGCAAGCCCTGTTTCTTCAAATGCAAGGCCAGCAAGGCCAGTAACTGATCGCCATCGACTTTCTGCGCTTTTTCATCGACCAAAATCAGGCGGTCGGCATCACCATCGAATGCGATCCCTAAATCGGCTTCATGCTCTAAAACGCGTTTTTGCAAACGCTCAATCGAGGTTGCGCCGCGCTCATGATTGATATTCTGACCATTAGGATGAACGCCTATCGGAATGACATCGGCTTCGAGTTCCCACAGGGCTTGCGGCGCAGCTTTGTAAGCAGCTCCATGCGCGCAATCGACGACAATTCGAAGGCCGCTTAATGTCTGACCCTTAGGGAAAGAAGCCTTAACAGATTCGATATAACGCCCAATCGCATCGTCCATACGACTTGCCTTGCCCATATATTCAGGTTCCGGCAAATCGGTCATGAGTTCTGGATTATCGATCCATCCTTCAATCTGTTTTTCGACATCGTCCGGAAGTTTATATCCATCCGCCGCGAAAAGCTTTATGCCGTTATCATAATAAGGATTATGGCTGGCCGAAATCATAACGCCGATATCGGCGCGCATGGAACGCGCCAACATAGCGATCCCCGGCGTCGGAATCGGGCCGGTTAAAATCACATCCATTCCCATCGCCAGAAAACCGGACGCCATAGCCTGCTCCAGCATATAGCAGGATTGGCGCGTATCCTTGCCGATCACCGCGCGGTTCATGGAATGATTATTATTCGTGCGCTTTAAAACACGGGCGGTTGCCATCGCAACACGCAACGCTACGTCCGCCGTCATGGGATGCTGGTTCGCCTTACCGCGAATGCCGTCAGTGCCGAAATATTTCTTGCTGGTCATAGCGCCGAATATGGCCTAAATTTGATATGAAAACAATGATTTATGGGGATTTTTAAGCGGAAAAAACCCGTCTGCTTCGATGTTTTCTTATGGCTGATATCATAAAAAATGCCTGCTTTTCGCAGGCATTTTAAATTTTAAATCGTTCCCCGGCTTTCAGGCCCGATGTCAAGACCGCCTCCGCGCGGAATCGCGGGACGCGATTGTGCCGGACCGTTGTCGGAATCATTGCGGGTAATTTTCTCGCCTTTCAGCAAAGCCTTGATTTCATCACCCGACAGCAATTCATATTCCAGCAAAGCATTGGCCAGTTTATGAAGATCATCAATCTTATCAGTCAAAATCTGGCGCGCTCGCGTATAGGCATCGTCAACAATACGGCGGACTTCACTGTCGATCAAAGACGCGGTTTCATCGGACATGTTTTTCGATTGCGATACCGAATGACCAAGGAATACTTCTTCCTGATTATTAACGTAGCGGATCGTACCGAGCTTGTCCGACATGCCCCATTCCGTCACCATACGGCGAGAAATTTCTGTCGCCATCGAGATATCGGATGACGCACCGGTCGTGACTTTTTCCTTCCCAAAGATAATCTCTTCGGCAATGCGCCCCCCCATAGCAACCGCCAGATCCGCTTCCAGCTTGGCTTTGGACATGGAAATACGGTCTCCTTCCGGCAGACGCATGACCATACCGAGCGCACGCCCGCGTGGCACGATAGTGGCTTTATGAATCGGATCGGATTCTTCTTCGTTGAGCGCAACGATTGCATGACCGGCTTCGTGATAAGCGGTCAGCTTCTTTTCGTTATCCGTCATGACAAGGGAGCGTCGCTCGGTTCCCATCATGACTTTATCCTTCGCCTCTTCGAGATCTTCCATTCCGACCACGCGCTTATTTTTACGGGCTGCCAGCAAAGCACCCTCATTAACAAGATTGGCAAGATCGGCACCGGAAAAACCGGGCGTTCCACGCGCAAGTGTCATTGCGTCGACATTCGAGGCTAGCGGTACTTTCGCCATGTGAACTTTAAGGATCTTCTCACGGCCCTTTACATCCGGGTTAGGGATAACAACCTGACGGTCGAAACGGCCCGGGCGCAGCAGCGCGGGATCCAGAACGTCGGGACGGTTGGTCGCCGCGATAATAATCACGCCTTCATTGGCCTCGAAGCCGTCCATTTCAACAAGAAGCTGATTTAATGTCTGTTCGCGTTCGTCATTACCTCCGCCAAGGCCTGCACCGCGGTGACGACCGACAGCGTCAATCTCGTCTATAAAAATTATACATGGCGCATTCTTCTTGCCTTGTTCGAACATATCGCGGACACGACTTGCGCCGACACCGACAAACATTTCGACAAAGTCGGAACCTGATATGGTGAAGAACGGAACATTGGCTTCACCGGCGACAGCGCGAGCCGTCAAGGTTTTACCCGTACCCGGAGGACCTACAAGCAAAGCACCTTTTGGAATTTTACCCCCAAGACGCTGGAATTTTTGCGGATCTTTCAGGAATTCGACAACTTCCTGCAATTCAGCCTTGGCTTCGTCGATACCGGCGACATCGTCGAATGTTACACGCCCCTGTTTTTCAGTTAACATACGCGCTCTTGATTTGCCAAATCCCATAGCTCCGCCGCCTTTGCCACCTTGCATCTGGCGCATGAAGAAAATCCACACGCCGATCAAAAGCAGCATAGGAAACCATGAGAGAAGAACGCCCATCAGGCTCATCTGGTCCGCTTCGACTTTTTCAGCCTTGATGCGTACTCCAGTACCCTGTAAGCGCTCAACGACATTTTCCTCGACCGGAACCGTTGTTTTAAACGTACCGCCGGAACTGGAATAATGTCCGTTAATGTCCTGACCTTTTATAGTCACATCGGAAATTGTCCCGGATTTCGCCGCCGTCATGAAGTCGCTATAGGCCAAGGCTTCCGCCGCCTTGCCACCACCCTGCTGCGATTTTTGAAAAATATTGAACAGGAAAGCCAGCGTTAAAACTATCGCCAGCCAGAATAATGCGTTACGCCCTAAACCTTGCACGGATAAATCCTTTAATATCGTCTTTAAAGAGGCAGAGTTTAATAGTTTTTGCCCCGTTCGTCTATGATAGCATGAAATAAGTCAAAACACTGAAAATCCAAGCTTATTTAAATATTATTCGGCTGTGATTTCGATAAGGTTACGTGATTTGCGACGGCGAATAATGCACCCGCCCAAAGTCGCCGCACGAAAAGACGGATCATTGTAAATCCGTCCAGTGATTTCTTCCAAAAGCTGAAGGCTTGGAGGATATTTTTTATGTCTTCCATTTTTCTCGATCGCTTTTTGCAGAATACGCAGGCCGATCTCTTCCTGCTGGTCCAGAAATTTTGCTAAATCCAGTTCCGTGGTGTTTTTCTCTTCCCTTATCAGGCACACCCAAAAAGCTTCATTGGCAAAATGCTGTAAAGCAAGTTTTGCCCTTGAGAGCCGCCTGCCTAAAGAATTAATTCTTTCGAAGCTTAGTCCTTCTCTTTCCAAGATTTCTCTGGACTGACGCAAACGGATGCGAGCGTATTTATCCGATTTATTCGAAGGGTCTTCGACCCATTCCAGATTATTATTTCTACAGACGTCGATCATCTCCTCATGCGAATATCCCAACAAAGGCCTGATTAAGATTATATCATCCATTTGCTGCCAAGGCGGCATCACGGACAAACCATCGATACCGCTGCCTTTGGCCAAACGGAACAAAAAAGTTTCGGCCTGATCGTCACCATGATGTGCAAGGAAGAGATATTTGATTTTGTTTTTTTTGCAGTAGGCATTCAGCAAATCATACCGTGCTTTCCGCGCTTTTTCCTGAATACGTGTTCTAGGTTTATCACCCGTCCATTTCAGAATTTTGTGAAAGACATTCGGCCAGGTTGCAACCCATTTTCGTACGGTCTTGGCTTCGGTATTCGATTCAGCCCTTAGTCCGTGATCGATTGTCAGAGCATGCAATTCTATTCGATGATACTGACAGAATTCCGATAGCAAGAACGCCAGCGCCATGGAGTCGCCGCCGCCGGATAAAGCCACAGCCAGTTTTTTTTCAGATTTGAAATCGTGGATTTTATTTAATATGTCAGAAAATAAATTCCGGGTAATCACGAGCAGGAAAGTTTCGCCAATTCGGAGTCAGCGCGCTTTAAAACAGTGCTGTTGCCTGTCGGATATTGCTTTTTCAATTGCTTAAGCGCAACGCAGGCCTCTTTGGTTTTGCCTGCTCCGCCCAAAGACATGCCGAGTTTTAACAAGGAGTCCGCAGCTTTCGGACCTTTTGGATATTTTTTATAGCTCTCGGCGAATATGCGTGCGGATTCAGAATATTTCTGCTGCGCATAAAATGTTTCGCCATACCAGTAAGTCGCATTCGAAGATAATTGATGCGATGGATTAGCTTTCAGGAAGCGGTCGAACTCGCCCTGAGCCGTCGTATAATCCCCTGCCTTTAATTTAGCAAAAGCGCTTTCATATTGAGCTGCGGCATCGCTACCGGTCGGCGCGATCGGCACGCCATTAGGTGCCTGATTTAAAGACCCGAGATTTTGTGTCGTCGGCGAATTAGCGGATGCCGGTGCATTCGGGTCAGAATTAGGCTGGGGCGGCGTATCCGTATAATCATTCGTTTGCAAATTGCCGTTCGCCGGGGGTGAAACTGTCCCGCCGCCGTTCATCGGCGCGGCGCCACTGCCAAGGCGCATCTCTATATCGGACAAGGATTTTTCAAGCTGGGTCTTCAGCTGATTGATCTGAAAATCTTTTTCCTCTAACTGGCCCCGCATGGAGCGCATCTGATTTTCAAGTTCGGAAAGACGAACCTCCAGATTTGCCTGATAGGAGTTTGCAGTACCAGAAGGACCGGACGGGGAAGCAACCACGCCGCCTGTCATATCGTCATTGCCCGAAGAAGATAAATCAGTTGGCGCGAAACCACCACTGCCATAGCGTACAGGCGCTTCGTTAATTTGCGCGAAGGCAGATGTGCCGAGAAGAAGAGCTGTAAGGAAAATAGAAAAAGGGCGACCCGAAAAAGATTTATGCGTTTTCATGATCGCCCTCTCTAAAAATTTATACCGACTAATTAGTTGACGACTGTTACGCCGCGACGATTTTGTGCCCAACCGGCAGGATTCGCTTCTGCAACCGCAGGGCGTTCTTTACCGTAGCTGATTGTGTTTACGCGTGAACCGTCAACACCTTGAGACAAGAGGTAGCTCTTGATGGAGTTAGCACGGCGCTCACCGAGAGCCAGGTTGTATTCACGTGTACCGCGCTCATCGGCGTGGCCTTCAACTGTGATAGAAACGTTTGGATATTGCTTTAACCATGCTGCTTGCTTGTCGAGCGTCGTACGGGCTTCGCCGGACAATTCGCTTTCGTCGTAGCCGAAGAACACGCGGTCACCAACATTGACGACGAGATCTTGTTGTGTACCTGGAACGACGCCGTTAACCGGAGCGGAACCGAAATCTGAACCTGTACCGGCCATACCTGTGGCTCCTGTACCTGTCATAGATGTATCGACAGCTTCATCATCGGAAGAACATGCTGAGAGAGAAAGAATTGCTGCTGCGGACAGGATCAGCAGGTTGCGCGAGATCATTGGTAGGCTCCTTATACGGTTAACAAATGGAATTATACAGACTGGGGACAGGTGTAAAAACTTGAAATTAGTAATAGTCTGGAATCGTTAGGGAAACAAGGGGTCGAAGGTAATATTTTTACAATTTTTTAATCATTTAGAGACTTACTGCAGCCCGTCCCGCAGGCTGGCCAGAAAAAGTTCCGCATCATGACGGTCAGAGATCGTCGGCGCTTTTTTGATATATTCTTCCAGTATATCAATGGCTTTTTTAATATGACCGTTTCTGGCGTGCAAAACACCGGAGTCAAACAGCAAGCGGTTTTCTTTCGGCGCGATGAGACGCATCTGCTCAACCGTCTTTAAAGCCGCCTCATAATCTTCGTGTTCAATTTGACGATGCTTTATGTTGTTCTGAAGACGGATGAGGATTTCGCGTGAAGTCGCTGATTCATAATAGGAAGAAGAGAGTTCAGCCTTAGGCCCGGATATCTTTTTTACTAATTGTCGCAGATCGGAAGCCTGCATAATCTTAAACTGGCTGAACGGGTCCGTAATGACCCGGTGCGAACCTTTTTCAAGCCTTAGCAGGAAATGCCCGGGAAAATTGATCCCCTCGATATCCCAGCCTTGAGCCCTGGCCGCATGAAGCGCGATAATCGCCAGCGCAATCGGCAAGCCTTTCCGGCGCTCGATTACGCGTACCAGATCGGCGTTTTCCAAATCGTCATAATTTTCGATATCACCCTGATAATTATATTGATCACAAACAATATGCTTTAATGCCGCAAGACGCGTTTCCGTCGAGTCATCTGCCCCTGCCTTAAGCAATGCGGAAAATCTGTCCCCTACCTCGCCGGCAATTTTGGAAAGATGGGTGCGATAGCGATTGAGATCTATTCCTGCCTGGCAGGAGGCCGAGAGATATAGTGCTGTTTCGGCCAATGGTATTTCATGATCGCGAATTTCCCCTACACGCCGAAGTACATCCGTTTGATCGATCAAGGCGGCAGAACTTCCGATTGAATGTCAGATTTGGAAGGAACAGCTGGCGGCGTATAGGCGGGCATTGGCGGCGCGGCTTCCAACTGTACATTGCCGGACCCTGATGAAACGGGCGATGGAGATAACATAGGCTCCGTGGTCGCGCCATTTACAGATGGCAGGATAGGCTCACCCAGCATTTTAACGTAGGAGACGACTTGCTTCACATTTTTAGTCTTCTGCGCGATACGGATAACGCGATCCAATTCGGCCTGATTTTGAGCCACACCCATAAGGTAAACGATCCCTTTAACCGTATCGACGGTATAGTTGATCGACTGGACATTTTTATTCCAGATCATCTCGGTTCTGATCTGGCCGGAAATCCAGCGGTCCTTGGCATAGCTTCCGATGCTTTGCGAATTACCGACCTGAATTTCATTAATGACCTGCTTCACGCCTTTGGCCTGCCAGGCAAGACGAACTGCCTCGACCCTGTGCTCGGGTTTTTGCACCACTCCCGTTAAAAGAACGCGCCCCTGATCGACGGTCATATCAACTTTTGTAAACATCTCCGTGTCGTATTTAAACCAGTAATCATTAATACGCGCGCGTATTGCCGTATCGGAGACAGCCGCTTTCAAGCCGCCTTCCTGACCTGCCGCAACGCCGGTTCCGGCAGCCACGCCTGTTACCACCCCGACAGGCGTACAGGCCGTAACCAGAGCCGTAGCGGTCAGTAAAACGATAAGAGGAGTTTTAATCATGGGAATGTCCTTGGAATCCTAAATACGAATCAGAGCTTTATTATGTGGGTTCAAACCACGCATTGTCCAGATGGCGAATATGCAAACCGGATATTGCGATTAAATCGAAACGGATGGATTGCCTTAGATACCCCGGATTTTTCGCCACAAACAGCCGTGCGCAGCGAGAAATCCTTCCGCGCATCATTGGCGTTACCGCTTCAAGGGCTCCCGTTATGTCACTGCGCTTCTTGACTTCTATGCAAACGAGCTGGCCGCGCTTTTCGGCCAGAATATCAATCTCGCCTATCGGAGTCTTGAACCGCCATTTCAAAATTCGGTAGCCTTTGAAAAACAAATAGACAATCGCCAGAAGCTCGGCATGAAGTCCTTGCGCATGAGACGTCATTTTTTCTGCAACTCCAGCGCAAGATTATAAACTTGTTTTTTAGGTAGACCTGTCCGCCCCATTACCAGCGCGACCGCATCCTTTAAGGAGTTATGTTCTAGCGCGTCTTTTAAAATCGCCGTCACATCAATCTCTTCCGCGTCATCTTTCGCGCCATCAATGATCAAAACAATCTCACCCTTTGGCTGGCCGTCTTTTTTTACCCGCGCCAGTAATTCCGATACGCTACCCCTCCAAATATCTTCGAACATTTTTGTCAGTTCCCGGGCCAATGCCATTTGACGGTCTCCGAAGATGTGCAAAATATCCGTCAGTGAATCTTCAATACGGTTTGGACTTTCGAAAAAAATGACTGTGACCGGAATTGTTTTTAAGGCAGTTAATAAGTCGGTGCGCGCTTTTGTCTTCGACGGCAGAAAACCAAGGAAAGAAAATTTATCCGTCGGCAAACCCGATAATTGTAGGGCCATCAACGGAGCATTCGCGCCAGGCAGGCTCGTGACATAGATATCTTCTTTATAACATTCCTGTATCAGCTTGTAACCGGGATCGGAAATAAGTGGCATTCCGGCATCCGAGATGAGCGCGATAGCCTGTCCTTCTCTAATCCGCTCGATAATCTTCCCGGCATCCTGTTGCTCGTTATGATCGTGAAGCGAAATCAAAGGTTTTTTAATTTCGTGGCTTTTAAGCAAAAACCCGCTGACCCGGGTATCCTCGCAGGCAATCGCATCTACGCTTCGTAGCGTTTCTATAGCCCGCAACGTTATATCCCCGAGATTTCCAATAGGAGTTGCAACAAGATATAGACCGGATTTAAGTTTTTTTGTAAGGTCGGCGCTCTTCATCATCATTTCAAGGTTTAGGCGAGGTCCGTATGCAGCGCAACGTCCTTTATACAAAGGCATCGAAATTTATTTTAAGCCTTGCGGTTTTGTTTCTCATAACCGGATGCGAAACTTCAACATCGCCTTGGGATAAAACGCTCGAAACCGAAACGACGCCGTCACAAACGACGCCTGCTCCGCAAGCCGCACTGCCCAAACCGCCGGCAACAACAGGCAAAACCAAAGTCGCCCTTTTAGTTCCGATGACCGGACGCGGATCGGACGCCGGACAAGCGATGCTCAATGCCGCCCAGCTTGCCATGTTCGATCTTGGGGCAGACAGTTTCGAACTTATTCCCTCAGATACCGGCATGTCGGCCACCGCCGCCGCGCATGAAGCCGTCAATAACGGCGCAAAACTTATATTAGGCCCATTATTTGCCGAAGATGCGCGTGCTGTATCCCCAATTGCACAGCAAGCTGGCATCAACCTGCTTTCATTTTCAACCGACCGTACCGTCGCCAATAGCAATACTTTCGTTTTAGGTTTTTTGCCGCAAAGCCAGGTTAACAGTATTTTAGACTACGCTGGCAGCAAAGCGCTGAACCGCATAGCCTTGATCGCCCCAAATGATGCTTACGGAAACGCTGTAGCCTCGACTTTCGACCTGGCTCTTCAACAGCGGAGCCTGATCAATGGCGGCGTTTTGCGTTATAGCGGCAACCAGCCAACGCCGGAACAGCTTCAACAATTTATATCGACTCATTCATTCAATGCCGTTTTGATCGCCGCAAATGCTTCGCAATCTTCGGCAATTGCTCAAGGCCTGCCCGCGAATGTGCAAAAACTCGGTACAGGATTATGGGATCAGGTCGACGGAAGCGCTTATCCGTCTTTATCTGGCGCATGGTACGCAGCCGCTTCTCCGACATCACGTAAGAAATTCGAATCCCGCTATCGCGATACCTATGGCACAACGCCACCGCGTCTTGCTTCACTGGCTTATGACGCTGCAGCTTTGGCTGTCGTTCTGTCAAAACAAAATCAAGGGTATGGCCGCAATGCGCTTTCCAATCCCAACGGATTTTCCGGCATCGACGGTATTTTCCGTTTGCTGCCTGATGGCCTGAACGAAAGAGGACTGGCTGTATTGCAGATTGGTTCTGGCCAAGCAAGAATCATTCAGGATGCGCCTAAAACTTTTCGCTAAAAAATTACACATTAGAAACGCATTATAAACGATGCGTTTCAGAAAATAATTTTTCACTACATTAGTGGATTAATTTGACTCTTTCGCTTGAATAAAGTTTTGAGAAACGCTACGTATCTCTCCTCTTCAAAAATAAGAATTCAAAATAAAATAATCAAACACGAGGTGTGCCCGATGTCTGTTGCCCAACGCGCAATTTATTCCGATGCTACAGTTACAAATGACGAAGATCTTTTTACAGCTGCCGAAAGACTGCCAAATGTAAAATCGGAAGAAAAAATTGCGAAATCCGCAGGACGTCCAAGAAGCGAAGCGTCACGTCAGGCTATTTTAGATGCCACATGGAAGATGTTACTGCACACTTCCGTCAAAGACATTTCTATCGAAGCGATCGCAAAAAAAGCGAATGTCGGCAAAACCACTATCTACCGTTGGTGGCCGAATAAAGTTTCAGTTGTCCTCGACGCCGTAAACGGTCAAATGATGTTCCCGCCTGCTATCATCAGCGGTCATAGCGCCAAGGAAATGATGATCGCGCAATTGGAGCGTTTCGGTAAGACATTGAAGGGCCGCACAGGTCGCATCATCACCGAAGTTTTCGCGGAAAGCCAAGGCTCTCAAGACCTTCTAGAAATCTACTACAAAAATTTCATGCTTCAGCACGAAGAGATTCTGGCTAATATTATCGAACAAGGAAAAGAGTCCAGTGAGTTCGCCATGAATGCCGATACGGCTCTCGTCGTCGATATGATCTACGGCTCTGTTTTCTATCGCCTGATGAGCAATCCTGAAAGCATCCAGCCGCAATTCTTTGATTCACTTGCGGTCTTGGGATTGAAAGTGTTAAGCACTTACAAAGTCGCGGCTTAATTATCAGGTTTATCGGAACATTTCCGGCACTTGAAATGCCATTCTGCGAATTTAGGCCAGAATGCCATCACGGTGGCAAAAAGCGTGAACAGGAATATTGCAACTATCATTTTGATATATGGATAATTCAAAGCTTCATGGGAAACGAACCAGCCCGCGATCGGACCTGAAATCATTAAAAGTAACCGTACAAACCAGCCGACCATATTCTCTTTCCTTTTCAGACAGCCAAACTAATGAAAATTGATCTTATTTTCAACGATACAAAAAAGGCGGCCTTAAAGCCGCCTTTTTAAAATATTTAGATAAGCTTATGCCGCTTGCGCCAAATTTGCCGGGATAGAGTGCATTGCGTCGATGGCTGTTGCCGCCGCATTGATTGTCGCTGCGATCCGGAGAGCTACCTGAATTTGCTCCTTGGACAGATCGTGCTTGATCAACTGAGCTTCATGCGCGTCAAGGCACATACCGCATCCGTTGACCGCAGAAACAGCCAACGCCCATAATTCGAAATCGATTTTATCGACGCCGTGATTGGCAAGGATGTTCATACGAAGTTTTGCCGACATCGCCTGATATTCCTTGTTGCTCATGATATGAACGGAACGGTAATAGACATTGTTCATCGCCATGATGACCGCCGCGGAGCGTGCCGCATTGATCGCTTCGGGTGACAATTTGTCCTGAACTTCCATCTCCAGCGCGGAGATTACTTCCGGCTGGCGGGTTGCGATCGCACAGGCTAGAAAAGAACCCCAAAGCTGTTGCTGGCTTACCGTTTCATCTGCCGACAATGTCGATAAATTCAACTTAATATCTTTAGCAAATTCCGGCAGTTTGTTTTTAAGATTTTCGATGCTCATCAGGCTGCCTTTTTGTTCAGATCGATCACATCGCCGCCAAGAGGACGGTTGCAAGGGCACAGATCGTCTGTTTGCAGACCGTCAAGAATTCGAAGAACTTCTTTTGGGTTACGTCCGACATTCAGGTTATTCACGGATACATGCTGAATAACGTTATGAGGATCGACAACGAAAGTCGCCCGATAAGCAACACCTGCTGATTGATCGAGGACGCCAAGACCTGAAGCCAGCGTACGGTTTGTATCAGCAAAAGACCACTGGTTCAGCTTGTTAAGATCTTTATGTTCGCGTCTCCAAGCCAGCTTACAGAACTCGTTATCAGTCGATCCACCCATGACGATGCAATCACGATCTGCGAATTCTTCGTTCAGTTTGGCAAATTCAACGATTTCTGTCGGGCAAACGAAAGTGAAATCCTTAGGATAGAAGTAAATAACCTTCCACTTACCTTCGAAGCTTTTTTCTGTGATGGTTTCAAATGCGGACTGGCCGTTTTCTTCGTGAGCGTTGAAGCCTGGCTTCACGCCTGTTACTTCGAATGATGGGATTTGATCGCCGATACCTAGCATATATATTTACTCCTTAGATTGTTGTGCTGCGGTCTTTAAACCAGATTCGGTACCTTTTTAGCCAACCGAAAATTCCTATATATTTAATCGATAAAAACGATGGAAAAACAGGATTTTTATCGTTATAAGCGAATAATGGAAAATCTCCCCCCAATTCGCCAATTGCAATATTTGCTTGCTTTGAAAGAGCATAAATCCTTCAGCCGCGCGGCAGAGGCCTGCAACGTAACCCAGTCGACATTTAGCGCCGGTATCGCGGGACTGGAAAGTCTGCTCGGCCACCAATTGATCAATCGTTCGACGCGCACGCTTTCCTTCACCGCGCTCGGCGAGGAAATTGCCACCAAGGGAAAATCCGTTATCCATCAGGCCGGAGAGATCATCTCTCTCGCCAAGCGGTCAGGCGAAGGCCTTGCCGGACCTTTGCGCTTTGGCATTATTCCAACCATTGCCCCGTACATGCTCCCTGCGCTTCTCCCCGCTCTATCTCATGATTGGCCGAAGTTGGAATTGCAATTACACGAGGATTTAAGCGCGAATTTGTTGCAAAAACTGGAAAAAGGAAAGCTTGATATTCTTCTGCTCGCTTTTCCGTTTGAAACGCCGGGCTTCCGCCAAATGACGATTTTCAACGAAGAATTCGTTCTGGCGACACATAAGAAAAACAGCAAGCCGGTAGATATTGCCGCACTTGAAGATATGGATTTATTGCTTTTGGAAGAAGGGCATTGCCTTCGCTCCCATGCCTTGGCCGCTTGCCGGACGCAAAATCCCGGGATAAGAAAAACTTTTTCCACGACCAGCCTGCCGACATTGATCCAAATGGTTGGCAACGGCTATGGTGCCACTTTGCTGCCGGAAATGGCGGCGCAAAAACATTCCTTGCCGCCAAATATTACCATCCGTCGTTTCAATAAGCCTGCCCCAACGCGCGATATCGGCCTTGTCTGGCGTTCAGGCAACCTGAAAGATACCGATATTAAGAATTTGGCCAAAACGATAAAATCTTGCCAAAAATCGGCTTAAGGATTAAGAAAGCCCCATGAATTGGACCGTTTGTGCCCTCTACCGTTTTGTTGAAATAAACGACCTTCCCGCCATGCAGGAAGCGGTCAAGGCTATTTGTTCAAAGCATAATATCTGCGGTACGATCCTGCTCGCTCCTGAAGGCATCAATGGAACGGTCGGCGCACCGACAATGGAAGACATGGAAGTCCTGATTGATTTCCTCGACGAAAAGCTTGAAGTCCGTAAAGGGCAGGTTAAATATTCGGATAGCAACAAGCGCCCCTTCCTGCGCGCGAAAATCAAGCTTAAAAAAGAAATTATTACGATGCGCCAGCCGCAAGCGAACCCAACGAAGCTTGTCGGCACTTATGTCGAGCCAAAAGACTGGAACGCGCTCATTTCCGACCCGGATGTTTTAGTTCTTGATACGCGTAACGATTACGAAACCCAGCTTGGTATATTCAAGGGCGCGGTCGATCCGGATATCAAAATTTTTACAGAGTTTACAGGCTTTGTTAAAACCAAGCTCGATCCGAAAAAACATCAAAAAGTCGCAATGTTTTGCACCGGCGGCATTAGATGCGAAAAAGCATCAAGCTATATGCTTGGTGAAGGGTTCGGCGAAGTGTACCACCTCAAAGGCGGCATTTTAAAATATCTGGAGGAAGTTCCGGCGGAAGAGTCAATGTGGGAAGGTGAATGCTTCGTTTTCGACCGCCGCGTCGGCATAACCCATGGCTTGGAGCAAGGTATTCTCGAAACCTGCTTCGGATGCCGCGCCTCGATCCATCCCGATGATAAGAAACGGGCAGAATTCGAAGAAGGCGTTTCCTGCCATCATTGCCATGCCACGCTTACAGAAAAACAGATTGTCTCAAAGCGCATGCGCCATCAGCATAAATTACAGCACGCGAAAAAAATGAGTGCCTGATAATAAAAAACCGCCTTTCGGCGGTTTTTCTAAAATTTATTTCTTTGCTGCTTCGGCCGCTTTTTTCTTCTCGTAAGCGGCTTTCATTTTTTCGACCTGCGCCTTGATTTTTTTCTGCACGTCTTCCACTTCAGCTTTCGTTACTTTTCCATCGCCGTTTTCATCCATGGCTTTAAAGCGACGTGTGGAGTCTTCCAGAAATTCCGCTTTCGTAACGGCGCCATCGCGATTGTTATCGAGCATTTTGAATTGCGCCATAAGTTCGGGCTCGGCTTTTTTCTTGGCCGCATCGTCAGGTAATTGCTTGGCATTGTTTTTATAAAGTAATGCTTTGAATTCATCGGGCGATATCTTGCCATTCTTATCCGTGTCAAACGCGGCAAAATCGCGACCGGCAACAGCGTCGGCTTCCGCTTTGGATACCGTGCCGTCATTATTTGTATCGATAGCGGATTTGGCAGGAGCGGCTTTTTTTGCGTCCTGTGCCTGTGCAGCCAAAGGAGCAGCCGCCATAGCCAGAGCAACAGCAGATAGTAAGAAATAGTGTTTCATGGTCGAACCCTTAAAAAGTAATTGATAGCTGATATCTATCATCTTTTTGCATAAGGTCCAGAGGGATTTAGCGCTTATTTACTTGAAGCCACATCTATAACAGCGCGAGGCAGCTTCCCGCCGGTCGCTTCGATATTGCTGTAATTGGCAATCTTAGCCGGACCGCGTAGTTGTACGACGAGGCGGGATCCATTGGCATCGCTTTCCGCTTGGTAAGACGCAATCAGTAAGGATTTCGGGAAAGTCTTGGTTTTGGCCGCTTTCCAATCAAAGCCGGGAATTTCGATGAGAAGGATTTTTTCTTCGTTATCAATATCGTAATTCACTTTGACGGATTGGCCTAAATCCAGAACCAGTCTCGAATATTCTTTCTTCTCGCCGATCCGCAAATCCTGAACGGTTTTTTTGCCTGCTACCGCTGGCTTGGGCGCTTCGGCTTTTTTGACTTCGACAGGTTTTTCAGCCGGCTTGGGCGGTGGTGCGACTTCCGCTTTTTGAACTGACTTAACCGGAATAGCAGGTGGCGGTGTTGCCGGAAGCGGTAAAGGCGCGGGAGCCGCTACAGGCGCGGGAGCCGCTACAGGCGCAGGAGCAGACTTCATATTGTAAGTCGCGTCAATCCTATCGAGGCCAAGAGAAAGGTCTTTGAACTTTTTCTCCATCACATCGATCTTGGCGATCTTCGGACGATTGGCAGCGACTTCGTTTTGAAGTGCGGCGACTTGACTTTCAAGTCTGGCGATTTTATCGGCATCGGCAGAAGACGGGCTTTCCGTTTTTTGCAAAGACACCGGATCTTTTTTCGCTTTCATGCCATCGGCAGGCGTTTCGCATGCAGCCAGTAAAAAGCCGCAGGCAAAAATTGCAGTCATTAATGATCGGGACGGAATAAACATGAGCCCCTAAACTGAAGGGCGAATCAATTTGGGTCAATTCAGAGGGAAGGATCAGGCCATTTTATCCACAGAGGTATAAACAGCCATCGTATTCATTGCCATGGATTTAAAAGAAAACTGGCGTTCAAAACTTATCCTTCCCGCCTGCCCTAATTCCAACTGCAATTTCTTGTCCGGGATAACGAGGCGCAGCGTATGCGATAATTTAGTAATATCTTCGGCAGGGACAAGATATCCGGTCTTTCCGTCTTCAACGGCTTCCGATACGCCGCCGACATCGCTGGCAATAACAGGCAGGCTGGAGCGCATGGCTTCGAGAATGCTTCTTGGGAAACCTTCCCATTTACTGATAAGCAGATATAAATCTGCCTGTTTCTCCATCAGTTCCGCCACGTCATGACGTTCTCCTAAAAACAAGACACGATCATCAATTTTCAGATCGATGACCAGATGACGCAGCTCAGTGTCGTCGCCACCGCCGACGAATTCCAGCGTCCATGATAAATCTTTCAAGGTTGCCAAAGCGCGAAGCAATGTTTCATGATCTTTTTGCGGACCGATACGCGCTACCATCATTAAGCGTGTCGGATCATTTTTTAACTCACGCTTTGTGGCAGGCCGTTCCGGCATGCCGTTATGCACGAGCGTTAATTTGTGCACAGGAACGATGTTGTTTTTCCTGGCGAGTTCGTAATCGAAACCACTGACGGTAATTACATGATCGCTGAAAAACCCCGCAGATTTTTCAAGAAAAGCGTAGATTGTTCTCTGCAATTTCGGCACGCCATCTGTAAACGCCCAGCCATGCGCGGTAAAGATTACCTTTACCTTAGCCGCTTTTGCCGCCAGCCGTCCCAGCAATCCCGCTTTCGATGAATGACAGGATAAGATATCAGGATGAATATCTTGCAGAACCTTTTTTATCTGGTTGAAAGCTTTCCAGTCATTGACCGGATGAATAGCCCGTTCCAGATCAGGAATTTCATAAACCTTGATCCCCTGCTCTTCCAGAAAATCGGTCACCTTGCCGAAGCTGCCGGTCAGGACGCTGACCTCATGGCCTTGGGATTTCATCCAAAGCGAAAGATCGCGCACATGGATCTGTGCGCCGCCTAATTCGTCCATCCGGGTGATAAGATAAGCAATTTTCATGATCTTTAGAATGTTGTATAAGCGAACAAGGATTTAAATCAAGGTCACATCATGTCTTCATCCCAGAAAGTTGCCCTCATCGGCGGTAGCGGTTTTATCGGCTCCAATCTTGCCTCCGACCTTTGGAAAGGCGGGCATTACGTGTCCATCGCCGATATCCAGCCAAGCCGCCCTTATCCGGATTTCTGCAAGCATGCTGATGTTCGCGAGTTAAACTCTCTTGTTCCGGTGATAGAGGGATGTGATGTCATTATTAACCTCGCCGCCCAGCATCGTGACGATGTCCGCCCTGTCAGCCTTTACTACGATGTCAATGTAACGGGTGCGGAAAATATCTGTGCTGCGGCTGAGAAAACCGGCATCAGGAAAATCATTTTCACTTCTTCTGCTGCCGTCTACGGCCATCATCATTACGAAGCGGATGAAAATTCTCCTCACGATCCGATTGGTCCTTATGGTGAAACCAAATCCCAGGCCGAACATGTTTTTAAAGCTTGGCAGGCAAAAGATCCGGGTCAGCGTACACTCGTCATCGTGCGCCCAACCGTTGTTTTCGGTGTCGGTAATCGCGGCAATGTGCATGTTCTTTTAAACCAGATTGTCAAAGGCCAGTTCATTATGATCGGCAATGGCGAGAATAAAAAATCCATGGCCTATGTCGAGAACGTCGCCGCGTTTCTTTGCCATTGCATGAATTTCGGCCCCGGCACTCATATCTTTAACTACGTCGACAAACCGGATCTTTCAACCAAGGAATTGGTGAATATCATTTGCGCGAAAATCGGCAAGCAAGTCAGCGGCGTTCAGCTTCCTAAAGCTCTTGGCCTTCTGGCCGGTGCGGTCTTCGATATTGCCGCCCGATTGACCGGTAAGAATTTTCCGATCTCGCGCGTTCGGGTCGAAAAATTCTGCGCCACAACTGTTTTTTCGGCGAAGAAACTACAGGAAACCGCTTTCGTTCCGCCAAAGACATTAAAAGAAGGTCTGGAAAAAACTATCGCAAGCGAATTTTAGCAAGCAACGCGGAAAATCCTTTAGATTTGATCACCAATAACGCATGTCCGATCCATAACGTGACCCATGCCCATCCAAGGCCGGATTCTGTTAGTCCGTATTTTGCGCCAAGATAGCCTATTCCGCCCAAAATTGCCGACCATATTAAAACGATAACCGTTGTCTGTGACGGCGTAAATCCGGCATCGAGAAAATGATGATGGAAGTGGCGGCGGTCCGGGTCGAATGGCGGGCGACCTTCACGAATGCGCATGATAAGCAAACCGAACGCATCCACAATCGGCAATGCGATAATCCAGGCAACCGATACCGGAGGAATGATCGCATTCGGTTGCTGGCTCAGATGAATGGCATACCAGGCAATCGTCAAGCCCAGCGCCATCGATCCGGCATCGCCTAGAAATATGGAAGCTTTGCGCCGCCAAGGATTGCGCATATTGTAGATAAGGAAACCCGCCAAGGCACCGGATATAAGTCCAATGGATAGAAAAGCCTCCCATTGTCCGGCAAAGAAACAGGCGATCAGCAACCAGAGAAAAACAATCAGGCAGTTTCCGCCAGCTAAACCATCGACACCATCCATCATATTTATCGCGTTTATGATATAAACGACACAGGCA
This sequence comes from Micavibrio sp., assembly GCA_030824965.1. Taxonomy (GTDB): domain Bacteria; phylum Pseudomonadota; class Alphaproteobacteria; order Micavibrionales; family Micavibrionaceae; genus Micavibrio_B. Next base: position 254,805 of record JAPJQV010000001.1, on the reverse strand, counting down.
ACCGAGAATGGAATCGTTGCCCAGCCGAGTGTCATTTCGCCGAAACCCAGCAAATTACCAAGCGTTGCCAATTCAGTCTGGCCGGGTATAACGAGAATAAAAGCGGCGAGAAAATGAATGATGAATTTTAGCTTAGCATTCACTCCGCGTTTATCATCAACGACACCGGTAATTAAAATCATGGCAAGCGCCAGAAAATAGGCCCAGCTGTTTTCAAACGGAGCGGCAATAAAAAAAGATAAAAACGCAAAAACGATAAAAATCGCGATACCGCCGCCATAAGGCGTTACTTTGTCATGTTGCTTGCGCCCGCCCGGACGATCGACGAAATCGAATTTCAGCGAAATTTTCCGCACAAGCGGCACCGCGATCATACTCAATATAAGAGAGAGCAAGGGCAAAACAAATAGAACCAGCATTGGCGGCAATTCAGGTGACATATAACTGATAGATAAAAGAATTAAATAGGTAAGTCTATTTCTTTGCCTCTCTTTCGGTAAAGCGCTGTGGGGATAACTTTTCGGACACCTCTTTCGGTATTGGACATGGCCTGCACATGATATCAGCCGCAATGATTTCCGCCGCCAAGGCTGTACTTATCAACCCATGAGAGCCATGGGCGGCAGAGATGTATAGATTGTCGTAAGCGTCAATTTTGCCAATGACCGGGAACCGATCTTTTGTCGCAACACGGAAAGCGGCGCGGGCTTGATCTGCCTGAATTTCACCTTTAAGCGCGGGGACATGATATTCAAGATTTGAAATGATGTCTTCGCTATCCTCTGTTCTGACAGCGTCGTCCTTTATCCATGGCTGAAAGGTTGCGCCAATTGCATGCTGTCCGTTCTCTGCAGGGGAAAAATACCCTCCGTAACAAATATTAGCTTTAACGCAAGCCGTTTTTTCTGTGACCTTTGCCATTATAATCTGCCCCCGCACAGTCGATAAAGGCAATTGCGATATTTGCTTGAAATCCCAGATGCCGCTTCCGCAAGCCAGAACCACAGCATCATAAATTTTATTATTTACATGCCAGCCATTTTCGACTGGGCAAATCTCATTCACTTTATTTTTGATTAAACTTATGCCTTTAGACAACTCGGCGCATAAATTAGCAGGACTGATAGAACCCGCATCTGGCAGATAAGCGCATTGATTTTCAATTCTTACTCCTGCCAACTCTGACGCTTCATCCGCATTCACGATCCGCAAATGATCCGGATTCCATCCACAATTTTCAACCATGCCGGCGATACGTTTTTCTTTCTTCGTATCAGTCAGCATAAAAAGGCTGCCGCAAGCTCGATATCCAACATGCTTGATGCGGCTAAATTGCCGAACCGCGTATGCAAAGGCAGAGGCATAAAAATCAGATATAGCACTTTGCTGGCTTGTAAATCTTGGATTGAATAACCCAAGCGGATTTCCGGAAGCTTTGGCGGCAATTTCCTTCTCTTCATATAAATCGACGGTCACGCCTTCCAGTTGCAAGCGCGCGGCAATTTGTGTTCCGGCCAGACCGCCACCGATAACGGCAACCGATCTGATATTCCCCTTTTTTGGGTTTTGCCTTTCGGAGACGAAATGTCCGTAAATCATATCGCGTTTCCGTCCATAACCACGCGTTTTGGCGACGTGAAACCCCTGTTCGCGCAAACCCCTTTTCACCAGTCCTGCCGCCGTGAAGCTGGCGAATGTCGTGCCTTCATAGCTGTTATCGGCCATTGCCTTGAAAACCGCCTCACTCCACATTTCCGGATTTTTTGCCGGAGCGAAGCCGTCCAGAAACCATGCATCGACCAATGTATTAAGTTCAGGCAAAGCCCGGTTAACGTCATCAAAAATCAAAAGGAGGGAAATTTGATCGTTAATGCGGATTGGATGCCAGCCAAAAATCCGTAACGGATAATGATCCAGCATGATTTCCAGCTTGTCGCCGATCTCATCTTTCCATCGCGACAGCGCCTCTCTGATCTGATCCGGCGTTAACGGGAACTTCTCAAAAGAGATATAGGTCAGATGCTGATGGGCAGGCGCCGTTTTTTCCCATTTGAGCCAGGTCGCCAGAAAATTAAGCCCAGTTCCAAAGCCCGTTTCCGCGATCACGAATTCTGCCCTGTTCTGCCAATTCTCAGGCAGGCTGTTCCCTTTTAGGAAAACATGATCTCCTTCATCCAGCCCGTCTTCTTCACAAAAATAAATATCCTTGTAAGTATCGGAATAGATCTGGTCTTTAACGTATTCTGGCCTTGGCGTTTGCATGGTTTTGATCCATATATCTATTCAGGTATTTATCCAAAGGAATTTTTATGTCGAATCCTCTCCTGACCCCGTCCTCGCTGAAAAACCACGCGCCGCATTTTGACCTTATAAAGGAAGAACATTTCCGCCCGGCGCTGGATGCGGCAATTGCGGAAGCCAGAGCCAATATTGACAAGATTATCGCCAATCCTGAAAAGCCGAATTTCGAGAATACGATTGTCGCCCTTGAAACCGCGTCCGAGCTGCTCGGGACGATATCATCGATTTTCTACAATCAATTGTCTGCGGCTGGCACTGATGGAATGCAAAAAATTGCGGAAGAGATCGGCCCTATTCAGGCGAATTTCTCCAGCGATATCATTTTAAACGAAAAACTATTCGAGCGCGTCAGAACCGTGTTTGAAAATATAGACAATGAAACTAACTCGCCGGAAGAACGTACGCTTTTAATTGATACATATAAAAATTTCGCCCGCGGGGGCGCGTTGTTAGATGCCGATAAAAAACTAAAGCTTCGCAAGATAAACGAGGATATGTCCACACTCGGTCCCATCTATTCCAATAATGTCAAAAAATCCGCCGAGCAGTTTCAGCTTGTCCTGGAAGACCAAAAAGATTTATCGGGCCTGCCGGAAATGGCCATCGAGGGCGCAAAGCTTGCCGCCGAAGAGCGCGGGCTGACAGGTAAGTATGTTTTTACTCTCGATTTCCCAAGCTATTTTCCATTCGTAACGTATAACGATTCAAGCGCCTTACGCGAAAAAATGTGGAGGGCATACAGCCACCAAGCTTTCGGCGATCAGTACGACAACACTGACACACTCATGAAAATCGTTCGATTACGTTACGAACGGGCCAAGCTTCTCGGCTATCAGGATCATGCCGATTACACTCTCGAACGTCGCATGGCGGAAAAAACGGAGCGTGTCATGTCTTTCCTGAAAAAAATGAAGGATCGTTACAAACCGGCGGCGCAGCGCGATCTAGAAGAACTGCGCGAATTTGCCAAAGCGAAAGGCAACGCGGATTTAAAGCCTTGGGATGTCTCTTATTATTCAGAGAAACTTCAGGAAGAAAAATTCCAGTTCTCCTCTGAAGATTTACGTCCTTACTTCCCTCTGGACCGCGTATTAAAAGGTACATTCGAGCATTTCAGGAAACTTTTCGGATTGAAATTTATTCTTAATGCCGATTACCCTGTCTGGCATTCCGACGTAACAGCCTATGACGTCGAAGACGAGCGCACGGGACGCTTTATCGGCACGATGTATGCGGATTTTTTCCCACGTACCGGGAAAAAACCCGGCGCATGGATGACTGCTTATCGTGAGCAGGGATTGTATAAGGGTAAGATCGAACGCCCTGTGACTGCCTTCGTTTGTAACTTCACGAAGCCTACCAAAGACAAGCCTTCCCTTTTAACGTTCGATGAAGTGCTGACGATTTTTCACGAGATGGGCCATGTTACCCACGGCCTGTTATCCGAAGCGACTTACGGATCCATGGCGTCACCCAATGTTTTATGGGATTTCGTAGAATTACCATCCCAGCTTCAGGAAAACTGGCTATATGAACCGGAAGTATTGAACAGTTTTGCCGCACATTATGAAACCGGAGAAAAGATCCCCGCAGACCTGATCGAAAAACTTCGCGCCAGCAAGAATTTCATGGCGGGCTGGTCAGGCTTGCGTCAAATCGGACTTGGAACGTTGGATATGGCTTGGCATACGACTGATCCCGATCAGATAACCGACCTGCTTAAATTCGAAGATAGCGTAATGGAAGATTTAAGGCTCTTCCCAAGATTGGGTGGCCCGACATCGACATCTTTTAGCCATGTTTTTTCAGGCGGCTATTCTGCAGGGTATTACTCCTATAAATGGGCAGAAGTACTTGATGCCGACGCATTTGACGCTTTCCTCGAGAAAGGCCTCTACCATGCGGAAACGGCCGAAACGTATAAGAAAGAAATTCTTTCCAAGGGTAATATTGAGCATCCACTGATTCTTTACAGCAACTTCCGGGGCCGCGAGGCGGATCCTGATGCTCTTTTACGCAGAGAAGGCTTATTATCAGGAGATTCTCGTTAAGAACTTTACTTTTACCCAAGTTTAACTTTGCAAAAACTCAATCGAAATTTTAAATAACTGATATTAAAAGAAATTTTGTTTTTCATATTTTTATTGCCGAATAAACTTGGCTTATTGTATAAACTTACGATAAAAGCAAGTTACACAGAAAAATAAGAATGCTTTAAACGGTAGAAATGTCGATTACAACTGCTCAAATTCGTGGCGCGAGGGGACTTTTAAATTGGTCTCAAAACGACCTTGCCGAACGTACGGGAATATCCGGAACGTCTATCGGCGCGATTGAGAATGGCACGACAACGCCGCGTGATAGCACTATCCAGAAGATCAAAAAAACATTCGAAGACGCCGGCATTGAATTTATTGGCCAAGACGGTCTTAGAAAAAAAAGTCTGCATGTAGACATTCTTAAAGACGTCGAGGGTTTTAAAAAATTTTCAAGCGAAGTACATGCCGCTGCGCAAAGCGATCACAGGGAAATCTTGCAAGCCTATGTCGATGATAGTCAGTTCGCCCAATGGCTCGGAGACAGCGATGCGGTCATTCATGTTGAAAAGATAGAGGCTTCACAGAAAAAGAAGAGCTTCAAAATAATTCAGAAAGAAGGCGATTGTTATTTTCCTGCGCGCAACTATGCAGAATACAGATGGATACCGGCAGAGCATTTCCTGGCGGTTCCCTTTATAGTTTTTGGAGACAAGTTCGCCATTATTCTTTATGAGCCGGATCCAACTATTATAGTGATGAACTATCCCGTTTTGGCAGAAGCCTACCGTCTGCAATTCAGTCTTCTCTGGGAACAAGCGATACAACCTGCTCAGAGCTTGATCGATCAATGGCAAGTTCCTGATAAATACAAGAAATTACTGAGTAACTAATGATGTCACAACCACTTAAAGCACAAGATGATTTTTCCAATTCGGCAAACGGCTCGGATTCCTATCATTATTATATGGCTGATTTGCACGACATCGTCACCGATCCTGAAAAAAGGAAAAAACTGCTACCAGCCCTTGAAAGTTTAATTCGAGCACAGGCAAATTTCCATCAAGTCGAGTATTTCGGAGATCTGGAAACACTTGAAGAAAGTATCTGGAAAAGGGGAAATACATTCCGGGGCTTTTTGGTTTATGCTCAGGATCGCATGCCAATTGCGTATGCCGTATATTATCCCATGATCGATAGCCAAGGGCGAAGAGCGGCTTATTGTGAGGATGCTTATGTCGCGGAAAGTTTCAGACGAACAAATCTTTTTGATATCGTTATGGCAGAACTAGCCAAGCGTATTACCGAGGAAGGCTGCGATTATCTTCAATGGTCGACAGATCGACGTAATGATCGCTTCAAAACTATCTCGCGCAGTATAGGAGCCACCAGACCAGATATCGTGACGCTGGCTGGAGACGATATTATCAAAACAGATAAAAATACTCTCAAAAACGCCTGGGCACAGAACAACTATATCTCACGCCTTATAAATCCATCTGATATCAATCTTCTCAAATCGCTGAATATGGATCCCAATTTAATCCGGAATAACGGAGACATTGATTTCAAAGGATTTATCACTTTCCATCAATCCGACTTGCGTAAACCTGTAGCCATTACACCGGGATGGGAACATCTTTCTACATTCCGGGTAACACCGGGCATTTATCTTGAGAACCCGACTTTTCAGGACAATGCCACACGTAATCAGAAAGCCCAAATCCTCTACTCTGTGGTTCTCGAAGCCCAGAAATATACAGCCGACGAAGAGAGAAAACTTGAATATCTAAAATGGCACATCAACCGTAATGATGTCGACCTAATGTCAATCTTAAATGAAGATATGTCACTGCCTGTAGACTGCATGAAAGGCCCTGGCCGCCTTGATTCCGAAATGATCGTTCATACATTGAGCAATGGAAACCTCCAAAAGCTATGCGATAAAGGCAAGGAAAATGAAGAAAGAATGCTGCATTTTCCCATTAACGCCACGATAGGGCCTAAAGCGCGCCGGCTTGATAGAGATTAATGCAGTTCAAGCAGCATGCATCTTGCTGAACCGCCGCCGTACTTCTCTATGGTCGAAATATCCGCATGTACGATTTCCGATACATATTTCAGCAAGGTCGCTTTCTGGTCTTCGGCCAAAGCCGAATGCGCGGCTGATGACATGATGAGTTTTTTCTCACCATGCAGCCCAATTAGTTCAAGTGAATTGCCGCAAAAGGCTTTCAATTGATCCATCGATAAATCGACCACTTCGCGATGCGCGGACAGGCTATCGATAACGCGCTTTCTGTCTTCTTCCAATATACAGCCGGAACAAATTCCGGCATAGCTTGTCCCGATATACATCATAACGTCGGTATGGTAGACGGGCTTTCCGGCGTGGTTTCTCGTGCGGAACATAACCGCTTCATATCCCATTTTATCACAGAACATTTTCGCCATTTTCTCGTCACAGCGCGGCGAGATCGAGAAATATGCGATCTTGTTGACGCGATCAAGCCAATGAGCGCCGGTGCTTTCTAAATATAAGCCTTCTTTTTCTAACGACGAAAAATCGAACGCGATATCATACATCGATTCCAAAAATCCCATAACGTCAGGACGGCGTTCAATCTGACGGTTCGGGGCCAGCATAGGGTAATAACCGAGAGTTTTATCTCCGAATGTCGCTACCCAGTTATTGCAGAAAATATCGTCGGGACTTTCTTTCTGGCCGATAACGGAAGTCACGATAATGCCTTTTTCAATTAGCAGATCACGGAAACGGCGAAATTCCGCCGCGGCCTTTTGCTGCACCGAATGGATATCAGACGGATCATCAGCCTGATATGTGTTTGTTTCCATGGTTTCCGGATTGGAATGAAAGCCTACAGGCTCCATCATCATGATATGATTTGTCGATTGCTTCATATATTCACTATATCTGATTTATAGGATTTAAAAAATCCTCATAAGCGGAATAAAGGCCTTTTTCTAGATCTATTTCCGGCTGCCAGTTGAGTGAACGCAACCGGCTGCTATCCAAAATTTTACGCGGCGTGCCATCGGGCATTTTTTCGTTAAATTTCAAACTTCCTTCATATCCCACGACTTTAGCGATAAGATAGGAAAGATCAAAAATACTTATCTCTTTTCCTGAGCCTGCATTGATTTGCAACTCGTCGGAATAATCACGCAAAACCGTAAAGACCGCATTGGCCAGATCGTCGACATGCATAAATTCACGTAGCGGCCTGCCACTGCCCCAAATTTCAACCTCTTCCCTGTTGTGAATTTTCGCCTCATGAAGCCTGGAAATCAATGCCGGTATGACATGGGCTTTATCGCTGTTCCAACGGTCATTAGGACCATAGAGATTGCACGGCATAATCGAGACAAAGTCACAACCGAATTGCCGTCTATAGAACTGGCATAATTTTATGCCTGCTATCTTTGCAAGTGCATAAGCTTCGTTTGTCGGCTCCAATTCTCCGCTCAGAAGCGCTTCTTCACGAATTGGCTGCTGGGCAAATTTTGGATAGATACAAGAAGACCCGAGGAATACCAGCTTCCTGATGTTGCTTTTATGCGCGGCATGGATGATGTTTTGTGAAATTGCCAGATTTTCAAAAATAAAATCTGCTGGCATCGCGGCATTTGCCCCAATGCCGCCGACTTTTGCCGCCGCAACGATAATAACATCTGGCTTATTATCTTGAATCCAGTTTTCAGTCTCTTTCTGTCGGGTCAGATCGAGTTCTAATCTGGAAACGGCCAGAATCTTACAATCCGTTTTCGAAAATCTTTTGACCAGCGCCGAGCCAACCATGCCGCCATGCCCGGCAATCCATATCTTCTTATCCCGTATATCGAACATCAAGCCTGCAACCTGATGATATTATGATCTTGCGTCGAATAACCAAGCTCGGCTTCAACCATTTCCCGAACGATTGCTTTAAAATCTTTCTTCGGCACCCACCCAAGAATATTATTTGCTTTGGAGTAATTGCCCCGCAAGTCCTCGACTTCCAGAGGCCGGAAAAAAGCCGGGTTTATTTTCACAACGCTGTTGCCGGTTTTAAGGTCGATCAATGTTTCATCAAGATCCCGCCCCTGCCATCTTGTACCGATTCCTGCAACGGAAAAAGCTTCGATCACCAGATCGCGTATAGAATATGATTTATTCGATGCGAGAACGAAATCATCGGCTTTGGCGGCCTGCATGATTGCATGGGCCCCGCCCATGATATCTTCGGCATGGCTCCAATCTCTCCGGGCATCTAGATTCCCAAGTTCAATCACATGCGACTCTCTGCGAGCTATCTTTGCAACACCAATGGCAACCTTGCGCGTCACAAATTCTTCGCCGCGGTTTTCACTTTCATGATTAAACATGATGCCGTTACTTGCAAAAATTCCATAAGCTTCGCGGTAGATTCTAACCATGTCGTAAGCATATTTCTTCGCAGCCGCATACGGGCTTCGAGGGTTCATTACTGTCATTTCATTCTGAGGTGAGGGTGAATCTCCGAAAATTTCAGATGTCGACGCCTGAAAAAACTTTGTTCTTGGTGCATGAATGCGAATATATTCGAGTATGCGGACGACACCCGCACCATTAACATTCATCGTATATTCAGGCGTATCGAAAGAAATTTTAACATGGCTTTGCGCCGCCAGATTATAAATCTCGTCAGGCTTTACATCGCTCAAAATTCGCTGAATAGAGCTTCCGTCCGTCATATCGGCATAATGAAGAAAGATTTTAGGTAATAAATTTTCTATATGCTGCGTATCCGGCAAAGCGGAAGGCTGGCGCATCGCATGAACAATATAATTTTTTGAAAGCAGTAGCCGGGCCAGATACGATCCGTCTTGTCCGGTAATACCGGTAATAAGCGCGATTTTAGACATTCAACTCCCCCCGAATTGAACATCATCGTATGACAGGTAGAGCGTGCTTTACAAGCCCTAAGGTGTGGCAGGCGCCAAGGCTGGGACTGGTGTGAAAGATGGAGAATTTGTCATGTCGGATTGGACTAACTGCTCTGAAACCACCTTACAACCAAACTCGACAGACAGACGGTTAGGCTTTGGCAAATTGATTCCCTGATTTGCCAGTCCATTTCGGAGCTGAGCTTCCTCGCTTGGCGTTGTTTGTGGACCGCAAAACAAAACGGCCCTTCCCCCGATTAAAGACGATAGTTGCATTCCCTCTTCGGCTTCTTGTGTGAAATTCTGATCCTTCATGCTGCTATCACCTCTATATTGGCTACAGATGAAATATAAACGGGAAAGTTAGGCGCACCGTTGATAAATTCGATAAAACCTACTTTTGCTTTCGTTATAAGTCGTGAAATGACATCGCTATTCTGGCAGGCAATATTGCCTAAAGGATGTTCGCCGGATCTGAAAACGAGAGATGAGGGATGAACTTCACAAGTCAGAGGCTCACCCTTGGGTAAAGACGACCGGACGACGATGACGATAGAATCATTCTCGCCGAGAATGAAATCACAATTATTAATCACTAGACACACCTTATATTTTATTTTTTTATTACCCCGATCATGCCTGAAAATCATTAAAGCCGGGTAAATACGCAAGTGTGCAGCTGTATATCAGCCAAGCGCAATTTGCATGGATGATGGTTCTATGACAGCACGAAGCTTTTGCTTACCGCGCTTCAAAAGGGAGCGTACTGCTTGATCGGATAAAGCCATTTTCTGGCAGATCTGGCCAATATCAGCATCTTCATAATAAAACATTTTTAAGGCTATGCTTTGCTGGACAGGGAGTTCCGCAAGAAGTTTCAACAACTGGACTGAAGTCTGGCTTTCGGAAACGCGTTCTTCCGCTGATATGATGCCGCTGGTCACATGCTCGAAATTATTGTCGGTGACGATTTCCTTTTTCTGCCGCAACAGATCAATGCATCTATTTGCCGTCACACGGAATAGCCAGGTGGAAAACTTCGCCATGCCGGGTTTCCATGACATCCGGTTTTGCCAGAGAGACAGACAGATATCCTGTGTAATATCTTCGACATCGCCGTTTGCACCAAAGAATTTACGGACCTGAAGCCGGATCAACCCTTTATGACGCTCGATTAAGTAATGAAAAGCCATCGCATCGCCGGCTTGGAACAGGCTCATGAGTCCTTCGTCGGATTCACGGATATAGCGCTCGATAGATATCTGCTTTTTTTCCGTTTTAGGGGCAATGCGAATTGTCACTTGGAATTTCTCTCCGATATTTAACCAGAGAGGGTTTTGCAAGCTTCAGGCCAGTTTTTACGGCTGTTTTTTCAGGATAATAAAAAAGGCGGCAGAATTTGCCGCCCTTGCACGAAAAATCAATGATGCTAGACAGTGCCGCTTAGAGCTTCGGCCTGAACGGGCGGTGGCGTTTCGGGTTGCCGCTCATAAGCAATGGCATACCACCTGTCGGTAACTTGCTGGATATAGGCGGCAATGGCGTCAAATTCCTCTCCCGGTTCAGGCTTGCTTGTGGCGCGGCTCAGAGCAGAAAATATCACGTTATAGAAACGGTTGAGGAAAACAGCGTCTTCACCGCCCTGCTCCATGTCAAGATGGGCCTGCAAGGCTTCGATAATATTGAAGACTTTGGTAATGCTGTTCGTCATCAAATCGAGATGGCCGTTTTCCCAATGACGCTTTGCGTCTTTTGTGTTTTTTATCATGCCTTTGTACAGCTCGACAACGATCTGCAGGGGGCTTAAATTCTCATCGGTTTTCTTCTGATAGGCCTGAACGGCTTTATGATAGGACATTATGAATCCGCCTTATCCAGGCCGAGAATGGCCCTTAACTGGGAAATGATTGATTTGTTTCTGGCGATAGCGGCTTCATAGCTCGCATATTTATCGATCAGCTTGGTGCGGAAATCGTCGGCTCGCTCGCGTATGCGGTCGGCCCGTTCAGCCATATCGGTATTCTGGTCGCCGAGATCGAGCTTTGCACTGACCAACCTTCCGTTCACGCCATCGGTAAACGCGTTGAGCGTATTGGAAACCAGATCACCCAGACCCTGATTCATATTAAAGTTGACTGCAGAGTTGGCAGTACCGATATAGGCAAAGCTCAAACCTTCATAAATCGTGCCGACTTTTCCAGTAATACTTGTTCCTGAAATATCGAATAGATTTGGCACGCCGCCGACCGATGCACCCGTAACCCCACTCGCATTTGCCGTGATAGAAATCGTGACGTTCAAATTTGCAAGTTTCGACGTATTCCCCAGCAATCTGAAATTAGAATTATTAGATGTCCATCCTGTCGAAAAGATTGATTTGACGTCGTCATAATTGCTGATAATCGCCGCATCGAGCTTTGTCTCGTCGACTGTAAACACGTTGTTATCGGACAAGGTAATACCCAGTTCGCGCAGCGTGGTAAAGCCAGTCGTCGTGGTTCCGTATTTGCCGGAAATCAGAGGTTGTATAGCATCGTTAAGGCTCTTCATAACCGTATCGCCGAAAAGAACAGCATTATCGGATACCGCCCCGCCGGCACTGACCTGCTGGTTTTCGACAACGAATGCCCGTAACTCATTGTAAGCTTCGGTGAATGACAAAATGGAATTCTTAATCGCGCTGTTATCGTTTTGGATACCAAGCTCGATGACCGTCCCCGGCTCGGCGTTTAAAACATTAATATTCACGCCCGGAATCAAATCGGTGATTTCGTTTTTATCACGCGTAATCTGAACCCCATCCAATTCCAAAATCGCCTGATCTGCCGTTTGCAATACATTCTTTGGCGCATTCCCGGCGGTCGTTACACCCATCGCGCCCAAAACATCGCCGCCGGTGACATTGCTGATTGAAATATTCTTGGCTGTCGACGTACCTGACAAAACCATTTGATAGGAAGTATCGGAGACTTTTAAAACCGTCGCCGATACGCCGGAGGTTGAAGATGTCGCGTTGATGGCCGCTGCAATATCGGTCATCGTCATCGCATTTGTGACATTAATAGTCGCAGCCGTATTGCCGGCAATACCGATTTGGAAACTGCCGTTCATGCCAAGTGCGGTCGTGGAACTGGTCGCCATATCGCTGGCGATACGATGTGCCCTGGCTTTTTGCACGACTTCGATTTCGTAATTTCCCAGCGTCGTTCCCGCATCGATGGTGACGCCGATTAATTTGGTCGGATCGGTTGTGCCGCTGGTACTTAACGTACCGCTACGCGCGCCGAAAGCATAATTGGCGTTGGTATTCGAAAATCCGTAAGAGGTTCTGAGGTTTTTCAGGGCTGTCTGGACATTGCCCGAAAGGGTTTGCAACGTCGTATAGGCTTCAGCTTTTTTGGTATTGCTGTCGATTTTAACATCTATACGGTCAGCTTCGGCAACACGCTGTTTATAAGCGGCTTCGACAAGGGCTGAAGTATCGATGCCTGAAGAGGTTCCGAACAAATAGGTTCGAGTGCCTTGGGTTGAAACGCCACCTGATGAAACGGTTGTTGCCATATTAATCCCTAAATGCCTGATACGCAGTCATAAATTCAAAAAGGGGAGCTAAGCAATCTTTGTGCCAGCTCCCCTTCTGAATTCGGTTTAAATAACCTTATCTAGTCATTATCTAACGAGGGCCAGCAATGAGGACTTCATCTGGTTCGCTTGAGACAGCGCCGCGATGGAGGCTTCAGAAAGAACCTGCTTACTGACAAGGTTGGATTGTTCCGACGCGATATCCACATCCATAATAGCAGACTGGGCCGCCGTCAGGTTTTCGATAGAGCTGTCGATAACATCACCACGGTATTCGAAACGGGACAACAAGGCACCGACCGTTGCACGCGCCGTGGACACTTTCGTGATCGCAGCATCGAGAGCAATCGAAGCGGTATTGGCGTTAGCTCCGTTCGCACCAGCGACCGTTGTCGTCGAGATAGCGAGACCAGCTGTACCTGTCGACATGTTAACGCTGGTACCAGCCGCCACGAAGTTGACCTGGATCGTATCTGTTGATGCCACGCCGACCTGGAATGTCTGGTCGTAAGAACCGTTGACCAGGCTCGTACCGTTAAACTGGGTCGTTGTCGCGATGTTGCCAATCTCAGTCAGGAGCTGTTGGTATTCCGTGTTGATGAAACCGCGGCCTGTTGTGTCAACCGAACCGGAGATCGCTTGCGCAGCCAGGGATTTCATACGTTGCAGAATATCGCCAACCCGGGCAAGTGCGCCGTCAGCTGTCTGAAGCACGGAACGGGCCTGTACAGCGTTAGTAGCAGCTTGTTTCAGAGTTGTGACGTCAGCTTTTAGTTTCGTACCAACGGCAAGACCGGCGGCATCGTCAGAAGCACGAACGATTCTGGAACCACTGGACAATTTAGCCAATGATTTGGATTGTTCGCTGGAGTTTTTGTTAAGATAAATAAGCGCCGTGTTGGCAGATGTGTTGGTTGCGATTACTGGCATTTGACTCTCCTTCTTTGAGTTTGCCGGTTGATGTAAGCGGTTTCGATCCTTCGAAACCGGGAAAATCTGGACCATACTGGTCGGCGAATTTCCGAATGTTCTTATATACTATCAGTTTTCAAGACCGATTTGAATCCTCAATATTCGGCCTTGTTTATAATCATAATCCGATAAAGGTTAAAAAAGACTTTATACGAGTATAAAAATTTAAGGGGAAATCTTTTACAAGACCTCCCCTTCTCTTAAATCATTGAAATCTAACGTATTATGCGATCAAAAGATTACCGTTAGAAATCATATCGTTGATACCCAGACCGGTTATTCCTTGTAAGGAAGCGACACTTTGAGAAGTATAAGAACTGCCCGCCCCGTCCTGATCGACTGATAGTATGGAGTCGGAACCGGATGTCGTAACCGATATGAAATCGGCGATTGCATCAGTTATAGGATTATAAAGATCCAGTAAATCGGAGATATCGATCTTATCGCCACCTATTCCCGTTACGAAATCAGCTATAGTATCCAGCCCGGTGCCAAATGACGCTAAATCGGAAATAAAAATATCCGACCCGCTATTCCCGTATAATATATCAGCCCCCGCATCGCCGTTAATAATATCGTTTCCGTTTCCTCCATTAATAGTATCATTTCCTGCGCCACCATTGAGTGTGTTGGCTGCTGTAGAACCGGTTAGGGTATCGTCAAAAGCAGTCCCGATTATATTTTCGATTGCAGTTAAAGTGTCGGTATCAGAGCCACTCACAGCCGTACCGGATGTAAGGTTAGCGTTTACGGACGATACTAGAGAAGCGAAACTAACGGTATCTATGTTACCTCCGCCATTGATAGTGTCGTTTCCGGCCCCGCCATCTAACAAATCATTGCCATTCTGGCCCAAAAGAGAATCATTCCCGTTGCCGCCATAAATGACATCATTGCCATTACCGCCTTGAAGACCGTCATTTCCATCCATACCATCGATGACATCATCTCCATCGCCCCCATTGATAGAATTAACTATGGATGATCCGGATAAATTATCTGCGTATGAACTGCCAATGATGTTTTCAAAAGAGGTCAGCGTATCCGTATCGCCGCCACCGATAGCAATAAGTGTAGTTAGATGAACATACACGCCATAGGTCGAAGAGGCATACGAAACTGTATCAGTGCCATTTCCGCCATCAAGAATATCGGATCCTGCACCCCCATCGATAACATCATTGAGTTCACCGCCTGAAATAACATTCACTCCAGAATTTCCTGTTAAAGTATCTGAATAGGAGGTCCCTATTATATTTTCTATTGAGACTAAATTGTCATTTATAGAGCTACTGACAGCTAATCCTGCCGTAAGATTTGCATTGACTGAAGCGGTAAGGTTTCGAAAGTCCCCTGTATCAACTCCATTTCCTCCATTAAGCGTATCGGCACCTACACCTCCATCCAGAATATCGTCGCCATCTTCTCCGTTAAGGGTATCGTTGCCAGCCCCACCTGTAAGGACATCGTTACCGTCTCCTCCATAAATGGTGTCATTACCTGCCCCGCCGGATAATGAGTTCGCCGCAGACGTTCCGGTGATCGTATCGTTGTAAGCGCTTCCAATAGCGTTTTCGATACTTGTGAAATTATCGGTATCCGAACCACTAGTCGCTATACCGGAAGATAAATCTACAACGACTGAGGCCGTAAGATCATCAAACGATATCGTATCGCTACCCAGTCCTCCATCAATTGTATCGGAACCAAGTCCGCCAGCTAATACGTTATTATTAGAGTCCCCTGTAATAGTATCGGCATAAGACGTTCCAACGACATTCTCGATTGAAACAAGCGTATCGGTTACGGAAGCGCTGATAGCCGTTCCTGCAACAAGGCTCACCGTAGCGCCGGATGTCAGGTCGTTCAAAATAACCGTATCCGAACCGGCTCCACCGTTAATGTAATCGGTTCCCGCGCCGCCTGAGATACGATCATCTCCCGCATCCCCGTAAAGATTATCGTTACCAGCATCGCCCGAAAGATAGTCATTACCGGCACCGCCATAAATCGTATCATTGCCGTTACCGCCTAAAAGCACATCCGCGCCTGCGTTTGAATATGACGCATTTCTGGCAATATCATCACCATAAATTGTATCATCACCCTCTCCGGCAAAAACATAATCCGCATTACCTAATCCGGTAATTGTATCGTTACCTTCATAGGTAAAGAAAGTATTAGAGCTAGAGTTTCCGGTTAGGATATCGTTATTAACTCCACCATAAGTCCAATTGAGCACATTCGAAAGGCTGAGTGTAACTCCATTTCCTAGGGAAAGATTCTCAATAATATTCGTAGAAATGGCCCAAGGATCATAAATATCGACATGATTCCAGTCATCAAAATAAAAGTAGAGATGATATGGAACTGCCGAGATTTGCATGGATTGAAAATCCATACTGTCTATTTCTAAAGTATCGTTATTGCTATTACTGCTGCCTTGATCTTTGATGATTAAGTAACCGCCTGAATATATATACCTGTCGTTACCGTTACCTCCATAGTAATCATCGGTATATGTATTACCGTTGTAACCTATTAAAATGTCATCTCCATCGCCTCCATCTATAGAGTCATAACTTTGATTCCCGTATAAAATATCATTTCCTGTGCCGCCAAAAATCACATGGTCTGCTGTACCTGCATAAATCTCATCATCTCCTTCGTCACCATATAAATAAGCTAGAAAAAAACTACTCCCGTATATTATATCATTGCCTTCTCTTCCGCTCACCACTTCTATAGCAGTAGGAGTATTGGGATCATGAGGGTCAACGTAAATAATATCTCTGAGTTTTCCTCCTGAAATATTGTCCGCACCACCTAAACCATAAATAGTATTTTCTTCATATTCATGCCCCAGCGTAATTGCATCTATGAATTCACCGGCATTAGTCCCATAAATAATAGCCATAATTTCCCCCTCAGGTTGATATTAAAGCGCAAGTTCAACAGAAAAGTGTTCTTAGGGCAAGGTGTATTCTTGGACCGCCTAAATGGTTGATTTTGTTTAGTATAAAATATTTTTCAAATTCCGTGCCCCAAATGCCGACCTGCTCCGTTTTATCTCTCGTAAGAACGAAATTGGAGTCGCCAGATGGTCGATATAAACAAAGTTTCCAGCCTTCCTTATCTTGGTACCACCGAAGGTACAAAAGCCCAGCCCGGCTCCGGCACGTCAACCGACGGCAGCAAAGCCGATGAAGAAAACGCCGAGCTGTTAAAGAACCAGTTTCTCGGCATTTTGCTGACCCAGATGCAAAACCAGAACCCGCTCGATCCTATGGATACGAAAGAATTCACCGGACAATTGGCCCAGTTCTCGGCGCTTGAGCAACAGATCAACACCAATGACAAGCTGAGCAATCTTTTGACCGCCGTTCAGTCTTCCGCCGCAAGCTCCGCCTTTACCTATATCGGCCAGACTGCCGAACTTGATTCTGCCATGACGGTCGTCGAAGACGGCGCGGTAGACTGGAATTACGCCCTTAAGACGAATGCCGATACGGTTACCGTCAAGATCAAGGATTCGAACGGCAAGGTTCTCTATACGAAGGATCTCGGCGCGAATTTGAGCGGTACATACTCTCTCAATGCAACAAAAGCCGAACTTGGCTCGACAATTGCAGATGGCTCTATCCTGACATTGGAAGTCACCGGGAAAACCGCTGCAGGCGTTGCCGTTCCTGTCGATATTTCGACAACCGTCAAGGTCGACGGCGTGGAAAGCAGCGCGAACGGCATCGATCTTCGTTCCGGCGGCCTTCTCTACAGCCTGGAGGACGTACTTCGCTTTAGAACTGTTTCAACACCGACAACACCTACACCGACAACCTGATTATTAAAGTTTACAACAAGGAGAACTAAACATGAGTTTGAACTCTGCACTTAACGCCTCGGTATCCGGTCTTCGCGCACAATCCGCCGCGATCGCAGCCGTTTCCGAAAATATCGCCAACTCGCGTACGACTGCTTACAAGAACCGCGATATTTCCTTTCAGGCATTGGTCGGTTCCAATGCAGGCGGTTATTCCGCAGGAGGCGTTTTGTATAAAACATCGCAGGCTTTGGGTCGTCAGGGCTTGATATCGGCCTCCGATTCGACGACCGATATCGCGATCAACGGTAACGGCTTCTTCGTCGTAACGGACGATCCGCAAAACCAGCCTTCCGGTTACGCTTATTCCCGTAACGGTAATTTCAAAACCGACTCGTCAGGCTTTTTAATTAATAACGAAGGCTACTATTTGCTTGGCCAGAGAACGGATGATACAGGTGCGGTTATTTCCACTAGCCCGAATGATTTGAACTCCCTGGTTCCGATCGACATCAACGCGATCTCCGGCACGGCGCAAGCTTCCCAGAATCTTCGCTTCGATATGAATCTTCCGGCCGATGCGGCGATCAACGACGCCTTCTCAAGCTCGGTTGAAATGTTCGATGCGCTCGGCGTATCCCATAGCATCAGCATCAGCTGGCAGAAGACTGCGGCCAATACCTGGGTTGCCACATTTGCCGACCCTGTTCAGACAAGAACAGGCGTGACATCGGGTGTTCTCGATACGGACGGCACGACAGCAGGCGCGCAGAAAACCGTTCAGGTCAACTTCAACGGGGATGGCTCCGTCGCCTCCTTCGTTCCGGCCACGCCGAGTTTTACCGTCACCGGTTTTACGACAGGTGCCAACAACGCTACGGTTGCCCTTGACCTCGGAACGCCGGGACTTGTCGACGGCTTGACCCAATATTCATCGAACACGACGACACCGGGACTTGAGATTTCCTTGATCGATCAGGATGGCGTTCGTTTCGGACAGCTCAGCTCCCTGTCGATCGATGACTCCGGCCTTGTCACCGCTTTCTTCGAAAACGGCGTGCGCTTGCCGGTCTTCCAGATCCCGGTTGCGACATTCCCGAACCCGAACGGTTTGACGCAAGTCTCCGGTACGGTTTACGATGAGAATGAAAAAGCCGGTAACTACAACCTGCGTTTACCTGGACAAGGCAGTGCCGGGAACATCATCGCTTCTTCTCTGGAAGGTTCGACAACAGATACTTCCGAAGAATTCAACAAGATGATCGTTGCCCAGCAGGCTTATTCCTCCGCGGCGCAAGTTATCAGCAAAGTGGATGACATGTTCCAGGAACTGATCGGCGCGGTCAGATAATAACTAAACAGGGTTAAAAATGGATAGCCTGATTAAATTTGTGACGATGTGGGAAAAGACAGGAAATATCGAGGAAATACTTTCCGAGAATATCGCCCTTCCCCCGTCCGATCAGGTTCAGGCCTATCTTTCCACCCTCTCCCAGGCAGAGCAGACGCGGATACGGAAAGCTTTGAATGATGCGACAGTGGCGCTGACGTCACATTCTTCCAGAATGGAAGAAGAAGCAAATATGCTGAAATCGCAGATCGATCAGAACGTCCAATCCTCGAATGCCTGCCTGGCCTATAACAAAATACCTAAAAAATAATATGCTCCCGAAAGGATTTTCAGAAATGAGACACAACGCTACTCTCAATTCCCCTTCAGAAGATCATTTGATGAAATTTCTTCAGACCTCACAAGACTTGCTCAGTCTCGTCCAGCATGAAAACGCTATCCTTCTCAAAGACGGAATTCTGAGCTTTGAGGCTTATCTGGCCCGTAAGGTCGATTTGATGCAGGGTTTTGAAAAAGAGGCACAGATCTTGCTAAATAAATTATCAGTCGAGAAAAGTGCTTCTTCCGATACCCAGATTTTGCTGGTTTCGGAGATTCAGCGGATCAGAGACGCCTTGCATATAAATTCCGTGCATCAACTCCAAATGCTGCGCAAGAAGACGATGCAGGAAGCAAATGAGTTCAACATGACGCCTGCAAATGAAGGCGCGGAGACAGAAAGCTTATGTCACTAGGTTTTGCCCTTGATATGACCCTTCGGGGTCTGATGTCGACCTCCAACCGCATTTCGCTGGTGTCGCAAAACATCACCAATGCAGGTAAAGCTGGATATACGCGCAAGGAAGGCAGCGATATCTATGTCACGACCAATGCCGGGACCGTTCCCGTCAGGACCAATGTCGTGGGCTCCACCGACCGTTATCTGACGCTTGGGGTTGTCGGCGATATCGGCGCAAAAGGCTATAGCGAAGCTATTACCGAGCTTTTGGATTACTATGCCGCCCAGCTTGGTACGACAGATGGCAGCACGACGATGTCCGGCTATCTGAACAATCTTTACAGCGCATTCCAGCAACTTGCCGCCAGTCCTGAAACACAAGCCAACCAGACCGAAGTCGTGCAGATTGCGATCAATCTTGCCGATTCTATCCGCAATCTTTCCGGCGATGTTCAGGAACTGCGCTTGCAGGCCGAGATGAAAATCTCCGATCAGGTTACACAGGTAAATAATCTGCTGGACAGACTTCACTCTATCAACAGCAAGATCATCCCGGGCGAAACCGCCGATGCCCAGATCGCCGAATTCGAAGATCAGCGCATGATGGCTCTGGAAGATCTGGCCGAAGTAATGGATATCCAATACTATTTCACCTCGCAAAACCAATTGCAGATTTTCACCTCTGCCGGACAGCCTTTGCTACAGTCGGAGCCGAAGCATTTAAGCTATGAAGCGACGACCCAAGTAAACGCCCATTCTACGTTTCAACCTATAACACTGAACGGCGTTGATATAACATCGACGCTTCGTAAAGGCAGCCTTGCCGGGAATATTGCCATTCGCGATACGATCCTGGTGGAAGAACAGGCGAAGCTTGACGAATTTTCAACCGTTCTTAAAGATCAGATGAATGCCCTTCTTAACAAGGGCTCTTCATTGCCGCCGCTGACCAGCCTGACCGGTAGCCTGCAAGGCCTGACAGCCGCAACGCCGCTTTCGGCAACCGGTACATTCCGTGTCGCGATCGCCGATAATTCAGGCATCCTGCAAAATTACTCCGACATCAATCTTGCCGGCATGACGACTGTGGGCGATTTATTGACGGCATTGAACGCTATACCGAACGTTAATGCCTCTCTCGATATTAACGGTGCTTTGCGCATCAGCTCCACTCTTGCCGGCAGTGGCATCGCTTTGAATGAAATGAATTCAAGCATCGGGCCGCAATCCAAAGGCGCCTCTTTCTATTTCGGTTTGCAGGACATGTTCACCGGGAACGAAGCCTCTTTCCTGAATGTTAACGCAAGCCTTCGGAACAGTCCGAATTCCCTTGCAACCGGAGCCCTGAACTCTGGCGTTATCGCCGCTGGAGATACGGTTCTTACTCGCGGCGATGGCTCCACTGCTCTGTCCATGGCGCAAATTCTGAAATCGAACGTTCCTTTCGATGCTGCCGGTAATTTCAGCTCTCAAAACAGCACTTTGTCACGCTATATGGAATCGATCATTGCCAATGGTGCGACACGAGCCAGTCTTGCGAAAACCCAATACGAAACTTCCAATGCGATTTACGGTGAATCCAAGGAAGCATTGAATAATAAATCAGGCGTCAATATCGACGAAGAAACCGCGAAAATGCTTGAACTGCAAAACCACTATGAAGCTTCCGCCCGGATGGTCTCGACGATCCGCGACATGTTCCAGGCTTTACTTGGTGCCGTATCATAAGGATGAAATGACATGACAAACCGCATCGCGACATTCCCTGCTACCGAACGCCTGATCATGGACAATATGAGATTGCAGTCGCAACTTGCCGACACGCAAATCCAGTTATCGACCGGATTAAAATCCACCACCTATACCGGCATTGCTTCGGATTCTCAGCGCTTGCTGAATGTTGAACGCAACTACCAGTCTCTACAGGGTTTCAACACCAACGCGACCGTTATCGGCGGCAATATCGACATCGCCTATAACGCCGTGAAATCTATCCTCGATCTATCGAATAACTTCCTGCAGACTTTGACATCCGCTCAAGGCGGCAATTTTCTCGATCCGCAAGTTACGAAGGATCAGGCTCAACTTTTGCTTAAGGAAGTTGCGGGTCTTTTAAATACTCAATCTGCCGGACGCTATCTCTTCTCAGGTTCGAATATTGATACCAAGCCTGTCAATCTTGATGATCCCGCATTTACAGCACCAACCCTGCCATCGACAGCGTCAACTGCATATTATCAGGGCAACGATGACAAACTGACGGCTCAATTATCTGAAACCTTGACGATCAGCTATAATTTTACGGCCAACGATCCGGCATTCGAGCAATTGATTCGTTCTTTCAGCGTCGCCATCGCCAATCCGTCCAATACGCAAGCTTTGGCTGAATCGACAACGCTCATGCGCTCGGCGATTTCCGGCATGTCGAATATCTTTGCCCAGATGACAACATTCGCCCGGACGGTTGAAAATCAGACCATGCGTAATGAAGAGGATCTGGCCATCATGAAAAATGTGATCGGTAATCTTAAGGGCGCGGATTTGGCCGCAACAACTGTACGCCAGAAGGAGCTGGAAACCCAGATACAGGCTTCTTACGCTTCCTCTGTCACAATTTTAAATCTGAAACTGACAGACTATATCTAAAGGTTTACCAGTTTTCTTTAAGCCATATTTTAGCGCGCTGTAAAAGGCTTCCGGCATCAACATTCGACATGATTTCGGCAGGCATCTCTTCGGTACGCTCGGTCACATAATGCATCAATCCGGCTGTCGTTGCAAAAGCGGGACCTGCCACCGCATCCGGAAGCCCCTGCAATCTCATCGGGCGTCCCAGCCTTACCTGCTTATCGAGAACCATCTGCGCCAGTTCACGCAAGCCTGAAATCTGGCTTGCCCCGCCAGTCAGCACGACGCGCCGTCCCGTGACATGGCTTAACCCCACATCATGTAGGCGCGATCTTACCATTTCAAATGTCTCTTCTATTCTCGGCTGAATGATACTGACCAGATAAGACCTTGGTACATGATTGGGCATTGTATGCTCGTCTTCCCCAAGCTGAGGGACATCGATTAAATCTTTATCGTCCGTCATCGTCGCGATCGCGCCGCCATATAGGGTTTTCAGCCGCTCTGCCGCCGCTATGGATGTCGTCAGTCCTTTGGCGATATCTGATGTGACATGCTGGCCGCCAACAGGTATCGCATCGGCAAAAATAAGCTCGCGCCCTTGGAAAACGGCAATCGAGGTAGTGCCGCCGCCCATGTCGATGACTGTGCAGCCAAGATCCATTTCATCGTCGACAAGCGCCGCAAGTCCCGCCGCATACGGCGATGAACAAAGCGCCGTAATATCCAGATGCGAGCTTTCAATGCAGCTTGCGATATTGCGCAAGCCCCCCATATTCCCCGTGACCAGATGGACGTCAACTTCAAGCATTTGCCCGTAAAGACCGCGCGGCTCTTTAATTCCTTCATGACCGTCGATACGAAACGCGGTCGGGATTGAATGTATAAGTTCAATCGGGTTTGTTTCGTTCTCACGCATAGCCTGATCCTGGGCCTTTGCCAGCGCACGCCTGATATCATTATCCGTTACTGCTTCGCCTAAGACCTGAACGTCAACTCGCATTAAATGGGATTGGGTATGCACTGAGGGAACGTTGATAATCACTTCACGCAACGGATAGCCGCGCGTTACTTCCGCCGCCATCGCTTCCGCCGCATGCACCGCCTGACGAATGGAAGACTCTGCAGCATCCAGATCGACCACTGTGCCGGAGCGAATTCCCTGGCTCGCCTGATGTCCGATCCCGATTAAATCGATATTGCCATCATCGTCTTTTACTCTGGCAATGAAACAGGCAATCTTGCTGGAGCCTATATCCAGCGCGGCAATCAGCGATCCTTTTGGTTGAAGTTTCTTTGCCATCGATAACTCAGATATTCTTATCTTTTTTATAGGATGCGTCGTATTTCTGTGCAGCGCCTGGCGCGGTCTGTACCACGATTCTCATCGGATCGCGCAAATCAATAGCCTCCAGATGACGGTCCATAACCTGTTCGCTTTTCTGTGCATCAATCAGGCGTTTGATCGCCAGACCTGTGTCTTCTTCCGGCAAACGAAGCGTAATTCCGTTTTTTAGATTGATATCCCAGCGACGATTACCGATCCAGCGCGCGATCTCGATCCGCTCCTTCAAGTTCGGCTCGGCGTTGATAAGTCCTATGAGTTCGGGTGCGTTTTGGGGTGCGTTTTCGCCCGTAATCACGATCAGATTTCTGAAAAGTTCCAGATTCTTATCCGTGAGGATAAACCCTTCGGCATCGACCAATGAAATTTTATTTTCTTTCTGATACAATGCAACAGGCGTGCGCTCATCCAGCCTTACATAAATCGTATCCGGCAAACGGCGTTCCACAATCGCCGACTTAACCCATGGCAGCTTCGACAAACGTTCGCGCATTTCTGCAATGTCATAGATAAAAATGGATTCGCCTTTTTGAACATCGAGCGCGGATTTGAGTTCATTGCGGCTCGTATAATGGCGCCCGTCAATCATCAGGCCCCGCAGTTTGAATCCTGCTCCGGCCAGCTTTTCATGAAAAGAGGTAACAGTGCGTTCTTCCGTACGGCTGAACCATGCGGAATTTAAAACGGCTTTAATGCCATAGGTGATCGTGCCAAGGACGACGACGACGAGGCCGGCACGTTTCGCATAGAAGATCAGGCGCGCAGTTTTGCCTGCGCGTCGCTTGAGGATGGTTGTGCGGCGTGTGCCGGATCCTGACATGTAGCGGTTTCCACGAGATGGGAACAGAGTTGAACGTAAGGCAAGCCGCTGAATTCCGCCTGAATGACGGCAACAGATCCAGGCGACAGGCCGGGCATGGTATTGATTTCAAGAAAGTATACCCCATCGCCATCAGGTTTGGAATCGTCATATCTGAAATCCGCCCGGGTAATTCCCGAACAGCCCAATACTTTATATACGGATTCCGCATATTGCATAGCGGTTTTCGCCACAATTTCCGGAACCTGTGCAGGCGTGACCAGTTCGGTCCGCTTGTCGTGATATTTTGCTTCGTAATCGAAGAAGCGACCCGGAAATAATATTTCAGTCACGGTCAAAGCTTTGCCGTCCAGAACCGTAACATGGATTTCGCGTCCCGGTACATATTTCTCAACCAGAACCTGTTCACCGAAATGCCATTCCGTTTCGTCGATTGGGCGTTGGTTCTCGCCTTCCATGATAATGCGCACACCAACGCTCGAACCTTCATTCAACGGCTTGACCACATAGGGCCGCTCCATGACAGCCTCGTCCAGAACTTCCTGCTTGCTCGCCAGCTTTCCAAGCGAACAACGCACACCGACCGACTCCGCGAGTTTTTTGGTCAGGATTTTATCCATGCCGATAGCGGAAGCGACAACGCCGGAATGAGTATAAGGAATGCCAAGTGTTTCCAATATGCCTTGAATAACACCGTCTTCGCCCCCGCGGCCGTATAGATTATTAAATACCACGTCGGGCGCAGGCGTTAAAGCAGCGACCAGAGCAGCTAGATCTTTGGTAACATCGATTGTTTTAACCCTATAACCGGCTTCGAC
Source organism: Micavibrio sp. (assembly GCA_030824965.1). Taxonomy (GTDB): domain Bacteria; phylum Pseudomonadota; class Alphaproteobacteria; order Micavibrionales; family Micavibrionaceae; genus Micavibrio_B. Next base: position 229,488 of record JAPJQV010000001.1, on the reverse strand, counting down.
CAATGCCGCGTCGACGGCCTTGCCTTTGGTCAGCGAGACTTCGCGCTCGGCGGACCATCCACCAACGAGAAGGGCGACTGTTTTTACGGGAGAATTTGTCATGTGCGTGAGAATCCTTTTTCAAAGTATACTCTCACATGTCATTCCTGCGAAAGCAGGAATCTAAATTTTTATCTGGACGGTGCGCGAAGTTGGTTGATGATTTTCTGCCCAGAGTCGAGAGCCTTATCGCATCCAAGCGACAATCCCACACATGCCCCGAGACCTGCAGCGATAAAAGCAGTTCGGCGAAGACCTGTAGCACAGCTGTTAAAAATCGTTTTGTTGTCTTTTTCCATGATTTGCTCCCTGTTTATAATAGGGCATAGCAAGAACATAAATTTATGTCAAATATTGCGCCGCAAAAGAACAGGCCCGTCTAGGGCCTGTTCTAGAGGGATATTTTCTAGGGGATCTTAAGAATTTTTAATATCGGTGATCTGGGTTTTGGTCCAGACTTTAGCCTGTCCATATAAATCTATAGCGGCGTCAACGCCGTATTTAACACAAGTATGCTGCGCAATGTAAATCACGACGCCGGCAAGAACCAGCATCAATGCATAACCGCAATCTTCAACGCCTTGACTGATCTTCATACAAGCCTCCTCTGCCGCATGGGCGTTTCAGGAACTCATATAAAAATTATCGCAGGATTTAGAGATATTTGCAGTTAAATCATGTGACGCGCCGCCACATGAGGATTTTTGCATACAAAGCAACTACGCCTCTAAAAATCGACCCAGCCGCTTAATCTCCCACCGCAAAGCCAGTCCAATTTCAGCGAGGACGCGTTTGCGAATTTCCTCACCCAGATTTTCCAAATCTGCCGCCGTGGCATTTCCGGTATTGATCATGAAATTGCAATGCTTTTCCGACATCTGCGCGCCACCGACCATCAGCCCTCGCCCGCCGACACGATCCACGAGTTGCCATGTCTTCGTGCCTTCCGACAAACCCGCCGCCGCCAGTTCTTCAGGCTTTGGATTGGCAAACGTCGAACCGCCTGTTTTCTCTTTTACCGGTTGAGAGGCTTCCCGCTTCTCCTTGATTTCTTTTATCTTGCCCGAAATGCGGAACGGATCGTCTTCATTTCCCTGAAATACTGCGCCCGTAAAAATCAGATCTTCAGACGCCGAAATATGGCGGTATGTCATGCCTAAGTCATCGACTGATAATCGATGCAGATTCCCTTTTCGATCCACAGCGTTTGCGAATTTCAAAATATCTTTTGTTTCAGATAAATATGCGCCGCCATTCATGCGCAAAGCCCCGCCGATTGTTCCCGGAATACCGGATAGAAATTCAAGTTTGCCAACGCCGTTCTCCGCCGCGAAATTCGCGACATTGATATCGAGCGCCGCTGCGCCTGCTTGCACTTGAAAATCATCAAGCTTTTCGACTTGGGCAAATTCACGCCCCAGACGAATAACGACCCCTGGAATACCCCCGTCTCTCACAATCGTATTAGACATGACGCCAAGCACCGTCACCGGAATTTCGGCTGGGCACTCGTTCAAAAATTTTTGTAAATCTTCCAAATCTGCAGGCTTGAATAAAACTTCCGCTGTCCCGCCGCAACGAAACCACCCGACTTGGCCTAAAGCCGCATTTTCGGAATAACGTCCCCTGACTTGAGGTAAATTAAGAGATTGAAATTGAAACATGCATTCTTATTAAAAGAAATAAACCACTGGGTCCACTGGGATCACGGAGTTTTTTATAATTCCCAGTGACCTCAGTGTTCTCAGTGGTTCAAATTATTAGGCCGTCTTTCTCTGGCCGAAACATTCTTCCAACTGCTCCGGCAAAGCATTCGCCCATGACGTGATGTTTCCGGCCCCAAGGCAAATCACAAAATCACCCGGCTTGGCGGTATCGCAAACAATCGCCGCCAACTCGGATGGATCACTCAAAGCTTTGACGTCTTTATGGCCGTGACGGGAAATGCCTAAAACCAAATCCTCTTTGGACGCCCCCTCGATAGGTAACTCCCCCGCCGCATAGATATCGGCGACCAGAACGGAGTCTGCATCATTGAAACAGGTGCAGAAATCTTCGAAAAGAGATTTCAATCTTGTAAAACGGTGAGGCTGGACGACAGCAATCAATCGTCCGCCCGTATTTTCAACCGCCTGACGTCCGGCTTTGAGGACTGCCGCAATCTCGACAGGGTGATGACCATAATCATCAACAACTGTAATACCGTTGACGATTCCCGTGCGCGTAAAGCGGCGCTTGACGCCGGTGAAATTGGACAAGGCATTCCGCATTTGATCCGGCGTGACTTTAAGCTCATATCCGACGGCAATCGCCGCCAGCGAATTCGATACGTTGTGCTGGCCCAGCATCGGCAGGAAAATATCCTTTATCTCGATATCTCCGTTTCCAGTTATACGTTCCGAGACGATCACATCGAAATGATAGCCTAGTGTCGTTGCTTTCAGATTAACGGCCCGAATATCGGCCTGCGGATTAAAACCATAAGTTAAGATGCGGCGGTTAGCCAATTCCGGGATAAGCCCCTGCACGACAGGGTGGTCGGTACATAACACGCCAAAGCCATAGAAGGGAATATTCTCGATAAAGGTCACGAAGCTCTCGCGTACTTTTTCAAAACTGCCGTAATGATCGAGATGTTCGGCATCGATATTCGTCACGATAGCGACAGTCGCAGGCAGCCGCGTAAACGACCCGTCGCTTTCATCCGCTTCAACCACCATCCAGTCACCCTTGCCAAGGCGCGTATTCGTACCGTATGCGTTAACGATCCCGCCATTGATAACGGTCGGATCGATATCCCCCGCTTCCAGCATAGAACCTACTAAGGACGTCGTTGTCGTCTTGCCATGAGTGCCGCCGACCGCGACCGTCCATTTGAGGCGCATCAGCTCGCCGAGCATTTCCGCCCTTGGGACTATCGGAATTTTTAACTCCCGCGCACGCTCCAGTTCGGGATTGCCGTTCTTGATCGCCGAGGACACGATGACAGCGCCCGGCATTTTTCCATTGGGCGTTTGAAGGTTTTCCGCCGCATGGCCGACTGCGACCCGAATGCCGTTCTTGCGCAAACGCGCCACATTATAGTTATCGCTCTGATCCGTACCCTGGATGTCATAACCAAGAGTTTTTAGAATCTCCGCAATACCCGACATGCCGATGCCGCCTATGCCGATGAAATGGAGAGTGCCGATATGGGGAGGAATATGTTTCATGGGCGGAATTTAGCGAACCCATCGCCAAAAATCCATAACTACTTAATTTCGGAAATAACCAGATCCGCGAGCTTTCCCGCCGCGTCCGGCTGCCCGAGGCTTCGCGCATAAGCCGCCGCCCCTTCGAGCTTGTCGGGCACGATATTTTTCAATAATTGATAAAGGCTGTCCGAAGTCATATCTTTTTCTTCAATAACCCAGCCGCCGCCTGACTCTACGACATGCCGGGCGTTGTGAAGCTGCTGCTGGTCCTTATGCCATGGATAGGGAATATAAACAGCCGGACGTCCGGCGCAGGTCGTCTCTGCGACCGTGCTTGCTCCGGCTCTGCAAATCATCAGGTGAGCTATTTCGATACGCTCCGGAATATTATCAAAGAACGGTTTTACTTCAGCGTCTAATCCCGCATCGCTATAGGCTTTTGTAACTTTCCTGATATCGCTTTCGCGTGCCTGGTGAACGATCTTCAATTTTACTTTAAGATCGATCGCCAGCTTTATGATCGCATGGGGAATTATTTCCGCGAAAGACGATGCTCCCAAGGATCCACCGAAAATCAGGATATTAAGTTCGTCTTCAATTTTCGGAAATTCTTGGTCGCGCAGGTTTATGATATCCGCCCGGACCGGATTGCCCGTAACAATCGTTTCTTTCCGGCAATGTCCTTTATCTCTCATCGGGAAAGAGAGCGCAATCTTGGACGCCAATGGTGCCAGAATCTTAAGCGCCAATCCCAAAACCGCGTTCTGCTCATGCAAGATCGTAGGGATTAATCTGTGCTGGGCCGCAAACATCGGCGGCGCACAAGGATAGCCGCCGAAACCGACAGCTACAGACGGCTTTAATAGAGAGATTAAACGATGTGTCTGAATATATCCTCTGAGCAGCGAAGCGGCGAAAGTAATTTTACCGCGAAGCCCCGCCCGGTAGGGGCCGGCTGAAATAATGTGGACGTTTTCCATCCCTTCCAGATATTTCATCCCGCGCGTATCTGTAGCAAAAGCCACGCGATAGCCCCGCGCCAAGAGTTCCTCGGCCAAGGCTCTCGCCGGAAATACATGTCCGCCCGTACCTCCGGCACATAATAGAATAAGTTCTTCGCTCATACCGTTCCCTTCCGGATCGAATGGGAAAACCCGCCTTTGGCAATCGATGACCGCGCTTGCCGTCTTGTAAGCCCGAGTACAACGCCCATCGACAATCCCATCGCCAATGTCGAGGAACCACCATAGCTGATGAACGGCAACGTCATGCCTTTCGTCGGCAAAAGATGAAGCGCCGAGCCCATGTGGACCATGGCTTGCAAACCGAACATGGATAGGATTCCACCGACCGCTAACACAACGAACATGTCGTTGCTTTCCATCAGGCGGTTAAATCCACGCAAGAGAATATAGGCATAAAGGGCGACAATCACGAGTGTGAACAATAGACCTAATTCTTCGCCCGCAACGGAGAAGATGAAATCTGCATGGGCATCGGGGATGGTATTTTTTACCGTTCCCTGCCCCGGCCCCTGACCGAAGAAACCGCCATTGGCAAAAGCCTCCAGCGATTTATCGACTTGATAAGTATCCCCGCTTTCAGGGTTCATAAAGCGGTCTATCCGGCTTCTCACGTGATGAAGACCGAAATAGGCGGCAAAGATACCGGCCACGCCGACACCAGCGAAAATCGTCAGATAACGAAACGGAAAACCGGCGAGGAAAATCTGCGCCGCGAACATACAGGTCAGGACGACCGTCATCCCGAAATCCGGCTGCAGTATAAGAAGAAGAACGATGACGAAATATAGAATGGCGGAATAAATATAACCTTTAAATCTTGGGTCGGATTTTTGGTGTGCAATCAGCCATCCCGCGACAATCGCGAAAGCAGGCTTGACTAATTCAGATGGCTGCAAAGACAGACCCGGCAAGGGAATCCAGCGCTGCGCTCCCTTGATTTCGGTGCCGACAAACAGGACGACAACCATCAGGAAAATCATCAATCCCAGGATAAGCGTTCCGATACGGCGAATAGTTTTATGGCTCATCACCGAAATGCACAGCATCATTATTAAGGATGGAACCACAACCATAATGTGGCGAATAATAAAATGGGCATGATCTGCGCCGATGCGGATCGCGACAGGCGGCGACGCTGTCGTCACCAGCGCGACACCGAAGACTGCCAATATGATAATGCAGGCCAAAAGCCCGCGGTCCACCGTCCACCACCAGCTGGCAATTGCGGAACGATCGGTACGGGCGAAAAGATTTGGCTTCATCATTCTTCCAAATTCCGGACAAGTTGGGCGAAAACATCACCGCGGTGTTCGAAAGATTTAAACTGATCCCATGACGCACAGGCTGGAGATAATAAAACCGTTCCCGGTTCACCCGGCATGCCGCGGTTTTCTTGCGCCTGTTTATGAGCCTGCGCCACAGCCAAATCAATCGTGCCCGATATGGTGTACGGAACATTCGAAGCCTTCAGCCATTTGCCGAATTCTTCCGCCGCTTCACCGATTAGATAGGCATGCTTGATACGATCCATGTAATTTTCCAGACCGTGCAACCCGCCTTCCTTGGGCTGACCTCCGGCGATCCAGTAAATATTCTTCGTACAGGCCAGGGCATGCGACACTGCCTCGGCATTCGTGGCCTTGCTGTCATTAACGTAAGAGATTCCATTGATCGTTCGTATTAAATGCTGCCGATGCGGCAGGCCCTGAAAACTATTCATCGCCGCCGCGATTTTTTCCGGCTCGTATCCGTAGACATGGCGTATCAGCGCATAAGCACTGGCCGCATTCTCATGGTTATGACGGCCTTTTAGGCTCGGCGTCAGGGAAAAATCCATAACCTGAATATCGCCATCATATAGCTTTCCGCCTTCGACATACACCGCCGCCTTGCTTTGCGTGGATACCGGAATAACATTCCAGCTGCCTTCAGACTTCAATCGCTCGGCAATGCGTTTCGTTATGTCGCTATCGATGACGATTACCGCTACAGGCTGGCGGTCGCCGCTTTTACCATGCGCGAAAATATTTTCCTTCGCCCTGATATAGGTTTCCATGTCGCCATGACGCGCCAGGTGGTCCGGCGTGATATTGAGCAAAATCGCGCCTGCCGGTTTCAAAGACGGCGACAATTCAAGCTGGTAAGAAGATAACTCTAATATATAACTTCCATCTTCTTCTATACTATCCAGCTCCAAAACTGGCTTACCGATATTACCGCCCATTTCCACAGGACGAAAATGCGAAAGCGTATGCGCTAATAACGCTGTCGTTGTCGATTTACCGTTGGTGCCGCTCACGGCCAAAATATCTTGTGTTACGCTTTGCGCGAATAAATCGATATCACATAAAAGCGGAATGTTTTTTTCCTTTGCCTGCAACGCCAGCACATTTGCCTTTTCGCCGTAATGCGCAATTCCCGGCGACCAAAGTAAAAAATCAACCGGCGTCGTAGCGAGATTGATCGGCGAAATGCCTTCCTGCGCAGCTTCCCGCCTTTTTTCTTCGTCGTCATCCCATGCGCTGACATCCGCACCGCTTGCTTTTAAGGCTTTGATTGAAGCCAGGCCGGTCTTACCCAGACCAACGACACCGATTTTTTTACCTGCCAGAAAGGAAAGATTTATCATCTGAGTTTCAATGTTGAAAGGCCGAGCAATGCGAGAACCACCGCGATAATCCAGAACCGGATGACGACTGTCGGCTCTGACCAGCCTATTTTTTCAAAGTGGTGATGAATAGGCGCCATGCGGAAGACGCGCTTGCCTGTCATTTTAAAAGAGGCGACCTGAATAATAACGGATAATGTCTCCATGACGAACAAACCGCCGATGATAAAAAGAACCAGCTCATGCTTTACGATAACCGCCATCGTGCCGAGAAGGCCGCCCATAGCCAGTGAACCCGTATCGCCCATAAAGATCATTGCCGGCGGCGCATTAAACCATAGAAATCCCATCGCTCCGCCAACCAAAGCGCCACAAATAATCGTAAGTTCTGCCGTCCCTGGCACATAGGCGATTTGCAGATAAGTCGAAAAATCCTCGCGACCAACAAGATATGCAATCAAGCCGAATGACGCCGCCGCAATCGCGACTGGCACGATTGCCAGACCGTCGAGGCCATCTGTCAGGTTCACTGCATTGGATGATCCGATCATAACAAGGATCGCCCAAATATAGAAAAAAACGCCGAGTGGGATAAAGAAATTTTTAAAGAACGGGATGGCAACGCCCGTTGCGATATTAGCTGGCAGGAAATAAACGATGCCGATCGTCGCCACCGCTGCGATCGCCGTTTGAACGACAAGTTTCAATTTACCGGACAAACCTTTCGGATCTTTCTTGGTGAGCTTTAAATAATCGTCACCGAGGCCGATTAAACCGAAACCGACCATCACCAGAAGGGAGATCCAGATAAACGGATTGGTTAAGTCCGCCCAAAGCAATGTACTGATCGTAACTGAAATCAAAATCATCAGCCCGCCCATCGTCGGCGTGCCCGCTTTTTTCAGATGCGTTTCCGGCCCGTCATTTCTAATCGGCTGACCAGAGCCTTGGATGGATTTGAGCCATTTGATCATGCGCGGCCCGATGATGAACGATAAAACCAATGCAGTTAAAATCGCCCCACCTGTCCGGAATGTAATATAACGAAACAAGTTGAAGAAGATATAATCATCTCCTAAAGGAGACAGCAGATTATAAAGCACTGTTTTTTCCTTCTGCCGCATTGGCAATTTTCTTTTTGGCAGGCAAAGCGCGCAAAGCTTCAACCACGACATTCATCTTGCTGCCGAGTGATCCCTTTACCATGACGACATCGCCGGGAACAAGCACATCCGGCACAATTTGACCTAATTCCATACTGCTTTCCGCATGGAATTTGCGGTTGTCGTTAGGCAGCGCATCATGCAGATTTTTCATGAGTTTGCCGCAGGTATAAACGAGATCGATATTGGCAGCTTTGAGCGGTAAAGCTAAATCGGCATGCGCTTTCGGCCCTTCATCTCCAAGTTCCAGCATATCGCCGAGAACGGCAATCCGGCGACCGCCCCTGCCCGGATCGATCAAAGCAAGAACCTTAAACGCTGCCTGCATGGCGACAGGCGAAGCATTATAGCTTTCATCGATCAGGGTAATAGGATTAGACGCATCCCCAATATCCAGCATCTCGCGTTTTCCACGCCCTGCCGGAGGCTCTATCTGTTCCAGCGCCTTCGCTGCTTTCGTTATATCCTGACCGGATAATTTAACAGCCAGTAATACAGCAAGAGAATTCATCGCGATGTGACGCCCGGCATCCTTTAGGATATAAGTAATCTCTTGATCGAGAATACGCGCTTTGACGCGAACGCCATTCGACGCCACGAGGCAATCGAGCACTTGCGCATCGGCAGACTCGCCTTCACCAAATGTGACGATCTTTATATCATATTTGGCGGCTTCAGATTTCAGCAGATCGAATTGATCGTTGTCGCGGTTGAGGACGGCGATACCGCCTTTTTCAATGCCTGAAAAAATTTCTGCCTTTGCTTTGGCGATACCGGCGATGCCTTCCGCGAAATTACCGACATGAACAGGGGCGACGGTCGTGATGATCGCGATATGCGGACGCGCCATTTTGCTGAGCGGCGTAATCTCGTTCGGGTTATTCATCCCCATTTCGAAGATGCCGAAATCGGAACCTGCGTGCATGCGCGCAAGGGATAAGGGCACGCCCCAGTGATTGTTGAAACTTTTAACGCTCCATGACGTCTCGCCGAATTGGGAGAACGCGCGGCCCAGCATTTCTTTCGTGCCGGTTTTGCCGACGCTGCCGGTAATGCCGATGATGCGGGCGCCGGAACGGTTGCGCGATGCCACGCCTAAATCCTGCAATGCTTTGAACGTATCTTCGACGATCAGCAATTTGCTTTCATCGACCCCGTCGATGGTTTTCGAAACAACCGCCGCTGCCGCGCCTTTTTCAATGGCGGCTTTCACATGCAGATGTCCGTCGCTGTTATCGCCTAAAAGCGCGATAAATAAATCGCCTTTTTCTATAGAACGTGTGTCGATGGATACGCCCGTGGCAAACCAATCGCCGGAGGCTGTACCGCCGGTTGCTTTTGTCGCTTCGGAACTCGTCCATAGCGTATGGGAAGGTGCTTTTTGTAATGTGCTTATCATGTGCTTTAAGGTTCTTTCTTAGGTTATTACGATGTCTCCATCGCTAAATGTGCTTCGTGAACGTCATCGAAAGGCTCGACGTGATCGCCGACGATCTGGCCCTGTTCATGGCCTTTGCCGGCTATCACGAGAACGTCTCCCGATTTGCAAAATTTGATCGCGGTTTCGATTGCCTGTCGGCGATCTGCGATCTCGGTTGCCTGTGGTGCGCCCTGTTTTATTTCGGCGCGAATTTGAGCCGCGCTCTCACTGCGCGGATTGTCATCTGTAATGATATTGATATCGGCAAGCGTTGCGGCGATTTTACCCATGGCCGGACGCTTCGCTTTATCACGGTCGCCTCCGCAGCCGAAAACGCAGACCAGCATTTTTTGCGTATGCGGACGCAGCGCCTTTAAAACATTTTCCAGCGCATCCGGCGTATGAGCATAATCGACATAGACCGCCGCGCCCTGTTTATGACCGGGCACGAACTCCAAACGACCCGGCACGCCTGTGAGCTTCGGCAAAATATCGATGACTTCCTGCAACCTCTTTTGACAACGGGCCAGAACGAGGCCTGCCGCACAGAGCATATTCATGACCTGGAACTCGCCGACCAACGGCAGTGTAAACTCGATTTCCTGTCCGAATATCTCAAGCACTAGATGCTGCCCCATCGGCTGCGGCTTACGCGAGATAAGACGGAGTTCCTTCCCATGATAGCCATAGGTCCAGAACGTGATGCCGCGTGTTTCGCAAATCCGGCGGATATTTCCCGCTTCAAAGCTGTCCGCATTGACGACCGCGACGCCATTCGATTTTAAAAGACTGTCGAACAGACGACGCTTGCTGATCGCATAATTTTCCATCGATCCGTGATAGTCGAGATGGTCGTGCGTCACATTGGTAAAACCTGCGGCCGAAATATTCATGCCGTCGAGGCGGTATTGGTCAAGGCCATGGCTCGAGGCTTCAATCGCCAGATGGTCGATTCCATGCGATGCCAGTTCGGCAAGCTGCGAATGCAACCGGACGGGATCAGGCGTCGTCATTGAACCTGATTGCTCCATTTCCGCGCCTTGCAGACCGAGCGTGCCGAGCGATGCGGCGCGGTAGTCGAGATGTTCCCAAATCTGGCGTGTAAAACTAACCGTTGATGTTTTGCCGTTAGTGCCTGTCACGGCAACAATCGTTTCAGGCTGGCTTCCGTAAAATTTCGCCGCAGCATTCGCCAAGGCCAGGCGCGGATTTTCGTCCTCAATCCACACAACTTCATCCACGCCTGCCATGCAAACAGGTTGCGCCGTTCCGTTTGGAACCAAAATGGCTTTCGCTCCATGACGAACAGCGTCTTCGATATATTCGCGGCCATCCATCAGCGTGCCCGGTATGGCAACGAATAAAAATCCGCGGCGCACTGAACGACTGTCACTGCTGATACCGGAAATTTCTATTTCCGGTAAATCGCTTCGGTTCATGATGTCTGATAAGATTTTCATCAATGCTCCGCAACTTTATCATGAAGGAAGGGACGTAACGGTTCTGCCAGATCCGGCGCATCTATATCGGTTTTCATGTTCAATATAGGGCCGATAGACGAGATAACGCGCGCCGCCGCAGGTGCCGCAACCCAACCCGCAGTTGCATATCCATAGCTGCTCTTATTGCCATGAGGCTCGTCAACAGTAATGAATACTGCATATTTCGGATCATTAATCGGAAACACGCCGATAAAGGACGACATGCGTCGATCCTTGGCATAGCGCCCGTTGAAATTCTTGTCCGACGTTCCTGTTTTGCCACCGACCATATAGCCTTTGACATCGGCTTTTCTGGCCGTACCGTCGGTTACGACCAGGCGCAGTAACTGGCGCATTTTCAAAGATGTTTCCTTGGAGATGATACGGACTTCGGATTTTTTGATATCCTTGTCGTCTTTTTTGATGATCGTAGGTTTGATCAAAAAACCGCCATTGGCAATGGAGCTTACACCGCTGGTGAGCTGGAGCGGCGATACGGCAATCCCATGTCCGTATGATGCCGTGAGGGTATTGATCTCTCGCCACGGGTTCGGGATGATAGGCTTACCCAGTTCATCAATCTCGAAATCTGCCTTTTCCATGAAACCGAGATCGCGGTACATATTCTTCATTCCCGCTGTGCCGACTTCTTCGGCCATTAAGGCGGTTCCGATATTCGATGACACCATGAAAGTCTCGGGCAATGTCAGCGCGCGTTTTTCCGGGTGGTAATCCGTGATCGTGAAACGCCCGCGCTTAAGCGGTCTTGTTGCATCGAAAGTCTTTGACATGGTGATATGGTCTTTTTCCAAAACCGCCGCCGCCGTAAAGACCTTGAATGTCGAACCCAACTCATACACGCCAAGCGTTGCGCGATTGAAACGCTTGTTGTCGGAAATATCGACTTTGGTTTCGTGCGGATCGAAATCCGGCAGCGAAACGCTCGCCAGAACTTCACCCGTATTAACATCCATGATAATACCTGCACCGCCGATGGCGGTGAATTCGTTGATCGCCCTTTGCAACTCGCGCTTCATTATGTGCTGCAAGCGAATATCCAGCGTCAGCTTCAAGGGATCGGAACTGCCAGTTAAAAGTTTATTGAAACTATGTTCGATCCCGGCAATACCTTTACCGTCCGTGTCTGTATAGCCGACGATATGCGATGTCATCTTGCCTTGCGGATAAACGCGGCGGTAATCATATTCAAAAGCAAGCCCCGGCTCACCTATTTCCAATATGCGCCGTTGCTCGCTCGGTGTTAGATTACGGCGTATCCAGACAAAACGTTTTTCGCCCTGCACTTTTTTGAGCAGATCGCCATAACGCATATCCGGAAAAATAGCGCTCAAGCCTTTGGCCGCCGTAACCGGATCGGTAATACGCTTCTGATCGGCATAGAGAGACGCGGTTTTAAGCGACGCCGCCAGCATAACGCCATTACGATCAACTATATCGCCGCGCCGCTTTTGGCTTGTTTCTTTCGCCGTTTCATGCGTTTCGCTTTCGTCGCGGTTGGAGAAATAGCCTTGAATGATCGTTGCATCCAAAAGACGCGCGGCGATAAGAATATAAACGCCCATGAACAAGGCGACAATCAGGACGATACGCCCTCTTGCCTGATCGAGCGACGAAGATTTCTCTCCTGCAATGCGCATAGATAATTTTCCAAAAGGCGATTTGCGGCTCATTGTCCTGTCGCCCCCGCATCGTTTAGAACCTTCTGGAACTCGCTTTCCTGGCTCCCTTTGCCAGAGGCGATGTCCGGCGGACTAAGCTTTATGGCCGGTTTTGTCACCGGCTTCATCGGCGCTGCCGTCGAAACTTGCACCGCTTTTTCTTCCTGCGGCAACATGCTCGGCTCTTCCGGCTCTGGAATTGCGCTGATCGACTGGATCATCGTATCCGCTGATACCGGCGCCATGTTTAAATATTTCGTCGATAATTCTTCTAACCGCTCAGGCCTGTTCAGATAATCCCATTCTGCTTTCAATACGCGGATGGATTCTTCTTCTTGGCTATTCGCCTGCATCAATTGGCGCTGCTCGCGCTCAACCTGCTGGACCTGTTGCGATACCCAGAACAATGACGCGCCGGACACCAGCGCCAATAATAAAGCAGTCAAAGATGTCAGGCGGATTACATATTTCATGCGGCCACCCTGATGGCAGCTCTAAGCTTCGCTGATCGGGAACGGGGATTTCGGGAAATTTCTGAGTCGGAAGGAAGGAGAGCTTTTTTCGTCAGGATGGAGAAAGAAGGCTTCTTCGACGAATGCGATGAGGCGGGAAGATAACGGGAAGGAGCAGCGGCCTGTTTGCCGTGCTTGACAAGAAAGTTCTTAACGATGCGGTCTTCGAGCGAATGAAACGTTACGACTATTAAACGGCCCCCGTCTTTTAAGATATCGAGCGTAGATTCAAGAATCGTTTCGACCTCACCCAGCTCGTCATTAACTTTCAGCCGCAATGCCTGGAACGTGCGCGTGGCCGGATCGATCTTGACTTTCGGCGATACATGCACGACAGAGCGCACGATGTTGGCAAGCTCCGAAGTGGTTTCGATTTTTTTCTCGCTACGCGCTTTCACGATGGCCGAAGCCACGCGGCGCGATGCTTTTTCCTCACCATATTGATAGATGATATTTGCCAGATCTTCTTCTTTGGCGGTGTTGACGATATCAGCCGCCGTCTCACCATGTGAGCGATCCATGCGCATATCGAGCGGCCCGTCGAAGCGGAAAGAAAAGCCGCGCTCCTCTTGATCGATCTGCATCGACGATACGCCGAGATCGAGAACGACTGCATCGACTTTATCGATGCCGAGATTTTGCAAACATGACTTGGCATTGGCGAAATTCGAATGAACGATCTTTAACCGCTCGCCGTATTTTTCTTTCCAGCTCGCCGCCATTTCAATCGCAGATTCATCGCGGTCGATACCGATGACGGTACAATCCGCGCTGTCTAAAATAGCACGGGAATATCCGCCTGCGCCGAACGTGCCGTCAATATAAGTCTCGCCCGGCTTTGGTTGCAGTGTTTGCAATACTTCATTGAGCATAACCGGGATATGCGGTGCATCTGTCATGATGCAACTCCCGGCCTTGGTAGCGTCAGGCCTTCTTTGGCGACATTGGCACGCGCAGCCTCGCGGCGTTTTTCAAATTTATCGGACGACCATACTTGAAATTTTTTGCCCAAGCCGACGAAGGTCACGCCTTCTTCAATTTGGGCATGGGATAATAAATGCACAGGAACCGAAATACGCCCTTCACTGTCAAACGGGCATTGAACCGCTTCGGCAAAAATGGACGTGGCCAGGTCATCCTGCGCGGATGAAAACATATCGAAATGATCAAGACGCTCCGATAATTCTTCCATGCTGGCATAATCGAAACCTTCTAGGCAATCATGCCCGGTTGCCCGAAACAGCACCACTCCCTGAAAACTTTGTCCTACTAAAGCTGAACGAAATGAAGCTGGAACCGACACCCGGCCCTTCTTGTCCATTTTATTCACATAAGTAGATAAAAACAGCGCCATGCCGTCCTTTTCTTGGTGAGCTTTTTGAAAGATATCACGAATCTGAGAAACAGAGTGACATTTAATGGGATAGCATGGGTTTTTATGGGCTGCAAACGCTCATAGCAAACTTCTCTTATTTAATCGGGGATAGAACTGGGGATAAAACCGGGAGATTTATTGGATAATAATATTGAAAATGCGGGAAAACCGCGTCATGATTAATGTGTTAGGCTTAACCCAGAAAAGCCACGCCGTTTTTCGGCCAGCCCCGAGGTTTAGGCTCCGGAGGGGACCTATTCCCCACTGCTTTTTTCGTATTATTGCGAAACTCTCAAAAATCGCAGAGCAAACTAATAAGAATCGAAAACAAAAATGGCACAACGAACTAGGAGCCATAGCTAGTTCGTTGAAAACAAATAAGTATTAGCGTGATTTAATATTGTGCCAGCCGATCTGTAAGCCGGATTCTGTATCCTGGAAATCTTGAAGATCTCAACGGATGACGACCATTCATCTAGGAGGATAGTTACCCACCCCCTCGAGCAACCAACCCGCCTTCGCGTCACAAGTGACACGCTGGAAACGGGCATACGAAGGCCTATTTGGTCTTGCTTCCGGTGAGGTTTGCCGTGCCTGTCTCTCTCGAGACGAGCGGTGCGCTCTTACCGCACCATTTCACCCTTACCTCCCAGTCTCGCCTATACAGCTCGATTGAAGGAAGGCGGTATCTTTCTGTTGCACTATCTGTCGGATCGCCCCGAAAGGCTCGCCGCCCGGGCGTTACCCGGCACCGTGTTTCCGTGAAGTCCGGACTTTCCTCGTCTGATTTGCATCATCCGCGGTCGTCCGACCGACTGGCACGCCGCAATAAACGCCATTATAGAGGGGAAGTCAAATTCTTCTGCTCGATCAGGGAATTGATCGCGGCATATAAGACTTCCTCGTTAACCTGCTGATTGAAACTCTCCGGCAGGTAATGGCGGCGGAATTCTTGTACCATCAAATCGAAATCATCCGTGTAATCGTAGCCCCACTGCATAAGAGCCGAGAATAATTCAACCGGCGTATCGATCTCGCCTGAACTATGCGAAAGCCTCGGCATTAAGCCGATCCCTGCCTCATGCAAAACCCGCCAGGGGAAATGTTCGCCCGGATCGATCTTTCGTCCCGGTGCGATATCCGAATGACCGAGGATTAAATGATCTGCAATATCCCAGCGGCTGCGGATATCTTTAATCAGCGCAATAAGCGCATCAATTTGCTCTGCGGGAAAATCCGGCAACCCATTTTCATGGCCGCCATTGACGATCTCTATGCCAATCGAAGCTGAATTAATGTCTGTTTCTCCATCCCAGCTGGATTTACCGGCATGCCATGAGCGCATAGCTTCATCAACATAAGATGTGATAGTGCCGTCGACATCAACCATATAATGTGGCGACACCTGATCCGGCGTCATATAAACTGCATTGGCTTCTTCGGCGGTTCTCGTACCAGTATAATGCAAAATCAGCATCGATGGCTTCATGCCGTCTTTGCGTTCGTTTTGATTGGGTGATTGTTTCTCGATGATATTCATTTCAGTCCTCTGACCAGAACTAAACCGAGCACCCAGAAAATCAATATCGTCGCCATGCCGGCATTTTGCGTCTGGAATATGTCAGTTGCCAGCGCATAGCAAAACGGCCCGAGGAAAGCCGCAGCCCTGCCCGTTAGCGCATAAAGACCGTAATTTTCGGTGATGACATTTTCATTCGACATTCTTGATACGATGGTACGGCTTGCTGACTGAACCGGGCCGACGAACAGGCCGAGAGATAAAGCGCTGATGAAGAAATCCGCTTTTGTATCTGACAGCAAAATACATATCCCTGTGACGAGCAATCCAATCAGACTAACCCGGACGACGCGGAAAGACCCGTAGCGATCCTCGACAAATGAAGCCGCTAATGCACCTAGGCCTGCCGTAACGTTCATGCCGATGCCAAACATCATGACTTCAGATATCTTCAGTCCGTAATTATGGGCTGCATAAATTCCGCCCATGGCAAATAGCGTGTTCAATCCGTCGCGGTAAAATGCGCTGCCGATCAGAAAATTGCGCCAGATTTTATCTTGCCTTAAGTTTGCAAAAGCCGATTGCAACGAATTCCATCCGCGGGCTAAAGCCTGCCCGGTTGATAACTTCGTTTTCTGCCTATCCGGCACATTTAAAAAAAGCGGTACGGAAAAAACTGCGAACCAGAAGATGACGAAGGGGATAACAGCCCTTATATGCCAGGCTTCTTCTTTTGGCAGAGCAATGAGCGGCGGAATATTGCCAAGGCCAATGAAAAGAAACAACATCAAGATGAGACTCAGCAACCCTCCCGCATAGCCGAGTGCCCATGCGCGAGACGATATGCGGCCTAAATTATTAGCCTCTGAAACATTTGGCAGAAGTGCATTGTAAAAAACGATGCCAAGCTCGAAGCCGATATTGGCAATAATAAGTCCTGACAGGACAATGAATATTGAAAGAATTTCGGATTGTGGCACACCGAAAATCATCAATGCCGTACCGCATAAGCAAGCCATCTGGCTTGCCCCTATCCATATTTTAAGGCGGCCTGTGTGATCGGCGATTGCGCCGCAAACGGGTCCTGCGAATATGAGAACCAGACCTGATAGAGATACGGCATAGCCCCAATAGGACGCGCCATCAACCGGATTATTGGCTATGCTCTGCGAGAAATAAGTACTGAAAACAAAGGTGAGTATAAGCGTGGTAAAGGCAGAATTCGCCCAGTCATATAAAGCCCATGACCAGGCCAATTTTCTATTCTGCGCTAAATTCACTTAATTCGCAGCGATTAGATATTGCGCCGCGCCGATGGCGTAATAACCACCCAGTTGGTAAGCCGCGTCTATCGCCACCGCATTAAAAGGATATCCGGTATAAAGCGAAGCCATGACAAGCGGCGGCATAACGAAAGCCACCCAGAGCAAACAAGCGAGAAGGAAAAATTCCATCGGATCGGATAGTTTAAACGACCAAACCATGAAAGCAAAAAAACCGGCTGTCAGCAGCCAAAGCGGCAATGTGACAATGAATTGGGACGATGCGAAAGAAGGAGCCGCGCTCGAGCCCCGGGCTTCAAGCCATTTACTTCCCATCACCTTAGGATGATACCAAAATAAGCCCAGAAGGAAGGCCGCCAATCCGCTTACAAAAATTGGCAAAAGCCAGTTTTGCGCGATTATCTGAAGTAGTTCATGATTGGCCATTTTTATCTCCCCTTATTTCTGATTAGTGACGAGCCACGATAAGTTTCTTGATTTCGGCAATTGCTTTCGCAGGATTCAATCCTTTCGGGCAAGTCCGCGTGCAGTTCATGATCGTATGGCAACGATAAAGCCTGAAAGGATCTTCCAGATTATCGAGACGTTCACCTGACGCTTCATCTCGTGTATCGGCAAGCCAGCGATAAGCCTGGATTAAAACGGACGGACCTAAAAAGCGGTCACCATTCCACCAATAGCTCGGACAGGATGTGGCACAGCAAAAGCAAAGAATACAACCGGCAGGTCCCTTACCATCCGCGCCATTCAAAAGCTCGGCGTCTTCCGGACTTTGCAGGCGCTCACGCGCAGGCGCGGGAGACTCTGTTTTCATCCATGGCTCAATCGTATTGTATTGCGCAATGACATGCGTGAGATCCGGAACCAGATCTTTGATCACCGGCATGTGCGGTAAAGGCGTCACCTTGACATCGGATTTCACTTCGTCAATAGGCTTCAAACAGGCCAGCGTATTGGAGCCGTCAATGTTCATCGAACAAGAACCGCAAATACCCTCGCGGCAGGAACGACGCAGCGTCAATGTGCTATCGATCTCGTTTTTGATATAGAGAAGCGCATCGAGAACCATTGGTCCGCATTTATCGAGATCGATCGTATATTCGTCCATGCGCGGATTTTCATTATCGTCAGGACTCCAGCGATAAACCTTAAACGTCTTCTGACGTTTGCCGCCATTCGCCGCATCGACTTTCTTACCTGGGACGACTTTAGAATTCTGAGGAAGTGTAAATTTGGCCATTTCAAACCTTTAAATAATGCCCAGATAATAATAGCAAACCATTGTTTTGTGAAGCATTTACAGCATGATATAATATAAATGACTACTATTATTCAGAAAAAATATGCAAAAATCTAATTTGGAATTCAAAATGCTCGATGATTACCATTCATGCAGAGGATTTACCTTAGTCGAACTCTCCATTGTCATGATCATTATAGGCTTATTGATTGGTGGCGTGTTAAAGGGTCAGGAATTGATTGAAAATGCCAAAGCCAAACGATTAATGGCTGACATCAAGGCTTATCAATCTGCCGTTCTGGTTTTTCAAGATTCTTATAGCGCTCTTCCGGGAGATATAACACAACCCGATACTTTACTGCCTAATTGCACAAATCTTCCAACCTGCGCATCTACCGGGGGAAACGGCGATTCTTATATTGGAACCAGAAATATATCCAATTGGAGCCATAATAACCAAAGCGCTGCGGGAACTGAAGCCACAAGATTTTGGACTCATCTTTTCGCCGCAAACTTAACTTCAATGATATCCGCACAAGATAACGGCCAATGGGGCGGGTTATATCCCAGATCACCTGTAGGAGGCGGATTCCAGGTAGCGCATATTTATGAAACGGGAGATAATCAGGCCAGCGGCCACTATGTTATTCTTAGATTGATGCCCACCGGAAATCCGCACCCAACTACAGCTGAAGACGGAGCGATAAAGCCAAGAATTGCTGAAATGCTCGACGCAAAATATGATGACGGAACACCCAATACTGGTACCATTATTATCGACGCAGGATCGGGGGCATTTCGCTGTTATACGACCACAGCCGGAATAACCACTTATAGCAATGATAGTTCCTGCATCAGCGCTTATAGGCTTTTTTAGTAAACCCGTTTTTTTGGTGGAACGGCTTCGACTTCATCCGTCAGAGTGGTCAAAATAACCGGACGGGACGATAGCTGGGTGCCACCGGTTTCAGAAACACGGATGATGGAATGTTTAAGCCAGTTGACATCGTCGCGCTCGGTGTAATCTTCTCGCGCATGCGCACCACGGCTTTCCTGTCTGGCAACGGCAGAATGCAGTGTGGCAACGGATTGATAAAGTAGATTGTCGAGTTCAAGCGTTTCTACCAGATCCGTGTTAAACACAAGCGAGCGGTCGGTTGTCTGGATATCAGTGCGGCGAGCGAAAATCGCATCGATCTTGTGGCACCCCTCTTCCAGGGATTCTCCTGTACGGAAAACCGCAGCATGGTTCTGCATCGTTTTCTGCATATCATTCCGCAAATGCGATGTTTTTGTCGAACCTTGCGCATGGCGCAGGCGGTCGAAACGATCCAAAGCAAAATTACCCGTGTCAGAGCCAAGCTTCTTATGCTTCGCACCCGGTGTGACGATTTCTGCGGCGCGATGGGCCGCTGCGCGCCCGAATACAACCAGATCGAGAAGAGAGTTTGATCCAAGACGGTTCGCCCCGTGAACGGAAACGCAGGCTGCTTCACCGATCGCCATTAAGCCCGGCACGACGCGGTTCGGATCGCTTTCTGTGGGATTCAAGACTTCGGTTTTGAAATTGGTAGGAATACCGCCCATATTATAGTGAACGGTCGGCAGAACCGGAATCGGCTCTTTCGTAACATCGACACCGGCAAAAATCTTTGCATTCTCGGCAATGCCCGGCAAGCGTGAATGAATAATATCGGCATCAAGATGCTCCAGATGCAGATGAATATGGTCTTTATGCTCGCCGACGCCGCGACCTTCGCGAATTTCAATCGTCATCGAGCGGGAAACGACATCGCGTGAAGCAAGATCTTTGGCGGATGGCGCATAGCGTTCCATGAAACGCTCACCCTCGGAGTTGGTCAGATAACCGCCCTCGCCACGCACACCTTCCGTAATCAGGCAGCCTGCGCCATAAATACCGGTCGGGTGAAATTGGACGAATTCCATGTCCTGCAATGGCAGGCCTGCGCGTAACACCATCGCATTTCCATCACCTGTACATGTATG
This sequence comes from Micavibrio sp., assembly GCA_030824965.1. Taxonomy (GTDB): domain Bacteria; phylum Pseudomonadota; class Alphaproteobacteria; order Micavibrionales; family Micavibrionaceae; genus Micavibrio_B. The sequence goes on along the minus strand of JAPJQV010000001.1, from coordinate 208,943 downwards.
AGCCGAAGTGCAGGAGAAATAAGCGCGGCCATAACCACCTGTTGCCAATACCGTCTGATGCGCGCGGAAACGGTGGATCGTACCATCGGTTAAATTCCATGCCATAACGCCGAGACATTCACCTTCATCGGACATAATCAAATCCATGGCGAAATATTCGGTAAAGAATTCAGTTTTAAAGCGTAGCGCCTGCGTGTAGAGCGTATGCAAGATTGCGTGCCCTGTCCGGTCAGCAGCCGCACAAGTGCGTTGTGCCGTCCCCTTGCCGTAATGCGTTGTCATACCCCCGAATGCGCGTTGATAGATTTTACCTTCAGCCGTTCTTGAAAACGGCACGCCAAAATGCTCAAGTTCGATAATCGCAGGGATAGCTTCGCGGCACATATATTCGATCGCGTCCTGATCGCCAAGCCAGTCAGAACCTTTGATCGTGTCATACATGTGAAAACGCCAATCGTCTTCACCCATGTTTCCAAGCGCCGCCGAAATACCGCCCTGCGCTGCAACCGTATGGGATCGCGTTGGAAATACTTTTGAAATACAGGCTGTCTTCAAACCGCTGGATGCCATCCCCATCGCGGCACGCAGCCCCGCTCCGCCGCCGCCGACAACGACAACATCATATTCATGATCGATTATATTATAGGCTGGCATAGTAGTAACTTTCGCTTAGATCGCAATTTTAATAATGGAGAAAAGAGCCGCAACGGCGAGACCTGTTAAAACAAGCCTCACAGAAATCAAGCTTAAAACTTTTGATAATTCACAATGCACATAATCTTCAATTACGATCTGCAAGCCAAGAGCCGCATGTGTGAAAGTCGATATGATAAAGAGGGAGAATAAAATCGCATGAACAGGAACGGACAGCCATTGAGTGAATGTCTCATAATCCGCGCCGACCAAACCGACGACAGAATAAATCGCCCAGACCATCAGGAAAAAATTCGAGAAAGCAGTGATGCGCTGCAACCACCAATGCTCGTATCCGGTGCTATTCGACCCCAGACCTCTTGCGCGAGCTAATGGATTCTTAAAAGGCGAGGCTTCCCATTTCAATGTCATTGAATCGTTCCATAAATTGTAAGCCAGGTTACGGCGGTCAAAATTATTGCTGATATAAGGATAATAATAACCGCAATATTCGATGTTTTGATATCGAGCAAACGGCCAGTATCCATGATCAAATGACGAATACCGCTCAGCATGTGCAGGTAAACCGCAAACGTCCAGCCGATAAACATTAGTCTACCGATCAGGCTGGACGCGAAAACCAGAAATGTATCATAAGCTTCCGGTCCGGTCGCTGCGGCGAGAAGCCACCAGACGATAACCAGCAAGCCAACCGTATTTGCAATTCCTGTCGCCCTGTGCAGAATGGACATCGTCATCGTCAGCGTCCATTTCCAGACTTGAAGATGGGGAGAAAGAGGTCTTTGCGAAATTGCCATGTTAAATCCTTTAAACCGGGCGGATTATATTAGGAAATAAATACATTGCCAATGGCATTTTCTGTCTTTTACACCTAGTTTAGCTATATGTTCCCTATACTTTCCATTCAATCACATGTCGCTTACGGTTATGTCGGCAATAAAGCGGCGGTTTTTCCGCTGCAATGCCTCGGATATGACGTTATCGATATCAATACTGTACAGTTTTCCAATCATACGGGATATGGAAGCTGGACCGGCGATGTTTTCCAGGCGCGCCATATTCGTGATCTTATCGACGGTCTTCGCGATAGGGATATATTGAAGAACATCAGAACCATTCTCTCCGGCTATCTTGGCAGCGCAGACCTTGGCAACGTTATTCTTGCGACGATTGAGGAAATCCGTCGTTATAATCCGGATGCTGTTTATTGTTGCGATCCGGTTATGGGCGATACCGGAAGGGGCTTTTTCGTCAAAGAAAATATTCCCGATTTTTTCAAACTAAAGGCGCTTCCTGCAGCCAATATTATAACACCCAATCAATTTGAGTTATCTCATCTGACAGGCATCAATATCGTAACGCTAGAAGATGCGAAAGCCGCCTGCAGCAAAGCCTTGGATCTTGGGCCGGAAATTATCCTGCTGACTTCGCTCGAGCATGATAAAACACCGGAAAATTCCATACAGATGATGGCAATGAACAGATCTTGTGCGTTTATCGTCACAACACCGAAACTGGCTTTAAAGGTTAATGGGTCAGGAGATTCTACAGCCGCCCTGTTTCTGGGCTTTTATCTCAAGACAGGCAAAATAGATGAGGCTTTATCTTTGACGGCTTCGGCGATCTATACCGTTTTTGAAAAAACGCTGGAGATCAAAGGCCGGGAAATTGCCCTGATTCAGGCTCAAGATGCTTTCAGAACTCCTCAAATCCGTTTTCAATCACTCAAACTACTATAATATATAGAAAATTTTTTATCCCTTCTAAATGGGGGATCGTTCAAAGTAACTGCGTTATACTTTTATCAACTCAAATATGAAGGAAGACTTTATGAAGAAATTTATAGCTCCCTTGATGGTAACGGCTCTTATTTTTGCCGGAAGCACAGCTTTCGCAGAAGACGCTGCGAAACCTGATAGAAAACCGCATCATGACCGCTTCAAAGAAGCCGACGAAAACAACGATGGCTTTCTCACGAAAGAGGAAATGAAAAAAGGCCAGGAAAAGCGGCTTGATGAAATGTTCGCTCGCACCGATACCGATAAGGATGGCAAGCTTTCTCCGGAAGAAATGAAAAAAGGCCGGGAAGAAATGAGAAAAAAATGGAAAGAACGCCGCGAAGCCCATAAGGCGGGCGAAGCACCTAAAGACGCTCCTCCACCTCGGGAAGGCGAATAACCAAGCTCAGATGACTGACAATACCCATCTCAACCATCTGATGGAACGCGCAGCGAAAGGCGATCAAACCGCCTTTCGCGAGCTTTCCCGAGCTTTAGGTCAAAAAATTTTCCTGATGGGTGTGCGTTTGCTCAACGGAGATCGTGCGGCAGCTGAAGATATCGTGCAGACAGTTCTTATCAAGCTTTGGCAAAACGCTCCAAAATGGGAGTCCAGGGGTTCGGTTTCTGCCTATGTCAGCCGGATGACCTATTCCAGTTGCATGGATCTGCACCGCTCGAAAATAAAAACCACGGAACTGCCGGAAATATTGCCTGTTGAAGAAACCGCCACGGTCATGATCTTCGAGAAGGAAAAAAGAAAGATTTTATTGAAGATGCTTGACCAACTTCCAGAACGGCAAAGAGAAGCGATTTTACTCACCTATTTTCATGAAGAGAAAAGATCGGATGTCGCCAAAGCTCTTCATACAACCGAAAAAGCCGTCGAGCATCTTGTTGCCAGAGGGATAAAAACCCTGGCCGAAATCGCTCCCGCTTCTTTAAAGGAGAAAGACAATGGACATTATGAAGCTGTTTGAAAACGACAAAATAGAACCGCTGGAAAACGCCAAACTCGATGCAATGATTGAGAAAGCTATCGCTCATCCACAGCTCAAAATTCCAGCTAATGAGAATAACCGCAGTTTTCGCCGCGTTTTAGCCGTTGCCGCCGCGCTTGTCATGGCAATCACGTTTAGCTTGCAATATATGCCGGCTACGATGCCCGATCTGGCGTCTGAAGACAGCAGCGAAATTTATGACGAAATATCCGATCTCATCATTTTTGAAACCATGAATGATTTAAGCTGATTACTTCTTCAGATAGTCCTTGATCAGAACTTCAGCGATTTGAACGGCGTTCAACGCAGCACCTTTTCGCAAGTTGTCCGATACGCACCAGAAATTCAGGCCATTTTCAACGCTCGGGTCCTCTCGCAGACGGCTGATGAAAACGCTGTCTTCACCCTGAATTTCAACCGGGGTTACGAATGACATTTCACTCTCTAAATCGATCAATGTCACGCCCTTAGCTTTCTGCAAGACCTTACGCGCATCCTCCGCTGTAATTTCGTTTTCAAACTCGACATTGACCATTTCAGAATGACCGATAAATACCGGCACGCGCACGCAATTGGCGCAAACCTTGATTTTTGGATCGAGTATTTTTTTAGTTTCGACCACCATCTTCCACTCTTCTTTTGTCATCCTGTCGTCCATGAAACTGTCGATCTGCGGAATAACGTTGAAAGCGATTTGCTTGGTAAAAACATCGGGTTCTTTATTGGAATTCATATAAATGCTGCGTGTCTGGTTGAACAGCTCATCCATCGCTTCCTTTCCCGCACCGGAAACGGACTGATATGTCGATACGACAACGCGCTTGATTGGCGCAAACTCATGTAAAGGCTTGAGAGCCACCACCATTTGAATCGTCGAGCAATTCGGATTGGCGATAATATTTTTCTTTGTATATCCGGCAATTGCCTCAGGGTTGACTTCCGGCACGACGAGCGGTACATCAGGATCCATACGGAAATGACTTGTATTGTCAATAATCACCGCTCCGGCGGCAGCCGCTCTTGGAGCAAAATCCGCGGAAATCTTTGCACCTGCAGAGGAGAGAACGATATCGATCCCTTGAAAATCCTGTGCGGCAAGATCGACGATTTTAAGATCCTTATCACCAAAAGCGACGGTCTTGCCTGCAGAGCGCGAAGACGCCATAGGAATTACTTCGCTGACTGGGAAATTACGTTCGAGTAAAATAGACATCATCTCGCGCCCGACATTTCCGCTCGCACCGACAACAGCAATTTTATAAGACATTTTCAGTAACCTTTATTCTTTCGATATTCGTTTTAGACCTTATGTGTGCTAGGTTGAAACGCTTAAGTCAAGAACTCCTGTTTCGCACCCCGTAAATGACCGATTTTTCAAATAACCAAACTTTATTCGATTTCAGCCCATTAGGCGTTATGATTGTCCTGAAGGACAGGCAGAAACTTAAAATCCTGTATCGGAATGATTTTTTTACCGATTTAGCGCCTGGCCAGAAACAGGATAATAACCTGGTCGATTTCTGGACAGGCAAACAGGGAAAAGAACTGGCCAAAACTCTTGCAAGTCCTGTTTTGCCTGAAAGTCTGGTTGTCGATTTTAATTCAGTATGGCTTAAGCTCTCGTTTCAGGAAGGTTTTTGGAAAAATCAGGATGCCATTTTAATATGGGCAGACAATATATCCGGCATCAAGGAATCTGAAGCCACGTTGCAAAAAGCGGTTGCCGATGCCGATGCCGCCGCAGAGTCCAAATCTAATTTTCTGGCGACGATGAGCCATGAAATGCGCACGCCGATGCAATCGGTTTTCGGGCTTCTCGAATTGATAGCTCTGGAAAAACCGACGCCGACCATTACAGAAATGATCAACATCGCCAAAAGCTCGGCAAGCGGTATGTTGGAAATTCTGGACGACATTCTCGATCTGGCGAAAATGGATGCGGATAAGATGGAACTCGATATGTTCGAAGTTCCTGTACGTACGCTGGCGAGAGGCGTACTTGAAGCACTGTCTGTAAAGGCGCAGGGAAAGCCTGTTGAACTAATCGACGATATTGAAAAAGATGTACCGTTCGTCATCGTCGGCGATCCTAAAAGGCTGCGCCAGATATTGATCAATCTTACAGGTAATGCTCTTAAGTTCACACAAAAGGGTTTTGTGAAAATCCGCATCACAACCGCCACCAAGCATATTTCAAAACGCCAGAAAGGTCTTAATCTTCGTTTTGAAATCAGCGATAGCGGCATCGGTATGAGTGAAGATGTTTTGTCGAAACTATTCAGCAGTTTCACGCAAGCCGATAATTCCACTGCACGCAAATTCGGCGGCACCGGCTTAGGTCTTTCCATCTCTAAAAAACTCGTCGAGCTTATGAACGGAAAGATCGGTGTTGAAAGTATCGAGGGCAGCGGCTCTACTTTCTGGTTTGAAATTCCCACGGAAGAAATCACCCAAGCTTCTTCCGTGCTTGAAATGCCGGATTTAAGCGGTATTTCCGTGTTATCCGTTGAGGACCATCCGCAAGGCGCAAAAGAAATCGTCAATTCTCTGCGGTCGATGGGCGCGACAGTCGAGTCTACGCCAACCTATGCCGAAGCTTTGAATCTGGTGAAAAGGCGACCCTTCGATGTCGGTATTATTGATCAGGGCTTGCCTGACGGTTTGGGTATCGATCTCATCCGGGAAATACTCGAAATTCGCCCATTTATGGGCATGTTCATGTATACGGTGCGCGATGATGGGGGACTTCAGCACAGCCTGCAAAACCTTGGGGTTAAATATGTTGTAAAACCCGCGAGCCGCTTGGGACTAGGTCAAAGCGTATTGGAAGCTGCAACAAAATCATCTCTTTTAGAAATCGACGGTCCTCGCAGATTACTGATCGCCGAAGACACACTCAGCGTCCAAGATCTTCTAAAACGTCAGCTTAAAACACTGGGCGTCGAGGCCGATCTGGTAAATAACGGTCGCGAGGCGATAACCGCCCTTGCCACCGGACAATACGGGATTTTGTTTACCGATCTTCACATGCCGGAAATGGACGGGTACGAATTGGCCAAAGCCCTTCGCGAACAGGAAGCAATTAGTGGCAAACATATGCCGGTCATTGTCATGACCGCAGATGTACAGATGGCGCAACGGCAGGTTTATCTGGATCACGGTTTTGACGAATGCCTGTTAAAACCTGTTTCCTTAGGACATTTCAAACGGCTTCTAATCCGCTGGGGTCTCTTAAAAGAGTCACATGATCAGGAACAGCCTGAGATTTCCGCCCTGCCCATTATCAAGAGCGACGCCATCGATATGAATGCCTTGGTCGAACAAATGGGAGCGTTCGATGACTCAGCCAAAGAAATGCTTGGTTTTTTTGTCGATATGACCGCGCCGCTTATTCAAAAACTAGAATATGCGGCTAAAGAAAACAATATGAGGGAAGTGGCCGAAATTGCCCATTCTCTCAAAGGTTCGGCGAGATCGGCTTGCGCAACGAAACTTGGTGATATTACGTCCGACATTCAGGACGAAGCGGAAAAAGGCATAATCAGTCCTGTGCTTGTGGCAGAGGCTGTGTCGGAATTCGATAATGTGAAATTATCAATCGAAGCGATTATAAAATCTTAATCCGGGCAACCGGAATCCCTCGCAACCGATGACGATTTATGGATGACCCAATAACGGAAACATCTGTTACCGCTCAGACATTTCCTTGTAGCAGTAGCCCCTCCTGTCGTATCGGAACTAATCGCCACATCGGCACCCCCCGTAGCATCAATTACATCCGCTTCGCATTTTGAATATTTCGCATCCAGTTTTGTTAAAGCCGAAACGATATAGGAGTCGGTTTTATTCGTGCTGGTAAAAAAGAATACGCCGTCCGCGCCATTATAATATTCCCACTCGCCGAAAAGATTCGGCGGCGGCGGCAACGAACGGCCCGAAGAACTGCCAAAAATCCGGGCGTGGTTATTACTATTTGCACCACCGGGATTGTTCCCCGGGCATCTTATATATCTTACGCCGTTATCCGGCGTTACAGGCGTCGTTGCCGAAAGATAGGAATCCTTGGGATTGATCGGATACGGCGTATTATTTTGCTGGGTTGTTAGACCTGAGTCCTGATTTGGATAGCTTAAAACGCATTCCTGAATGGAAGAAGATATTAAGCTGACCTGACTGGAGACTTCCGTAATCAAATTCGTCGAGTTCTGCGCCTGGCTTTGCTGGCTGGCCGGCTCCATAAGCGAAGCGGTAAGCATGGCAAGAAGAGCGATTGCCACCAAAATATAAATCAGCGCACTGCCCGATGAATTCGATTTCCTGCTCATAGCAATCATTCCTTTAAAGCAAAGGCCCGAGGCATTCGCCTCGAGCCTTTTAAACCAGTGTTTATATCGTCTTATCTTTCAACAAGAACATGGTAGTAATAGTATACGCTTGATTGAATAAAGCATCCTTGAGGTTGACCATTCAAAGCATTTGTGCCCGAAAGGCTTCCAATTACGTTACCTGCAGTATAAGTAATCGCCGGGTTTGCTGCTAGTTTTTGTGTCGAGGCTGTTGTTGCAACTTCAGCACCGGATATCGTTGGAACAGCAGCGATACCAAGTTGGCTATGGACTTTGCTACATACCGATTGCTTCACGTTTGGCAAAATAGCAACAATATCAACAGCGCTGGCGTCAGTAGCATCGCTACCAATATTTGCAACGCGGTTTCTTGCGTTAAATATCCAGTCTCCCGGTCCAGAGGAGATAACATCTGTAGGTGCCTTAACATAAGTTGCACCGCCACCTAGGCCTGGGTAAAAAACGTTAGCCGTTCTAAGCGTATCTGACGTTAGCTGAGACGAAAAATTTGAAGGTGTATCAAATGTCAGTTCATCAACACTAACATTATTAGAAACCATCATCCTGACAATTGTAGTTTTTAACGATGCTGGATATTGGGTCAAAGCCGCGGAGCTAACCAGGCTTTTTTCATTCGATGCATCGCCACCGCCGGAACGGGTTGACTGTGTAACCGCATACGATAGAGCCGCAAAGAGCGCCACCGCAATGAGGATAAGGAAAAGAACGTTACCGCGCTCTCCCTGTCTCTTTTTAAATTCTATTTTAGTATTCATTGATCTCTCCACTTTCTCTCGTTTTAGGATTCTGTTTCTGACGCTTCGTCAGCGCCCGATTCTTCTGAAGACGGCTCCGCAACCGGAGCGGCAATGTTGACTTTTTCAATTCTCAAGGAAGCGTCGATCGCATTCGATGCGCATTCACGTCCAACGCAAATAGAGTTTACACCAACTTTCCATCCGGTACCACCGCTGACAACGTGCCCCATGATTTCGCGCAGTTGCGCATAAGAAGACGTATCTTTCGACTGGATTGTCAGTGTATTGCCATTGGCGTTTACAGTAAGGCCCGGATAAAGAAGCTTTGCCTTTTCAGCGAATGCAGTGACTTCTTCAGGGGGGACCGCCGCCATGGTAATAACGGGAACGATAGGCTTCAAACTTTCCGATGCCTGTAATTCTCCGCGAAGTTTGGTCAGTTGCTGGGTCTGGATCATGGAAAAAAGACCAAGCGCCGCTACCGCTGCCCAAGCGATACCAGCCGCGATAAGAACCGTGTTTCCTGAATGCTGCGGCAGCTTTTCAAGGAATCTGTTCAGATCATTCGCAGAATTACCTGTGAGATATTTGCTGTATCTGCGCAAATCAAAGGAGTTGGAAGGCAAGTCTGTCTCCGGTTGGTATAATTAGCTCTAAGTTTATTTTAAAAGCTAACTATTAAGGTGATTGTAAAATTAGATAAAATTTTAGGCATGCCCGATCGGGTAGGAAATTATAGTACAAAAAAACTTATTTATGAAGAGCCTTTAATTCGAATACGACCATCGGGCTCGATACCCGGCTGGGCCTGACCGCGAACCGACATGACACCTGTCGAATACGCCGCCGGTACCAAAGCTTCCCACGTAATAGACGTACCTTTTACTTCATACTTAACTAATGTACCGTCAATTTTGCCCAAATCGTCCAAAAGTACCTGAAGCCTGACCATGCCATCCAGAACTTCGCTTTTTGTCGATTGCAAAGCTTTAATCATGATGTCGTTCGAAGCAGTCTCAGATTCGCTTTTGACGCGTTCCAACTTTCTATCGACTAGAGCCGTTAGGATATATTGACCGGCCATGATGCTTAAAAGCCCGAAAGAAATCAGAATTCCGCTGATCAGCAGTATTCTGGCACTTGCCCGGGAAATTCTTTCGGTCATTAACTGGCGATTGCTCCATGGCACGGGTTTCGCGACCTGAGGATTAATAGTAACGAAATTCGCTTCCATACTTTGCACGCGCGGCAAAATCGTTCTGGCAGCGCCAAGATATATCTGCATGCGACCTGTTTCGTGATCCCAGCGAAGAGCAGAGGCAATACCTTCCTGTTCATACATATAAACGGTTTCGCGGTCCCAGTATTCGCTATTCCCCGGCAAAGCCGCCGCTAGCGGACACCAGCTATCCGGGCTGGAAGCCAAAGCGCTGGACGGACATGCAAGATACCAGATGCGGTTATCTTCCACGGTGTAAACAAAATGAACTTTTTCAGTCGCGCAAGATTGGCTTGCGGCATTCCAGACAGCTTCGTCTTCCAGCCCCGGCACGTGAGGGATGGAGCCACCGACCAATTCCGACGGAAGATAAGGTTTAAGGTCAACCGTGTAGAATTTACTTTCTCCAGCCAGTTTAGCCGACAGAGAGGGTTTAGGCTTTCTGGCTTCGGCAGGATTTACCTCAGGTTGGGGGTCATCCAGCGCAACCGTTTTTTGCCCCGGAAACCTGCCTTTTACCTTTGCGCTTAGTCCTTTTAAATCAAGGGCCATTCATTTGACCTTCCATCATACTGCCCATCATGCTGTCCATGCTCATATTCATGACCGTCAAGGCATAAATCGCACTACCGAAGGCAAGGGCAAGATATACACCTGTCAGGAGGAAGGCGATCCAGACAATCATTTTATGTTTTACACGGGCCGACTGGCCGCGCATTTCAGAAATCGATTCCATGATTGTAGCAACCTGACCGAGATCAGACAAGCCGGCAAGCTCCATACGTTCCGAACGCGTTAAAGGTTCCTGATCGAGTGCTACGCCCAGATTAACACCTTGCGACAATGTCTCATTCGCCTGATCCCAATAAGCGGCCACTTCCGGCGAATTAGAAGCATCGGCGGATTGTTTCAGCGTATCATTAATAGAGACATTGCTTTTCAACATCCTTGCCGCGGCTGACATGGAGTCGGTAAAGCTTAAATCCCTTAAGTAACTTGAAATCAAAGGAATTTTGCGCACTATTCTTGCCGTTGGCCAATCCCGTTTTCCTCTATTGATAAAATAGGAAAACATACACCAGACCATAAAACCCGCCATAGCGAACGCGCCGTAAATCAGCAGATCCCATGTAAGTGCTAGGTTCGATACGACGCTTGCGTATTTTTCAGCATTCTCGCCTTCCTTGGGAGCGTTATCTTTAAACCAGCCCAAGACCATGTCTTTCCCCCAGAACAGGGATTGTACAATGGTAATAACGTCAAAGGCCAGCCAGCCCATCGTTCCTAAAATAGCGGCCGTATTTTTCCGCTTTTGCGTAATAGAGTGAATGGCATAAGGAATACCCTCATGAAGCCGGTTTGCCCTTTCGCTTGCCGATAGTATGGCAATGGTAGAGCGGTCAAAAACATTTAGCGACTGGAGCGCGTCAATAAGGCCCAGACCTCTGGCCAACGTCTCGCGCGCCGGTGATAAAATATTCTGCCGCGTAGGATTTTCTTCGGCTTCGATAATTTTCCACAAAGCAACTCCTGGAGACGTTGAAGTCGAGCGGAACATGATACCGCGTAAAAGCTGGATCTGCCACCAGCTCGACCGGCCAAGCAATCTTTCCATTGAAGATCTTGAGTGCGGACGGATTGTTAAAACATGTCCGCCTTTTTTTGAAATCGCGTCGCGAACATCGTTTTCAGTAGGCAGGTAAATCGTTTCGGAAACTTTTTTTGGTCCCGATCTCGTATCATAAGCGATTTCAACTACCCACTGCTGCATAAGTGTTTTTCCTTATGACTCAAGATAAGAAATAGCGGATTTCGGATCGACAAGACCTGACTGGACGAGATCGATCAAACCTTCCTTACGGCTATGAACGATTACACCTTCTTGATCGATAATATCGTTCACGTTATTCATGAGAGCGCGGTAAATTTTATCTCTTTCCGCAGGACCGGGCGTAATCAGCATCGCATCCAAAAGAAGCGTTCTGCCTGAAATCCCTGTCCTATTGCAAAGATCGCAACCGGACGTATTATGACGACGGACCGGTGTATCGTCTGAAAGATTCACCTGCCGAAGCTCATGTATATCCAGGACTTCTCCTGCACTCGTTTTATGAGCGCAGCCCTGGCAGATCATTTTGACCAGGCGCTGGTTGATAATGCATCGCGCCTGCTGGGCGAGCGTATACGTTGAAGAACGTTCACGTTCAGAGGAAATCAGCGATTTTAATCGTTCGAATGTCTGTAATGCCGTATCGGCGTGAACGGTCGAGATAACCGTGTGGCCAGATTCGGCGGCCTTTAAGGCCGTTTCAACCGTGTTACTATCCCTTAATTCCCCGATAACGATATAGTCAGGATCGTGACGCATGGCAGCGCGGATCAAGTCTGCAAATTCACCCCCAGGCATTCCGGGGCGCACCTGCCACTGTGTCGCGTAGCGAAGTTCATATTCGATAGGATCTTCAATCGTCAAAACATGGCGGCGGCGGCGATCGATCTGTTGTACACAAGCATAAAGTGTCGTCGTTTTACCCGAACCGGTCGGGCCCGAGAGCATAATCAGACCGCCACCACCTTTGATTTCAGGAGATAAAAGCTGGGAAAGATAGTCGCTGACGTCTTCATGACGCTTAAAAAGTTCGTCAAAGCCTTTTAACGATGCACGGTCAAGAAGACGCAGCGTAAGCTTTTCACCGTCTTGCGCCTGAGGGCCAGCCGCGACACGAACATCGATAACGCGCCCTTGCCATGTAAAACTGAAACGTCCATCTTTAGGTGTGACGCGATCTCCGAAGTTCATACCGGCATCACGCTTGATCAATGTGGTAAGACGCGCCATCGCATCGGGCGGCAGCAAGTGCATCGGTATCATATCCCCATCGATCCGATAGCGTATCCAGTTCGGCGCGGCAGGGTTGTTATCCTGAAGCAAGTGAATATCTGACACTCTCATTTGCAGCGATTCTGCCATCATGTCACGAAGGAACTGGTTCAACAGTAAACCGTTATCCGTATCATTAAGCCACGTCGCGAGGGTTTTTTCACAGCGATCCGCTGAAAGATCGTGGACAGACCGAAGCGTTTTTAAAAGTTCCGCTCTGTCCCAGACTTCAATTTCTATTTTTTCGACCAGCAAACCGCTTCTACTTGCTGTCGACATTAACGACTCGATCTGGCGGTCGTTCAGATCATTAAGCGGCGCGATCTTTATAACGCCATTTGCCAGACCTATCAGGTGAATATTCAATGGAAGCCAGGCTTGAACAGGAAGAATAGATCTCAACTGGTCACCGGTAGCGCGATCACGGATAGTATTCTCTTTTTCCCGATCGTTTTCGATGATGCTTGGCGCACCTGCCATGTCAAGAAGCTGATCCGTCGAGCGCGTCACACCCAATTCAATCAGCAGACTTCTTTCTTTCTGAACCATGTCCAGATAGCGCTCACGTCCTTCGCTGGCACGTAATTTTCTGCGGTCGCGCCATTGGCGGCGCTCGATGCCGCCAGGCGGTAAGCCAGCGTTTCCGGTCCGGCGCTCGTTAATTTCACCAGCGCCCTGAGTTGATTGATCTTTCATGTCTTCAAGTCCTATTGTGAGCTTGATGACGCAGAGGAAGTTGGGGAAGAAGCTGCGGTACTTCCGCTGCCAGTCGAGCTACCACCTGATTGTGCCGAAGTTCGGTTAACAGATGATAAAGACCTGTCGAAAAGCAGACGGATTTTGTCACGTCCACTTATGAAATCAACGCCTTGTGCCGTTATGTCAACAACCCACTGAATTCCCCCTAATACCAGCTGCTGGTTATCGCTGACCACCCTGCTACCGCCAGGTCCGTTGATAATTGCACGCTTGTTGGAATGTGAAGTAATAACAAAGCCTTCCAGAGCGGTTGACTTGTCGACCGGTTTGACAGAAGCGGATTCTTTGCCGGGAGTCGTGGTTTCGACAACGACAGCTTTCGTATCGCGGTTGACCGCCGAGCTGGCCGATCCACGAACCGGAAGAACGAGAACACCACGCGCGCCGTCATGATAGATCTGGACATCATCTATGATTGAGCCCTCACGTATAGCCGCCCAAGTAAGTGTCATAGGACAGGCCTCAATCGGCTTTAAAACCGTTCCGGCGCCACAGCCTATGTGAGAAACACTAAGGCCGTTTTCAACGCCACCAAGCTTAATATCGCTGATCTCCATATCGGTATCGCCGACATTGACCAAAGAAACAGTCACCGAAGCCTCGCTATTGATCGTGCCGAAATCTATCTCCTCCTGCGAGGCCACCATAAGACCTTTTCCGGCTATAGCAGGCGGAAAAATATTCGCTTTTTCGACATTTTCAGGCTCATACTCCCCCAAAAGCTCCACACTTGCCACTCTTGTCGATCCTGTATGTTCCACCATTAAAACACCATCAGACTGGCCGCTTGACGAAGGAGCCCAGGTCAGTTCGACAACACAGGCAGCCCCCGGCAAAAGCTTGGCACATTGGGTCTTAAAACTATATCCGGATGATTGCGGTGAAACCGTGACATTCGTAATTTCGATAGGATCAGAAGTTACGTTTCTTAAAATAACTGATTTAACCAGCGGACGACCACTCGTCGGCGAGCCGAAATCGATTTCATCCGGAATCATTTCGACATCGCTTAAAAGCTTGTCAGCGTCATCACCCTCCTGGACGTCACCCGTCATAGAGGCGGTAGTTATCCGCGATCTGGCATCATGACGGACGAGGGCTTCTACACGCCAGGTTCCGTTTTTCAAACCTTTAACGTTTACCACAACGGCACATTCGGCGCCTGAAGTCACAGGACCGTTCGAGCATTCGTCGACCGAAATAGCGGCAGATACAGTTGACGATGGATAAAGATCGATCTTGGAAATCTTGATATCTTTACCGCTATCGTTTCTGAAGCGCATTACGACTTGAGCCGCAGAACCAACAGTCACCTCACCCGCATCGATTTCGTCATCGACAGGCGTTAAACCACCCGTCCCGGAAGCTGCGCCAGCCGCCACACGGCTGGCCGGATCGTCCAGAGCCGTTGCTAAAGCCGGAGAAGTTGGAAACATTAAAACCGGGATAAATAATACTGAAAGAAAAAATTTGCCGTTCATTAAAGCACACCCTCCTGATCGGAAGACAATTCGTTTTTATCAAGCGATGTTTTTTCAACCGGTGGCGGAGCCGGAGAAGTAATGCGGCGTATGGTCGGCGTCATCGAATCATCTGTAGATGCAGAAACAGGCGTGATACGACGAGCTGTCGGCATCATCGCTCTCTCTTGTTCCATCGCACTGTTTCCGGAAGCCGGCATAATGGAAGGCAGCTCTTCCATATCCGTCCGTTCATCACGGGTGTCTGTTTGGATTGCAACTTTTTCAGGTTTAGCCTTTAGCGGCGTTTCAATATTCTTTTCTACACGCTTGGTCACAACGGCAGGCGATGTTGAAGCTTTTGCTTCTACTGGCTTTTCTTCAACTTGTTTCTTGCTTGCAATATCGCTTTCCTCTTTGACAGCGGGCGCTTCGGTCAATTCTTCAGGCACCAAAGACGCAGGTGCGGGAACATCCAGCGGCAGATCATCTGGCAATTCCTGTGCTTCCGCTTTCAACGCGGCAACCGGAAATTGCGTCAGCGGGGCCGCGACTTTTGCTTTAGGCGTAAAGACGATGACACGAGGCTTTAGCAGGAAAACAAGTTCCACATTAGCCGTTTGAGCGGTTCTCGATTTTGGAATAATAGGTTCATTGATACCTGGACCGTTTGCATCGAGACTATCTCTTTCACGGACCAAGCCGCCGATCAGGAGAGAATCTCCAGGACGGACACGCACCTGGGTTTGCAATTCACGTTCGGAAGTAGTTGGCAACTGCACCCTTGTCCCATCCCCGTCCTCGCCACTTGCGGTAAATGTATCAATTCCACGAACTTCCTGTAAAAGAATGTTTATATTCCCATAGACAGTCGCGTTATCCCAGTTCGAGCCGATCACGAGCGTAAAACCGCTATCGACCGAATCCGTCGTGGTTGACGTGGAAGTTGTACCGCCATCGGTTGTGGTTTGTGACACAGATGCAAGGTAGTTTTGCGTATCAGCCACACGAAGTCTGGCTTCGGATCCTGCCAGTACGGTAATTTGCGGCTGAGATATTGTTTTTACCGCACCATAATCGGAAATAAATCGGAATACGTCGCCGGTTGTCAGGTTCACGTCACCGGTGGTCGGTAAACCAATACTCACCGGCTCACCCAAATCAGCAAGCGGCGCACCGCTCAAGCTCAAACCGAGATTATATTTGCCGAGCGTTTCGAAATAGCTCCAGTTAATTCCTGTCGAATTTCCGGCATTTAATGATACTTCCCAGATATAGGTTTCAAAAACGATCAATGCCGTATTCTGGCGAAGTCGCTGGAAATAACGTTTTGCAACTTCAGCGGTACGTTCACTGGCACGGTAGACAATCGTTCTGGTACTAGGATCGGCAATCGGCGCACTACCCGTAATTTCGGCAATCGCACCCGAAACATTCGTCATCAATTGCCCTATCTGATCGGTGGCGGCAATCGGCGGTATCGAAACAGTAAAGATTTGCGTGTCTTTGACGTTTAAAACGCCGCGTTCATACGAACAGTATAAATCCGCCAATCCACAAATCTGCTGGACGACTTCATTGATAGGACCTTTGAGATTGGTAACTGTGACGGTATTTTCAAGGCTTCTGCTGGTTTCAAATGAAACCGGAATATCAGTTCCGTCCATAACAAGCTGCAAAGCCCCGGCCAAAGTCTCATTCCTAAGCTCAAACGGGCCGACCACTTTAGAAGGCAAAGGATCACCCGCCTCCGATTCCGGCAATAATACGTCCTCGCCAAGAGGCAGATATTGCACCGGGTCAGGGCGTTCATTGACTGCCGGCTTACGCGTGTCCGCATTTGTCGGCGGCGGGATATTGGCATCTCTCGACTTGGGGCCTTCAGCGTCGGCACAGGCCGTCAAAGCTGAAATACCTACCATCAAGGCTAAAAAAGATTTTCTGAATGTAATGTGCTTAGAACAAATGTGCATTTTAATCCCCATCTGATCCTATCTTCGCTTGCTGAATTGCACGCGTTGCCATTTTAATCAGTCGGTCTTTTTGAACCGGTTTCATTAAAACAGCGCTTACGGACCATTTAGTCGCTTCACTCAGTAAATCCGGATTCTGATCGCCTGTTACAAGGATAACCGGCGTTTGAATTCCGCGTCCCCGAAGGCTTTTGATGAATTCAAATCCGTCGATAGGCTCCATCCGGACATCGACTATCGCCAGATCAATCCCCTTATCTATTTCGGATAGAGCCGCTGATCCGTCAGACGCTTCGATTGTATCAAAAGAAGCATCTTTCAGATATCTGACTATTTGCATGCGTACAAAATCATTGTCTTCGACAATCAGGACTTTGCCACCGGAGGATACTTCTGACATAATTTGGGACAACTCGAATCGAGGTAGGACGTTTTTAAAAGTTAATGCAAACCCCACCTATTTGCAATAAAGAGTTATCAACATACTATTTTATTTCACAAGGCTTATTAAAGATGATCGTTATATTGTTGATTTTACTAGGAATTGCGACCGGACTTCTCATAACGCTTTCCGTAATAGATTTCAAAACTTGGCTTCTACCCGATCCACTCAATCTTGCCCTGGCCGGAACCGGGATAATTTTTCATCTTCTGAACGGCTATGAAATCCTGCCGCCACACGAAACCATCTTCGGCGCACTGATCGGCGCCGGACTTCTATATATGATAAGAATGGCTGGAAACGCTTATTATAAGCAAGAGAGCCTCGGCCTTGGCGATGTCAAACTTTTAGGGGCTGCCGGTCTCTGGCTCGGCATTGAAGGAACGATTTTAGCTATCGTTCTAGGCGCGGCTGCGGGCGTTGTTCATGGCTTGATATTGGCGGGCGTTATCGCGCATAAAAACAAAACTTCCTATTCGCTGCAACGCCTGATGTTGCCGGCCGGTCCCGGATTTTGCGTCGGGATATTCTTAAGCGGTGCCTGGATTTTCTTCGATTATATCAAGGCCCAGCTGTGACAGGACCATTAAAAGGCCTTCGCGTTCTTGATCTAAGCCGGGTTCTGGCCGGACCTTATTGCACCCAGATGCTTGGTGATATGGGCGCAGAAATTATCAAGATCGAAAAGCCTTTTGCGGGAGATGATACACGCTTCTGGGGACCTCCATTTTTAAAAGACAAAGTAGGTAATAATACGAATGAGAGCGCTTATTATTTAAGCATTAATCGTAACAAGAAATCTGTTGCGATTGATATCGCCCACCCTGAAGGTCAAGAGATCATCTTCAAAATTCTTGAAAGCTGCGATGTCCTGATCGAGAATTTTAAAGTCGGAAGCCTTACCAAATATGGATTTAGCTATGATCACCTCAAAGACAGATTTCCGAAACTTATCTATTGCTCAGTCACGGGTTTCGGCCAAGACGGCCCTTTAGCATCCGAACCTGGATATGATCTGGTAAGCCAAGCAATGGGCGGTTTAATGGCCACCACTGGAGAACCGGACGGCGCACCCATGAAAGCAGGCGTAGCGGTTAGCGATATCCTGACCGGCCTTCATGCAGGCGTCGGAATCCTCGCTGCCTTAAACCACCGACATAAAACCGGAAAAGGCCAGCACATCGATCTCGCCCTTCTTGATTGCACATTGGCAACAATGACAAACCTTGCACAATATTATTTGACGTCTAGCACTGTCGCCGCCCGCCAAGGCAACGCTCATTCAACAATCGCGCCTTATCAGGCTTTTCAGGCGAAGGACGGCTGGCTGGTTATCGCAGTCGGCAACGATCATCAATTTTCCAAACTCGCCAACCTGCTGGCCATACCCGAACTCACGAAAGATGATCGTTTTAAAACTAATTCCCTGCGCGTACTGCATAAAGAAGAACTTACTGAAATAATTTCCGCCAATCTGAAAACTAGAACGGTTGCCGAGATCGTTGCCGCTTGCCGCGATCTTGATATTCCGGCAGGGCCTGTGAATTCACTCGACCAAGCTTTTGCCGAACCGCAAGTGGCCGCCCGAGACATGAAGATCAAGATAGAAGATGTCGACCTTGTCGGTAGCCCGCTGAAATTTTCAGATACACCTGTGAGTTATGTTTTAAAACCACCCGGATTAGGCGCTGACACACATGAAATTCTGTCAGACCTGGGCTATCAGGAGAACGATATTAGAGACTTGGCATCAGCCAGAATTATACAGACAATATGACCAATATTAACGAAGCTCTGGACAAAACCCCGATTTTTACGTCATAAGCCAGATATGAGCCTGTCCATCAAACATCTTCTTGATATCAAATCTCTGACCGCTGAAGATATTGCGCTTTTTATAAAACGCGGCAAATCAATGAAAAAGAGATTGGCGGAAAACACGGTTCACCGCAAAGTACTCGACGATAAAATTGTCATGACGCTGTTTGCCGAGAACTCGACCCGAACGCGTGTATCTTTTGAAACGGCAGCGCTCCGACTTGGCGCATCTTTAATCAATTGGGATGAAAAAACATCATCTGTCGCCAAAGGTGAAACGTTTGGCGATACGATCAAATATATCGCAGGGTATAAACCTGATGCCATCATCATTCGTCATTCCGAGTACAACGCGCCGCATTTCGTAGCGAAGCAAGTCGACTGCCCTGTGATTAATGCCGGCGATAGCTGGAGAGAGCATCCATCTCAAGCCCTTCTCGATGCGATGACAATTCTGGAATACAAAAAAGAATTAAAAGGCTTGACTGTCGCTATTTGTGGAGACATCGCCCATAGCCGGGTCGCCAATTCCAATATCGAGCTTTTGACCAAAATGGGAGCAACAATTCACCTCATCGCGCCGCAGGTTCTGCTGCCACAAAAAGTGCCGGATAATGTAAAGCTGTTTGCTTGTCTTGAAGAAGGTCTGCCCGGTTGTGACGTCATCATGATGCTTCGCCTGCAAAAAGAACGCATGGATAAAGCCATGATTCCGGATGACAATACTTATTTTCATCAATTTGGCCTGACACATGCAAAATTGCAGCTCGCAAAACCTGATGCCATCGTTATGCACCCCGGCCCCATGAACCGCAATGTTGAGATCGCAGATGATGTTGCTGATGATCCGCAGCGCAGTGTAATCTTTCAGCAAGGAGCCAATGGCGTGCCGATGCGCATGGCCATATTGGATTTATTACTATCATGATCGAATCTATTGCAAATCATATTCAACTAAACGGTTTATTCGGCTTTATCGGCGGATACTTCTTCGGATCTATTCCTTTCGGACTCGTTCTTTGTTTTTTAGGCGGTTATGGCGATATTCGAAAAATCGGCTCCGGCAATATCGGCGCAACAAATGTTTTGCGGACAGGAAATAAACCTCTCGCTGCCGCCACGCTTATCCTAGATAGCAGTAAAGGCGCGATTGCGGTTTTGCTTGCTATGTATTTTTTAGATAAACACGCAATGTTCGGTGCGGCATTAGGTGCCGTTCTCGGTCATAACTTTCCGGTCTGGTTGAAATTCAAAGGCGGTAAAGGTGTTGCGACGACGCTTGGAACATTCCTCGCCCTTTCATGGCCGGTTGGATTGGCTTGTTGCCTGTCGTGGCTGATATCCGCTTTGATTTCGCGGATATCATCTTTATCTGCCTTAATCGCTCTAGCTCTCGCCCCGATTTTTGTCGTAACATTTGGCGAGCTCAAACAAGTTTATCTAATAGGGTTGATTTCATTGATCGGCTGGATCCGTCATAAGGATAACATCACGCGATTACTGGCCGGAACAGAGCCGAAGATTGGCAAAAAGAAAGAAGAGGCGACATGAAATTCTTCGGGGGAAGAAAATTTACCGACAAGGACAAAATCGACTGGCTGCGCCTGGCCAGAACCGAAACCATCGGCCCGATTACGTTTCACCGTTTGATCGCCAAATACAAAACCGCAAGCAATGCGCTCGATGCAATTCCTCATTTCGCCCGCAGCAGGCCAATCCATGTTCCCTCAGTCGATGAAGCTACTGCCGAGATTGAGAAGACGCTCAAAGCCAAAGGCCAGATTATCGCGGCTTATGAAGATGCTTATCCGTTATCTCTTTCTGCTATCGAAGACGCGCCGCCTGTCATTACCGCTTTCGGGAATACTGAACTTTTAAACAAGCCTTCCGTCGGGATTGTCGGCTCGCGCAACGCCTCGTTAAATGGCCGTAAATTCGCTTTTAAATTGGCGCAGGATTTAGGCCTTGAAAACTATGTAGTCGTGTCCGGACTTGCACGTGGTATAGACACAGCCGCCCATGAAGGCTCACTCCAATCCGGCACCATCGCCGTTCTGGCTGGCGGCGCGGATGTCGTCTATCCAAAAGAAAACCAGAAAATTTACGACGAGATTTGCGATCTCGGGATTGTTATCTCTGAATGCGCTCTCGGCACCCAGCCGATTGCCCAGCATTTCCCTAAGCGAAACCGGATTATTACCGGATTATCGCTCGGCACTGTCATCGTCGAAGCCAATCCTAAATCCGGGTCTTTAATTTCTGCCCGCACCGCCGCAGAACAGGGCCGCGATGTCTTTGCCGTGCCGGGTTTTCCGATGGACCCAAGATCGAGCGGCACCAACGCTTTAATCAGGGACGGCGCTATACTCGTCCGCGGCATCGAAGATGTCCTCGAACATCTGAATTCTTTCGCCGCCAGCCGGATCAGTAACCAGAAACAACAGTTTTTAGGCATGGAAGAAGACGGAGAAGTATTTGATTTTGAATACAAAAATGCCAAAGATGAAATACTGTCGCTCTTGACCACATCTCCTACGGCAGTTGACGAAATCATCCGGGCATGCCAATTGAGGAGCTCTCTTGTCCAGGGATGCCTCCTTGAGATGGAGTTATCGGGCGAAGTCCAACGGCTTCCCGGAAACCGTGTCAGCCTGATAAAAGCTGCATAATTTAGGATTTTAATGAGCAAAAGCGTCGTCATTGTTGAATCGCCCGCCAAGGCCAAGACCATTAATAAGTATCTTGGCAGTTCTTATCATGTGCTCGCTTCTTTCGGGCATGTGCGTGACCTAGTCGCTAAAGATGGCGCCGTCGATACCGAGACTTTCGATATGAGATGGGAGCTAGGCGACCGTTCCGATAAAACCGTTCGTGATATTTCCGCCGCCGTGAAAGCCGCCGATAATGTCTATCTCTGCACTGACCCGGACAGGGAAGGTGAAGCCATTTCATGGCATTTGAAACAGCTATTGGAAGAAAAGAAACTTCTTAAAGGCAAAGAGGTCAATCGCGTCACCTTTAACGAGATTACGAAGAAAGCCATTCAGGCGGCGTTTGATAAACCGCGCGATCTGGATATGCCTTTAATCGAAGCTTATCTCGCCCGCCGTGCGCTGGATTTTCTCGTCGGCTTTAATCTCTCGCCCGTTTTATGGCGTAAGCTTCCTGGCTCGAAATCCGCAGGCCGCGTGCAATCGGTTGCATTACGAATTATATGCGAACGAGAAGCCGAGATCGAAGCTTTCCGCGCTCAGGAATACTGGTCGATACAGACAAAACTGCAAACTCCTGATGGTGCAACATTTCTTGCCCGACTGACGCATCTGGCTGGAAATAAACTTGATAAGCTGGATATCAATTCCGAAGAGCTGGCAATGGGTGCGGTCAAACGCATTCAGAATAAAAAACTCGTCATCCAGAAAGTCGAAAAGAAACAAACGCGCCGAAACCCTTACGCGCCGTTTATTACATCGACATTGCAACAGGAAGCTTCACGCAAACTGCGTTTCTCCGCTTCTCAAATTATGCGGCTTGCTCAACAACTTTATGAAGGCGTTGATATGGGCGGCGAAACCGTCGGTCTCATTACCTATATGAGAACGGACGGCACGACGCTGTCCAATGACGCGATTGAGCAAGCACGCGATCTCATCAAAAAAGATTACGGTGACAAATATCTGCCCGACGCGCCGCGTATATATAAGAGTAAGGCCAAAAACGCTCAGGAAGCACATGAAGCGATCCGCCCGACCGATTTATCACGCACCCCGAAAGACGTGGCGCGTTATCTCGATGAAAAACAGGCTGCGCTTTATGATCTGATCTGGAAACGCACTATGGCGTCCCAAATGGAGAACGCGG
Organism: Micavibrio sp.; assembly: GCA_030824965.1. Lineage (GTDB taxonomy): Bacteria > Pseudomonadota > Alphaproteobacteria > Micavibrionales > Micavibrionaceae > Micavibrio_B. Next base: position 185,993 of record JAPJQV010000001.1, on the reverse strand, counting down.
TTCTCGATCAGGTCGCCGCCGATATTTCCGATGGCACCGACGATGTTATTTTACGCGCTACAGGATCGACAATTGCCTTTGACGGTTTCCTGACGCTCTACCGCGAAGATAAAGACGATCCGACGGAAGATGATGATGAAGAAAATCGCCGCCTGCCGCCCCTTTCCGAAGGCATGGATTTGCGGACGATGGATATCAACCCGGAGCAGCATTTCACCCAGCCGCCGCCACGCTACTCCGAAGCCTCGCTGGTTAAATCGCTGGAAGAAAAAGGCATTGGCCGTCCGTCGACCTACGCATCGATTATGCAGGTTTTACAGGACCGCAAATATGTAACGCTAAATAACCGCCGCTTTATGCCGGAAGACCGTGGACGTCTGGTTACGACGTTCCTTGTGAAATACTTCACCAAATATGTCGATTATGATTTCACGGCCAATCTGGAAGACGAACTGGATGCGATCTCCAACGGCAGCGTCTATTGGAAAGACGCGCTCAAGCAATTCTGGAAGAATTTCAAAGCAGCTGTTGACGATACGAAAGATCTCAAAATCTCGGATGTTCTGGATGCGCTCGATGAAGAATTGGGACCACACTTCTTTGTCGTGACAAAAGAAAATCCCGATCCCCGCAAATGCCCGACTTGCGATACGGGTCGTTTGAATCTCAAACTCGGAAAATTCGGCGCATTTATCGGTTGCTCGAATTATCCTGAATGTAAATATACGCGTCCTTTAGTCGTTGCTGGCGACGATAGCGATGACAATATAAATCAGGGTTCCGCCGAACCGAAAGAACTGGGTATCGATCCCGGTACGGGCCGCACGGTGTCTTTGCGCAAAGGCCCTTACGGCTGGTATGTCCAGATCGACGTGCCGCCGCAAGCTGCGCCTGCCGTCGAAGAACCCGTCGAACTTGGCAAGAACGGCAAGCCGAAAAAGAAGAAAAAAGCCGAGGGCGAAAAGCCGAAACGTCAGGGCGTACCGCGCGGCGTGCCGATCGATCAGGTTACGCTTGAATCCGCTCTTAAACTTTTGGCCCTGCCTCGCTTTGTAGGCAACCATCCGGAGACAGGAGAGAAGATCGAAGCTGGCATTGGCCGCTTTGGCCCCTTCCTGAAACACCAGAACAAATTCAAATCGATTCCGAAAGACGATGATGTTCTGACTATCGGCATCAACCGGGCGGTTGATCTGCTGGCACAAGAATCCAAAGGCAACTGGCGTACCCGCCGCAAGGAAGAAGCAGAAAAAGCCAAGGCTGAGGGCAAGGAAGTCCCGGAAAAGAAAGCCGTCAAAAAAGCCGCGGCCAAAAAGAAGCCTGCCGTGAAGAAAAAAACTTCGACAAAAAAAGCGCCTATCAAGAAAAAGGCTTAAAAAGCGAAATTTCTTGATTTAGAAGATTAAAACGCCTAATTCGGTCTTATGTCCTATTTCCCCGAAACCATGCAAGGCCGCATGTACGTCCCCGCGCCAAGTGGCGAAGACAAGGTTCTTCTTCATTCCTGCTGTTCGCCTTGCGCCGGAGAAGTCATCGAGCAAATGGTTGTATCGGGCATCGATATCACCATCTATTTCTACAATCCTAATATTCACCCGCGCGAGGAGTATGACTATCGCAAGGAAGACAATATCCGCTTTGCCGAGAAACTGGGCATCCCGTTTATCGACGCCGATTATGATTCTTCGAACTGGTTCTCCCGGGTCAAAGGCATGGAGATGGAACCTGAAAAAGGCATTCGCTGCACCGAATGTTTCGATATGCGCTTCGAGCGCACGGCTTTATATGCTCATGAAAACGGGTTCAAGGTTTTCACCTCCTGTCTTGGCATTTCACGCTGGAAGGATATGAATCAGATCAACGCTTGCGGTCATCGCGCCGCCAACCGTTATCCGGATGTGACCTATTGGGATTATAACTGGCGCGCAGGCGGAGGCTCCAAGCGTATGCTGGAAATTTCCAAGCGCGAGAATTTCTATCAACAGGAATATTGCGGCTGTATTTACTCACTGCGCGACACCAATAAACGCCGCCGCGCTTCCGGTGGCGACAAGATCGAAATCGGTGTACACTATTACGGTACAGAAACCGAAGCCTAGCCCTAGGAAACCGCTAAGCGGTTTTCGTAATTGAAAGCCTGAATGACCCTACCTACAAAAGACCAGATCCATAAATTCTTAAACGATCTGGGATCTTCGCTGACCAAGCGCGAAATGATCGATGCCTTTCATATCAAGGGCGATGACCGTGTCCCGTTCAAACGCATCCTGCGCGAGATGGAAGACGAAGGGCTATTGATTAAAGAAGGCGGTAAATCCTATCGCGTGCCGGATGCCCTTCCCGCCGTGACTGTGATTGAAGTAACAGAGATCGATATCGACGGTGATGTCATTGCCAAGCCGGCTGAATGGGATGAAGAAATTCAAGGCAAAGCACCGCGTATCGAAGTCATCAGTAACGATAAAAGCGCAATATCAATGAAACAAGGCGACCGGGCGCTTGCCAAGGTCAGGAAATTTTCAAACGATTTATACGAAGCGCAAATTCTGAAACGGATGAATACGCCGAAAATGCAGTCGGTGGGCCTCCTTAAACAAATTCGTGGCGGATATATCGTAGAGCCGATGGAGCGCAACGCCAAATTCGATTTTGAGATTGCCGAAGCCGATTTTAATGGTGCCCGCCCGGGTGAGATTGTGGTTTGTGAAATCCAGCCTTCCCGCTCCGCGCTTCGCAAGCGCGTGCGCGTTATCGAAGTCATCGGAGCACAAGACGATCCGAAAGCCATTTCATTGGTAGCCCTTCATCAGGCAGGGCTGCGCGCTCATTTTCCGGATGAGGTTATCGAATCGACAAAATTAATGGAAGTGCCGCCGATCGATGGCCGCGAGGATTTGCGCAGGATTCCCTTGGTCACGATTGACGGCAAAGACGCGCGCGACTTTGACGATGCGGTATTCGCCGAACCTGACAAGGACGGTTTCCACCTGATCGTCGCCATCGCCGATGTATCCTATTACGTGCGCCCGAACTCGCCGCTGGACAAGGAAGCGTATTTGCGCGGTAATTCAACTTACTTCCCCGACCGCGTCGTGCCAATGCTGCCGGAACGCCTGTCCAACGATTTATGTTCTCTTCGCCCGCATGAGCCTCGCGCAACGCTGGCCGTTCATATGTGGATCAATGAGCAAGGCAAGCTCCTGCGCCATAAATTCGTGCGCGGCCTGATGCAATCCCATGCCAGATTGACGTATGAACAGGTTCAGGCCGCCCGCGATGGCGTAACCGACGCGACGACAGAACCGCTGATGCGAGATGTTATCGAGCCGCTTTACACAGCATGGAAAGTCCTCGATAAAGCGCGTGAAAAACGCGGGGCGCTCGATCTGGACGTGCCGGAGCGCAAGATCGTGGTCGATGAAAAGAATGAGATGACAGGCGTTGCCGTACGCGAACGACTCAACTCTCACCGTCTTATCGAAGAATTTATGATCCTCGCCAATGTCGCGGCCGCGGAGGCGCTGGAGAAGAAAAACGCGCCTTGCGTCTACCGCGTTCATGACCGTCCGAGCGGCGATAAACTCATGTCGGCAAGAAGCTTTCTGGAAGCTTTTGGATTGAACCTGCCGAAAGAGGGTGTTTCCAATCCGGGCCAGATCAATCATATCCTGAAAAAAGCCAAGGAGATGAAAACCGGCTTTTTGATCAACGAAGTTATTTTGCGCTCACAAGCGCAAGCGGTTTACGATCCTGAGAATATAGGACATTTCGGCCTGGCGCTTGAACGCTATGCTCACTTTACGTCACCCATCCGCCGCTATGCCGATCTGATCGTTCATCGCTCCCTAATTAAAGCCTATGATCTGGGCGAAGGCGGATTGTCCGATGTCGAAGCGGTTAAGCTTACCGAAATGGCCGAACATATCTCGATGACCGAACGCGCCAGCGCGGAGGCCGAACGAAATTCCGTCGATCGCTTTACCGCATCCTTTCTGAAAGATAAGATCGGCGCACAATTCCCGGGCCGTATCGGCGGCGTCACGAAATTCGGACTTTTTGTAAAACTTATTGAAACTGGCTCCGACGGATTGGTACCGATTCGCACGTTACCTTCTGACTATTATATTCACGATGAAAGCCAGCATGCATTGATAGGTCGCCGCACAGGCCGCATTTTCCGTCTCGGTGCCCAAGTGCTTGTACGCCTTGTTGAAGCCGATCCGTTGACTGGCAGCACCTTATTCGAGCTAATCAACGGCGAAGACGGCGCGGATATTGAGGGTTATAACGCGAGATCGTCAGGTTATAACCGGGCGCCACGACAGGAAAAATTCCGCAAAGAAAAAGGGAAGACAAATCGTCGAGGCGACGGTCCTAATACGCCTAGAAGGAAAAAGCGCGATCATAAAAAGCGGAAAAGGGATTGATTTAAAATAACGTCGGTTTTGGTAATTTTATGGCCAGTAGAATAGGGCGAAATGTTCCATATTCTTCCGTTGAATGCTCAACCATATCATCCATCAGCACTGCGGAGCCTTTAGGCGGACGGATTAACTCCCTGCCTTTCTTAATTACTGTTGCCGGCGCATCTTTTTCTATAGCCATAGAGGCGACCAGATAGTTTTTTACACCGCCGTTACCATCCCGGTGCATTTCCTCTTCCAACGAGCGTCGGCCAGGCTTGTTCAAGATCGATACTGAATAGTACCTGCCCAGTACAGGACGCACAAAGGTAGAAAAATCGGAGAGTGTCTGTACGATCTGACCAAAGGATTCAGACATGCCAAAATATTGAAGGGCTTTTTTCGGTGCGCCTGAAGCCTGTTCACCCCTGCGCTCGCGAAAAGCAGGTTGTCTACTCCATAGTATCTCAGGAGCATATAGTTCTCCGTTAACACAATTTGCTCGCAGAACATGTTCCCAATAATCATCATCGGAAGAGAACATTTGCTCCAGATAAGGTAAAATCCTTTTATCACGATCTCTTATTACTTTAGCATGAGCATCAGGTATGATCGCGGCATTGAAATCGGAATTAAAAGCTCGCGCCAATAAACCTTTTCGCCTAAGCAACAAGCCTTTATGAATATCATCTATAATGGTTATTTTCGGTTCTTTAATGGCAATATTCATGCTTAAGCATTAAAACACACCAAAGATTATGTCAATAATTTGTTTTGATAGCTATTTTCTTGACTTGAGCGCCAAAATCCGTATTTTGACGCCTGAATTCCGAACTAGAAAGTTACTGAAATGGCTAAAAAAGGCAACGTTATTAAAGTCCGTCTGGTCAGCACCGGCAAATCTGCGGCTGGCAAATTGACAGGATATACCTATTACATCAAAAAGAATCCAAAAAACATCACGGAAAAACTTTCCTTCCGTAAGTACGACCCACGAGCTGTTGATGCCGAAACCGGCAAGCGCGGCATTCATGTTCTTTTCGAAGAGAAAAAATTGCCACCACATAAGAAGTAATTCTTGTCTGCATACAGAATTCAAAAACCCGCCAATCGGCGGGTTTTTATGTTTTAGATTATGAAATGAATTTCCGTTCTTCCGGCCTGAACTCTTCAGGGTCAAGACGCCCCTTACCTTGAAAGTGAACGGTGTTACGGCCATTATGCTTTGACAAATATAACTGCTCGTCTGCTCGCTTGATGATATCAAGATATTTCGTTGGATCTGCATCGTCAGCTTCTAGCACCAATCCACCGAAAGAACTGGTGACATTTATTTCACCGCCCGGCGCAGCGCACGCAAACGGCTTATCAGCCACGGCACGACGAAGGCGCTCGCCCACCATATAGGCAAGATCCGGTGTAATATCAGGCAACAGCGCGATAAATTCTTCTCCCCCAAGTCGCGCGACAAGGTCGAAACTGCGCAAGCTATCTTTCATGCGCTGCGCAAAAGTTTTCAAGATTTCGTCGCCTACATTATGGCCGTAGCTGTCGTTGATTTTCTTGAAATGGTCGATGTCCATGTAAATAAGGCCCATGGATTTCTTCTGCACTTGTGTATTCTGCAACATCTTCTGCAAATGGACTTCGAAATAACGGCGATTATAAAGCCCCGTCAGCGCATCGGTCAGAGCCATCGACAGCGAGATTTCGTAATTGGCACGCAGACGCTCCTGGAAACGCTTGCGGCGAATTTGAGTGCGCACACGCGCCAGAAGTTCGTTTCGGTCCACAGGGCGCATAATGTAATCATGGGCGCCTATTTCCAGACCATGCGCAATTTTCGGCATATCTTCGTCATTACCCAACATGATAATCGGCGAGTTACGTGTTTTCTCATTTGAACGCAAATGCGAGCAAAAACGGAGACCGTCTTCATTTTTTAAATTCAGCGATACGATAATCAGATCGAAATCATTCTGATTGATATGCTGCAATGCCTGCATGCCTGTCTCAGCTTGCGTTATGATGTCGTTATCCCGCTGCAGGGTTTCTTTAATCTTGTTAATCTCAAATGCCATGTCTTCGATGACCAGGACACGCGCGCCGTCAACAGGCTGGGTCATGACCGTTGCATTTTCATCCACTACACCAAGTTGCGAGGCGGTCGTTTCGCGCGCCCGCCATTCATCGACCGTCATTTTTAAACGGACCAGCGAACGCACCCGCGCCATAAGCGCAATATCGTTGACCGGCTTGCTCAAAAAATCATCCGCACCGTTTTCAAGGCCTCGCACCCGGTCTTCAGCATCGGTTAAGGCTGTCACCATAACAACAGGGATATGGGCCACAGCGGGGTTGGCCTTAATACGGCGACAGACCTCAAATCCGTCCATGCCCGGCATCATGACATCGAGCAAAACAAGATCCGGACTATGCTCGACGATTTTCAGGAGAGCTTCTTCACCGCTGGAGGCTGTCACTACTTCATAATATTCGCTGTGCAGTTTCGCTTCCAGAAGCTTAACGTTAGGCAGGATGTCATCAACGACAAGTACGCGTGCGGACATGGGTAACCTTATGCTCTTGCTGCTGCGTCGTCGGATGACGTCAGATATTTTTGCACTGTTTCAAGGAACTTCGTGACCGAGATCGGCTTGGAAATATAGTCCTCGCAACCGCCCTCACGAATTTTCTGTTCGTCACCTTTCATGGCAAAGGCCGTAACCGCTATCACTGGAATAACTCTAAGCTCCTCGTCTTCTTTCAACCAGCGCGTTACATCCAAACCCGATATTTCCGGCAGCTGGATATCCATTAAAATCAAATCAGGCTTTTCTTCCCTTGCCAATTTTAAAACATTATAACCGTCTTTCGTTTGAACGGTACTAATGCCATGCGCTTCCAGCAGATCGTGGAAAAGTTTCATATTCAATTCGTTGTCTTCGACGATTAAGACTTTTTTACTCATCTGGCTCTTTAGCTCCTAATTCTTGCATTTCTCAGGTGCGACCTTTTCCAAAGCCACAAGTTTTTGTCTTACCGTAAAATCAGCATAGTCGATTGTCATGTCACTAATGATGCCATTTTCATGGAAAACCATCGATAGTTCGTAATCGGAAGCCGATTCAGGCGTGTTTGTCGGAAAGAAGGCCATGCGAACATTCCACCCTGGCACGTCTATCAGGCTATTATCGATGGAATTGGTTGACGCAGGCTTAAAGGAATTACTCCTTTGGGGAAATAATTTAGAGGCCTCACCACTTTTTTTGCCTTCGATCTTCGCGCCGATGAAAGAATTGATATCAACCGGGCCTTCATCGTCGCTGCCATCGAAGATGCGTATATTATAGAATTTTTTACCTTGTCGTGCCTGTTCGAGCAGATTGATCGTATGACCGGTCGGGAACACAGTGTTTCGTGTCAAATCGAAAGCAAGGCCCTCAGGGATGGAATAAATCGCCTTTCCTTCCGCCCCTTTTGCCGTCATCTCGGCGCGACCACGCAGTTCTTCATAGGACTCTCCATTGCGTTTGCGGCGAGAAGAAAAATTCAGAGATTTGCCGTCAAAAGTTTCAAATGTCGTAAAATCACTGCTGATATTGACCGACGGGCTATCGGCGTAATCATAGTTTAAACTAAAGCGATGATTGGTAATCCATCCTTCACATGACGGTCTCCACTCATAAAACATCTTTCCCGAAATATTGGCCATTTGCGAACTGTTTTTCGTAGATACCAATTGAACATCGTAGAGTGCTTTATGTGGCGTCAGGACTTGTGAAGGCGAAACGATAATTGGCTCTGACGCCAGCAAGTCCGAGCTGAACGTTAAAAAAGTCAAAACTATTATCAAAAAGGGAGTTGATACTCGCCCGTTCATCAAAGGACCTATCTAAGGAAAAATTTTGCCTGATCACCCTACATCAGGAAGCTATTTATGCCTAGATGGAACTGGGAAAGACGCACGCACTTTGGATTTAAATCATTGATATATATAAATAAATATTATGCAAACAACTGGCACGGAAACTGCAAAAATCATTATTACCCTAAAGTTTGTAACAAACCACGCTGCATTCCCTCCTCCCTCACACCCCCATGCAGCGGGTTATCAAAAGGCCCGGATGCAAGCTCCCTACTTGCACCGGGCCAAATTTATTGACATAATATTAGCAATTCAGCTATATTTTTCCCATTATGGTTAGAAATTCTCATAACTTACCTTCCCCAGGAAGAGATTTTGCTGCTGCTGGCTCGGCTGAAATAGATTTGGCAGAGCTTCATCCCGAAGATATTGCCTCAATGGATAACATCCAACTGACCCAGCTTTTGCAGCAAGCCGTCAGTGAGATTAGAATTTATCGTGAAAAAGATTTGATGTCGTCTTTCGATAAATTATCGGGGCTACGCAACCGGGAATATTTTGACGAACTTGGCGTGAAGATGTTCCTGCAGGCGGAAAAAAAAGGCAGTTTTACGGTTATTATCCTGGATATTAATGGACTTAAAAATATAAATGACAAAGAAGAAGATCATTTGACAGGTGATACTCTTATCGCAGCTACTGCCGCCCGAATAGAACATGTATTCAGGCATACCGATATTGTTGCAAGAATAGGCGGCGATGAGTTCGGTATTTTGGTTCCAAATGCAAACGTCTCGGATATCGAAGCGCGACTAAACGCTCTTGAAAATAGAATTCTTATTCCTCTTCCCGATGGCCGAAAAATAAACGCCCTTTTTTCTTATGGAACAGCCTCTTATGAGGGTCAAAAGACTTTTTCTGAAATGTACAAAGAAGCAGACAAAGCCATGTACAAGCAAAAGCTGGAAAAGAAAGCATTGGGGATTAGAACTGAAATTTACGACGACGGGGAAAGCCCCCCGTCGACGGATTTTATAGTTCCTAATTTAGGCTGATTTTTTCTCTACCGTCTTAATCGGCTCGACCACGCGGATATGAAGGTCTTTGAGTTGCTCGGCAACGACAGGGCTTGGCGCCCCCATCATCTGGTCTTCATACGCACCGTTCATCACGAATGCATATACTTCACGCAAGTTCGGCTCGTTAGCCAGTAGCATGACGATACGGTCGATCCCGAACGCACAGCCGCCATGCGGTGGCGCGCCGAAACGGAAAGCATTCAGCATACCGCCGAATTTTTTCTCAAGCACTTCCTTATCATATCCGGCGATTGCAAATGCTTTTTCCATGATATCAGGGCGGTGGTTACGAATGCCGCCGGAGGCCAGCTCGAAACCATTACAGACGCAGTCATATTGAGTCGCAAGAATCGTCAACGGATCTTGACCATTTAGCGCATCCAGCCCGCCTTGCGGCATGGAGAACGGGTTGTGAGAGAAATCGACCTTGCCGGTTTTCTCATCCGCTTCGTACATCGGGAAATCAACGATCCAGAACAATTTATAAACGCCTTTTTCACGGGCATATTCATGACCTTCCGGCATATCGTCACATATACGGTCGCGCGCGCGACCGGCGAATTTCGCCGCTTTTTCCGGCTTGTCACAAACGAAGAAGATCGCGTCGCCTTCTTCCAAAGAGGCAATCTTTTTAAGTTCTGCTTGAGCTTCGGCTGGAATAAATTTCGCAATCGGTCCCTTGCCTTCACCGTCGGCGAACAGCACATAGCCAAGTCCAGGCGCGCCTTCGCCCCTCGCCCAATCGTTGAGTTTATCGAAGAAGCTGCGCGGCTGATCGGAGACTTTTGGCGCCCGGATGGCGCGAACAACGCCGCCTTTTTCGATCACGCCTTTGAACGCATTGAATGTGACATCCTCGCGTTTGAAAACTTCCGTCACATCGACGATTTCGAGAGGATTGCGAAGGTCAGGCTTGTCGGAGCCGTATTTCAAAATCGCATCGTCATAGCGCATATTCGGCAACCATACGACTTTATTTTCCTTGCCTGTCCAGCTTGAGAATTCTTCAAAAATACCGCCAATCACGCCGGTCATGATTTCAAATACATCCTCTTGTTGAACAAAGCTCATTTCAACATCAAGCTGATAAAACTCTGCAAGGCGGTCGGCGCGGCCGTCTTCGTCGCGGAAACACGGCGCGATCTGGAAGTAGCGGTCAAAACCCGATACCATCAAAAGCTGCTTGAATTGCTGCGGCGCCTGCGGCAAGGCATAAAATTTACCGGCATGGATACGAGATGGCACAAGATAGTCGCGTGCGCCTTCCGGGGACGAAGCTGTCAAAATGGGCGTATTGAATTCCTGAAAACCCTGATCCCACATGCGGCGGCGCATAGATGCAATGACATTATTACGCAGGCGAATGCGTGAGTGCATGCCCTCGCGGCGCAAATCCAAAAAGCGATATTTTAGGCGCAGATCTTCCCCTGCGCCATCGGGTTCGGCAACCTGCAACGGTAGGACATCCGCCGCCGACTGCAAAATAGCTTCATTGATATAGATTTCGATATCGCCCGTCCCCAGACGGCTGTTTTTCGTTTCACCGATACGTTCACGGACCTCACCGGAAACTGTAATCACGGACTCAGCGCGCCACTCCGCGGCCTGCGCCAAAACGGGCGATCCGACATCGACCACGCATTGCGTTACGCCATAAGTATCGCGCAAATCGATAAAAAGCACCCCGCCATGGTCGCGAATACGGTGAATCCAGCCCGAAAGCTTTACGTTCTGTCCGGCATGGCTGTTACGTAATTCGCCGCAATTGTGGGTTCGATAGAGGTGCATAATCAAATCTTCCAGCTTTTATAAGGTTCGATGCGTGTTATAACAGTCTCAAACCAAGCTTTAAAGCCTTTTTACATGACCCTGATTACCACTAATTCCGATCTTGTCGCTTTTTGCCGAACCCTGAAATCCCAGCCTTTTATTACGGTGGACACGGAGTTCCTGCGCGATAAGACTTACTATTCCAAGCTATGCCTGATCCAGCTTTCCGGCCCTGACAAGAACGCAGTTGCCATCGATGTCCTGTCCAAAGACGAGGATTTGGATTTAAGCCCGGTCTGGGATTTGCTGACCGACCCGAATATTTTAAAAGTCTTCCATGCAGCGCGGCAGGATCTGGAGATTATTCTGCAGCTTTCCGGCAAAATGGTGACACCGCTTTTCGATACGCAAGTCGCCGCTATGGTCTGCGGACATGGAGAACAGATCGGCTATGATAATCTTGTCGCCGATATCACAGGTCACAGGCCCGATAAATCCTCGCAATTTACCGACTGGTCTCACCGCCCGTTAAGTTCCCGTCAACTGTCCTATGCGCTCAACGATGTTATTTTCCTGATCGATGTCTACCACGCCCTTGAGAAAAAGCTGAAAAAAACCAATCGCATCGATTGGGTAAATGAGGAAATGGCATATCTCACCGATCCCAAGACTTACGATACCGATCCGGAAGAAGCGTGGAAACGCCTGAAAATTCGTTCTGCCAAGCCAAAAGATTTGGGTGTCATTTACGAACTCGCCAAATGGCGCGAATTGGAATCGCAAAGGAAAGACGTACCGCGTTCCCGTATTCTCAAAGATGAAACGCTGCTCGATCTCGGCTTTCAGCAACCGCAAACTGTGGAAGACCTTATTCGCATCCGCGGCTTTTCGCCTGATATGGCCAAAGGTAAATTCGGCATAGCCATCATGAAAGTCATTGAAAGCGGATTAAATATTCCTGCCGATAAATTGCCGAAATTACCGTCGAAAAACATTCTGCCGCAAAAGCTTGTTTCGACTGTTGAAATGCTCAAAATGCTGTTGCGCATTCAGGCCAATGAAGCGGGTGTTGCGATTAAACTGGTTGCAAGCTCGGACGACATCGATACATTCGCGGCCAATCCCGCATCAGAAGAAGTACCGTTCAATCAGGGCTGGCGTTATGATGTCTTCGGCAAAGCCGCGCATGAACTGATCGAGGGCAAGGTTTGCCTTGCTATTAAGAAAGGCTCAATTTGCCTGCTGCCGGTGGAATGAAAAGGTCATCCTGATCACTTAACGTTTCAATCTGACTAATCGCATCCCCGATCATTCTTTTTGTCAGGCCTTTTTGCGCGTCGAGCGACATCTTATTCAAAATTTCGGCGAGCCGCTTTGGTGCGGTCCAAGAGCGCTCCATGAGTTTCACCGCATATCTAAGTAAATCTTCGGTCGGTTGGAATCCCCGGTCATGCAACTGTTTCCCAAGAACCTGCATCAGCAGCATATCGTCCGGATTATCTATTTTGACCGTCATCGATCCGTTCAAGCGGGATTGAACATCCTTGAAATTGGCGTTCAGCTCACTAGGCGCGAAACGGCTGGTAATCAGCACGAATTTTCTATCCGACAATTCCTTGTAGTGATTATAAATATGGAAGAGTTTTTCTTCCGCCACTGCATTGCCGACGATCTCGTGCAGATTATACAATATGATATTAGGCGCTGCGTTAAGTATATCCAGCAGGTCAGTTTTAGAAAAAGCCTCAGGCGAGAAAACAATCGCAGAAGATTTTTTTTGCCAGACCGAGGCCAGATGCTTTTTTCCTGAACCTTCATCACCGTAGACGATCAGAAAAGGATTCATGTCCCAATCCGGCCATCTGTCGATCAGACGTATGGCCATTTCGTTAGACCGGCCAACGATAAAATCATCACGACCATAGGCTGCGCGGAATTCAAGATCGAATGAAAGCTGCGTCATGATTCTGTTTTAATGACGATTTCGATTTCCGGCAAATTCGTCGTATCGGTAATCACCGGAGAAACTTTTTCCGGCGTCTTGTAAAAGTCGCTATCCCTATACTTTTGTATGGCAAAGCCTATCAATACGCTGATAATTGCCGCAACCGGTATGGCCATCAACATACCGGTCAGGCCTACCAACGAGCCGCCTGCCATAAGCGCGAAAATAATCCATAATGGGTGAAGGCCAACGCTGTCACCGATAAGCTTGGGTGTAATAAAATTGCCTTCGATAAACTGGCCCGCAAAGAAAATCGCGGCAATCGTCGCCACATAGGCCATATTACCATCAGTCTGCAATGCCGCAACGCCCACGCTGCTTAAGAGACCGATCGTCGAGCCCACATAAGGAATGATTGAAAGAAGTCCTGTTCCTAAACCGATCAACGAGCCGTATTCAAGTCCTGCGATGCTTAATGCAACCGCGTACATGATACCCAGGATCAGACACACCGATAATTGTCCGCGTATGAAACCGGATATTTTGCGGTCGATCTGATCGAGCAGGCTATTGATTGTCGCTTTATGTGCCTTGGGAATAAGATTATGTACAAAGCCTGTAATGCGCGGCCAATCTTTCATCATGAAATAAGCGACAATCGGAACCAACAAAGCGGTGGTGACAAAACCGACGATCGCAGAACCGCCCATAACCAAACCTGCCGCTACGCTGCCGACGACTTTCTGGCTCATCTGCAAAGTCTTGCCGATATCCTCTTCGACGCTCTCATGGATTTTGTCCATGAAATTAAATCCGGTTCTTTGCTCAAGTAAGCTTAATCGGCTTTGCACCAGGGCAGAAATGCGCTGGGTGTATTCCGGTATATTGGAAATAAATTCGCCGAATTCTCGCGCCAGTAGGGGGGCTGACACGCCGATCAATATCAGGATAAAAAGCGAAAACCCGCTCAAGATAAGAATGGAGGCAACCCACCGCTTCATGCCTTTCTGCCCCAATATCCTGACTAACGGATTAAGCAGATAGGCAATGATCGCACCGATAACGAAAGGCAGAAGAATGCCATTGAACAGGATAATCAGACCGATAAAAACGGCAAACAGAAAAAGCCAGAAGATCGCTTGCGCACTAAAAGTCAGTTTTTTATTCATCGGGAATATCCTGCGGGGTTTGTTTTGATTAGGTTATATTCACCCGGTCCTGTCGATTGTAGGGACAAACCTCTGGCTGAGAGTGCGCTGGTCAACGCCATCCAATCACTGTAAGTGAATTCCATACTAGCCTGGTTTGTGGAAAGGGATAAAATTCGGATAGATTTGAGCGGCGGAATTCCGTTGAGTGAACGACGCATGGAAAGCCAGTCGCTCATCGTATTAAATCTCGCCGTCGCCTTTATATATCCCGCCTGCGGTGTGTAAGGTTGCGCTTGTGCGGTAGCGGCACTTTCCGCGGCCAGCTCGGCAGCCAATGCAGGATCGACATAAAATTCCTGATTTCTCCAGTTTCCACTAAGTTCGGTTTGTATTTGCAGCACTGCTTTAGCTAAAAGTTCACCAAGCCGCCTGGCATTTCCGGCAGGAACCGGAACCGACCTGACAAGTTCGACCCGTCCCCGATCGGTGCGATACAGGTCAACTTTTAAAATATTTGCCGCAGATTGATCGAACACGGCAGAGGCGACAACGGTATCATACACGCCATAACGGGATTTAAGCCGCTTCAGGCTCGATTGAGAGAATTTGAGCGGATCGGTTTCGCGCAAATCCATCGTGTCGGATACATTGCCTTGCGGAATAACTAAATTTTCTGCGCCACCCCCTTTTTGCCAGGCTTGCAGCCAGGGATTCTTCTTTATATCCCATAAAGACAGTGTCCCATTTTGGCTGAAAACAGGAATGACCAAAAGCTTTTGGCCTGACGCATTTATGGCCGAGTAATCGCCCAACGGTCCATGGCCGAAAAACCGGTTGATCGATGCAGGTTTGAACCTGAAGATATAAGTTCCAAGATAGCGTTTTTTCGATAATTGCTCGCTGGTGATTTCGAAATCCGATACCATGCCTGCGATGACGGACGCGTCCGGCGGCGTAAAAGCCGCAATTTGATCCGGGCTTAAGAATCGCTCCGACAGCATTTTGAATGCTTTACCTTGCGCGGTCGTAAAAGCCTGATTTCTTGCCTTAACGGCACTTTCAGCCACAATATCCACCTTAACGTCGTGGACGACATAGGCCGGATTGGTCTGGGCATTGGCCAGGACCGGCATCCAGATCAGCATAAATAGTAAAATCGGGACTATACGAAACATGGTAAAAATTCTAAAGAAGTGTTGAATTCCGTTTTTATAGCTCGGGAAAGGCTTTCTTTCAATGAAACTAAATGCTTATGAAGCTGCAGGGGTCAATATCGATGCCGGAAACGAGCTGGTTGAAAGAATCAAGCCTGCGGCTAAATCTACAAAGAGAAGCGGCGTTATGGGCGGATTGGGCGGATTCGGCGCTTTATTCGACGTAAAAGCTGCCGGATATGCCGACCCGGTGCTTGTTTCGGCTACCGACGGTGTAGGAACCAAGCTCAAAATTGCGATAGATTCCGGCCTCAACGATACGGTTGGCATTGACCTTGTGGCCATGTGCGTTAATGATTTGATCGTGCAAGGGGCAGAACCGCTCTTCTTTCTCGATTACTTTGCCAGCGGCAAACTGAATGTCGAGACCGCCTCGCAGGTTATTAACGGGATTGCAGAGGGCTGCAAACAGGCTAATTGCGCCCTGATCGGCGGCGAAACGGCAGAAATGCCCGGCATGTATCAAGATGATGATTATGATCTGGCCGGATTTTCGGTCGGTGCCGTCGAGCGGGGAAAAATCCTGACAGGTCAGACAATACAGGAGGGAGATGTCGTTTATGCCTTGCCTTCCAGCGGGGTCCATTCGAACGGCTTTTCACTGGTCCGGAAAATTATCAGCGATACGAAGACAAAGCTGGATGAGGCCTGCCCTTACCAGAACGATACAACATTGGCCAAAGCCCTAATGACGCCGACGCGCATTTATGTGAAGGCCTTGATAAATATCCTCAAAGAGACCTCGCTTATCAAAGGTTTATCGCATATCACCGGTGGCGGCTTGCTGGAAAACATTCCGCGCGTGTTGCCAGACGGACTTGGCGTCCGCCTGGATGCCGCCAGATGGGAGCTTCTCCCTGTTTTTAAATGGCTGAAAAAAAGCGCTGAGATTTCAAATCATGATTTGGCTCGCACTCTTAATTGCGGAATCGGAATGATCGTTATATGCGGCGCCAATGATGCGGCTTCTCTGGAAGACGCCCTAAATAAAAATGGCGAAAAATTCTACCGCATCGGTGAAGTAATTCCTGCTGCGCAAGGCGACCGTGTTTTGATTGACAACATGGATACAGAATGGGCCGTATAAGAACGGCCGTACTGATTTCCGGCGGCGGCAGCAATCTTCAGGCGTTGATCGATGCCTCTAAGACACCCGATTTTCCAGCCGAAATTTCTCTCGTCATTTCAAATGTGCCTGATGTATTTGGATTGAAGCGCGCTGCCCGAGAAGATATTCCCGCCCTTGTCATCGACCACACGGAATTTTCATCGCGGCAGAAATTTGATGAAGCCATTCACGAAGAACTGGAAAAGAATAATATCGATATCGTATGTCTCGCAGGGTTTATGAGAATCCTGACGCCTGAATTCGTCGATAAATGGCGTGGCAGGATGCTCAATACTCATCCGGCTCTATTGCCGAAACATGGCGGCGAAGGAATGCACGGCATGCATGTTCATAGAGCTGTTCTGGAGTCAAAGGATGCAATAAGCGGTGCAAGCATCCATTTTGTTATTCCTGAAGTTGACCGAGGTGAAATCATCCTGCAAAAATCAGTTCCGGTGATGGCGGACGATACGCCAGAGACCTTGGCAGAACGTGTTCTTTCTGCCGAACATCATTGCTATCCCGAGGCTTTGCGCAAGGTTGCGCTCAGCCTCTTGAAATCCTGAATTTTCATCGCTACTATCTTTTAACAGAGGATTTCTTATGGCTCATGATCATACCCCGGTTGAAATCGACACTTCTCAAATCGAGCGTGCCGAGCAAGGCTGGGAAGCTTTTACAAAATACGGAAAATGGTTTATCGCCCATGTCATCGTTTTGATGATCTTGATGGCAATTTTTCTTATCTAATTCTTACATAATCAAAGACTTATCTATTTATTAAGCTTTTTGCTCAAAAGTGAATATGGAGATTTTCGGCCCAATGCCGGATATGCCTTCTATGTTCGATAATCGTCTTTTTATTTTAAGATATTTATTTCTGCTGATTACCTTATTGGTGGTCAGCCCGTCTTTCGCTCAAGAGGCTAAATCTGAGTTTGATATCTCGCCTTTGATACTTACGGATCAATCGACTGTCGCGACCCCCGGCGAAAAATCCTTATTTGTTCTGGAAGACCCGGAAAGAAAGTTCGGCTTTAATTCGATTATCGGGATGATGCAAAGCGGCCAGCTTGGCAAAGCTGCGGCTGAGGGAAATGTTATCAGTCTGGGATCCCAAGGCAGTCCACACTGGATAGTGATACCCGTATTGAATACCAGCGGCCAGGAATTATGGATGCTCAATTTCGGCAAAACAGGATATGGGCGGACCGGCTTCGCGGAGAAAGCCATTCTTTATGAGTCGACGTCACGCCAGACTTTCTTCAATACGACCGCCCGGTCTGGAGCGGAAAATAATTATTTTCTTTCCTCGCGCATTGCGGTGGACATTCCCAAAAACCAGACCGCTTATTTAATTTTATATATAGAGGGTCGTAAAGGGACACTGACGACGATCAATCCGTCGATTGAATCTTCTATAAGACCTGTGACGGGAATAGGCGTTCTGGAACCGGATGCAAAAAACTTTATTCTGGCCGCTATCGCCATTTTATTTGCTGGATTTTTAAACAGCCGCGATAAATCCTTGCTTGCTTTGTCATTGATGTGGACGATTCTTTACAGCTACGAAATGTTCCTGGATCATTTTTTCCTGGTCAACCATTTCTTCGGTCAAATCATCACGCCTTTATTCCGTTTGCTTTTCCCTACTCTGCTTTTCGTTTCCCTTTGGCTTACGACAGAAGCACGCTCTAAATATCCCCCTTCGCTCTTTATAGGTATCGGCCTTTTATTTGCCGTTAGCAGTCTTCTGGGAATGTTGCTCCTGTCTACAGTTCCGACGATAAGCATGTCTCTAAGCTTTATTCCTTTTGTCGGAATAAGCCTGCTAACTGTTCTTTTGACTTGGCCGTTTACATCGATTTTCTCCCTTAACACGATGACCGGCATAAGCCTGATTTCACGGGTTACTTTATTTATCGCTGTCTGGGGGCTGATTGAAACCGTTGAAGCGGATTCATCTGCCACAGCTCTCACTTATGTCAGTCCCTGGTTCACTTCTATAACCGCCGTTGTCAGCGCCCTTATCCAAACTTATTTTGCTGAGCCAAGACCTGTAGAACTATATGACCGCAAGGAACTGCGTGACAGCTTAAGCGATACGTTCCGGGAAGCCCGCGAGGCATCTGAGCATACAAGATTGCTGCATGTTCTCGATCAGGAGCGTCTCCTGATGAAAGAATTGCAAATCCAGGAAACGAAGCGCACTGAAGAAATGAAACGCGCAAAGGAATCCGCCGATGAGGCCAATCTTGCCAAATCCGCTTTCTTGGCCGTTGTCAGTCATGAAATCCGCACACCCATGACAGGCATCATGGGCATGGTGAGGCTTCTGCTGGATACGGGACTTTCACGGGAACAAAAAGATTTCGCCAACACGATTCAGGATTCTGGCGAAGCTTTGCTGGCGCTTCTGAACGATATACTTGATTTTGAGAAGATTGAAAGCGGCAAACTTGAACTTGAAAAAACCAGCTTTGATTTGAAACGCCTTCTAAAAGGTATCCATACATTAATGAGCGGTCATGCAGGTTCAAAGAATATCGACCTTATATTGGATCTCGATCCGCGCTTGCCTGAATATGTGGTTGGCGACCCAACAAGATTAAGACAGGTTCTTTTAAATCTCGTCAATAACGCTATTAAATTCACCGCTCGCGGCAATGTCACAATTCAGGTTAAAAACCTTTCCACAGCCGATAATTTCACTACCGACATGACGCAGATCTATTTCGGCGTTCAGGATTCGGGTATCGGCATCAGCGCCGAAGCACAAAAGAAAATTTTCCAGCCCTTTTCGCAGGCTGATGCGAGCATCAACCGGAAATTTGGCGGCACGGGCCTGGGCCTTACGATCTGTAAAAAATTAATCGAGGCTATGGGTTCGTCGATCGGCATCAATAGCCGCGAGGGTGACGGCAGCACTTTCTTCTTTACCTTGCCTATGCCCACTTCCACGACGGATTCTAACCAGATTAAAACTCTGGCCTCTTTAAACGATCAGAACGTAAGAAATATGCATATTCTGGTTGTCGACGATAACGGAATTAACCAGAAAGTCATTCATGGCCTTCTCAACCGAATGAGCCATTCTGTAATTCTGGCCTCAAACGCCGATGAAGCTGTAAAATCGGTCATAGAGCATAATTTCGATCTCGTTCTGATGGATATTGAATTGCCGGGAAGAAGCGGCCTTGAAGCAACGGCAGAAATTCGCGCCCTGCCAGATCCTGACAAGGCTAACCTGCCGATCATTGCCATGACGGGCAATACGGGTGAGGACGATGTAAAAAGATACATAGCCGGAGGCATGAGCGATTTCCTGGGTAAGCCCGTTATGCCGGAAACTCTTAAACAGATGCTTCAGAAAATCGCCCGTCAGGAAGCCGTGAAGCCGCCCTCCTCGTCTTCGGCTGCCGCTACGCCTACGCCGGTTATCGGTTCTGCTGTGATTGCAGATATCGATTTTATTTCTTCAACTCAAGATAACATGGAGGAGGTGCAGGAAGAAGACGATGAGTTCGCTTTGATGGTGCGTCAGCTTGAAGAAGAGCAGGAAGTAGCCGAAGAGCAAGTCATCGAAGAAAAATATTTAAATCACGCGATGATAGCATCTCTGGTTAAAAGTCTTGGTAAGCCGCAAACTGAAGAATTGATGCGCGATTTCTATGACAAGACAGAAGAACTTATTTTAAATCTTAAAACCGCGTTCGATAATAATGATATCGATGCGGTCAAATCCCGTTCGCATGAACTGCGCGGCATGGCCGCGAATTTCGGGTTCAAAGCTATTGCCGATGCGACAGCCGAAATTGAAAGATCTATTCAGAATCAGAAAGAAGCGGAGTTGCCCCCGCTTCTGCAATCCCTCTCCGGCGTATATCAAGGAAGCCGGGATGAAATAAATTCCTTACTGGAAAATTAGCCGACGATCTCGTTACCGGCGAAGAAATAAGCAATTTCAATCGCGGCATTCTCATCGCTGTCAGAACCGTGAACGGAATTGGCTTCGATGCTTTCGGCAAATTCCTTACGGATCGTACCGGCATCCGCGTTAGCCGGGTTCGTTGCGCCCATGATTTCTCGGTTTTTCAATACAGCGTTCTCGCCTTCCAGAACCTGAACGACAACAGGACCGGAAATCATAAATTTCACAAGATCGTTAAAGAACGGGCGCTCTTTGTGAACGCCATAGAATTCCTTTGCCATGGCTTCAGTCATCTGAATGCGCTTTTGAGCCACGATACGAAGGCCCTTTTCTTCAAATTTGGCGTTGATGGCACCAGTCAGATTACGGCGCGTTGCATCCGGTTTGATGATGGAAAAAGTACGTTGAATAGCCATTGGTTCGGATCCTTAAAGTTAAATTTCCCGTTATTTACGGCTAGTTTTCGAGCTTCGCAAGCGGTTATTGGCATATTCCGGAATAATATTACTTAATTCTTTGAAAATACTTGCAATTTTCGTACACCTTTGATGAAATCACTTATCAGCCATGCTTATAAGATATGGCAATAAAAAAACAGGGAATGAGTAAATGGCAAGTAAAGCAAATCTGGCAATTTTATTTCATACGGCCTCGTTGCCGGCCACTTGGAACTGGGCGCTCGACTCACAGCCGGAAAGACATGAGAATCCGGAGGAATACATTAAGCTCGCTCATGAACTTGCTCCCGCTTCGCACCGGTTTGCCGCTTCGGTACTCGCCATAGCCGGTTATATCAAGCCGGAGAACATAGATAAAACCGCTGATTCCATTTCGAAATTAAAGGCAAAGCAATCCCTTGATCTTGGGGGCGTTTCCGTACTTTGGCGGGTGAAATCGGAGATGTCTATCACCGATAAAATCCTTAAGGATAATAAACGCTCTGATGATATCGGCGACTACTTTGGCCTGAAATTCGTCGCTCATGACGTCGAAGATGTCGTTCGCTTGCGCGATGCAATGTTGAATTCGGGAAATATTTCTTCGCGCAAATGTGAATTCACCTATCCTTCCGAGAGAGGATACAGATCTCATAAATCGCATCACCAGATTGAAGATCACGGCAGACGATTGTCGATCGAAGCCATCATCACCCATGCCGATTTCGAGGCCAGCGATAAGCTGACTCATGATCTGATCAATACCGAGCGGAGCGTTCTTCGTCGCCAGTTTGAAGTAAAAGATCCCAAGCTTTGCAAAAGATTTGCTTCATGCGCCGAAGGGTTGAAAGAAATGCGAACACGCATTAATCATGAAACCGCACAGGAAGCCGGGCTTAATGTCCTTTGCGCCCCTGATGCCGTTACGACTGTCCAGCCCCATTCGATCGATAACTGGGCCAGAAAAATTGTTAATCATCTAATCCCGGCATCTTTCAAGCTAAGCAGAGAAGCCGTTTAGGTTCAGGCCAGTTTTTTCTCAATCTCTGCAATAGCATCATTCGCAGCACCTGCGTCCGGGCCTCCTGCTTGCGCCATGTCGGGACGTCCGCCGCCGCCTTTGCCGCCGAGAGCTTCCGCGCCGATTCTAACGAGATCGACAGCATTGATTTTCGACGTCAGGTCTGAAGTTACCGCGACCACGATAGAAGCTTTTCCTTCTTCCTTAGAAATTAATGCGACCACGCCGGAACCGATTTTTGCTTTCAGGTCGTCGGCCATTGGCTTCAGGTCTTTAGCCGGAACATCTTCTAAAACTTTGCCGACAAATTTAACGCCGCCGATTTCTTTTGCCGCCGATCCCTCATCCGCGCCGCCAGTTGCCAGTTTACGGCGAAGAGCCGTCAGTTCCTGCTCCAGCTTTTTCTTCTCATCTATCAATGCTTTGACACGCTCTACAACATCGGAAGGATTGGCCTTTAAAACGGCCGCCGCTTCGAATAACTTGTTTTCCTGGGAATTATAGTAATTCAGAGCCGTAGAACCTGCGACCGCTTCGATACGGCGAACGCCAGAACCGACCGCCCCTTCGGAAACGATTTTAAAGAGGCCGATTTCGCCTGTGCGCCCGACATGCGTACCCCCGCAGAGTTCGACGGAGAATGGTTTATTCTGGCCCTGTTCCTGACGTCCCATAGAGACAACGCGAACTTCGTCGTCGTATTTTTCGCCGAACAAGGCGCGAGCGCCGGTTTCCCTTGCATCATCAATAGCCATGACGCGGGTACGGACTTCCGTATCGGCGCGAATTTCGTCATTTACCATCGCCTCGACGGCTTTCAATTGCTCCTGTGAAATGCCCAAATGATGGGAGATATCGAAGCGTGTACGATCGACTGTTTGCATGGAGCCCTTTTGCGCCACATGATCGCCGAGCGTCAGGCGCAGGGCTTCATGCAGCAAGTGCGTTACGGAGTGATGTGCCTGAATAGCGTTACGGCGATCTGTATCCACTTGCGCTTCGACAGCATCTCCGACCTTAAAAGAACCTTCTTTGACAATACCGACATGCGCGAACATCTTGCCGAGTTTCTTAACAGTGTCGGTTACTTCAAAAATATTATCTCCTACTTTTAAAATACCCGTATCACCGACCTGACCGCCGGACTCCGCATAGAAAGGCGTCTGGTTTAAAACGATGTGGACGTTATCGCCCGCTTTCGCTTCCGTAACCTCCGCTCCGTCTTTTACGATGGTTTTGATCTGGCCTTCCGCTTCAAGTTTGGAGTACCCTAAAAATTCTGTCGCGCCCGCTTTATCCAAAAGCTCAAACCAGACTTTTTCTGTCGCGGTATCGCCGGAACCCGACCAATTTTTGCGCGCTTCGGCTTTTTGCTTTTCCATCGCCGCATCGAAGCCATCTGTATCGACCTCGATATTCTTGGCCCGCAACGCGTCTTGCGTCAGGTCGAGCGGGAAGCCGAATGTATCGTAGAGTTTAAACGCTGCCTCGCCCGGCAGTTTCGTACCTGAAGCTAATTTGGATGTCTCTTCATCGAGAAGCTTCAGGCCACGTTCCAATGTCTGCTTGAATTTGCTTTCTTCGAGTTTCAGCGTTTCGGTAATTAGTGAACCGGCCGCATAAAGCTCCGGATAGGCTTCGCCCATCTGCGCTTGCAATGTCGGAAACAAGCGGTACATCAGAGGTTCTTTCGCACCTAAAAGCTGGGCATGGCGCATGCCTCTGCGCATGATACGGCGAAGTACGTAGCCTCGTCCTTCATTGGACGGCATCACGCCATCGGCGATCAGGAAAGCGGCGGAACGCAAATGGTCGGCAATAACCTTGTGGCTTGGCGCTTGATCGCCATCCGGATTAACGGATGTCAAATCTCCGACATGCTCGATAATGGCTCGCATCAGGTCGATGTCGAATACAGAGTTCTTGCCCTGCATGATCATCGACATGCGCTCCAACCCCATCCCTGTATCGATGGAAGGTTTTGGCAGCGGTTTTCTTATATGCCCGCCCTTACCATCCGGTTCCTGCTCGAACTGCATGAAAACGAGGTTCCAGAATTCAAGGAAACGATCACCGTCTTCGTCAGGGCTACCCGGAGGGCCACCGAAAATATGGTCGCCGCGATCTATAAAGATTTCAGAGCATGGTCCGCATGGCCCCGTATCGCCCATCATCCAGAAATTATCATTGGTATTGATGCGGATAATTTTGTCGTCAGAGAATCCGGCAATCTTTCTCCAGAGAGTGGCGGCTTCCTCGTCCGTGGAATGTACAGTGACCAACAGCTTGTCTTTTGGCATCTGGAAATTCTTCGACACGAGTTCCCAGGCATTGAAAATCGCCTCTTCCTTGAAATAATCCCCAAAGGAGAAATTTCCGAGCATTTCAAAGAAAGTGAAATGGCGCGCGGTATAGCCGACATTTTCAAGGTCGTTATGTTTACCACCGGCACGAACACATTTTTGTGACGTGGTTGCTTTTGTATACGGGCGCTTTTCAACACCGGTAAAAACATTCTTGAACTGGACCATGCCTGAGTTCGTAAACATAAGAGTCGGATCGTTCTGTGGTACGAGCGGGCTGGAGGCGACTTTTTCATGGCCGCGCCCTGCAAAGTAATTTAAAAATTCAGAACGTATATCGGCAGCGGTTTTCATGCCTGTACCCTTGTCTTTATGAATGTAATATGGCTGGTAGTTAGCCGCATTATGCGGATTTTTCCAAGAGGTTTTTCATGAGCATTCCACACGAACTTATTGAATTGGCGCAGTTTATGGCCGACGAAGCGGGAAAAATCGCAAATGCCTATTATCGGCGGGATTTTGAGATCATCTCCAAAGAAGACGATACTCCTGTAACGCTTGCGGACCGCAGCATTGAAACCCGTTTGCGGGAAATCCTGGCAGATAAGAGACCTTATGATGGAATTCACGGCGAAGAATTCGGCGCCAGCGAAACCAGGTCAGGATTTACATGGGTGATCGATCCAATCGACGGCACGAAATCTTTTACGATCGGACGCCCGACTTTTGGAAGCTTGATTGGCCTTTGCGA
This sequence comes from Micavibrio sp., assembly GCA_030824965.1. Taxonomy (GTDB): domain Bacteria; phylum Pseudomonadota; class Alphaproteobacteria; order Micavibrionales; family Micavibrionaceae; genus Micavibrio_B. The sequence continues at coordinate 161,012 of JAPJQV010000001.1, read as the reverse complement.
GGGTGCGGAGCCTGTGCTGGGGATTATAGACCAGCCCGTATCGAAGGAAAGATGGATTGGAATCAAAGGCCAAGCTACAACCTTTAATGGATCAGCTATAAAAACGCGCAAATGTGTAGACCTCAAAGAAGCCATCTTTGGAACAGGTTCACCCTCGCAAATAGAAAGAAACGATCCGCAGCGTTTCGCCAGATTCGACAAGAAATGCCGCTACACAGTTTTTCAGGGAGATTGTTACTTTTACGGTTTAATGGCCAATGGAGCTATCGATCTTTTAATAGAGGATTATCTGGGTCTCTACGATTACGTCGCTCTTGCGCCGGTGATCGAAGGCGCTGGCGGCATGATTACGGACTGGTCCGGCGCGAAATTGACATTATCCAGTGGAAGCAATCTCTTAGCAGTTGGCGATCCAGAATTACATGCAAAAGCATTGGCGTTGCTCTGATTAATTAGACGCGAATTCTAAAGAATTGTGACGCGTACCGGCATCGGTATATTCCTCGTCACGTTCGAACGCAACGGCATCTAAGGACGGATTGTCCTTTCCTTCACGAATACGGTAGATCCAGTAATTGACCATAACACGCTCGACAAAGGCACGAGTTTCCGACGAGGGAATGCTTTCAATGAACAAGAGAGGATCATCAATATCTTTATATTGCCGTTTCCAGCGCGCAAGATTGCCCGGTCCGGCATTATAGGCAACCGCCATGTAAAAAAGATCGTTATTTATATTGCTATCCATAAGCAGATGACGAACATATTTCTGGCCGACGCTGATATTGGTCTGCGGGTGGGTTAGCGATACGTCGATGCCTTTGGCCATATAGCTTGCGGTTGACGGCATCAATTGCATTAATCCACTGGCACCGCTGGCGTTCTTAGCCTGCGGATTGAAGCGGGATTCCTGACGGATCAGGGCATTAACCAGCGCGCTGTCGACTTCATAGCCTTTATCGGGGTTCCAAGGCGCTTCCGGATAGAGGGCGATGTCATAAAAATCGCCATTCGCGTCTTTCGTCATGCGCCCCAGATGCAAAGACAGCGCTGGAACGTCCTGATCGAGAATATAGGCCAGAAGCTGTCGCTGCTTAACGCCATTATCCAGCCATCCTGATTTACCAAGACTGGTCAGGGCATCGGTAATTTCCCCTTTTTGAGAAAGCTCGATCGCTTGCTGGACTTTTCCGGAGGCCTCAAGGGATTTTTTGTGCTTATGCTTCAAATCCGGCTTATCCCAATTGAAGTTAAAATCCCTATCAAGTGACCGAAGCGCGATAAGCCCATAGAAGGTACGAGGATATCTGGCCGCTATTTCCATGAAATTTGTAGCTTCCTGCATATTCCCCATTCGCCCGTATGCGCGGGCCGCCCAGAAGGCGCTGCCTGATTTCAACCAGACGGAAGCGCGGTTCGATTTGGCTGCCACTGAAAAGAAATCCGCGGCCTCCTGATAATTATCCATTTTCCAAGCGGCAAGACCGCCTACCCAGGCTGCTTCCGGGGCATCATGGCGGGAACGGCGCGACGATGCCCGCGCCACATCAAATGCTTTTTGGGTTTTCCCTTCAATCAAATAAGACTGGGCGATCGAAGCTCTTAATTTATCATACTCTGCATTTTTGATTTTCTGGGCCATCGGATCGGAGCCGAGAAGTTTCAAAGCATAACTTGGCCGCCCCAATTTAAGTTCTTCGCGGATTGTCTTGTTAAGGATGTGATATGCCGAAGACGTGACTAGAGGCTCAAAATCGTCAGATGAAACCGTGGATACAGCTGCACTCAAGCCCGGCTTATCCACAGCCTCGGTCGGCTCGACAAACAACGGATGCGCGCTCCATAAAGCTGCACCGAAATAACCGAAGAGGACCACACCACCAAGCAATATCGCCTGGAGCAATTGCCCCTGCCATTTGCCATTTTGTTTTTCTGTACCCATAGCGGGAGAACAAATAGGGTTCTCAAAGTAAAATGTCCAGAAAAAAACAATAAAACAAAGCCAGGCAAACTTTATATCAGGCTAAGTCGCTGTTTTAACTAATAAAATTATTAGACATTGATGTAGTTTTTACAGGACAAGAGTATACAAAATTACCTTATTCTGGAACAATTATTCAGAATACTCGACTTCACAACCTGATAATTCTGAACTTAGTAAAAATACTTAATGAATACAGAAATCAAAATAACAATTATTGTATTAAAAAAATTAATACTTTAATTATGAACCTGAAATTCGTTTTTTCAATAAAAGCATGTCATTCCATGCCTGTTTTTTCTGTATTGGCGTTCTTAAAAGAAATGATGGGTGGAAGGTTGGCAAAACCGGAATTTCGACCCCACCTGTTTCTGTCAACGGGATATAATTCGCCCATTTTCCGCGCAGTTTGGTGATACCTTCCGCCGTATTCATCAAGGCTTTGGCGGAGACGCCACCCATAAAAACAAGGAGATGCGGCTGGATCAGGGCAATGTGTCTCTCGATAAAAGGCAGACTTATTTCAATCTCTGCAGGACTGGGCGTCCGGTTGCCCGGCGGACGCCAATTAAGGATATTCGATATATATATAGAAGTGGCAGGATCTTCGGATTGACGGGACAGGCCAATGGCCGCAAACATTTTATTCAGAAGCTGTCCGCTCAAACCTACAAACGGCTTGCCCTGAATGTCCTCGTCCCCGCCGGGCGCTTCTCCGATGACCATAACCCTTGCTTTTGGATTGCCGTCGGCAAAGACCAGATTAGTTGCCGTTTTCTTGATCGCCAGCGCATCGAAATTTCTTATAGCCGCTTCCAGTTCCTCCAGCGAATTGGCGCTTTGGGCAAGTTTAAGCGCTTCTTTCTTTGCGTCCGCCGTTCCTAACGGCATTTCGGAAATGGCATTAGCGCCTGGAAGCGTTTTGACAGTGACAAGGGCCGCGACAGGCGCTTCGACAGAGGCAGAGGAAGCAGCGAACCTGTTTACCGGAGCCTCCGCCAATAATTCGGTCACCCCCTGTTCGAGATACCATTGCAAAATGCTCAAATCGCTGCCCAAAAAACCGATCCTAATCTTTATTTCTTTTTAGCCTGAATGACTTATTGTTAATAGGAAACACTATATAATCAAAGATAAAACCCGAATTATTCCATAATTACATTTCAGGACGGCCCCATGACAGATCCCAGAACAGACCGCGATAATATGGCTTACGATGTAGTAATCGTCGGCGCCGGACCAGCCGGGCTTTCCTGCGCTATTCGCCTGAAGCAGCTCAATCCGGAGATAAGCGTTTGCGTTTTGGAAAAGGGAAGCGAGGTTGGCGCCCATCTTATTTCCGGAGCTGTTTTTGAACCAAGGGCTTTAAACGAACTCATTCCTGACTGGAAAGATCTGGGTGCGCCGCTCACTTGCGAGGCCAAAGACGATAAATTCATGTTCCTGACCAAGGAAAAAGCTTTTCGCCTGATGACCCCGCCACAGATGAACAATCACGGCAATTACATTATCTCTCTCGGCAGCCTTGCCAAATGGCTGGCTTCACAAGCCGAAAGCCTTGGCGTCGAAATTTATCCCGGCTTTGCTGCCGCCGAAATTCTCTATCATGAAGACGGTTCAGTCAAAGGCGTTGCCACAGGCGATATGGGACTGGATAAACATGGCAATCGCACCGATGCTTTTCAGCCGGGGCTTGAGCTGCATGCGAAACATACCGTCTTCGCCGAAGGCTGTCATGGATCCCTGACGAAACAATTGATCAGGCAATTCGATCTTCGTAAAAACTCCGATCCGCAAACCTATAGTCTTGGCGTCAAGGAAATCTGGGAAATTCCGGCGGAGAAACATAACCAAGGCCTATGCGTTCATACGATCGGCTGGCCGCTGGGCAATGAAACTTACGGCGGCTCTTTCATGTACCATGCCGAGAACAACCTTGTTTATATCGGTTATGTCGTCGGCCTTGATTACCAGAACCCTTATCTTTCTCCTTTCGAGGAAATGCAGCGTTTCAAGACCCACCCGTATTTCCGCGATATTCTTGAAAACGGCAAACGTATTTCCTATGGCGCAAGAGCCCTTGCCGCAGGCGGTTTCCAGTCCCTGCCAAAACTTACCTTTCCCGGCGGGTTGTTGATCGGCGATACGGCGGGATTCCTGAACGTGCCCAAAATCAAGGGCAATCACGCCGCGATGAAATCCGGCATGCTGGCGGCGGAAAGTCTGGCCGAACAATTAGAAACAAAGGAATGCACCTCCTATCCGGAAAAATACAAATCAAGCTGGCTTTACGAAGAACTTTATAAAGTCCGCAATATCAAACCCGGCTTTCATAAAGGCCTATGGGTCGGCCTTATCAATGCGGCGATCCAGACGATTGGAGGATGGCGTATTCCCGTCACGTTCAAAAACCATGCAGATTACAAACAGCTTAAAAAAGCCGAGGATTGCAAGCCCATCGATTATCCGAAAGCGGATGGCAAACTAACCTTCGACCGGCTATCGAGCGTCTATATCTCCAATACCAACCATGCCGAAGACCAGCCCTGCCATTTGAAACTTCGCGATCCTTCGATTCCTATCGATGTCAACTTGCCTATCTGGGCGGAACCTGCCCAGCGTTACTGTCCGGCAGGCGTTTATGAGGTTGTCACCGAAGGCGATGGCTCGAAGAGATTTCAGATCAATGCGCAAAATTGCGTTCATTGCAAAACCTGTGACATCAAGGATCCAAGCCAGAATATCGACTGGACAGTGCCTCAAGGCGGCGATGGCCCGAATTATACGGGAATGTAATTTCCGGCTATTTGCCCTATATCAGGTTACTGACTTTTAAGGTAAGCTCACCGACATGAAACGCAGCCTACTTCTTTTAGCAACGACAGCTCTGGCATTGACCGGATGTAACGACAGATATGCCGATATTCACTGGCTTGATGCGTTAAAGGCGTGGGTCACAGGCAAAGTGCCTGAGAAATATCTGACGCCGGAACTGACACCGGAAGAATTGGCGGTTCTGGAACAGCAATATTCCATGCGTAGTCCCACAGGCAGCTATCTGGCCGGACGCTATGCCCAAAGCCGCTTCGACTGGGACACAGCAAGTAAATACTTCGGTGAAGTTCTTGCCAATGACCCGGGCAATATAGATCTGGAACGCCGATCTATGGCGCTAGCGATGGGTGCCGGCCGTTTTCCCGAAGCGATGGATCTGGCCCGTTCCACGATCAAATCCGGTGAAACCGGCTCCCTTCCTCGCCTTTTTCTTGCTATCGAAACCCTAAAAAGCGGAAATTACGCACAAGTTACGACTGATACGCAAAAAATTCCCGATGACGGGATTAGCGAATTCATTAAACCGCTTTTGAAAGCATGGGCATCGGCGGGCAATAAAAAACTCGATATTGCGCAACTTAACAAGAACGTCGTGCATTTTTATCACGCGATTTTAATTGCTGATTATTTAAACGACAAAGCTGCTTTAAAAAATCTTTCCATGCGCGATTATGGCAGTCTCGGCCTTTCGACGAAAAGCCTGCGCCAGATTTCTGACATTTTCGAACGCCATGAATTGAAAGCACAAGCCAAAGATATCTTACGCGGCGTGCCTGAAAACGAGAAAACGCAATTATCCGAGCCGGTTGATAAGATAAACACACCTATTGAAGGCATGGCACGCGCCCTGTTCGATATGGCAACGGTTTTGTACCAGGATTATCCGGACAGTGCGCGCCTGTTCGCGCAAATGTCGCTTTATTTGAATCCTGGAGAAAACGATTCCCGTATCCTGATTGCGCACATGGCGGCGCAATTTAAACGTTACGACGAAGCGATCAACCTTTTCAATGAAATCGACACTTCACGCGATCCGCAAATGGCGATTAAAATTCAGCGTCAGATTGCCGAGCTTCTTGAAGAAGCGGGCAAATCCGATCAGGCGATCAAAATTCTCGAAAACATCGTCGATAAAACTAAAGATATCGAAGCTCAAATCCAGATCGGTGACATTTATCGCGAGCAGGAGAAATTCGAACCGGCGCTGAGCGAATACAACAAAGCATTCGAAATCCTCGACGGCAACATCACAGCCGAGCATTGGAATCTGCTTTATGCCCGAGGTATCGCCAATGAACGCCTGAAGAAATGGAAAGAAGCAGAGAAAGATTTGAAATCTGCCCTCGCGCTTGAACCGGATCATCCTTATATTTTGAACTATCTGGGCTATAGCTGGACCGATCAGGGCATCAATCTCGATGAAGCGACCCGCATGATCGAAAAGGCGGTGCGGCTTCGCCCTGACGATGGTTACATCGTCGATTCGCTTGGCTGGGCCTATTACAAACAAGGTAAATACAAGCAAGCCGCCGATGCACTCGAACGTGCCATTGAATTATCGCCTTACGATCCGACCATCAATGACCATTTAGGTGATGCTTATTGGCAAGTTGGCCGCCGCAATGAAGCCCGTTTTCAGTGGCGGCGCGCGCTCAGCTTTAAACCTGATGCACAATTAAGCAAAAGCCTGCATAAAAAAATCGATGATGGTCTTGCCGCAAACACAACACATACACCGTCGCAAGATCAGGCCAGCGGCAATAAATTTCTGACCGGCGAGTGATGTTACGCGAACTGGCTCCCGCCAAGCTCAATCTTTATCTTCATGTTACGGGTAAGCGCGAAAACGGCTATCACCTTCTCGACTCTCTCGTTTGCTTTGCCGATATCGGCGATGAACTAATCTTTGAGCCTTCAGAAAAATTTGAATTGATCATCGACGGCCCTTTCGCTTTTCAGCTATCCGGAGATGATCTATCCGGAAACACCGTTATAAAAGCCGCGCAATTATTGGCAGCCCAAACCAAGCAGGATTTAAATCTAAAAATTACATTGAAAAAAAACCTTCCCTCGGGGGCTGGTATCGGCGGCGGCTCCTCTGACGCGGCTGCAACGCTTCGCGCTCTACAAAAACTCTGGTCCGTATCATTGCCGGATGAAAAGCTTCATGACATCGCTTTGCAGATCGGCAGCGATGTTCCTGTATGCATAGGCTTACACCCCGCCATTATGCAGGGAACAGGCGATATATTGCTGCCCGCACCTACATTGCCGGAGCTTCACGCTTTACTGGTCTGGCCGGGGCAGAAAACACCGACACCGGATGTATTTAAAAATCGCAAAGGCATATTCTCCAGTAACGCTATTCTCGAAAGCTCTTATAAGTCCGCGATTGATTTAACCCGGGATTTGAAATCCGAAACAAGTAACGACCTTGAGATATCGGCAAAGGAATTATATCCGGTCATTGGCGAAGCGCTTTCTGTTTTGAAACAGGACCAAAGCTGCCTCTTTTCCCGCATGAGCGGCAGCGGCTCGACCGTATTTGGTATCTTTGAAAATCAGGCCGATCTGGCAAAGGCGGCACATCATATCCGCTCTTTATATCCTAACTGGTGGGTTCAGCCTTGCCGCCTTAATAAACTTGAAGTTTAAATAAAACCGCGTCATCCTGTCAGGGTTAGGCTTCACCGTGAAAAGCCATGCCGTCTTTCGGCCATCCCCAAGATTTAGGACCCGGAGGGGACCTCTCTCTTGTCCTATTCTCCGCATCCCTGCGGAAGCAGGGATCCAGAAAACATCTCAAAATCGCGGAACGAAAAGAAGGAATTCAAAACGAAAAGAACAAAGTTTAATTTTACCCGCGTCATTGTGAGCGAATGGAATGAGTGTGGCAATCCAGAACCCATAAGGCTCATCGTTTTATGGATTGCCGCGTTGGTCTATCGACCTCCTGGTAATGATGAAAATATTCTTCTTCGATCATTCGAATAAAAAAATTAAAAAAACGACAAACGAACTAGTAGATATAGTCAAGCCTTTGAAATAAAAGGATATTTCCTATTACCGCGCCGCAGGGATTTGCATCTCGGATGCCAGCATGTGAACCAGAACGTCTTCCGTCGGGCGACCGTCGGATTTCAGCTTATTCATTGATTGATATGATCGGACAGCATCCTGAGTGGATTTGTCGGCAGACCCATCCGGCGAGCCGGAGAACAATCCTAGACGAATAAGCTGCTCTTGAATTTGCGCCACGATAACCGGATCGTAAGCAGGAGCTGCAACCGGAACCGGCGCAGACGGTTTTGCCGCTGAAGCTTGTTTTGTTACCGGAGCCGGAATTGCCGCTTTCTGCTCAATCTTCGCCGGAACTGCTGACGAAGCCTTAGCCGGAGTTACGCTCAGAGCTTTCACGAATTCCTGCTTGGTTTCGGACATTTTCGTAAAAATCTGATTTACCTGAGCATCGGTCATTTTCATCTGTCGGGATAATTGGGCCAATGCTTCTTTCGCTTGCTCGTTCCCTTTGCCAGCCGCAAGCTTATACCAGAAAACGGCTTCATCCGGCTGCGCTTCGCCAAGCAGACCGTTCTCCTGAATCAGACCCATATTATAGGCAGCTTCGACCACGCCTGATTTGGCGGCTTGCTGGAAATAATAAGCGGCAATTTGCGGATTGTAATCTGCGCCAATTCCTTCGATATGAGCGATGCCGAGATTGTATTGCGCTTCGGGGTGATTATTCGCTGCTGCGATACGATAAAGATCGATGGCTTTCTGCGTATCCTGCTTGACGCCTAAACCCTGATGATAAAGAACCGCCAGGTTATATTGGGCGTTTGCGATATTGCTATGCGCCGCTTCGGCAAACCAGAGGGATGCTTTCTCATAGTTGGTTTTGACGCCCGCATGACCCGCTGTGTAAACCGCGGCAAGATCGTGCTGCGCCTCCGCTTCACCGGCAAAAGCTTTCTTCTCGATCGTTCTGACCGCAAGCGGCAAGGATGTGTCGGGCTTTATGCGTTGAGCGAGCGCTTTAACAGGCTTTTCTGCCGCGAAATTTTCGCGCGCTTTTGTTTCCGCAGCCAACGCCTGATCTTGCGCTGTATCGGCGGTTGCCGTTTCGACAGGCGAGGCCGCCGCGTTTTCGGTCAAGGCCCCCGGCTCGATAGCGTTAGACGCCTTTGCCGCTTCATTCATCGCGGCGGAATTTTCAACCGTTGTATTGGCAGTTTCCGCATCGGCTTTGAGTGCCGCGCCAAGATCGACTTCCGGTGTTGCTTGCACAGGAGATTCTTTAGCGGCCTGATCCGTCGACGACAAAATCGAAAGCGAGGGCATTCCGGCTTTACTGATCGCCCAGCCGCCGACCAGGCCCAACAAGATCAAAGATGCCAGAGCCGTTCTATTCATTTGACTTGATTTCTTGGTTTTCCACCATGGGCTTGTTTCCAGACCTAAAGCTTCACTCGGCGAAACAGGCGGACTTTGCGTGCGCAACGTGTCGTTACCGCTCCAGGCCGGGCTTTGCGGCAATGTCGTTTTGGACGCCAGTGCATGATCCGTCAGAAGAACCAAGGCTTTCGCTTTAAGGGCGTTCTGCGTATCCTCAAGCGTTTCTTCCATCTCTTCCATTTTCTGAAGAAGTTTGGCGCGTTCCTGTGTCACTTGTTCGATACGACGGGCAAGTTTGCCATTCTCAGAAATAGCGTCTTCGATACGAATCACGGCGCTTCCCGTTGTCGTTTCGAGCGCCGAGATTTTCTCTTCGATGCTTTTGCGGAATTCCTTGGCGTCTTCGCTTTCCTCCTGGACAGAAGGCATTCCAACTTGCGCGGCGGCTTTCTCGCTCAAAGACTGGATATCGGAATTCTGTGCGTTGAGTTTATGCTCGATCGACAGATAGGCTTTCTCAGTATTGTTCGTTTTGTCTTCGATATCGGTCAAAAGCTTGCGGCAGGTATCAAGCTCTTTCCACAGGATCTCACGCTCTTTCTCGCTCTGGCGCAGGCGGTCGCCGAGATCGCGCAACAGGCGGACAATCTGGATCTGCTGGGTGGGGGATGCCGGCACTTGCGGCGCGGCGATACGGGCCGTAATCGAACGCTCGGCGGCATCGTCGTTTTCCGGCTCAGGCTGAAGGCTGACCGGCGGTGGTTCCGGCATGCGTATCTTTTCATGGCGCATGATTATATCCGCTCCGTTTTGGACCTGCAGGACCGTCTCTTCCCCGATTGCCTCAGGCATATTGGCTGCGCGTTTGGTAACCCAGTCCTTAAGACTGAAATTCTGCTCGAAATTTTTTGACATGAGCCCAAAATAGGTGATTTTGGAAAATTGTGCCAGAAATCGATCCTTAATTTCCACAGGCGCGGTTTAAGGGAAAACATAAAAAAAGGCTCCCGAAGGAGCCTTTTTAAGAAGAATGGCTGGGGCGGCTGGATTCGAACCAACGCATGGCGGAACCAAAAACCGCTGCCTTACCGCTTGGCGACGCCCCAATATCTAATCAGGACCGGAAACTACATAAAAAGGGCAGTCCTGACAAGAGGGATCTTATTTTTTCTTTGCTGCGTTTTTCTTACGGGTGGCCGCGGCTTTTTTGGCGGATGCGGACCTTTCGGCAGCGCTCCGTTTCGCGGATGCGGCGCCCCCGGCCTTGCCACCTTTTACGGACGAGACTTTCGTGTCTTTCTTACCCCGGCCAGAGCCGGACTTATTGCCGCCGCCACTTTCCTTGTTTACTGTCGCCCAGGCGCGTTTTTCGGCCTCCTTCTTTGAGACGCCACGCTTTTCATATCCTTCTTCGATATGTTCTGCTTTTCGTTTCTGCTTGTCGGTATAAGCTGATTTTTCTCCACGTGGCATGGCTTCTCCTTTATTCTAAATATATCAATCCCTATTCAAGGATTATGTTCCGAATGGTTTGTGATATAATAACCATTCACAGTTTCGGAGTTTTTAATGTCCCTACAGCATCACGCCATGAAATCAGTCCTTATTACCGGCGGCGCCGGATTCATAGGGTCGCATCTGGTCGATCTGCTAATAGCGCAAAATTTAAACGTTATTGTGCTTGATGCGTTGACTTATGCTGGATCAAAGGAAAATCTGGCCAGTCATTTCGGGAAATCCAATTTCCACTTTGTCGAAGGAAATATTTGTGACGCGGAATTAATCTCTAATTTGCTTGAAAGGCATTCAATTGATACGGTCCTGCATCTGGCCGCTGAAAGCCATGTCGATAATGCCATTGCAGAACCGGGCATATTTATAAAGACCAATGTGGATGGCACTTATACGCTTCTCAAAGCCTGCATGGATGCTTGGGAAGATACAAGCGGTAAAAGGTTCTTGCATGTATCGACCGATGAAGTTTTCGGCCAACTAAAAGAGAAAGATCCGCCATTTAAGGAAGACACGCCGTATGCGCCATCTTCGCCCTATTCTGCCTCAAAAGCGTCAAGCGACCTTTTGGCACGCGCTTGGTATCACACATATAAATTTCCTGTCGTCATCACAAATTGCTCCAATAATTACGGATCGAGGCAGCATGATGAAAAGTTGATCCCGACTATTATTCGCAATGCCCTTTCCGGCAAAAAGATTCCTATTTACGGTACTGGAATGAATATTCGTGATTGGCTGTATGTCGAAGACCACTGCAAAGGTTTAATCAATGCCGTTACGAAAGGTGAGACCGGTCAAACCTATTGCTTGGGCGGCGGTAACGAAGTTCGAAATCTGGATATCGCCCACGAGATATGCGGCATTCTCGACAACATAATACCTAGGGATGATGCGAAACCATACGCCGACCAAATCCATTTCGTGACCGACCGCAAAGGGCATGATTTCCGCTATGCGATCGATTTCTCTAAAGCTAAAGCTGAGCTTGAATGGCAACCTCAGACTGATTTTAAGACCGGATTAAAAAAAACCGTCGATTATTATATTAATCTTTATAAGTGAGTTTAAGCCGCTTTTCTGTCATGTTTGCCTTCGCAAAACTCCTCGATTGCTTTGCGACAAAATGCATCCAGATCATCCGGCTTGCGGCTTGTGACCAAACCCTGATCGACCTGAACGTCTTTATCGACCCAGTTTCCTCCAGCGTTGATGATATCTGTTTTCAAACTCGGCCATGATGTCACGGTACGACCTTTTAAAACATCTGCCTCGACAAGTGTCCAGGGTCCGTGGCAGATCGCGGCAACAGGCTTGGATTGCGTAAAAAAGTCTTTGACGAATTGAACAGCGGCTTGATCTGTGCGCAGCGTGTCTGGATTAGCGACCCCGCCTGGCAATACCAGCCCGTCATAATCTGAAGCGCTGACATCGGAAACAGTTTTATCGACCGTAAATTTGTCGGCTTTTTCATCATGATTCAAACCTTGGATTTCTCCTGATTTCAAAGAAACCAGCTCGACAGTCGCGCCTGCCGCTTTGATATCTTCCCAAGGACGCGTCAATTCGATTTGTTCAAATCCATCAGCTGCTAAGAACGCAATCTTTTTTCCTTCGAGTTTTCCGGCCATGGCAAATCCTTTCATGTTTGAGACATTGCCAACTCTTAAAAACAGGCTTAGTTCCCTTTTAACAAAGAGAGAAAAGGCTGCAAATCGGCAACCGCTGTTTCTTCATATCTCGCTAAACCCTCACTGGAGATTTCCAGCACGGAAACAGCCCATTCATGTAATTTCGTGCCAAAACCGGTTTTCGTACCCAGTCCCAAACGTGGTACTTCATTGCGAATACGGACATGCTCTTGCGGCGAAATATCTTTGATCAAATCGAAAGCTTTTTCGAGAGCTATATCGTCATATAATATACCCGTCCAGAAAGCTGTCATTGCATAAACCAGCGGCGGTGGTGCGCTGTCTGGACCGCGAAATTCCAGATAAGTTTTCAGCCTTACCTCGGGAAATAAAGTTGTGAGGTGATCATGCCAATCATCGAGACTTGGAAAATCGCCTTCATGCCCCTGTAGCTTGCCTTTCATAAAATTGCGGAAAGATTGTCCGGCGACATTCACATGATGGCCGTTACGCATGATAAAATACATCGGAACGTCAAGCGCATAATCGACATACCGAGCAAAGCTCATTTCATTTGTGAATATAAATTCCGGCACACCGCAACGGTCAGGATCGGTTTCTGTCCAGATAAAAGATCGATAAGTCTTATAGCCGCTATCCTTACCATCGACTTGCGGCGAGTTTGCCATCAAGGCCGTTACGGTCGGTTGCAGGGCCAAACCAACACGATATTTTTTAATCATGTCGGCTTCGCTTTCGAAATCCATATTCACCTGTGCGCCACATGTCCTGATCATCATGTCAACGCCATGACGGCTTTTCGATGACATGTAGGGACCCATAATTTTATAGCGCTCCTTTGGCATCCAGTGAATTTGATCGCGTGTCCAGTTTGGGTGAAAACCCTTTGCGAGAACACCCAAACCATATTTTTCAGAGATGGCATCTAATTCACTGTAAAATTTATCTGCCTCCGCCTGAACTTCTTCTATAGTCCTGTAAGGCGCGCCTGATAGCTCGATCTGCCCGCCTGGCTCCAGCGTTATGGATGCCCCGTCGCGTCGCAGTTCGATTAAATTTCCATTCTTCTCAATCTTCTTCCATCCATAATCCGCCGCAAAAGCCTCCAAAACCTGCCTGACACCCGGCGTTCCTCCATAAGACAAGGACTGACCATTATCCTTGCGAAACAAAAACTGCTCGTGCTCAATACCGATTTTCCATTGATCGCGAGGTTTGCAACCGCTTGCCATGTCATTGACAAGATCGTCGTATGTCAGCATTCTTTGGGAAGAGTTTGGAGAATTCGGCATATGTCACCTGTTTCTATCGCTTTCGTCATCGATAAAATCGAGTCTATCAAACCATACAAAGACAGTACAGTCGCAATCATGGAAGCGGCCCAAAGCCGGGGCATTGATCTGTTTTATCTGACGATCGACGATCTATTCATTGAAGAGAATATTGCAAAAACCTTTTCTCATAAATTAAGCCTGACAGGCAAAGAAAAAGATTGGTTCAAACTGGAGGAAGGTCATGTATACGCCTTAAAAGATTTTTCTTATGTGTTGATGCGCAAAGACCCTCCCGTCGATAAACGATTTATCCACGCCTGCTATATGCTTGAGCATGCTGTACGTGATGGCGCAAAGGTTTTAAACAATCCCACCGCTCTTGTGGCCTTTAATGAAAAACTTTATGCAGGATTTTTTCCCGGATTATGCCCGCCAACCACCGTCTCGAGCCGGTTGAGTACCCTTCGCAATTTTCTCGATCAACACGAAAAAATTATCATCAAGCCTTTGGATGCCATGGGCGGACACGGCGTATTTATGGTTGACAAAGATGATGTTAATTTTGAAGTAATCTGGGAACTGCATACACAGCGCGGAACTTATCCCGTAATCGCCCAGAAATTTATTCCGGAAATCATAGATGGCGACAAGCGTGTGATTGTGATCAATGGCAAGGCTTTCAACCATGTTCTTGTAAGAAACCCGAAGGCAGGGAGTATTCGGGGGAATATGGCCGCGGGCGGCACGACTTATGTCCGCCCTATCAATGAAGCCGAACGAAAAATATGTGAAGCCGTCGGACCCAGTCTCGTTAAAAACGGTATTTTATTCGCAGGGATTGATGTTATCGGCGATAAATTAATAGAGATTAATATTACAAGCCCCACCGGACTAAAAGAAATATCTGCATCTTGCAACGTCGATCTCGGAGATTTGATTGTAAGCGAAATACTGACTCAAGGAAGATAAGTCCAGTCGATTTTTTTGCGGCCATGTTTTTCTAAATAATTATTGGCTTCTTTGAAATGGCCACAGCCAAAAAATCCACGATGCGCCGAAAGCGGTGATGGGTGCGGCCCTTCCAGAACTAGATTTTTCTTGCGGTCTATAATTGCATCTTTTTTTTGCGCGTAAGAACCCCAGAGAATAAAAACCACATGTTCCAATTCCTGATTTATGGCCTTGATGACAGCATCAGTGAATTCTTCCCAGCCTTTTTTCTGATGTGAGCCGGCCTTTGCCATTTCGACAGTTAACGTCGCGTTTAAAAGCAATACTCCTTGTTCAGCCCATCCGGTTAAATCACCATGTTTAGGCAATTTCACATCATATTCATTTTCGATCTCTTTATAAATATTTTTGAGGCTTGGTGGAATGGCGACACCTTTTCGCACCGAGAAAGACAGTCCGTGAGCCTGACCTTCGCCATGGTAAGGGTCCTGACCGATAATGACGACGCGAACATTTTCAAAATTTGTCGTGTTCAGAGCGTTGAATATCTCATCCCCTTTGGGGAAAATGATTTTATCTTTTTCTTTTTCAGATCTTAGAAAATCCTTTAATTTAGACATATAAGGTTTATCAAACTCATCACCTAGCCTTGATAACCAGCTTTTTTCCAGTTTTATCGTATCTGATACCTTCATATTCATATCTAAGTTTGCTATATGGTTAATTATTAACAAGGATCATTATTATGAGCGCATCGACTGTAGAACAGGTTTTGGAAAATATCTACGCATCCCTTCACAATAACAATGAAGGACTGGATGGCTATATCGCTCAGCTAAAAGAAACCTTGGCGCCTGCAAAAGAAGTTACGGTTGATTCTTCCAAAATTCCGGTGCCCAACCGTGAAGGTCGCAAGATGATGCAGGCTTACTTCAAAAAACGCGGCATTATTGTCGAATTTACAAAACCGTCCTGATTACTTTTTCACTGTCCCATCTAAACCGCCGCCTAATACTTTGTATAGACTTACAAGGTTAGACAGACGCTGTTGTGAAACCGTGATCTCGCTTTGTTGAGCCGCATAAAGAGAACGCTGCGCATCCAGGACGTTCAAGTAATTTTCGATACCCTGATCATACCTGGCTTGAGACAATCTATACGCATCTTGAGCGGCCTGTACCAAAGCTTGCTGGGCTTTTAACTGGCTTGTATACGTTCCGCGAGCCGCCAGTTCATCCGATACTTCACGGAAAGCAATTTGAATAGCCTTCTCATATTCAGCTATACGTATGTCGCGTGTCGTCTGCGATACAGCTAAATTAGCAAGATTGCGCCCACCGGTGAAAAGCGGCATTGAAATACTTGGAGTAAATGTCCAGGCAAGACCTGAGCCGGATTTAAACAGATCCGACAGACTTAAACTGGCCAAACCTGCAGAACCGGTTAAACCGATTGTCGGAAAAAAAGCAGCTCTGGCAGCGCCGATATTTGCGTTGGCGGCAAGAAGGTTATGCTCGGCCTGACGGATATCCGGTCTCTCCAATAGAACATCCGACGGCAAGCCGACTGGTAAATTTTCTACGAACTCAATTTGATCAAGGGTTTCCCCTTGCAAGAGATCCCCTTCCGATGAAACGCCCATTAAAAGAAGAAGTGCGTTTCTGTCTTGGGCCGCGAGGCGCTGGTATACGGAATAATTCGCACGAGCCGTTTCGACAGATTGAGCGGCTTGAGACACATCAAGCTTGTTGCCAACACCCAGTTCGAAACTTTTATTGATTACATCATATGATTTTTGTTGGGCGGTTAATGTATCCTCGGTCAGCTTTAAAAGTTTCTGATCGGCCAGATAAACAAGATATGCATTCGCAATTTCGGCGATCAAAGAAATTTTTACCGCTTTCTGCGCTTCTTCAGTAGCCAGATACTCTTCCAGTGCCTGCGCGCTCAGGCTTCGAATACGCCCGAAGATATCCAGCTCGTAATTCGTAGTCCCGATATTTGCTGAATATTGTGATTGTATCCCCTCGCCTTGAATAAAAGCAGCGTTCTCCGGAATATTTTGCCGCGTGCCGGTTCCAAGCGCATCTATCGTAGGGAACAAATCAGCGCGCTGAACACGGTATAGCTGACGTGCTTGCTCGACATTCAGTGCGGCAATTTTCAAGTCGCGATTATTATCAAGTGATGTTTGAATGATTTTTTGCAGCTGAGGCGAGCGGAAAAATTCCTGCCATGAAACTTGGCGAATACTGCCACGATCCGCCGCGCTTAGATCAAGATATGCCTGACCTTGCGGCCATTCGGACTCGACCGGCGCTTTAGGCTTTTCGAAATCAGGTATCATCGTACAACCAGTCAGTATGGTCGTCGAAATGAGAGCAGCGAGAACGAGTCTATTCATGGGAAGCCTCTTGGAAATCATGTTCCAGTTTTGTGGCACTATTATTTTTCTTTTTGCCGAAGCGCTTTAAAATCATAACGAAGAAAAGCGGCACGAAGAAAATAGCAAGGAATGTAGCTGAGAACATACCGCCCATCACGCCGATACCGATAGCGTTCTGGCTTCCCGAACCAGCACCGCTTGCTATCGCAAGTGGTGTTACACCGAGGATAAAGGCTAGCGACGTCATCAAAATGGGACGAAGACGTTGTTCGGCGGCATGAAGCGCCGCTTCATATAAATCCATGCCCTTATCGTGCATATCCTTGGCAAACTCGACGATCAAAATCGCGTTTTTTGCTGCCAGACCGACCGTGGTTAGAAGACCGACCTGAAAATAGACGTCATTTGACAAGCCCTTGAGCAATGTCGCAGCCACCGCACCGATAATACCGAGCGGCACGACCATCATAACAGCCGCTGGAATGGACCAGCTTTCATAAAGCGCTGCCAGACATAGAAAGACAACAAGAAGAGACAACGAATAAAGCAACGTGGTCTGGTCGCCTGCTGAACGCTCTTCATAAGAAAGACCCGTCCATTCAAGACCGATGCCCTTAGGCAATTTCTTCGCCATCTCATCAATCTGCTGCATAGCTATACCTGAACTCACGCCCGGTGCCGGCCCGCCTTGAATATTTTGCGATGATGTACCGCTGTAGCGTTCGAGCTTCGGTGACCCGTATGTCCAGTGCGCTGAAGAAAATGCTGAAAATGGCACCATCAAACCCTGGTTGTTCCGCACGAACCAGTCATTAATATCTTGTGGCTCCATGCGATATTCCGCATCCCCTTGCATAAAAACGCGTTTGATACGCCCTTTATCAAGGAAGTCGTTAACATAGGCAGAACCCCAACCTGTTTGCAGCGTCGAATTTATATCGGCGATTGATATACCAAGCGCACTCGCTTTTTCATGATCGACATCGATTTTATACTGCGGGACATCCGACAAACCGTTCGGGCGCACACCTTGTAATTGTTTGTTTTGCGCCGCCATGCCAAGCATCTGGTTACGTGCATTGACCAAAGCCTCATGCCCAAGCCCGGCCTGATCCAGAAGCTGGAAATCAAAACCTGAAGCATTGCCAAGCTCAATGACAGCTGGCGGGAAGAAAGCAAAAACCATGGCATCTTTAATTTGGGACAAAGCACCCATCGCACGACCAGCGATTGAGGTTACATCCTGCCCCTCGCCTCCGCGCACATCCCAGTCTTTTAAGTCGGCAAAACCGATAGCTGAATTTTGTCCACGGCCCGCAAAGCTGAATCCTGTAACGGTAAAGATATGTTCGACATTATCTTTTTCGTCATTAAGGAAGTAATGCTCAACTTTCTTGACGGTTTCCAAAGTACGCTCTGACGTTGCGCCCGGCGGCGTCGAAATTTGAACGAACATGATTCCCTGATCTTCATCCGGCAAGAACGCCGTTGGTATCTTCTTAAACATGAAAACGAGTGCGCCGAGCATAAGCAGATAAATTACAAAGAAACGGAAGCCGCGATGGGTCACATAAGTTACGCTTTTATGATATCCTTCACGGCCACGATTGAAGGTACGGTTGAACCAGCCAAAGAAACCTGTTTTCTTTTCATGATGACCTTTTGGAATCGGCTTCAACATCGTCGCACAAAGCGCAGGCGTTAAAACCAAAGCCACCAGTACCGATAGCCCCATAGCCGACACGATGGTCAAGGAAAACTGGCGGTAAATCGCACCAGTCGATCCGGCAAAGAAAGCCATCGGGATAAATACAGCAGACAATACCATTGCAATACCGACCAAAGCGCCTGTAATTTGTTGCATGGATTTCTCCGTCGCTTCTTTAGGCGGCAAACCTTCTTCCGCCATCACCCGCTCGACGTTTTCAACCACAACAATGGCATCATCGACCAGAAGACCGATCGCCAAAACCATGGCGAACATGGTCAAAGTATTGATGGTGAAGCCAAAAGCCGCCAGAATGGCAAAAGTGCCAAGCAAAACCACGGGAACCGCGATTGTCGGAATGAGTGTCGCCCGGAAATTCTGCAGGAAGAGATACATGACAAGGAAAACAAGAACGATTGCCTCGATCAAAGTATGGATAACGCCCTCGATAGAGACCTTAACAAAAGGCGTCGTATCATAAGGATAGGCGACATCCATACCCACCGGCATAAATTCTTTCAATTCGTCGATCTTCGCTTTTACGCGATCTGCGGTTTCGAGCGCATTCGCCCCTGTTGCAAGACTTACGGCCAGACCAGCGGCAGCTTTGCCGTCGAAGCGCGCTATTGTTTCATAATTTTGAGCTCCAAGCTCAACCCGCGCGACATCTTTAAGCCGGACTTGCGAACCATCCTGATTTACCCGGAGAATGATTTTTTCAAAATCTTCAACCGACCGCAAACGTGATTGCGCCATAATGGTCGCATTGAGCTGCTGTCCTTTAACCGCCGGCATACCGCCCAATTGTCCTGCCGATACATCAGCGTTTTGGGCGCGAATGGCAGCTTCGACATCGGTTGTCACAAGATTATAGCTGTTCATCTTATTCGGGTTAAGCCATATACGCATCGCATGCGGCTGACCGAAAACCGTCAATTCGCCGACCCCTTGGACACGGCTGATCGTATCGGCCATGTTTGAGTTAAGATAATCGCCGATGTCGTTTTGCGTTAATTTATCGTCCGTTGCGTAAAATGCCGCAACCATCAAGAAACCCTTAGCGGCTTTTTGAACGGTCACACCCTGTTGTTGAACTTCTTGCGGCAGCAAAGGCAAAGCGGCTTGCAGTTTGTTCTGAACCTGTACTTGAGCGATATCGGGGTCGGCTTCCGGCTCAAAGGTCAAAGTAATTTGAAGATTGCCTGTAGAGTCGCTCGATGAATTGAAATATCGAAGATAATCAATCCCTTTCAAACGCTGCTCGATAACCTGCGTTACGCTATTTTCAAGCGTTTCAGCTGAAGCGCCAGGATAAGTCGCGCTGATCGTAACCGATGGCGGTGCAATTTTAGGATATTGCTCAACCGGAAGCTGCGTAATAGACAGTATTCCAGCCAGCATAATGACAATCGAGATAACCCACGCAAAGACAGGGCGATCGATAAAAAACTTGGCCATATTTTTTCCCGTTATTCTTTAGCAGGTTCTGACGATGGAGAAGCTTCTCCGGTTTCATTATCTTTTTTAGCTTCTACAGGTTTGACGACCGCACCAGGCTGAACCTTCATTGTGCCTTCAACGATAACACGGTCACCTTTCTTTAGGCCTTCAGTGATCAACCATTCATCGCCAACCGCCTCAGTCGCCTTAACAGGCTGCGGCTGCACCTTATCGCCTTCGCCAACCAGCATGACAACGGCACTGCCATCTGGGTTTCTGTTAACCGCTTTTTGCGAAACGAGAACCGCAGAATTATCTTGCGATTGACTGACGCGGGCACGGACGAACATACCTGGCAATAATTCGTTATTCGGATTTTTAAACATGATACGAAGCTGAACGGATCCTGTTGTCTCATCCACGCTGACATCGGAGAATTGTAACTCACCTTTCTGGGCGAAAGCTTCTGTTTCACCTTCAGCGAAAAGCTCGACAGGAAGCTTTAAAGGCGCATTCCCTTTCGCCGCCAGTTCGCGACGCAGTTTTAACAGTTCTGCACTCGACTGCGTCACATCTACATAAATCGGATCGAGCTGCTGAACCGTAGCTAACGGAGCTGCTTGGTTTTGTGTTGCTAGCGCCCCTTCCGTAACCAAAGATTTACCGATACGTCCCGAGATTGGCGAAAACATTTTAGTAAAATCGAGATTGATTTTGGCACTTGCTACTGAAGCCTTTGCGATAGCAATATCGGCCTTCGCTTGAGCGACACTTGCTTCGGCATCATCATATTCCTGCTTACTGATGCCGCCGATATTGACCAGTTCTTTATAACGCTCCCCACGAGCAATAACGGATTTCGCGTTGGCTTCCGCCTTCAACAGGTCGGCCTGCGCACTGTCGTACGCGGCTTGATAGACAGCCGGGTCGATTTGATAAAGCTGTTGGCCTTCTTTGACGTCACTACCTTCTTCGAATAAACGTTTTTGAATGATGCCGTTCACTTGAGGCCGTATCTCGGCAATACGGTAGGGCACGGTACGACCCGGCAAATCTTTAGAAAAATTAACCGCTCTTGGTTCTATAATTTGGATAGTAACTTCAGTGGGCGGCGGCGCAGCACCTTCTTGCTGCGCGGATGCTGGACCGGACGTTGCCCATCCTAAAAACGCGCCTGTTGCTGCAGTGCCCACAAGCAGTAATGCCAATAGCTTAATTCTCATTTAAAACCTCTTAGGTGATCCCCGATTTATAAGCCAAATACGGCAGGCTTTACAGTCTTTGAAATTTATATTATTATACAAACATACATGAATGTATGTTTTAGGTCAAGAGGTGAAATTTAAGTGGCTAGGAAAACCAAAGAAGAAGCCCAAGAGACGAGAGAAGCCATTATTAATGCCGCCATCGACGTTTTTTACGAATATGGTGTTTCCAAAGCCAGTCTTGAAGATATTGCAGAAGTCGCCGGAGTAACACGTGGGGCTGTTTACTGGCATTTCAAGAACAAAGCCGCTATTTTTTCGGCTATCCACGATCAATTCCATACCTCTGTTATGGAAGGTTTTATGGCTAATGCAGAAACATCCGAGACTCCATTAAAAGATCTGGCTGAATTCAGCGCCCATTTTCTCAAGCTTATGCATTCGAATGAACGTTACGGCAAAATATTGAGCATTTTCTCCCTCAAATGCGACTATTCGGGAGAAATGGCAAATTTCCTGGATGAGCAACGCCTTAAAAAGCTTGATAGTATGAAACAGATTGAAAATTATTTCCGGTCAGCCCAAGACAAGGGGGAAGTATCGAAAGAAAAAACTCCGCAATTATTGGCTACTGCGTTTTTCTGTTATATGTGCGGCATTTCAAATGAATCGCTGCGCCATCCAAGTATCGTTTCTGTCGAGAAAAATGCCGACGATCTCATCGATCTGTTTTTTAAACGCCTTTAACCTATTCGTTCCTTAAATATTTAATCGCGGGCGACTTCAGCAAACTCTTAAGAACTATCCAGCTTGTTATAACAATCGCAGTCATACTGATGATGACTGTTTGTCCGATCAGCAGCGGATAAAAATTCCATTGCAAATCCATCCATAAATCCAAGACGGCCCAGCTTACAAACGTGCCAATCGCAGCAGATGTTAACGTTGCGACAGCGCTTAGAATAATAAATTCAGTAAGCATCATATTCCGCAGCATATTTTGCGGCACGCCGAGGACTTTCAAAATGATAGTGTCGTAACTTCTCTGCGTTCTGCTAGCGACAAGAGATTCGACCAGGACTATTAAACCCGTAACCAGTGCAAGCAGTGCCATAATACGCACTGCCAAATTCATCTGCCCGATCAGGTCACTGACCGTCTTGATCGTATCGGACAAACGGATCATTGAAATATTAGGAAATTGCGCCGTAACCGCACGCTGCAACGCCGTTTCCTGATTTGGATCGGCAACAACAGTGGCCAGCCAACTATGAGGTGCCCCTTCTAATGTTCCTGGCGCGAACGTCATGGCGAAATTAACCGTAAACGTCGTCCAATTAACTTCCCGGACATTGGCAATTGTTGCCTCGATCTCGCGACCTAAAATCAAGAATTTCATTTTATCTCCGGGTTTAACGCCAAAGCCGCGCTCAACATCGTCAACAACCGATACAAGCGGCGGGCCTTTATAATCTTTTGTCCACCATTCGCCCGCCAGAATTTCACTATGCGCCGGCAAACTATCCGTGTAAGTAAAGCCGCGCTCGTTGCTTAATAGCCATGCTTCGCGCTGATCGATAAGCGCTTCTTTGGCATCTATACCGTTCACGCTTAAAATCCGCCCCCTTAAATTCGGCATGACGATTAATTTACTGGCGGTCGGGAAATTTGAAACAAGCTGTTCAAAACGATTTTTTTGTTCAGGCTGAATATCCAGAAAGAAAAACGCCGGCGCGTCTTTGGGTAAATTATCGTTAAGAGTCGCGCTTAGATTACGCTCTATCAGTGCGATAGAAACCAAAACGGTCAGTCCGATGCCAAGACTAACCATTGTTTGCGCAGTTGTGTTTCCCTTTCGCCCCAGATTTTGCAAGGCAAAACGCGTTGGGAAATTGCACCCTTGTGAAAGCCTTGTGGCAAGCCGCGAAATTAATTTTCCGAACAAATAGAAAATTGCAAAACACATAGCCGCGCCACAAATAAAAAACAGTGAGAAAATTTGATTTTGTGACGATATAACAACGATCAAACTCAAAATAATTGTTAGTGGAATAATGGCTAGTATCATTTTCCAATGTGGTTTTGACTGTTGAATACCCATGTTTCGTAAAAGTAGCAGAGGCGATGTCCGCTCCGCCCCTCCTAAAGGCCATAAAGAAAATATGAGCGTCGTTAACAGACCAAAAGACAAAGGCACCAGAACCGCCATCGGCTTTATATGAATTGTAACCGGAAAAGGAAGCATTGATTGCAGATGAGGCGCGATAAGAAGAGGCAGACCGCACCCTATTAAAACACCGAGAAGAGTTCCCAATATACCGATAGCAAATATCTGCCACAGGTAAATAAAACGGATCATCTTTGTTGACATTCCGATCGATTTGAAAATAGCGATGGTAACTTGCCTTGTTTGGAAATAGGCACGCATACCATTGGCAATCCCGATCCCGCCGATGAGCAATGCCGACAATCCAATCAACGTTAGGAATTGGACAAGATTGTTCACTTGCCGCTGAATTTGCGGTGAGGCTTTTTCCGTATCCGTTAATCGCCATGTACCATCAGGAAATGTTTCCTGAAATGCTTTCTTAAGCGTAAGCTGATCGCTATTTTGTGGCCAACGCAAACGCAAATCGTAGTAGACCATACTTCCGGGCTGTTCCAGCTTAGTCGACTTTAAATTATCGTTGGAAATAAAAACTCTAGGGGCCAAACCGAACCGTCCGCCACCGGCCCGGTCCGGTTCCTTTTCAATCCATGCACTAATTTTAAACTGCGTTTCGCCGAGTTGCAGAACATCACCGATACCGGCCCCCAGACGCTCGCCAACGGAACGCTCGATAACGATACCGTTCTCCAAAGCCGTATTAAAATCCAAATCGGTCGGATCAATTTCCATCACCCCATAAAGCGGATATTTTTTATCGACGGCTTTTAGCTCGACCAGTGACGCATCTTTTGTCTCAGGATTGATCAGCATGACACGGATTTCCGTTGTGTCTGAAAATTCTGCGCCTTTGTTTATCAGCCATTGGCGTTCTGCTTCTCCAATTGGCGCATAAAGCTGGCGCAAGACCCAATCACCACCAAGAATGACATTGGCTTGTTCATCGATGCTGCGCAAGACGCTGCTGCCCGTTACCTGAACGGCAGTCACAGACATCAGGCTCAAAAAAAGGCAAAGAACCACAAGACGGAAATGCCGCCAATTACCGCGCATGTCGCGCCATGCCCAAAGCAGCGTCTTGTTCATGATACAATCTCGCCGTCACGCAAACTAATGATGCGATCGCATCTGGCCGCAATTTTATCGTCATGCGTAATCAAGATCAGCGTGGTATTAAATTCTTCCGCTTGTCTAAAAAGTAGATCCATCACGGTTTGACCGGTGGTTTGGTCCAAATTTCCGGTTGGCTCGTCTGCCAAAAGCAAAGCGGGCTTTCGCGCGATGGCTCTTGCCAAGGCCACACGCTGTTGCTCCCCTCCAGATAGCTGCCCCGGCAGATGGGACAAACGATGCCCCAAGCCTACAGATTTCAATAAGCCTTCCGCTTTTTGATGAACGTTAGACTGATTAGACAGCTCCAAAGGCAACATTACATTCTCCAGAACCGTATTTGTCGGCAATAAATGGAAATTTTGAAAAACAATACCGACATGATTTTGCCGCCATAGAGTCAGGGCATTCTCATTTTGAACCGATAAATCTTTGCCTTCGAATTCGATGCGACCCGCGCTGGGCTGCTGCAAGCCTGCACATACCATCATTAAGGTGGTTTTGCCCGATCCGGAAGGTCCGACAATAGCCACGGTCTCCCCTGTGGTGAAAGCGAGATTGATATTTTTAAGGATGTTTAGGGGCTTGTCATCAGTCGGCAGCGTTACATTTATGCCATGAAGACTTAGGAGGGATGATTTTTCCATTACGATCCTTATATATTCATTATGAACTCGCTTAGAAGGTATATTAAATGTCGATAAGAGCAATCTTTCTTACTATTCTCTTTATATTCCCCCTTCATTCGGCCGCTTTTGCTGAAACGTTACGCATTGTCGCCCTTGGTGACAGTTTAACGGCAGGATACGGGCTGCAAGCAGGCGACGATTATGCTACCCAGCTTCAGCAATCGCTGATTTCAAAAGGTCTGGACGTAAAAATCGATAATGCCGGCGTATCAGGCGATACGTCTGCAGGCGGTTTATCGCGTCTTGAATGGGTGATATCGGGAGAACCAAAGCCCTCTTTAGTTATTGTCGCGCTTGGAGCCAATGATATGCTACGCGCTGTCGATCCCGCGACAACGGAAACCAATCTGCGATCCATTCTTGAAAAATTGAAAGCGAAACAAATTCCGGCTGTGCTATACGGCATGAAAGCGCCAATTAATATGCCGCCAGCCTATCGAAAATCCTTCAATAATTTATATCCAAAACTCGCTGAAGAATTCGATACACCCCTCTATCCCTTTTTTTTAGAGGGTGTTGCCATGAATTCCAAACTCAATCTTGAAGACGGCGTGCATCCTACGAAAGAAGGGATCGCTCTGATGGTAGAAAAAACAGCGCCATTGATAGAAAAGCAGCTTAAACAATGATCCCTTTTTCTGTCCTCGATCTCGCTCCTGTCTTTGAAGACTCGACATCTGCCGATGCGCTGCGCAACTCACTCGATCTTGCGCAGCATGCGGAAAAATGGGGCTATAACCGCTTCTGGCTGGCGGAACATCATAATATGGTCGGCATTGCCAGTGCTGCGACATCTGTCGTTATCGGCCATATCGCGAGTGGAACGAAAACTATTCGGGTCGGCTCCGGTGGGATCATGCTGCCCAATCACTCTCCTTTGGTCATCGCCGAACAATTCGGTACACTTGAAGCCTTATATCCTGGGCGTATTGATCTTGGCCTTGGTCGTGCGCCAGGGACAGACCAACGCACCCTACGCGCCTTACGACGATCACCGACAGAAGCCGAGAATTTCCCACAAGACGTTGCGGAATTACAAATCTATTTAGGAGATACCTATGAAGGGCAAATCATTCAGGCCGTCCCCGGCGGCGGCTCCCATATTCCATTGTGGATTCTAGGCTCAAGCCTCTTCGGTGCGCAGTTTGCTGCTGCCATGGGCCTACCTTATGCTTTCGCGTCGCATTTCGCACCGGACGCCTTGATGCAGGCAATACAAGTTTATCGCAGCCAGTTTCAACCATCGGAGCAGCTTGCAAAGCCTTATATCATGCTTGCTGCCAATGTTTTTGCCTCCGAAACAGACAAAGAGGCTAAGTATCATTTTTCGACGATCCAGCAGCAATTTGCCAAGTTGAGGCGCGGCAATCCCGGAAAACTACCCAAACCTGTTGATAATATTGAAGATATTCTAAGCCCAATGGAAATGGCCGGCGTCAATCATGCCTTGTCGTGCTCTTTTGTCGGATCAAAAGAAACTGTAAAGAAGCAACTTATTGAATTCATAGACAAAACCGCGCCGGATGAAATAATAGCCACAGGCGCTATTTACGATCACACCGCCCGCCTGAAATCTTTTGAAATACTAGCTGAAATCAAAACCGAACTCGGTTTATAATAAGGGCATGTCAGATACGATCCCGGAAAAAACATTTTCAGAAATTTTTCTTTGCGGCTTTAAAGGAAAATGCCCTTCATGTGGTGAAGGAAAAATGTTCGCCTCTTATTTAAAAGTCAACCATTCCTGTGAAACTTGTGGTGAGGAATTGCACCATCACCGCGCAGATGACCTTCCTGCTTACTATGTCATATTAATTGTCGGACATATTATCGTAACAGCGGCTTTATCCGTCGAATTTAAATACCATCCTTCTTATCTGACCCATTTGGCTATCTGGCTTCCATCAACGGTACTTTTGTCATTATTGCTTTTGCAGCCGATCAAGGGTGCAATTGCCGCGATCCAATGGCATACAGGTATGCACGGGTTCAAACACGCAAAAACATTGAGAGAAACCACCAGAAAGCTTTGATTTCCTGTGATTTCATGCCATAAGCACCCGAACTAACATTGGTGTTTACAATATGCTGACTATTTCCAATCTTTCCTACCGGATCGGCGGGCGTACCCTGATCGATAATTGTAGCCTGAATATTCAGGACGGCTGGAAAGTTGGCGTAATTGGCCTGAATGGTGCCGGTAAATCTACGCTGTTCAAACTGATTGCAGGCGATCTGAAGCCTGATGGCGGCACGATCAGCATGAATATCAAGCAGCGCATGGGCATGGTCCGTCAGGACATAGAAGCTACCGACGATGCACTGATCGATATCGTTCTGGCGGCGCATGAAGAAATGGCCGACTTGTGGAAACAAGCAGAGACGGAAACCGATTCGGACAAAATAGGTGATATTTACCAGCGCCTCGGCGATTTGGACGCTTATTCGGCCCCGTCGAAAGCCGCGACGCTTTTGACAGGATTGGGCTTCAAAGAACATCAACTGACCGAGCCGTTCTCTTCTTTCTCTGGTGGATGGCGCATGCGGGTGGCGTTGGCGGCTGCACTATTCGTCGAACCTGAAATCCTGCTTCTTGACGAGCCTACCAACCACTTAGATCTCGAAGCCATTATGTGGCTAGAGACCTATCTTGCGTCCTATCCGCATACTTTGCTCGTTATATCGCATGACCGTGAGCTTCTTAATAAATGTATCGACCATGTCGTTCATGTCGAAAAAGGCCAGCTAAACCTGTTTACAGGAAATTATGACACGTTCGAGCGTGAAAGAGCATTGCGCCTGGGTTTGCAGCAGAAGATGCACGAGAAACAAACGGCGGAGCGTGCGCACATGCAGGCTTTCGTTGATCGCTTTAAAGCCAAGGCAAGTAAGGCGCGTCAGGCACAAAGCCGGATGAAAGCTTTGGAGAAAATGGATATCGTCGATGCCGTCATTTCATCACGCGGCATTCAATTTAAATTCCCAAACCCTGAAAAAATTCCCTCCCCTATGATCACCGTCGATCATGCCGATATCGGTTATGTCGAGAACATGCCGATCATCAAGAACATTTATGAACGCATCGACGCTGACGACCGGATCGCTTTGTTAGGCGCGAACGGCAATGGTAAATCTACACTTATTAAACTTATCGCCGGAAAGCTTGACCTGATGAAAGGCGAGATGTTTCGCTCCAACAAGCTTCGGATCGGCTATTTCTCCCAGCATCAGACTGAAGAACTTGACGTGGAGTCGACGCCTTATCAAGAGCTGTATACGATGATGAGAAAGCAGAACAACGACGTCAAGGAATCCGTCGTTCGCGCCAAGCTCGGCGCGTTCGGCTTCGGACGGGAACTTGCGGATAATAAAATCAAACAATTATCAGGTGGGGAGAAAGCCCGCCTGCTTTTCGCCTATATGAGCTTCGACGCGCCGCATTTACTTGTACTTGATGAACCGACGAACCATTTGGACATCGATGCTCGCGAAGCGCTCGTCAATGCGCTCAATGCCTATGAAGGCGCAATTGTGATCGTCAGCCACGATCCGACCATGGTAGAGCGCGTTGCCGACCGTCTCTGGGTTGTAAAAGACAAAGCCGTGACGCCGTTTGAAGGCGATCTGGAAGACTACCGCAAGTTTACCATTCAATCCCGCCGTCAAGAGCGCAAAGAAGATAAAAAGAATAAAGCAAAAGCGGAAACGCCAGAGCAGGAAAGCAAG
Source organism: Micavibrio sp. (assembly GCA_030824965.1). GTDB lineage: Bacteria > Pseudomonadota > Alphaproteobacteria > Micavibrionales > Micavibrionaceae > Micavibrio_B. The sequence goes on along the minus strand of JAPJQV010000001.1, from coordinate 131,978 downwards.
CCCAAAAAGTCCAAAAATAATAACAAGGCAGATCAAGTCGAGCGTGAAGTCAACCACCTGACCAAAGAAAAAGGACGACTTGAGGATATGATGGCCGATCCTGAATTCTATAACGGCACGCATAATGTCGCCGCCATCCGGAAAACTTACGATGATGTTATAAAAGATCTGGCTGCGCAGGAAGATTTGTGGCTGGAGCTTCAAGGGGGCTGATTGGGCTGGATCGTTTATATCCTGCGCTGCGCCGATGACACGCTATATACGGGCATTACAAACGATCTCAATGCCCGGCTTTTGAAACATGAGCGCGGGAAAGGTGCCAAATACACCAAAGGCCGCGGGCCGTTTGAAGTTTTATTCAAGGAAATATATACTGACCGCAGTGGAGCCCTCAAAAAAGAACTTCATATTAAATCACTTGATAAATCTAAAAAGCTTCAATTAATCGCGGGGAATTTACATGATCAATAAAAACGGAAAGCTGCCAACAGCCAGAGTGCCCAAAAGCATGAAATTTACAGGCATGATCTTCATTCTTGTTGGTATTTTATTTTTTAAGGATGCTTTCGGTCTGGCATCGGCTATGAATCTGACTTTGGATGGTACGCATAAGTTAGTAGCCGGTCTTTTCGTATTTATGGGACTTTTGGATATCTTTGTTATTCCAAAAATTCTTGAATCAAGAAAACCTAGATAGACGATTTCATTTCTTCAAGTTCCAGCCAGCGCATTTCACGCCGTTCCAGTTCCATTTTGGCATCAGCGTAACGCCTAGTTGCATCCATAAATTCGTCAGGGTTGTTCTTGTAGAAATCAGTATCGGCTAGCTTAGCAGACAGCGTCTTGATCTCATCTTCCAGCGCGGCGATTTTATCTGGCAACTGAGTTAACTCATATTCGAATTTATAAGAGAGCTTCTTTGCTGTTTTAGGTGCCTCGACAACCAAAACGGCTTTCTCTTTTACCGGTTCTTGCTTTTGTTTCCTGACAGGTTTTTCCTCCAGCTCTTTGCGCGCGTCGAGATAATCGGAATAACCGCCGATATAATGCTGAACCTTGCCATCGCCTTCAAAAGCAAGTATCTGGCTAACTGTCTGATCGAGAAAGTCGCGGTCGTGACTGACGATAAACATTGTGCCTGTGTAGCCTTCCAATATTCCTTCGATCATATCGAGCGTATCCATATCGAGATCGTTGGTCGGTTCATCGAGGATAAGCAAGCTGCCGGGATTGGAAAGTATTTTGGCCAGCATCAAACGGTTTTTCTGCCCACCTGAGAGATTTTTAACCGGATTGGTCGCAAGCGAAGGATCGAACATGAAATCTTTTAAATAGCCATAAACATGACGCTGTTTTCCCATGACATCGACATAGTCACCTCCATTGGGACAAAGCGTTTTCCAAAGAGAATCTTCGTCATTGAGGCCACGCCGCTGCTGGTCGAAATAAGAAATCTGTATTTCATGCGCCAATTTAACAGAGCCCATATCCGGCTTCGTTTGTCCCATTAGCATTTTCAAAAATGTCGTTTTACCGGAGCCGTTTTTGCCTAGCAAACCGATCCGGTCGCCGCGCTGAAAACGCATGCTGAAACCGTCCAGTACTTTCTTCTCCTTGCCTTCGTCAGAGACAAAGCTTTTATGCGCCTTGAAAAATTCGGCAATGATCTTGGAAGAAAATTCTTCGACTTTCATGTCACCAGTTTTGATTTTCTGAACAGCGCGATTATAGGATCTTTGATCCTGCAACAACTGGTCCCGCGCCTGTTTCATCAATTCCAGACGGCGCACATTGCGTTTGCGCCGGGCGGGCACACCGCGACTGGCCCAATCTACTTCGATATTTACAATGTTCTTGCGGTTTTGAAGTTCGCGGGCTTCCTGTTCCAGAAGTCCTGACGACCATTCATCGAAAAATTTAAAGCCGCGAGAACAAACACGCAAGCGCCCCCGGTCCAGCCAGAAAATCTTGTCCGTGATATTAGCCAGGAAAGTTCGATCATGACTAACGCAAACAATGGCACCTTGAAAGCTTTTTAGGAAATTTTCTAGCCATTCGATGATTTCCAAATCCAGATGGTTTGTCGGCTCATCCAGCAGCAATATATCCGGATCTTCCACCAATGCCCGGGCAATCGCAGCCCGGCGTAGTTGACCACCGCTTAATGTCGTCATCAAAGCCTGCGGGTCGAGGTCGAGAGGCTGCAAAACCAATTCTACTTTATACTCGAGAAGATGCTTGTCCTCATCTGAAAGCTGTTCAAACACATAGGCGTAAACGGTCTGCCCTTCTTTTGCCTTTACATGCTGCTGGAGATAGCCGACAGTGACGCCTTGCATTTGAATACGCTTGCCTTCGTCAATCTCGCGATGACCGGTAACAATATTCATAAGCGTGGTTTTACCGCAGCCATTCCTGCCCACCAGCGCAATTTTCTGGCCGCGATGGACATTGAAAGTTAGGTCTTCGAACAAAACATGATTGCCGAAAGATATTTTCGCATCCTGAACGCTGAGAAGTAAATCTGAAGCCAAGTTAAATTCCTTTGAAAGCGCTTTTAAGGCATCCGGTTTAGGAATGCAAACTGGACGATTTTTGTCTTATTTCCATGCATAAGCGCGGCAAAGTGTCGCTTGTCCTAAATGCCTAAAAAGGAGTATTCCGGTAGCAATGAAGCCCCTATACGAAACCCATTTTCAGGAAAAAATCCAGGCGCTGAAGGATAAAGGTAATTACCGGAAATTCGCCGATCTGGAGCGCGTCGTCGGCAGTTATCCCAAAGCCCTTCATCGCCCCTGCGATTTTGCGGAATCTAATGTTACAATTTGGTGCAGCAACGATTATCTGGGCATGGGCCACCACCCGGAGGTGATCGAAGCCATGCGCGAAGCCGCCAGGACTTATGGCGCTGGCGCGGGCGGCACGAGAAATATTTCCGGCACGACCCATGAACATATCTTGCTGGAAAAAGAGATTGCGGATTTGCACGACAAGGAATCCGCTTTGGTTTTTTCTTCCGGCTATGTGGCCAATCAAACATCTTTGGCCACACTCGGGCAGTTATTGCCGAACGCGATATTCTTCTCGGATGAAAAAAACCATGCCTCTATCATTCAAGGCATTCGCCAATCAGGTTGTGAAAAGCATATCTTCAAACACAACAATATCGCGCATTTGAAATCTCTCCTGATCGATGCCGATCCATCCAAACCAAAAATCATCGTTTTTGAATCCGTTTATTCCATGGACGGCGATATTAGCCCGATTAAGGAGATTTGCGATCTGGCCGATGAATTCGGTGCGATTACCTATCTCGATGAAGTTCATGCGGTCGGCATGTATGGCAATCGCGGCGGCGGCGTTGCGGAGCGCGACAATCTTTCAGACCGCCTTACGATTATCAATGGCACGCTTGGCAAGGCATTTGGTGTTGTCGGCGGCTATATTGCGGCCTCCAGCGATATTATCGACTGTATACGCAGCTACGGTTCGGGATTTATTTTCACGACATCCATTCCGCCTGCCGTTTGTGCTGCCGCGAAAACAAGCATTAGCCTGTTGAAAAAAGATCAGGATATTCGAAGGCTGCATCAATATCGCGCGGAAAAATTGAAATCGAAATTAAAAATCGCCGGAATTCCCATCCTCGACACGCCGACCCATATCGTGCCCGTGATGGTCGGCGACGCCACGCTTTGCCGCAAGATGACGGAAATGCTTCTCTATACGCATAGCATTTACGTCCAGCCGCTTAATTACCCGACTGTCGATTGGGGAACCGAGCGCATGCGCCTCACTCCCTCCCCTTATCATACCGATCACGACATGGATGAATTGGTCCGCGCGCTCATCAATGTCTTTGAGACTCTTTCCCCCCACCTGCTACAACCTAAAACCGCAAAAATGGCGGCTATCGCTTAAATAAATGAAAATACGAATTGGTACCCGCACTTCCCTGATGGCCATGGCTCAGGCCAAAACCGTCGCAAGGCTTTTAAAGGAACGTTATCCGGAAATTGAAACCGAACTGGTTGGAATCGTGCCGATTGGCGACAAAGACAAAACAACGCCACTGCCACAAATGAACACAATAGGCATATTCAGCAAAGAGATCGACGATCATTTGCTGGATGGAAAAATAGATTGCGCGGTTCACTCGTTAAAAGATTTAGGCACACAGCGTCCCGAAGGCATCAGACGCGCAGCGCTTCTGCCGCGTGACGATATTCACGATATCGTTCTTTTCCATCCGGATATCGAAGAAAGACTGAAAGCAGGACAAAAAATTATCATCGGCACGTCTGCGCCGCGCCGCGCGGAATTATTGCCCTCTTTCCTGCAAAAAGCCTTGCCTGCGCTTGGCCCGATGCCCGAGATCGAACTTATCTCCATTCGTGGCAACGCCAATACGCGGATTTCAAAACTTTTAAATCCCGAGCAAAATCTTGACGGTATCGTATTGGCTCTTGCAGGGCTTGAACGGCTTTATAACGATGACGAAGCGCATGATGAGATTGTCAGGCTTTTAAAAGATTTAAAGCGCATGATCGTGCCTGTAACGGTTTGCCCTCCCGCACCGGGACAAGGGACGGTGTGCATTGAAACCTTATCAAACCGCAACGATATCAAGGATGTTTTTGAGCCGCTGAACCATAAAGAAACACAAAAAGCCGTCGATGAAGAATATTCCATTCTCATTGAAAACGGCGGCGGATGTCATCAGCGTTTTGGCGTCGTGTCTTTGAAATTGCCGAATATCGAAGACAATATTCTGCTGATCAAAGGAAAGAACAAAGACGGCAAGGATATATCCGGATTACAATGGACGCCGCCTGCGTATAACTCCCAAGTTGAAATCTGGAACGGGCATGATTTCGCCGATGGCATTTTCGTGAATGAAGATATCAAGCATGAACCGGTAAAATCCGATTGCGTTTTCGTGGCGCATACACGCGCTTTTCCGAAAGGCGTTGCACGGAACAAGCATATCTGGGTCAGCGGCGTTAAAAGCTGGTTCAAGCTTGCATCAAAAGGCTATTGGATCGAAGGCTGCGCCGACAGTTTCGGATTTGAATTTATCGTGCCTACCTTGACATCGCCTGTTCTTCAACTACCGCCGTTGAAATCTTGGGACATATTGTCGCATGAACATGCGGAAGATACATGGAGTGAAGGTAATTTCATTGCGACTTATTCGCATCAAGGCAAAGAATTGTCGCAAAATCTCGTCAAAACCCTTCAAAACGCGGATATTATCTGGTGGGCCAGCGCCAGCCAGTACGAAGCGCTTCATCATATCCTGCCCAAAGCCTATGCACAGACGCACGCTTGCGGCCCGGGAAAAACCGCGGAAATACTTGCCGCACAAGGCGTCAAACCGCTATATATTTTTCCGAATATTGACGCTATGCACAGGTGGATTGATGACAACCGCACAAATTCTTCCTCTTCAAAACAAAGACGAAAACACTAACGCAAATTTTCCTTTAGTGAACCGGATGCGCCGTTTGCGCACTTCCGAGAACATGCGCCGCCTCATTCGTGAAACGCATCTTGCGCCCGAGCATTTAACGCTGCCGATATTCGTCGAGGAAGGCCTGGACGAGCGTACGCCTGTATCATCGATGCCCGGCGTGTTCCGCGAAACCGAAAGATCCATGGAAGCGATCATCCAACGATCCGAAAAACTCGGCATCGGTTCGGTCATGCTGTTCGGCGTATCGCGCAACAAAGACAATACAGGGTCGGATTCGATGAAAAAGGGCGGGCTTTTAGACCGCATGATCAAACGCGCGAAGGATACGTCCCCTGAACTTCTTATCATGGCGGATTTGTGTTTTTGCGAATATACAGACCATGGCCATTGCGGACCTATAGATAACCATGGCCATGTCGACAACGATGCCACGATCGAGAACATTGCGAAACAGGCGATCATCGCCGCCGATGCGGGCGCGGACATTCTTGCACCTTCGGGCATGATGGACGGTCAAGTCGGCGCGATCCGCGATGCACTTGATCAAAACGGCCATAAACATGCCGCAATCCTTGCCTATGCCGCTAAATATGCATCTGTTTTTTATGGCCCGTTTCGTCAGGCGGCGGGATGCAGCTTGCAAAAAGGCGACCGCAAGACCTATCAAATGGACCCCGCCAATTCCGATGAAGCGATGCACGAAGTGGCGCTCGATATTGCGGAAGGTGCAGACATGGTCATGGTTAAGCCGGGGCTGCCTTATCTGGATATCGTTTCCCGCGTGAAACGTGAATTTGCCCTGCCGACATTCGCTTATAACGTGAGCGGCGAATACGCGATGCTGAAATATGCGGCAGAAGCCGGAGCGATCGACTACGATAAAGCCGTCATGGAAATGATGATGTGTTTCCGCCGCGCCGGGGCTGATGGAATTCTAACCTATGCCGCTTTGGAAGTTGCCGAAAAGCTAAATGACTAATAATTTTATAAAAGCCCTGAAGCGCGAGAATGATGGAACGCCGCCCGTGTGGATGATGCGTCAGGCCGGACGTTACCATTCGCATTATCAAGGCATGAAGCAAAGCCATACCTTCGAAGAACTTTGTAAGGATCCAAAACTGGCAGCAGAAGTTGCGATGGGGCCGATCCGCGATTTCGATTTCGATGCAGCGATTTTATTCTCGGACATTTTATTCCCGTTGGAAGTCATGGGCACGCCGCTTGAATTTGCGCCCGGACCCAAACTCGGCTTTCACTTAAAAACGCTGAACGACCTCAACCGCTATACAAAAGCGGATATTTCAAAACTGGATTTTCAAGCCGAGGCCCTGACCCTGACGCGCCAAGCTCTGCCGGAAAATAAAAGCCTGATCGGCTTTGTCGGCTCGCCGCTGACGCTTTATGTTTTTGCCGTGCATGGCACGCATAAAACTGACCTTACCGATGCGCGCGAAGGTATGAAAGATGGCCGCTTTGCCGGATTTATGGATAGGCTGCTTCCAGTTCTGACTGCAAATATGATATCACAGGCGCAGGCCAAGCCGGATGTCATGGCGATATTCGACTCCTGCGCCGGAGATATCTCCGTAGAGGATTTCAAATATATCTACCTGCCGTATTTATCCAAGCTGCTTGGCGCGTTTAAAGCCGCCTGCCCCGATACGCCGGTGATTTATTACGGCCAGAATATCGGCGCGGAATATTGGGAATTGCTGGAAGATCTGCCGATCACCGTTCTTGGTGTCGATCATCGTCAGGATATGACAGATGCTTTGTCAGGCTATGCAGATGACTTTGCCCTGCAGGGAAATTTCGATCCGGATCACCTGACATTGTCAGAAGAAGATTGTCTTAAAAAAATTCAAGCTTATTTTGATGCCGTTCAGGCTTTGCCGAAAGATAAACGCAAAGGCTGGATCGCAGGATTGGGCCACGGCGTAACGCCACAGGCAAAAGAACAGAATGTCCGCAATTTCATTGCAGAACTGCGAAAACGCGAATGGTAATACTCAAAGATCTTTTAAAAAAATACGATGTCCAAGGCCCTCGCTATACGAGCTATCCCACTGTTCCTTGCTGGGATACAACCCCGTCCGAAGACCAATGGATCGACCATCTTGGTAAAGAACTGAACAAAAGTATCGCTCAAGGTCATGGCGCCGCGCTTTACTTGCATATCCCTTTCTGCGAAGCGCTTTGTACTTTTTGCGCCTGCAACCGCATCATCACGCGCAAACATGAGCGTTCGATGCCTTACATTAAAGCTATTCATCAGGAATGGGAAATTTATAAAACCCGTTTAAAAAAACCGACGATGCCAGTATCCGAAATCCATATCGGTGGTGGCACGCCAACCTTTATGTCCCCGGATGAATTACGCCTTCTACTGGAACCTATCCTATTTGATATTGAACTTCTGCCAGACGCGGAATTATCCTTCGAAGCCGATCCCCGCGTCACAAGCGACGAACATCTGCAAGCCTTCCGCGATCTCGGCTTTAAACGCCTAAGCCTCGGCATTCAGGATTACGACCCCGCCGTTCAAAAAGCCATCCACCGCGAACAATCGCCTCAGATGGTAGCCAAGCTCATGGAAACCTCTCGTGCTATGGGTTATACCAGCATCAATTTTGATATGGTCTACGGCCTGCCGAAACAAAAGCTCTCCGGCATCGAAGATACGTTTAAACACGTCATCGCGCAAAAACCGGACCGCATCGCCTTCTATGCTTACGCTCATGTGCCATGGATCGAGAATACCGGACAGCGCGGCTTTACCGAAGCCGACCTGCCATCGGGCGATGAAAAAAGAGCGCTTTACGAACTTGGCCGACGCATGCTGGAAAATGCCGGTTATGTAGAGATTGGAATGGATCATTTCGCCCTGCCGCATGACCAGCTTTTTACCGCTGCCAAAAACAAAAAACTCTTCCGTAATTTCATGGGCTATGTCCCCGGCCACGTTTCCCCGCTTATCAGCCTTGGTTGTTCTTCGATTTCAGATTCATGGACCGCCTTTATCCAGAACGAAAAAGATATCAAGATCTATCAGGACACGGTCGCGACTGGAAAACTGCCGATTGCCAAAGGCCACATTTTGACCGAAGAAGATCTTTATATCAGGAAGCACATACTCGATATGATGACGAAGTTCGAAACCGAGTGCGACGAGGCAAGTCCTTTTCTGGATGGTTTAAAATCCCGTTTGCAGGAAGCCGTGAACGACAACCTGATCGAGATGAAAAACGGATATGTCCGCCTGAAAGACGATGGTAAACCTTTTATACGCAACATTTGCATGGCCTTTGATGCACGGCTGCAACGTCAAAAACCAGATTCACGCATTTACAGCCGGACAATTTAATGCTCGGGCGTTTGAACACCGACGTCAGGGAAGCGACTGTTATCGGCGCGGGTTATGCCGGATTACTTAGCGCCTACCGGCTTTTAAATACCGGTTATACCGTCACCCTTTACGAAAAATCGGATCGTGCAGGCGGCTTGATTTCTACCAAAAGGACAGAATTCGGTCTGGTAGAAACTGCAGCTCATTCCATTCGCAGTTCGGCGGAAATCATAAAATTATTTGCAGATTTAAATCTGGATTACGTATCGGCCAAAACAAAAAAGAAATTTATCCTGCGCGATGGAAAATTGTGCGGCAACCCTCTTAGCCTGTGGGAAATGTTTACAGCCGGGTGTTATGCCTGTTTTAAAAAATCGGATGGCGGCTTCCTGACGCTTGCTGAGTGGACAAAATCCCATGTCGGTCCCGGCGCTGTCGACAACGCCATGGCGCCGCTTGCCCATGGCATCTATGCCGCCGAGCCGGAAGAGCTGGACCAGCAACTCGCTTTCCCGCGCATGACAATTCCAAAAGGTCAAACGCTCGTCGATAAAATATTTAAAAATAAAACAAAACCTGAAAAATCGACTGTTATCGCTCCCGCGCAGGGGATGGCGTCGCTTATTCAGAAGCTGGCTTATTTTGTCGAAAACCATCCCAACAGCAGGATTATTTACAATAGTGATCTCCAAATACTGCCCGATGTTGCAAACATAATTATTTCGACCCCCTCATCCATTGCCGGACAATTAATCGGCTCCGAGAACTTGAAGAATATCCAGTACGCGCCGATGGTATCGGCAACGGTTTTTGTAAAAAAATCGGATATACAAAAATTAAAAGGTATCGGCTTTCTCTCTGCACGCGGCGAAGATCGGAAAATACTTGGGGTTTTATTTAACTCTTCGACCTTCGATCATCGCGCCAGAGAAGGTTATGTTTCCATGACTGCCATGATGGGCGGCACAATGAATCCGAATATTTTAAGCATATCCGATGGAGAAATCGAGACCACCATCCGTGCAGAACTTCAACGCGTTTTAAATTTTAAAAATGAGATTTCATCGGTCCATATTTCAAGATGGGAGAGAGCCATCCCGCTTTATTCAGCTAAGCTACGCGAAACGCTGGAAGAATTAAGGCAAGGCTGGTGCGCCGCGCCAGGAAGAATTTTGTTCGGTAATTATACAGGGGAAGTGAGCATTCGCGGCATGTGCCAGACATCTCTTGCGCTTACAAATAAATAAGGTAAAAACTTTCTATGCCAGATATTCAAATTCCTGCCGATCACCCCGCGTCCAAAAAGCCTAAAGTCGGCGTTTTGCTGATCAATCTCGGTACCCCGGACGCGACCGATTACTGGTCGGTTCGCCGTTATCTCCAGGAATTTCTGTCCGACCCGCGCGTGATCGATCTGCCTAAAATACCATGGCAGATTATCCTGCAATTATTCGTTCTGCCGCGTCGCCCCTTCGCCAGCGGGCATGCCTATAAAATGATCTGGAACAACGAAAAGAATGAATCACCACTTACGACCATGACGCGGGCGCAGAGCGAGAAGGTTTCCACTTGGCTCGCGCAGGAAAAACCTGATGTTGTTTGCGACTGGGGCATGCGCTATGGCAATCCCTCGATTGCCAGCAAAATAGAAAAACTATTGGAGCAAGGCTGCGACAAGATCCTGCTCTTTGCACTCTACCCGCAATATAGCGCGGCAACGAATGCCACTGCTTTCGACAAGACATTTGATTACTTGAAGACCTTAAAGCGCCAGCCCGCCATCCGCACGGTGCCGACCTATCACGATCATCCGCTGTATATTGAGGCGATTGCGACTTCCATTGAAAGACATATCAATAATTTAAGCTGGACACCGGATGCAGTTATCGCGTCCTTCCATGGGCTCCCGAAACGCTATTTGATGGAAGGCGATCCGTATCATTGTTTTTGCGCCAAGTCCGGCCGCATGATCCGTGAAAAACTGGAACTGCCGCAAGAACAATTCCATACGACCTTCCAGTCCCGTTTTGGCGCGGCTGAATGGCTTAAACCTTATACCGATGAGACAGTTGCAAACCTTGCCAAAAGCGGCGTCAAGAATATCGCCGTTGTCTCCCCGGGATTTGTCTCGGACTGTATCGAAACTTTGGAAGAACTCAATATTCGCTTGCGGGAAACTTTCATGGAAAATGGCGGCGAGAATTTCACCTATATTCCGTGCCTGAATGACAGCGAAGCCGGAATAGAAATATTCAAAGATATCATCTCAAACGAACTAAAGGGCTGGGCCTGATTATTTTATATGCCCAGCGATGGTTTCAAATGCTTTACGCTCGACCGATTGAAGCAAATTCTCAAGACCTGCCGTAATAGCACCGAGATTATTCGCCTGCGCCTCCGCCTGCTGTTCAATTGTAAAACTGGTTACGATATTTTCTTCCGGCAATGTCAACAAAGTGAAGCTGAGACTTGCGATTAAAAGCGGCACACCGTCAGGTCCTGCTTTATAAACAGGCTGGAAATCGTTTACTTTAACTTGCAATAGATAATTTGCATCGACACCTGTGCCGGGATTGACAACGATCAAATTCGGAAAAGTTTTCCGAGCATTTTGCGATGTAAATTCCTGTAGCGTTTCATCGAGCGCGGTCGGCCATTTCGCCCCTGCGTAATAATCAAGACGACGTCCATTCTCAAGATACATTCCAATCCGGGCTGTGTCGAAGCCTGGCGGCAGAGAAGGCCTTTGAACCTCTATAACTTTTGAAACGCTTTTATCGCCCGCGCTTAAAGTTTCAACGTTATTGGCAGGGCGCAGGGAATAAATCGCAATCGGAGGTTCATCCGATTTCAAAAATGTTGAAGCGCAGCCGCCTAGCAAAAAAACACTTAATAAAACTGGAATCAATTTGTTCATTTCGCGATCTCCACACCGTTGTAACTGGGCTTATAAATTACTTGAGACGGGTTCTGTTCTAGTTTATCCGCCAAACGCCGCATGGCGCGCGCCATGTCTTTTGTTTCACGTGTCATTTCCGTGATCTGGCCCAATCCATCCCCGGCAAAACGATCAATGTTACCTTTATTACGCGTGATAACATCGTTGATATTGTTCACGGTGGCATCCAGCCTATCCGCCGTATTCTTGAATTTAGCTACAATATCATCAATATCCTCACTAGCCGCGGCCACGCTCTCAAGAGATTTTGTAACGTTGGCGATATTCTGCTCGTTTACCAGACTGTTAAGATCGCGACTTAATTTCTCTACATTCGCAAAAGTGTTATTAAGGTTTTGAACATTCTGGTCATTTAGAATAGCGTTCATTTTTTCTGTCATTTGCAAAATCTGCTTGCTGATCTGCGGCACGTCCTGAAACAACTTGCTCAGCTGCGTGCCTTTGCCTTCGATGACAGGATATTTCTCGCCCTCAATTTTTTGCGGTGGCGTCTTATCGCCGTTGGGCGTTGTCAGATTGATGAAAGCGAGGCCCGTCACGCCAAGCGTCGCCAATGACGCATCTGTATTCGCGGTAATCGGGGTTTCCTCCGCAACTTCGATATCGACCTTAATCAATTCCGATTGCTGGGAAGACAGGCGTACATTGCGCACACGCCCAACTGCAATACCGCGATATTGCACGGCGGCTCCTTCCTGCAAGCCACTGACGGCGTCACGAAAATACACAGTGTAACGGTTGTAGTTTTTCCCGTCATGCGTTCCAGTCAACCATATAACGAAAATAATCAGCGCAAAAAAAGCAACGCTGACGAAAAGCCCGACAATAAAATAATGCGAATTTTTTTCCATTAAACCTGGGCCTTTTCACTTTTTGCTGCGGCACGCATACGCGGGCCGTTAAAATATTCATGTATCCAAGGGTGGCCGAGGGCTTTAAGTTCCTCATACGTCCCCGTCGTGATTTTTTTGTCAACCAGCATGGCTATACGGTCGCAGATCGACACTAAAGTATCAAGATCATGGGTGATGATTAATACCGCCAGTCCTAATATATCTCGCAAAGATAAAATCAATTCATCAAATGATGCGGCAGCAATCGGATCCAGCCCTGCCGTCGGTTCATCCAGAAATAACACTGAAGGATCAAGCGCCAGGGCCCTTGCCAAGCCAGCCCGCCGCGACATACCGCCCGAAATCTGCGAGGGCATCTTATTGCCGTCTTCCGGTTTCAGTCCTACCATTTGCAATTTCGAAGCGGCAAGTTCCATGATCATGTCTTCAGGTAAATCGTAATGCTCGCGGATCGGCAATGCGATATTATCCAAAACACTCATTCCTGAAAACAAAGCGCCATTCTGAAACAAAACACCCCAGCTTTTTGTCAATTCATCTTTCTGGCTTCCATCGATTTCAACACCATCTATCTTAATCATGCCTTCTTTCGGGCGGATTAAACCAATCATACTGCGAAGAAGGACTGACTTTCCTGAACCGGAACCTCCGACAAGACCGAGTATTTCTCCCCGGTTTAGTTCAATATCCAGATGATCATGAACCACCTGCTTGCCAAATTGCGTCACCAGACCTCTGACTTCTATGACTGCGCTCATGTCATATATCCATCTGGGCAAAAAGGATGGAGAAGAACGCATCGGCCATAATAACCAGAAAAATGGATTGCACTACGGACACGGTGGTTAGCTTCCCGACGCTTTCCGCAGAACCGGAAATATTCATACCCTGATATGTCCCTATAATAGCAATGATAAAGGCGAAAACCGGAGCTTTAACCATGCCGACAAAAAACATTGTGGGTTTAGCGACAGACTGGACACGGTCAATATACTGATCAAGCGGAATATCTAATAATGCCATTGATATGATTCCGCCACCGGTCAGCCCGACCATGTCTGCAACAAAAGTCAGAATCGGTAAAGTAATCATCAATGCAAGCACGCGCGGAAGAACCAGAACTTCAAACGGGTCCATGCCAATAGTCCGCAAGGCGTCCACTTCCTCGCGCAATTTCATCACCCCAATTTCTGCTGCAAATGCGCTTCCCGAACGCCCCGCCACCATAATTGCCGTGATCAAAACCCCCATTTCGCGCAGCAGTGAGATAACGGTCAGATCGATAGTAAAAATATTCGCACCGAATTTCTGAAGTTGCGTCGCTGCTTGATATGAAATCACCATGCTCGTCAGAATTGCCAGAAGCGCGATAATCGGTACCGCCTTAAGCCCCGTCTCATCAATATGCCGGATGATCGAATGGAGGCGGAAGGCGCGCGGGCGACCGAAATTTTTCAGCAAACATACACTGGTTTGTCCGATAAAACTTAAAACACCAAAAATTTCTTCCAATGCGCTTAAAGCTTTATGGCCGATTTTTTCAAATGCCTGATGCAGGCCGGATTTTTTCAGTTCTTTGGAAGACGGATTTATAATTTCAGGGATGAAATCGAAAAGCTTTCTCTGCTCAGTCGTAATATTCGAAACTATACCTGAACGATTCATTATCTTTTTAAGATAGTAAGCTCCCCAGCTATCGAGCTTTTCTATACCAACTGATTCAATACGTGAAAATTGGGCTGCTTCAAGTTCCTTATCCGCTTGGGCGACGATTTTTTCAGCATGATCCAGCGTCCAGATGCCGCTCAGATAAAGTACCTTATTATCTATTGTGAAATATGTCTGTTCCAAAGGCATCTAGTGATTAAATATTAAGCATCGGCTGTTTAGAAATCCACCCTAATATAGTGCGCCTTGACGGATAAACCACTGATAATATTTAGTTATTCTAATATATTTATGACTAAATCTCGCCAGTAGGACGCATTGCGTCTTTCCAAGAGTCTATTTTTAAACTAAATGTAATATGAACTTTTAAACCATATCTACTAATTTTCATATCAGGGGACTCTCTATGAGATCAAGATTTCTTTTGCGCAGTACGGCACTGACCATCTGCGCCGCGGCAGTAACTTGTGCCGGACAGTCTTATGCGCAAGTTCCTGATGCCGCCGTTGGCAGCGCGTCCGCGGGACGTGTCGAACAACAACAGATTGTGACTCCGAATGACTCAGGCGATATGTCACCAAGGATCGAAGTTAAGGAAATCAAGATTCAGGACGCCCCTGCAGGTGCAGAAAAAATTACGTTCACTTTGCAAAATCTGCAGCTTAAAGGCGTTACAACATATAGTGAAGAAGATCTTAAACCGGTTTATGCGGGTAAGCTTGGGCAAACAATCAGTTTAGCGGATCTTTACGGTATTGCGGGCGATTTAACGCGTAAATACCGCAATGACGGATATATCCTGACACAAATTGTGGTTCCGCCGCAAACGATCGAAGGGGGCACAGCCACACTTCAGGTTGTCGAGGGATATGTTAATCAGGTCAGTGTTCAGGGACAGGATGATGGCGGTTTAATCCAAAGCTATGCCTCCAAGATCAAGGTTAATAAGGGCGCGACCAATGTTAAAGATCTGGAGCGCTGGATGCTTTTGATCAACGATCTCCCGGGTGTAACTGCCCGCGGTGTTTTAAGCCCGTCAGCAACACAAACCGGCGCCGCCGATATGACCGTCATTACGGAACGCGATAATTTTGACGCATTGCTTGGCGTCGATAATTATGGAAGCCGCTATCTTGGACCAACTCAAGTTACAGCTGCAGCCAGCGGCAATTCGCTCCTAGGCCTTAACGAAAAAATTACGGCGCAGGCCGTTGCCACGCCAATGGATGGTCTTGATCCGGAGTTGGCCTATATAGGATTAAATTATCTGCAACCCATCTTTGATTACGGGACAAGCTTTGAGCTTTTCGGCAGTAAAACGCTGACATCTCCGGGTTTCGATCTGAAGCAATTCGATGTTGACGGCAGATCCGATCTGCTTGGTTTAACGGTGCGGCATCCTTTCATTCGTTCACGCGCATTGAATTTAACAGGTCGCGCGACTTTTGATTATCGAAACGTTGAATCAGACAACGATCTGGAAGAAACACGGAAAGACCGCATCCGCGCCATTCGCGTAGGCGGCCGCCTGGAAGCCGTCGATACATTGATGGGCCTTGGATATAATATCGCGGATGTTGAAGTCTCGCATGGCGTCGATGTCTTCGGATCAAGCCAGGAAAACGCCTCAAATCTGACGCGCCTCGAAGCAGAACCCGATTTTTATAAATTGAACGCCGAATTACAGCGTCTGCAACGTGTCTATGGTTCGGTTAATGTTCTGCTTGGCATCACCGGTCAGGTTTCAAATTCGCCTTTGTATTCGGCTGAAGAATTTGGCATCGGGGGCATAAGTTACGGACGCGGCTACGATCCGTCTGAAATTCTGGGCGATGATGGCGTTGCCGGAAAAGTTGAATTGCAATGGACCGAACCCTATGCGTTGCCTTATCTTGAAAGCTATCAGTTATTCGGTTTCTATGATGTAGGCCGCGTCTGGAATCAAGACGCGACAACCAGTGAGCAAAAAATCGACTCCTTGGCTTCCGCTGGCTTTGGGGTTCGTATGGATTTGCCAATGGAAATTAATGCGGGTGCCCTGCTTGCATTTCCCCTGACCCGCGCGCCACAAACGGAAGATGAAGATAAAGCGCGCCTGCTATTTACGCTTAGCAAGCGTTTTTGATTAGAATCTTTGAGCAAAAAAAAGCCCGACAGGGCTTTTTTTATTCACTTCTCTTTCGTGTTCCTGAAAGCTTTTCTCTTAAATCGTCCGGATTGAAAGGCTTGGAAAGATAGTCGTCCATTCCCGCTTCGATACAACGCTCCCGATCGCCTGGTAAGGCATGCGCCGTCATCCCGATAATTTTTATACGCGGCTTATGAGTTTCTCTTTCAAATTTACGGATTTCCTGTGTTGTCTGATAGCCATCCAGGCCGTGCATCTGAACATCCATTAAAATTGCGTGATAATCTTTTTCCCGCACCTTTTCGAGTGCGATGATGCCGTTTTCAGCAACGTCATGATTAAAACCAAATTGTTCAAGATACAGCCCGGCAACGAGCGCATTGGGCTGATAATCCTCTACCAGTAGGACACAGGCATTATCATTAATGGCAACGGCTCTTTTATTATCAGAGGTAAAATGAGCCGTATATTCATTTGCCTCAGGCATAGTCGGGTTTAATGCGTTTAATTTCATCGGTACGAAGACGGTAAAAATCGTACCCTTGCCGGGATAGCTTTCAACATTGATGTTACCGCCCATCATTTCGACCAAAGTTTTTGTAATTGTCAGCCCAAGCCCGGTCCCGCCATATTTCCTGTTTATACTGTTATCGGCTTGAGTAAATTTTTCAAAAATTGTTTCGATTTTATCAGGAGGAATTCCGATACCTGTATCCTCTACAGAAAGATAAATGTCTTCCATATCCGTAGATGCATTTGCAAAACTTTGAACCTTTAAAGATATATGACCTTTTTCGGTAAATTTGATTGCGTTGCCGCAAAGATTTGTCAATATCTGGCGCAGGCGTGTTGGATCGCTAAGAAATTCCTTGCCTTCTACGCCGCTTAAATCCACCTTGAAAGCTAGACCTTTTTCCTTGGCTTTGACCGAGGTAATCGTGACTATTTCTTCGACGAGATCCGTTAAGTTGAAAGGGATAATTTCCAGCTCATATTTTTTAGTCTCGATTTTACTAATATCCAGCAAATCATTTATTATAGACAAAAGAGATTCCGCACTTAATTGCAACGTTTTTATAAATTCTCTTTGTTTATCGGTCAGGGGCTTTGAATCGCCTAGAATGTTCGTAAGGCCAATAACGACATTCATCGGCGTTCTGATTTCATGGCTCATATTCGCCAAAAACTCGCTTTTGGCGTTATTCGCCGCTTTTGCTCTATCCCGCTCCTCTTCAAGTTCGCGCGCGTTCTCCTGAAAAACTCTCAATGCTGTTATCAGCTTACCGATTTCGTCCTGCCGGTTTTCAATATCAGGAATAGAAAATTTTTCTCCTCTTGTGGCCTTGTATAATGTATCGGCCATTTGATTAACGGGCAGCAGAACTCGCTGAGAAATTATCTTCCACGAATAATAACTTATTAGCATGAGCGCAGCGAAAAGAAGAATGCTGATCAATATACTTCGTTCGGATTCAGATTTTATTTGCTCCGTGTAAATTTTGTTTAACACAAGGACGTCATCATTGAGTTGATGCAAAGAAGAAACAGCCTTAGAGGCAACTTCGAGCCAAGTTTCTATTGTAACGGGATATACATTCGTTCCATTCTTTTTCTTGGGAGCATAAAACATCTCTTTCAGTTTTTCGAAAGTCGTAAAATACTGACTTTCAGCTTCCTCCATTGCAGGAGCGATATCATCGCGCCAGGAATTGTTCTGTAATGCGCCATGTGCGAGTTCCCATCCATACTGCACCCGCCCCCGCCAACTCTGGATCTCCTCCTGCTCGGCGTAGCTCAATTTTTTATTCTCAGCGATGGCTTTTCCGATCATGGCATATTCGCGGCCTGCGTATTCGGTAATATTCCAGATAAGATGCGTAAAACGGATAATCCGTGCTGCGCTGGGGTTCGCCATATTAAAAGGGCGATTATAAATTTCGATCAGCTCATCAATTTTAATAATAAGATCGGTATCGGCATCGAAAAACTGCTCCGGCAAAGATAATTCGTTTTTTGATTTGTTGAGCATGGACGCCGTATGAAGCATCAAAGCCGTATCGAGATTGCGGCGAAGTTTTTGCAATCTGCCGTAACTTTCCCTGACTGCCAGAATCGGTTTTTTCAGATCTTCTCTTTCTTCTTCCGACAGCCTTTCCAAAGCTTCATCAAGATAAGAATTTGCATTTTTCCGGCTGCGTAACAATTCTTGCATAAGGCTTCCGGATACTTCCGGTGGTGAATATAGAACTGAAACCGCAGTGCCCCTTTCTAATGACAGGAATTTTTCTGAATTATACAGGAGGCTGCTTATTTCCAAATTTCGTCCTAACGATACGGCGGATTTATGTTTCTGCCATGATTGATAGAGATTAGAACCAACCAAGGTGGCGATAAAAAGATTTAAAATCCCTATAATCGCCAGTAGATTTGTTCTGATCGAAAAATTTGTATTAGGCATGCCTGACCCGTTCAATGAGCTAAAGCTAATGAACTATTATAATACTTCCTGGCATGAAATGGGCAATTGTTTATTTAACGATAATAGAAGACAAAAATAAAAACTAATGGAACTTTTTATATATCGCGAATTTTAATATGGTCTGCGCCATACTCTCTTAATATGTCGCATGCCTTATTTTCCTGATCCGCATTTGACGCTCGAACCCATAGTAAAATCCCGCCTTTTTTGATTTGGTCTTCAATCGTGGCGTCGTATTTATCTCCTAGTATTTTAGCAAGCACGCCTCCAACAGCTCCACCTCCCGCTCCTCCGATAACCGCCGCGGCTAGGATACCCGGGATAGTTACAGCTCCCGCAGCTAATGCAACAGCCATGGCCCCTATATAAATAGATCCTGTCACGGCAACACTTGCGCCTATCCCTCTTTCCTCAGAACGTATAGGCGCTTCTTTTTTGATATCTGCTTCTTCAAGCTGCTCAACATCCATATAACCGAATTGTTTCTTAATAGCATCTTCATCAGCACCAAGAATACTCATTGCGTCACGGGGAAAATCCGTGCGCTCGAGTTCTTTGATTGCCAGTTGCAATTGATCCGCATTATGAAATAAACCGACAGCTTCTTTCATTTTATCCTCTTCCAAAGAGAGCGCGGCAATGCCGCGCTCCTGATTTAGTTATTATTGAACCGATGTCGTTCCTGCGTTCGGCACTGAAGTACCAGGATTGGTTACACTTGTGGAATCCGGCACAGTTGTACCATTTGGTGATCCCGGTATTGTATCACTTGTAGTGGTTCCGGTTGTATCAGGCGTTGCTTGAGGCGCCATAGTCCCATTAGTCGATTCAGGCATCGTAGAGCTTGTGTCAGGCGTTATTGCAGGCTCACTCGGCATTGTACCATTGGCATTATCTTCCATTGTCGAATTATTTGGCACAACCGGTGTCGCCGTAGTTGTTCCTGTTTCAGGAGCAGATGCCGTTCCTGTCTCTGGTGCTGAAGACATGCTTGCTGCCGGCGCCTCCGTGGCGGAAGCAGAGGGCTCCGTTGCAGCCGCATCGGATGTAGTTGCCATTACAGTACCGTTATCTTCTACTCTATTACTTGATTGATTACCGCTGAAAGCAACAACCGCAATAATGGCGATCACAGCTACAATGGCGATAAGCGTCATTGTAAGAGTATTGTTCTTTTCCGTCTTGATCTCGTTTCTATCCATCACGTTATTCCTCTGAGTTTAACTTTGCTGATCTTCCAACAATTAATTTAAAAAAAAGTTCAGTTTCCAGGAAGGTCCTTGGTTCCATGTTTCATGCCATGAAGGATTTTCCTTTTTTCTGGCCACGTTAGTTTTGTGTCAAAAACAACATCTTTATCTGTTGTGAATATTTTTGGCGTAGGATGACTTAAAGTCTCCAAAATGTAAGGCGAAACGTACATTTTAAGCTCGTCAAACCAGCATGGCAGTTATCATGAATCCAAGGCCAGTCAAGATAACAGCAAATAGAGAAAGGCCGGCCAAAAGAAAAAACCCGTCTCTGCTTAAAAGACCGATTACCGACAGCATTATAACTACAGCTGGCGCATAGTTGAAAAATGGCAATGGCAATAAAATAAGCGTTGCCAAGATAAAAAACATCAGCCCGTAGAATTTATACATTCTTTCGTCACTGAGAATTTTTAAACGTGGCTGGGTCAAAAGGTCCAGTTTATAGAGAAAAGGAAATATCTTATTTCCTACATTCGCAATTTTTTCAGATGACATTTCACGATTGGCGAATTTATTTGGCAGCCAAGGCGTCTCTTTACCACTCATCAATTGCAAGGAAATCAGGCAGACTAAACCGCTTGTAAATTCGGCTATCCCAAATTGGCTCAGAAAAGGGACCAAATTGGGCGCGATGAGAATAAAAATTAAAACCAGAAAAGAATCGGGTCCAAATCTTCTGATAAAGCTGGATAGAGCAACTTTATCAGAAGCAATGAACATATTCTCTATAGTTATCAGCGTGCTTCTCATCTGGTAAAAACCACTGATTAATGGAAAGTTGCGCTGCGAATATCAACGCGGGAAATATCACCGAATTGCTTTTCGACGCATTGTTTTATTTCTGGTAGATCGGCAAGCAAATCCAGGTACTGATCTTCAGGAGACCCTAGTTCAACCGGCGTCTCGAGAACCAAAACCTGCTGGCCCGCCTTGTTACTTTCAAGATCTTGCTTGATATAAGCCGACGTTACACAAGGGTGAGTAATATGTAGGATATGGGATGGCGATAGCATGTTTTTCTCCGTAATTGTTGTCGTATAGTCAGTTAACTCGATTCGAGTTTCAGGACCATTTCCGTCAAGTTACGAATTTGAAAAACTTTGTATCTTCTTTGTATCTGCGATTTTCATATTTGGCAAAAGGAACAAAAAATTAGCCTTTTTGTTTGTTCAGTTCCTTAACATTTACTATCTACGGAGATATTTATGAAAATTTTAAAACAAAATTTATTGTTGGCAAGCGTTGCCGCTGTAGGGCTTCTTATGGCTGCACCAGTTAATGCGGATACAGTTACAAAGTCGACAACAGTCGTTCAAAAAGACCTGCCCGATACATATAAGGTTAACTTTGCTGCCATGGATCTGAACCATAATGGTATCCTTTCTCGCAGCGAAGTAGGACGTAAACTTTTCTATATCTTTGACACAGACGGCAACGAAGTGATCGATAATATAGAGTTCGGCAAATCCAAAGTATTAACAGTCATTCCATTGGAAAAAAGCGAACTGACAATGGTTGATTTTGATGATGATGGCTCTGCCGATGTAACAAAATACACTTCGCAGGAATTCGCTGAATTCTCGATGCTTAACCGCTTCGATCAGGATAACGATGGTCTCTCTGCCGAAGAGTTCATTGGAAAATCATTTCTTCAGATGGATACCAACCGAGATAAATCCATCGATATCAAGGAATGGAGAGATGCTTATATTGCAAGCCTAAGCCCGAAAAGCGCGAAGCAATATCGCTATAATCAATAATATTCATTATAGGATGTAGATAAAGGAGCCGCGCGGTTTTATGATAGCGCGGCTTTTTTATTGGATTTTGATTTCATAAAAATAAACCCGCCATTAGGCGGGTTTAAAAAACAATTTTAGCTAAATCACTTTGGAGGAACAGCTTGCTGTACGTTCTCGCCCGCGTTCTCTATATCACGACCGGCGCCATGGAATGTGTTTTCGCATGCAGCAAGGCCCGTTGTAGCAACAGCAAGCAATGCTAGTAAAAAATATTTGGTCTTCATAATGTTATCCTTTCTAAAATTTATCGATATCAAACATGCAGATAATCAATCAGTTCCATCGCCGTTCAATTTATCTCCGGCCAAAACTCCTGCTAAAGCTGCCAGAACTACAGCAGCAACGGGATGTTCTTTAATCGGCTCAGCAAGATCATCCAGTATCTTGTTTAACGGCGTCATATGCTCGCTGACTTCTTCCCGAACCCTATGAACAAAGGCTTTCTTTTTGATAGATCGATCCGCCATCAAATAAATAGCCACTGTCAGAATCAGAGCTGTCCCGGCTACGATTAGCCACGAAAGATATTCAGGGTAGAACTGAACTATATAGGACTGAAGAGCAAGCAACAGGAATATGCAGGCGATAAATCCAACCAAACCCGATAAAGCCATAAGTCCCAAGGCCTGAAAATTGAAAGAAAACCCTTCATGGGTTTTCTTCGTCATATAATCCACGATCAGTTTCTGGATTAGAGGCAGGTATGCCAGCACGAGAAATTAACTCCGGCGCAGCAGCAAAGCGACAAGAGCGCCTGCGGCAAAAGCAATTCCGACAGCCTGATTAGGATTGGAATTGATGTAGCTTTGCACCTTGTCCATTTCCTCACGACCCTCGGTTTTCAGGTTATCAATTTTATCCTGAAGTTCGATCGTAGCTTCTTCTATTTTCTTCATACCTTCGGATTTTACGGTTCTACCTAATTCGATAACATCTGCTTTGAGCGTATAGATATCTTCTTTGATGTTCTCGATAGAACTTGTGGTCGAATTAACGGCTTTTTTAGATGCATTCGACGCATTTAGATTTGAATTGACTGCGGTCATTGGGAAATCTCCTTAATAAATATCCTTACAAACATCAAAAGTTAATTTTAGTTCCGCAGCCGGACCAGGCGCTTTAAGCCGCTTTTTTGATTTGGCCGCAGAACATGTAGCCGATCCCGCGAATCGTCTTAATCACCCGGGGATTGGATGGATTATCGTCGAATTTTTTACGAATTCGCCCTATTTGAATATCAACGGCTCGGTCATAGCCATCGAAGGTCGCCTCTCTGGTGAGATCAAAAAGCTGCTCGCGACTTAGAACGCGGTTTGGCGCCATTACAAGGGCTTCAAGCAATCGGAATTCACCAGATGTAAGATCCATTGTAGTGCCTGCTAAATCAAAGACCTGATATTGGAGCCTGTCCAGAATCCAGTCTTCGAAATGAATTTTTTCATTCGGGCCTGTTTCTGGCTTTTCTGCCACTTGGGCAGGCGGTGCAGGATTGCGCCTCAAGGCCGCTTTCACACGCGCTGAAAGCTCACGCATTTCAAAAGGCTTGGTAATATAATCATCCGCACCAAGTTCTAGTCCAACGACTTTGTCAGTCGTATCTTCTTTACCGCTGACGACAATAATCGGCGACTGAGATATGCCCTTTAGCCTTGGTATCATCGAAAAGCCGTCAGTATCCGGTAATCCCAGATCCAGCAAAACAGCGTCACAACGCTCATTATTCTGGATATCGAGTGCTTCCGCACCGCTATGCGCTGGATATACCTGATATCCATCGTTTTCAAGATATGTTTTTACGACAAATGAAAGGGCTTCATCGTCATCTATAACTAAGATCTTATGTTTGGGCATATAGAGAATATATAAATTGATTGTTACGTGATTGATACAATTTTTTTCCAAACTGTAACTTTACTGATATTAGCCGCTTACAAGCTCTTTCTATTCTTAACATAGATTTAAAAATCCACTGGAAAAGGAGCTATAAGCCGTGATCACATCAAAGGATATTCTGGCAAATCAAAAGCCACTTACTCTTTTTGCTTTGAAGCTCACCAAAGGAAATAGAGTAGAAGCGGAAGATTTGCTTCACGCAACGATTGTTCGCGCTCTTGAAAAACAGCATCTGTTTGAAACAGGCACGAATTTTTTCAAATGGGCCTCCAAGATCATGTTTAATATTTTTGCCACCCAATATCGTCATGCTGTCCGCTACGATACTCAATTTGATCCTGAGCCTTATCTTCTTTCAGAAGCAGTTGGCCCTGTTCAGGAGACATTGACAGATTGGCATAAAGTTGAGGAAACCATGTGTGAACTTCCGTCACATCACCGCGAGATCATTACAATGATTTGCATCAACGGCTTATCCTATCAGGAAGCGGCTGATGAACTTAAAATTGAAATGGGTACCGTGCGTTCACGCCTTTCCAGAGCCAAAGAAAATTTACAAGAGCTAATGAAAACTTGCTCAAACGCTCAGAATTATATTAGCAGCCAAAAAATGGCAGCCTAAACAGTTTCTCTCCCCGAGAACTTAAAAGCCCCTCACGGGGCTTTTATTTTTTTATAAGGCTCACTTCAACAGACCCAGCATTTTTTCAAATAGGGCCTGTTTTGTTAAAGGTTTTGGCAAATATTCGTCAAAACCGGCCGTTAAACATTTTTCCCGGTCTTCAGAAAATGCATGGGCGGTCATAGCAATGATTGGCATCCGATGCTTTTCCATCTCTTTTTCTTTTCGGCGTATATGTTTAACAGCCGAAATTCCATCCATTTCGGGCATCTGAATATCCATCAATATCAGCCTGTAGTCATTTTCATCCCATAGCTTAAGACCTTCCAAACCTGTGCGGCCAAGATCGAATTCAATGCCCATTTCATCCAGTATATGGCTGATAAATGCGATATTACCTTCGTAATCCTCGACAACCAGGATCTTCTCACCCTTATTTAAAATAGGAAGAGTATAATGAATAGCCGGTTGATTTTCTTTCCGTACTTCGTCGTATTTAATCAGCGGAATTTGAAGCGTAAATAAAGACCCTTCTCCCTGTGTACTGGAAACAAAAATATCCCCCCCCATTAACCGCGCCAGATGGCGAGCGATAGGAAGTCCGAGTCCAGTCCCTCCATATTTGCGTGATACAGAGGCGTCAGCCTGTCGGAAGCTTTCAAAAATATAATTAAATTGATTGCTCTCGATACCAATGCCGGTATCGGAAACATCGACGCGCAACATCTCTACGCTATTTATCTCAACCGGATAAGCCTGAACACGCACATGCCCTTTATTCGTAAATTTAACAGCATTACCGATAAGGTTAATTAAGATCTGGCGCAGCCTTGTTTTGTCACCACGGATTTGAAGGCCGTCTACTTCGCTGAAATTACAATCGAAGGCTAGATTTTTTTCCGAAGAACGAACCGAGATAATGGATACAATATTTTCAAATAGATCACGAAGATCGATTTGCTTTTCCTCGAGAGCGATTTTACCGCTTTCGATCTTTGAGAAATCAAGAATATCACTGATCAGGTCCCGAAGTCCGATAGAACTCGCACTCAATGCTTCCATCAGCTTTTGACTCTTTTCATCGAACTTATGCTTTTGCATGTTCAGAATTTCTGCAACGCCCGTAATAGCTGTTAATGGCGTGCGGATTTCATGACTCATATGCGCAAGAAAATCGCTTTTGGCACTATTTGCTTTTTCGGCTTCATCTTTGGATTTCGCGAGTTGTAGTTCGTATTCCTTGAGTGTTGTAACATCCGTATGAACACCGACCAACTTTACAGCTTCTTTGAATTCATTGAAAATCGCCCTGCCCCTTGCATTGATCCAGACCCAATTCCCGTCTTTATGACGCCATCTGAAAATAGACGAAAATTCTTCCATCTCGCCGCGCAGATGTTTATGCAATTTATGCCAGAATTTCTCCCGGTCGTCAGGATGCATAAGTTTTTCCAGTGTTTCTGCAGATGCTTCCAGATCGGAATCCGAATAGCCTACCATTTCCTTTAACCGCGGCGACCAGTACATTGCATGCTCGCGGTCGTTTTCCTGAAGTTTCCATTCGAACAAACCATCTCTGGTTGCGTTAAAAGATTGAGATTGCCTCTCTTTTAACAATTCAAGTTTGCGCTGCATGACAGCTTCGCGGTTTTGAGCCATTAAGAGCGAGTAATTCATGTACATCAGCAAAGCAAAAGCCGCGAAAGTACCACCGACAAGAGCGATATAAAAATTGCGGTTCAAGGCTATCAGGCTTGTTAAACGCGCATCAAAAACCTTTTCTTCAACTTCGATAAATTCATTGATCGACTTCATTAGTCCTGAAAGATCTTTTCTGAACGAAGGCGTAGTCGCGAGTTCACCGACCTTTAAAGACTCGATCGTTTCCGTCAGCTTGATAAAGGAATCTTGTATTTTTAAGGCTTTGTCTTTTTGATTAGGACCCGACGCCGACGAAGAAACCGTCTCAATCAGCCTGGATGTCTTATCCTTGCTCTTATAGTATTTATTGAGTTCTTCTTCCTGACCGGCTTCCCTGTAACGTCTATGTTCGCTCAAACTTTGAAAAAGATAAGTTTTGATTTCGGAGGCGCTTTGAAGGACTCGGTGACTATTGCCTGTGATCTCGCCGCGAACCCGGGACTCTTTATATTTACTATAGGAAAAAAGACCGATCCCACCGACAAACAAAGCTGCGATTATCAGAAAAGCTATATAATTCTTTTTAAAGTCTTTCATCCACGCAATTCTATAACAGGACAAAAAAAAAGGGAGCATTTTTTGCTCCCTTTTAAATTTATGCCTTTAAAGCCTTTTGCGCCGCATCATTCCCATGACCGCCGTAATGGCGAACATAATGAGAAAGACAACAAACAAAATTTTAGCAAATTCAATAGAAACCGCCATTACCCCAGTAAATCCCAGTACTCCGGCAATTAGTGCTAAGATTAGAAATCCTACTGCCCATTGCAACATGATCTTCTCCTTTCTAAGTTTGACTAGTCCATTTGCGTTTTAAGTTTTTCTTTAGCTCTAACGATAGCGTCCGCCAGACGTTGAGATGAACGCGATACGGCGTCTTCATCGCGTACCGAGGACATCATCGCCTCCAGAACCATGTATTTCTGCGATGCGGTCAAGTATGGATCATTCAAAATTTCAGAAGGTTTAGTGTATTCCCTTCCTGTCTTGCTTTTTCGGTCCGAGCTGAAAAACTGTAAACCCATTGACACAATCTAAGCTGCTACGTTATGCGCATCGGTTGCAGATAAAGCGTTCTTAACAGTTAAAGACTGCTCTTCGTTATTGGGACGAACCGCCATAACAATGGCTCCGCTTTTAACAGCATCTTCATAGACTTTTGCTTCATCCTCGGAAATACCCGCACCGATCAATCCGCCAATCACTCCACCTGCGGCCATACCCGCTCCCATCCCGGCGGCAGCTGACACAAGCCATCCCGAAATAACGATACCTGCAGCAGGTACCGCCAAAGCGCCTGCGGATAAAAGCCCGGCCACGACAGCGCCGACAAGACCGCCGGCAAGACCACCGGCAACGATTCCCTCGTCCGATTTATTTTCTCGCTCAATTGTAAAATGCGATCCGTGCGTATCATCAGATACGATAATACTAACTTGGTTTTCCGTTACGCCCAGATTTTCTAGCTTGTGCAGTGCTTGCTCCGCAGCCTGACGCGTATCGAAGCTTGCCGTTATAACTCCACTCATTTTAGTCTCCAATCTCAATACAGCCAATTAATTAAATACGAAAATATAAAGTAGTATGATTACTGGAATAGGAACTCCAACCAACCAAAGTAAAATGCCTTTCATAAATATATTCCTCCAAATGTTGCTATACTTAACCAATGATTTAGCCGTTTATAAGGTTCCATAGGCATGTGCTACATGTGTCAAAGGAACTTTCTGGCCTATTGAGGGTTGGATGCGTCTAGAACAAAATTTTTAAGGAGTTATCATGAAACATTTCAAATTAGGGATGATATTAGCAGCCTGCGCTCTCGTTTCAGCTTGCGGCTATTCAAAAACTGACCGCGCTTTAAGCGGTGGCGCTATCGGGGCCGGTGTGGGGGCGGCAGGTACGGCTCTTGCTGGCGGAAGTCCATGGGCAGGCGCAGCGATCGGCGGTGCGGCAGGCGCCATTACAGGAGCCGTGACCGACCCAAATAGGGTTAACCTAGACCGTTAAAAACAAACCCCGGTTTGACCGGGGTTTTTTATTTTTCTAAATTTCGGATAAATCAACGGTAAACTCTTTCGACGACGTGACCTGAAAAAAAGGCTGCCGGAAATGTTTATCGGTTTTCCCGTAGCGCAAAGAATTCCCTTCCATGTCAACGACAATGCCGCCTGCGCTGCGGATAATCGCATCCCCTGCAGCTGTATCCCATTCGGAAATTTCTTTCGTGCATATATAAAAATCGGCTTTAGCGGAGGCTACCATACAGAATTTTATTGAACTGGCGCGCTTCATAACTTTCGCCACTTTAAATTGTTCAATCAATTGATCTTGTTTCGGCGTTTTACCCTTATAATTGCTGACAACGATATTCATTCCTTCACGCCGCGGCGGTCGAACCGATATTTCTTTTTCTGTGCCCGTCTCTTCCAGATAACGCGTAGCTGTGCCTTCGCCGCAGCCTGCGTATAGTTCACCCAAAACGGGAGCATAAATAACGCCCAGCACAGGCTCACCGTTTTTAATGAGAGCGATATTGACCGTATAGTCGGGGTTGCCCTGAATGAATCCGCGCGTCCCGTCCAACGGATCCACGCACCAGAAATATTC
This sequence comes from Micavibrio sp., assembly GCA_030824965.1. Classification (GTDB taxonomy): domain Bacteria; phylum Pseudomonadota; class Alphaproteobacteria; order Micavibrionales; family Micavibrionaceae; genus Micavibrio_B. The sequence continues at coordinate 103,187 of JAPJQV010000001.1, read as the reverse complement.
TGCATTTGTAATTTCCGGGTGGGCGTCGCTTTCTTCGCTGATAACCGGAATTTCAGGGGTTATACTTGCTAGACCGTTTATTATGATTTTATGCGCGGCATGATCTGCCTTGGTCACAGGCGATTTGTCAATTTTTTCGGAAAATTCGCCCGAACCGCTCTCATCGTAAAATTCCAGCGTTGCTTCTCCTGCCTCAACGGCCAGCCTTTTAATCTGATTGCACAGGGCTGGCAGATGCTGAAGAATTTTGCTGGTCATCAGGAAACGCTACGCAGTTTCACTGACTGATCCGGCTTGATTTCATCCCGTCCGACCGAAACATAATGGAAGCCCCGCGCTTTCATTTCAGGCAATTTATAGATATTGCGCAGATCGATCAGGCGTGGCGTTGCCATCACCTGTTCGATACGATCAAATGGAAGCGCGCGGAACTCGTTCCATTCGGTAAGGATGACAATCGCATCCGCGTCCTGCGCGGTCGCCAGGCTGTCTTCGCACCAGTTAACGTCTTTGAAAGCTTTTTTCGCATGATCCATGGCAATCGGATCGAATGCGGAAATCATTGCACCCGCTTTTTGCAATTCGGGAATAACGACCAGGGACGGCGCATCGCGGATATCATCCGTGTTGGGTTTGAAAGCGATTCCTAAAATTCCGATTTTCTTGCCTTTCACATCGCCGCCGCAGGCTTCGATGATTTTGCTTGCCATGGCTTTCTGGCGCTGGGCATTTGAGGTTACAACCGCTTCGACGATGGTTTGCGGCGCCTCGTACATCTGGCCGATTTGTTGCAGCGCCAGCGTATCTTTCGGGAAGCAGGAACCGCCATAGCCTGGCCCCGCATGCAGGAACTTACCGCCGATACGGCCGTCCAGACCCATCGCGCGCGACAGATCCTGAACATTAGCACCTGTTTTTTCGCACAGATTGGCCATTTCGTTGATGAAAGTAATCTTCGTCGCCAAAAACGCGTTGCTTGCGTATTTGATCAGTTCAGACGTTTCAGGCGTTGTCACAACCATCGGCGTTTCGTTTAGGTATAACGGGCGGTAAAGATTGCGCATGACTTCCGTTGCCTGTTCGGAATCGGTGCCGATGACAACACGGTCAGGCCGCATGAAGTCGCCGATAGCCGCGCCTTCGCGAAGGAATTCAGGATTAGAGCAGACATCGAATTCCGCATCGGGCTTCACGCGGCGGATAATCTCAGCCACTTTTCGCGCCGTGCCGACCGGAACGGTCGATTTGGTTACAATAACAGTATATTTTTCGATATGTTGCGCGATCTCTTCGGCGGCAGCAAAAACATATTTCATATCCGCATGCCCGTCTTCTGGACGCGGAGGAGTACCGACCGCGATAAAGACTGCATCCGCATCTTTCATGGCCTCCCCCAGATCTGTCGTAAAACTTAGACGCTTTGCTTTAACCTGTTTTTCAATCAAATCGTCGAGGCCAGGTTCGTAAATCGGCACGCCGCCGTTTTTCAGCATGTCGATTTTTTTCGCATCCTTATCGACGCAAACGACTTCAATGCCGAATTCTGCGAAACATGTGCCGGAAACAAGTCCGACATATCCAGTACCAACAACGCCAATGCGCATCATAATAAACCTCTTTTTGCGTCAATTTGGCCGAAACCTATCTGATTTTAAACCGGTTTGAAAGATTTTTCCGCAATTGCGAATACGTTGCCATAGCAACCTGAAAACTATATGATTTTGCCGGCTTACCCAAAGGATTTCCATGACGAGCGAAACATCGACCAATTTTCCTCTTTTTTATCAAAACCCTATTCCTCTCGACGCCCAGCGCCATGGGAAATTATCGTTAAAACCGGATTTCGGCCTGAAATTCACAAAAGATATAAATGCCGTGCCGATCAATCTGATCGAAATGCCGCAAATCTGCCATTTTTATCCAATCGCTTTCAGTCCCGACGAGAACGCAACGCCGGTTGCTATTTTGGGCCTTCGCGACAATGAAAATTTGTTCTTAAACAAAAAAGGCGAATGGGCTTCGGGCGCTTATATTCCGGCCTATATTCGCCGCTATCCGTTTATATTTTCGGAAGTCCCGGAAAGCGACCAATTGACCCTTTGCATCGATTATAGTGACCATACGGTTGAAGAAAGCAATAAGGCATTGTTTTTCGACGACAACGGAGAACCGACCACCCTTGCTAAAAACGCATTGGAATTTTGCAAATCCTACCATGCCGCAGCCCGCCAAACGGTAGAGTTTGCCAGAGCGCTGCATGACAGCGACCTGTTAGTAACCCGTCAGGCTGAAATACAGGTGCCGGGAGGCCGCAAAATCAATTTTTCGGGTTTTCGTATCATTGATGAGAAAAAACTTGCCGAATTGGATGATAAAACCTTTATAGAATTCCGCAAAAAAGGCTGGCTGCCCTTTATTTATGCGCATCTGTTCTCAGGCATGCAGTGGCAAAACCTGACCCGCCTTCTAAATGACCGCATGCCGTCTCAGACCAATTAGCAAGAATTGTTGATTCACAGAGTTTTGACCTGCCCGGCTTGAAAAACTTGCCGTAACTTTATGGCTTATGGTAGGTGTGGTCCAATTCCAAAATAACATCAAGCCAAAAGAGGGGCATTCGAATGGCAAAAATAGGGGCGCAAAAAGCCGCCAACATGACAGGGGTTTCAAAAGCAACAATTCAGCGCGCGATGAAATCGGGCCGCTTATCCTATGAAGTCGACGAACATGGTCAGAAATTGATCGACACGTCCGAACTTGAACGCGTATTTACGATCAAGCAAGATGGCGCCTCTGTTTCTGAAGCCATGATCAAGGCCGAACTGCAAAAAGCGACAGATATGCTTGAAATGGAGCGTATGAAGATGCGCCTGCGCATGCTGGAAGACCAACTCCACATCACACAGCAAACCCTGGAAGACGTCAAAGAGCAGCGCGACCAATGGCAAAAACAGGCCCATCAGGTTCTCATTACAAGTCAGCATTCCCAAAAAGCGGCTGAAGAACTGAAACAGGAGCTGAAGGACCGCGATGCGCGAGAAAAAGAAATTCGCCAGAAACAGATGGAAATGCGTATGAAACGCATGCAGGCTCAAAACCAGAACCAGGAACCGGCCCAAAGCGCCACGATCTGGACTAAGCTTTTTAAAAGAGCATAGCCGTTTAAAGCCCCGCTTTTAGCGGGGTTTTCTTTGTTCATAGAAAACTAAACAACCTTGCGGCATAATAACCTGATGAAATTGATCTTGCTTGCCGCCGTCTCTTTTTGCCTCTTTGTCGTAGCGGCTCACGCTCAAACACCCGTCGAGAAATTCACCGGTACGGGTAGACCGCCTATCGGCAATCTCTTTGGACCCAGAAAAGTTCCGCCACCGACGCCTGCGCAAATCGACGAATCTATCGCCCTGCATGATCAATGCAAAAGCGAGAACATGATATCCAAATATTATGATTGCGATTGCTTATCTGCCGACTTTCTTCAGCGCCGCCGTTTAAATCCCGACGAACAGCAATATAGCCTCGTCGATCAGTCCCGCCGTAATTGCGCCAACAAAGTCGATATTGCCGGCACGTCGTATGAACGCTGTATCGGCTGGGCTCCGCAACTGCGAGGTGATTACGAAGAATACTGCCAGTGCTATGCCAATAGCTTTGCCAAGAATTTCGCCAGAAACCCGACGGATTCAGTACGCGGACGAGAGATTATGATGACGCAGGCTTTGAATAGCTGTACCAACGGTAATGAACTGGCTGAAAAACGTTACCGTCAGAATCTGATAAACCGCCTTAAAGAACAGGGTGTTTATGAAACCCTATTTCCGGGAGCTAGAACAGATCTTCCTGCAAGACAGAATTCGCGCCTGAATTAATTGTCGTCACCAAGCCTGCACTTTGGGACAGGATATGCGTCATGAAAAATTCCGCCTTGGCGCGTTTGCGTCTGGCGAAATTTCCTTCATCGGACAACGCCAAAACAGATCGCGCCAGCATGACGCCGCCCGCCGTAATCCCAAATAGCTTAAGGTACGGCACGGCAATTGCCGCCAATTTATCCAGATCTTTGGCGTTATCGACGATAAACTTCGTTGCCGTTTCAAGATGGCCGAGAGCGGTTAGAACTAACTGATCCGACTTTACCTGCTCTTTTGACCGGGATATCCATGCAAAAGCCGCCGCGCCGCCATCTCTTAAGACTTTGCGGAAAACGAGATCATTGGACTGAATACCGTTCGTGCCTTCGTAGATCGGCAAAATCCGCGCATCGCGGTAATACTGGGCAACGCCCGTTTCTTCGATAAAACCCATTCCGCCATGAACCTGTACGGCAGTCGACGTCACTTCACAGGCGATATCAGTACCCCAGGCCTTCACCACAGGCGTCAAAAGATCGACCAAAGCCTGTGCTTCCTTATCGCCCGCTCTTGCCAGATCGAGATGCAGCGCCGCCTCATAAGCAAGCGCCCGCGCTGCCTCGACTTGGGACGCCATCGATAAAATCATGCGTTTAATATCGGGATGCTCGGCAATCGGCAAAGTCTCGCTGCTACCATTTAAAGCCTTCCCTTGTTTACGGTCTTTGGCATAGGCAATGGCTGCCTGAAGGGCACGGTCGGCAATGGCAACGCCTTGCAAGCCCACAGACAGACGTGCATTGTTCATCATCGTGAACATGCATTTCAGGCCTTCGTTTTCGCGGCCTAACAGATATCCAATCGCGCCTTCGTTATCGCCAAATGACATCGTCGCCGTCGGCGAGCCGTGAATGCCCAGCTTATGCTCTAGCGAGACGCATTTCAGGTCGTTGCGTTTCATTTCCGCCCCGATAAATTTTGGCACTAGAAACAAGGAGATACCACGCGTTCCTTCCGGTGCGTCTGGAAGTCTTGCCAAAACAAGATGAATGATATTTTCAGTGAAATCATGCTCGCCATAGGTGATAAATATCTTTTGTCCGGAAATACGATACGTCCCGTCACCATTGGGAGCAGCTTTTGACCGCAAAAGCGCCAGATCCGAACCCGCTTGCGGCTCGGTCAAATTCATCGTTCCGGTCCACTCCCCGGAGATTAGCTTGGCGAGATAGGTATTCTTTTGTTCTTCGGTTCCCCAGGTATGGATGGCATCAACCGCGCCCTGATTGAGAAGCGGGCAAAGACCAAAGGCCATATTGGCCGATTGCCACATTTCCTGAACCGGAAAAGATAACACCCATGGCAGGCCCTGTCCGCCGAAATCGGGATCGAACGGCACCGCGTTCCACCCGCCCTCGCAATATTGCTTGTACGCTTCCTTGAAACCCGGCGAGGTCGTCACAACGCCGTCCACTACCTTGGCCGGGGTTTTATCGCCAACGATGTTTAAGGGGGCCAGAACACCGGACGCTAGCTTACCTGCCTCTTCCAGAATAGCCTCGACCATCGAGCCGTCTAGATCATCTCTTTTCAGCCGATCCAGTCTAGTGACGCTGGATAAAAGAAAGGCCATATCTTCAATCGGCGGATTATAATCAGGCATCGGGGGAATTCCTTGCAGTGCAGTATAAGTCTCTGATTTTGTTAAGATAACACAGAAATCGTTAAAATTCTTCTCCCATTTTTAGAATGGTGATGAGTCTGGCACGACCCTTGCGAATACATTCATTCAGATAAGGGAAATTTGGCTCAAAACCATGAATTACGGCATAAAAAGCAATTCCGGTAACGATCTTCAGGCCTTGGCGAACCGCGCCGGGGCAAAAATTACCAATGCCATACAGTCGGCCTCCAGCAAAACCGGGGTCGGCTTTTCCTATTTGCTCCAGCAGGCCAATGTCGAGAGCAGCTTTAATGCGACCGCCAAAGCCAAAGGCAGCTCCGCCACCGGGCTTTACCAGTTTATCGACTCGACATGGATTTCCATGGTCAAGGAAAACGGCGCGAAATACGGTCTGGAGAAATATGCCGACCAGATATCCGATACCGGGCGCGTTGCCAGCAAAGCAGCCAAGCGTCAGATTTTGGCCCTCCGCAACAACCCGGAAATTGCTTCCGCCATGGCGGCTGAATATGCCGCTGATAATAAACAATATCTCCAAAGCACCGTCGGCGGCGAAATCGGCTCGACAGAACTCTATATGGCTCATTTCATGGGTCCCGGCGGTGCGGCTAAATTCCTCTCTAAAATGCAGTCCAATCCAAACGCGATCGGCGCAAACAGTTTTGCGGATGCCGCCTGTTCGAATAAAAACGTCTTCTACAAAGAAAACGGCAAAGCGCGCACCCTGTCAGAAATCTACGCTTTCTTCGATAAAAAATTCGATGGCGGTACAGATGCGTCTGCTACAACTCAATATGCCGATAATTCCGATTACATGAGTGCAGGCGCAAAGGCCGCTTTAAGATCTCCGACTTTCACATCGGGCCGCGCAAATATTTTTGACGAGAAAACAGGCTCGTGGTTCTCGACATCGAATCCGCGCGACGTTCAATTGAAAGCCATGGAGATTGCGTCCAATGGTACAATCCCCGGCCTGCAAGGCGCATTATCCAATCCCGTCGATATCATGCAGATCATGGAACTGGCACAGCTCCACAATGATCCGAACCGTTATAACGCTTAAGAAGATTCCGCTGCGCGCTTCAATCGATCATTGATTGCAATCCCGATATCCTTATTCGGAATATCCATCACCGCAATCCGCTTATGCTCCGGCCTGTCGAGTTGTTTCAGGTAAGCGAATAAATTTGCCGCCGCTTCAAACAAATCCCCTTTTTCACTTAGGTTTCTTATGGAGCCTTTCGCCATATCTTTAGCAAAACCGCCGCTCTTCAGTCCCATGAACTTTACCGATCCGAAAGCCAGCAAAGCTTCGCCTTCTTCGACATCGACCGCTTTCAAACGAATGGGAATATTCGGCGCATAATGTTTCAGCAGCTGACCCGGCGATTTCGGACTATGCTCTTTGACATCGAATTCGTAAGCCACAGTTTCGCCCAGAACTTCTTCGATGTCTTCTGCGGTAATCGCCCCCGGACGCAGGATAACCGGCGCATTACCGCTTAAATCCAGCACAGTCGATTCAAGCCCGAATTTCGCATTACCGCCTGCCAATATCATTTTGACTTTATCACCCAGACTATCCGACACATGATGTGGCGATGTCGGCGATAACTGGCCGGATGTATTCGCGCTCGGCGCGGCAATCGGCACGCCTGCTCTCTCTATCAATTGCAAAGCAGTTGCATCCGCCGGAACACGAACGGCAATCGTTGGAAGCCCTGCTGTAACCAATTCACTGATGGTGGAATTTTCTTTTTTGGGCAAAATCATCGTCAGCGGACCCGGCCAGAATTTATCCGCCAGCGCCAAAGCATGTTCATCGAAGACGGCATGTTCGGCGAGCATCGCGACATTCGACCCATGGGAAATAATCGGATTAAAACTCGGGCGGCCTTTTGCGGCAAAAATCTTGGCAACCGCCTCGCCGTTTAACGCATTTGCGCCCAGCCCGTAAACTGTCTCCGTCGGAAAAGCGACCAGTTCGCCGTTTAATATCAACTGGGCAGCTTCTTCAATTGATTGATTTGTGGCGGAAATTATTTTCATTGTTTTATTTAGAATGGAATTTGCCGCCCTTGCAAGGCATCGCAACGCCAGTCGTCGCCGGCAGGCTTAACGGCAGATCAAGCAGATGCCGGACCGCCAGATAAGCAAAACCTTCCGCCTCGATTGTATCCCCGTTATATCCCAGATCGTTTATGCTTCGCACAGGTGTATCGAGTTTCCCCGATAATAAAGACATAAGAAAATCATTATGCCGTCCGCCACCGCAGACATACCATGACTTCTCCGGCGAAGGAAAATGCTTTCGGGCTGCCATGATGGTTTCCACCGTGAACCCGGACAAAGTCGCCATGGCGTCTTCTGCGGGTAAATCCCATACGCCGGATATATCCCAGACATTCATATCCGCGTTTACCTTTTTTCCCTTATCGGGAAGAAATCCCCGATCCAGTGATTTCGGCGGTACCCTATCCAGATAATCGCTTCTCATCCATTCCGCCAATAAATCAAGGTCGGCCTTTCCGGATTTGGCTTTTTCTCCAGCGAAGTCATAAGACTGGCCGAAATTCTCTTTCATGAAATCGTCCATCAACGCATTACCGGGGCCGGTGTCAAACGCAAGGATATCGTCTTGCGCCTCCCCGATCCATGTCACGTTTGACACGCCGCCGATATTCAAGAAAACGACAGGAAATATATTCGATTTCTGCCGTGCCAAGGCCTGATGATAAAGCGGGATGAGCGGCGCGCCTTCACCGCCTTGTTTTACATCGTTAATGCGAAACTGATCGACGACATCAATACCCGTTTCCCGCGCCAAAAGCGCGCCGTCACCAATTTGCCATGTCAGGCCTTCTTTTGGTTTATGCGTGATTGTCTGCCCATGAAAACCGATAATATCTATTTCGTCAGGCTTTAATTCTTCATTGGTCAAAAACTCTTTGACGGCCTGCGCCTGCAACAGGGTAACTTCTTGTTCTGCCGCATTCGTTTGGTCATCCGGCACCGTCCTGCCGAAACAGGCACGAACTTTATCCTTTAATTCCGGCGAGTATGGGATGTAATGGGCCGCAACCGGACGAACAGTATTTTTTCCATCCGTCTCTAGAAGAGCTACGTCGACACCGTCCAAAGACGTACCGGACATCAGCCCGATGGCTTTATACAAGCCTTTAGAAACTCTTGGATTTTGACTAACATTCATTGTAGTTTATGGCCCTTACCAGCTAATTGAGAGTATTATGACTTATAAATCAGATTTTCTGAACATACTAGAGAGCCGCGGCTTTATCCATCAGGGCAGCGATCTTGAAGGTCTTGATAAAAAACTTACAGAAGGCGTGCAAAGCGCTTATGTGGGTTTCGACGCCACGGCCAAATCACTTCATATCGGAAATTTGACTGGCATCATGATGCTCAAATGGTTTCAGGAATGCGGACACAAGCCTATCACCTTAATGGGCGGTGGCACGTCGAAAGTCGGCGATCCATCTTTCAAAGACCAGACTCGCAATCTGATGACGGATGAAATCATCAATGAGAATATAGAGAATATCCGCACCACCTGCTTTACTCAGTTCCTGCGTTATGGCAGCGGCAAGTCCGACGCCATGATGGTCAATAACGACGACTGGCTGTCGAAATTGCATTACCTGTCTTTTTTGCGTGATTACGGGCGTTATTTTACCGTTAACCGCATGATATCTTTTGACAGCGTCAAAACCAGATTGGAACGCGAAAGTCCCCTCACCCTGCTTGAGTTCAATTACATGGTCATGCAAGGTTATGATTTCCTGGCTATCCACCGCGAACATGGCACGATATTGCAAATGGGCGGCTCCGATCAATGGGGCAATATTATCAACGGTGTTGATCTCGCGCATAAATCGGATCAGGTCCAGCTTTTTGCCCTGACCGCGCCATTGCTTCTCAACAGCGCAGGCGAAAAAATGGGCAAGACCGTCGGCGGGGCTGTCTGGCTTAACAGGAATATGCTTTCCGCTTACGATTACTGGCAATATTTCCGCAACGTCGATGATGCCGATGTCGGCAATCTTTTAGCACGTTTCACTATGCTGCCGATGGATGAGGTTAAACGCCTGTCTTCATTACAAGGCGCAGAAATCAACGAAGCCAAGAAAATTCTGGCATTCGAAGCAACGAAGCTCTGCCATGGGGAAGAAGCAGCGAAGGCCGCGGCTGAAACGGCACGTCAGACATTTGAACAAGGCACGGCCAGCGCGAATTTGCCGACCATCGAAATCGCTCAAGATGAACTGGAAAACGGAATTGTCGTTATAGATTTGTTTAAAAAGGCCGGCTTTGCGGAGTCAAATGGCGACGCCAAGCGTTTGATCCAGGGCGGCGGTGCGCGTGTTAATGATATAGCCGTTTCCGATGCGACTCTGAAATTAACCGCAAAAGATTTAACTAAGGATGGATATATCAAGCTGTCATCCGGCAAAAAGAAACATGTATTGGTAAAGCTAAAGGCCTAGTTGTTTCCAGCTTGATTTGCGGGTGCAGCTTTTTTGTTTCTAGGCATGATCGGCTTTTCGTCGCGGCCTGAATTCAGGCCGCCCTCAAACAATATCGAGCGCAAGAAGCCCGGTGCCAGAACCGATAATGGATTGACCATGACGCTCGGATTGGATGATGGACCTTTTAGCGAATAAGTTGCCGCGATAATGCCGCCATTCTTGCCGCCGGTCAAAAGCTGACCCACAATCGGAATGGAGCTGACAACTTTATTAATTTGGGAGATAGGCACGAAAGTCCCGCTCAAATCAATCGTGTCCTGCGTCTGATTGATCACACCGCCGAAGGTCAGCCCAACCGACCCGCCGCTGGTCGCCCCATCGTATAGGTTAATGATACGGTCACCTCTTTTTCTTTGACGCCAGATGAAATTCGACTTCAACTTGTTAAATGAAATGCCGTCATTGGCCAGAAGCTCAGGCAAGCCTGTAATACTGAATGCGCCAATTAATTTCGCCAGCGCGGGAGCCTTGACGACTTTAAAGTTCTCGATAACCGCCGCGCCCTGAATATCATTTATCTTGCCGCCTTCCATTTGCGCACCCGAAAGACTCAGATTTCCACCGACCATATTCGAATAAGCGCCGATCGATTTTAAAGCGGCCCCCGCATCGTTTGAATCCATCCGAAGGTTCATGACGCCCTTACTGCTTGGCGCGAGATTGATTGAGAAATTGCCGTTTCCAGCCTTAGATTTCAGATCCAGCCTTTTAACTTCGCCTTCCGGATTGACCAAAGTCAGCATCGTAACGTTTTTAAGAGCCTGTTCCGGCTCGTCGCCCATTCGCATAGAGGAAACTTTAACATTTACGTCTACATCGCGGCTGCGCTTCTCGATGCTATTGCTATTACCGAGGAAAGCGCGCGCATCCAAAGATGCGCCTTCTGCATTTACTTTCATAGTCGAAACTGTCTGATCGACTTTCAGTTTAAAATCATTTTGGTCCAGCTTGATGTTTTCAAAACTTGCCGACGTGACATTGTTTTCCTTGCCGAGCATGCCAAATGTTAAAATACCTCCCTTAGCATGATCAGTGCCGATCGTCACATTTAGATCGCTGACTTTATGAATCGTATCGCCTTTCAGAAAAAGCTTGGCCGTTGCATTACCGGCAACTCCTTCTTTCTTGACGTAGTTCAGCGGCTTGACAAACACTTGCCCTTGCGTCAAATCAGCTTTGACGTCTATATCCGTCGTATTATTGGTTTTCTCGACATAGTTGAGATCGATGGCAGCCTTACCGCTCACATAGTCGGACAAATCAATACCGAATTTCTGGCGCATAGCGTCGTCCGTCATCAGCTTAGCCTTGATAGAAGCCGAATAGGGCGCATTCTCCAGACTTAAATATTCAGAATAGGTAAATTCCATCGGCGTGCCTGAGAGTTCGCCTTTACCGGAAATATCGAACGCGCCCTTTTCAACTTTCAATGCCAGAGGTCCGCCGGATAAATCCATACCCTTTACGATACCCGGCAATTTTGTGTCATAGAGCGTTGCATCGACATCGGCTACAACCTGATCAGCAGGCAAATCGGCCAAAGTTGGAAATGTCACGGTAACATTGATATCTCCCTTTCCTTCAACTTTTCCGCGATCCATTTTCAATTTATCGCCAAGGCTGATTGGCTCAAGCGCAATGTAATCGAAAGCTGTTTTCAGTGGGCCTTTCAAATTGAGTTTTACTTCCGCTTGTCCAACCTCATTATCGGCAGCCGTTAAATTTGTGATGGTGATAGAGCCGTTTGAAACATCCATGTCTTTGAGCTTTGCTTTATCGACAATGATGGTTAACGTATCGTCCTTAATAGTCGCATGGCCCGAACCTTCAGATAAAGCATATAAGGGCGCCCGGTAATCGCATGTCAGATTCTCAAACTTGAATGCGCCGGACACATCGCCGGCCATCGTCCATTTGCCGTTTTCATTTTGAAAAGGCAATATAACGGACAAGTCTTTGATAATACCTTTTGACAATTTTTCCGTGAACCATACCGTCACACCAAGATCTTCGGTTCCTTCCGGCCATACGGATGCGATCTGGTCGATGCCAATCTCCGGCAAGCCAAGCTCGACGGGAATAATGCCGGTTTGGGAATTTCTGTTACCTGCGATATTGAAACTTTGCTGTATCTTGCCATCTTGCGATGTCGTTATCTTTCCATCGATGCTTTGCAGATTCCATTCAAGATCAAAATGTCCAGTCAGGCGTCCGTCGAAAATATAATTCTCTTTCATTAATCCCGGCAGACTTGGCAGATTTAGCGCCCAAAGTCCGGCATCGATATCGTCCATATTGAGATTGAACTGGATACTGTCTTTTAAATTCTTGCGCGTGATAACGGCATTGATTTTGGATTCATGATTATCTTCGCCCGCATAGGCGAGAACCATATTAACGTTATCCTTCTCGCGCTGAACGGTGACATCGGCGGAAGGAAGATCGAAAATTTTATTCTGCGATTTATCATCTATTGAAATTGTGGCGTCTTTGATAACGAATGCCCGTAGCTTTGATAGCGGCAGACGCGAGGTATCACTTAAAAATCCACCTAAAAATAGACTATCCCCTAGCTCCTGCGCGCTCATTGGCGCCCGTTCGGTTTTTTGGGGTGCCTCGTTATTCGCGATAAGAAATGACAGTTTTCCATCGGCACCTTTTTCAAGCCGGATAACCGGGTTTTGTATATAGATGCTTTCCAGTGAAACGATACCTAAAAGCAAGAGAGTTTTATCGATTTGAATCCCTACTCTCGAGACGCTGAAAACTTCACTGCCGCTTTCCGTTACTGATAGATCCGCAACGCCCAATGTGAGCGGTGAATCGAGGCTTTTCCACTCGGCGACCATCCCTTTGATTTTTACATCAACCCCGTCTTTATCGCCGCCCAGGGCTCGCTGAACATAAGGTTCTGCCCAGCTGATATCGACTGGCCCCTTGCTTAAGTGCCAGAAAGCGTAAAAAACGCCTATCGAGCCAATAAGAAGCAATACGGCGAAAATCGCTGCGCAGACTTCCAAAATCTTCTTCAAATGTTTAATACTCGTATGCATTTAAAAGACGTTTTCCTATTAAATCAAAGATTTATAATAGCTCAAGGATTAAAGAATGACAGTCTCAATTGGCAAAAAAGCGCCTGATTTTACTCTTCCGCGCGATGGCGGTAGCACGATTTCATTATCTGATTACAAAGGAAAAAGAGTCGTTTTATATTTCTATCCTAAAGACGATACATCCGGCTGCACGGCACAGGCTTGCGATTTCACGGAAAATATCGCTTCTTTCAACAAGCTTGGCGTTCAGGTGATCGGCGTGTCGAAAGACAGTGTAAAAAAACACGATAAGTTCCGTGACAAATACAATCTGGAATTTCCATTAGCCTCGGATGAAGAAGGCGCAACCTGTGCGGCCTACGGCGTTTGGGTCGAAAAATCCATGTATGGCCGCAAATATATGGGCATCGAACGTACGACGTTCCTGATTGATGAGAGCGGTAAGATCATACATATCTGGAACAAGGTTAAAGTTCCGGGCCATGTGGAAGAAGTTAAGAAAGCCTTGAAGGAAGAAGCTTAGGCGGCTTTGGCCGAAAATGTACGCTGAATTGAGAGAAGCTCGCCATATAGTCGGTTCAGCTTCTCGTCATCTCCCAATAGAAACTGAAACATAGTCTGCGCGCCCGGAAAAAATACGACGCCTTCTTTAGGCTCATGATGGACGATCGCGATATCTAGATGAGGTCCGCGCACACGGGACAATGTATCGTCGATAAATTTAAAGGTCATACCCGATAAAGACGCAACTTTCGAACGCCCACTTGTACCGTAATCTATATAGCCGTGCTTTAAGGCAACTTCAGCCATGGACCAGATTTTCTCGATACGGGACGATAATTCATTTTGCATTCGGCACACCAAAAACTCAGTAATAAAAAAAGATCGCCAGCTTATAAAGCAAGCGATCCTCGATAAGCAAGGCCTAATTTAAGCGGCTTTCTTTTTACGCGCAGGCTTTTCCAACGGCGCTTCTTCCGGCTTCGCAAGAAGTCCCTGAAGCGCGACAGGCTTAACCCCAACGCCGCGCATGTTCAGGTAATCATGGACATGTTCGGATAGCATGTCGGTATGCTCATTGTAGAAATGGTTGGCACCATCGATAACCCGGTAATCCACATTGATGCCTTTTTGGGCATTTAGTCTTTGAACCAGCTTTTCAACTGCCGGTTCCGGCACGATATTGTCTTTGTTCCCCTGAATGATCAGGCCGCTTTGCGGGCACGGCGCAAGGAAAGAGAAGTCGATTTCATTGGCGGGCGGGCAAACGGATACGAAACCCTTGATTTCCGGGCGACGCATCAGGAGCTGCATCCCGATCCATGCGCCGAAATTGTAACCTGCGATCCACACATAAGGCGCATTTATATTGAGTGCCTGCATCCAGTCGAGCGCGGCTGCCGCATCGGACAATTCACCTTCGCCTTTGTCGTATACGCCCTGGCTCATGCCAACGCCACGGAAATTGAAGCGCAGCGTCGAGAAGCCTTGTGCGACAAAAGTCTGATACAGCGTGTAGGGAATCTTATGGTTCATCGTTCCGCCGCGATCCGGAAAAGGATGGAGAATCAAGGCTAACGGAGCATTTGGAGTTTTGGAGTGAGAGTAGCGCGCTTCAATTCGACCTGATGGGCCGTTGATGATTATTTCTGGCATTCTGTCCCGTATCTCTTTGTTTTTATACGTTATGTTGAATGAGCTATAGCGCACCCGATTCGCCCCCGTCTATAAAATTCGTATAAGTTATTGATATTATTGTGGATATTATGTACCAAAACCTATGACCATCCCTGCCTATCTCGATCATAACGCCTCGACACCCCTTAAATCGAAAGTTTTGGAGTTGATGTTTGATGTCCTGAAACAAGGCGGAAACGCATCATCCATTCATTTTTATGGTAGAAACGCGCGAAAATCTGTCGAACATGCGCGCTCACAAATTGCCGGAACGCTGGAAGTCGATCCCCAGCAAATCGTGTTTAATTCCGGCGCGACCGAAGGAAACAATACAATATTGAGCGGCTTTCGCGACAAGCGTGTTTTGGTATCAAGCATAGAACATCCCTCCGTTTTGCAATCGTGCATCTCCAATCCTGAAAAAATCGCCGTGACGAAAGACGGCGTCGTTGATCTCGAAGCGTTTGAAAAACAGATCGCTGCAGGTGAACCACCCGCCCTTGTTTCGGTCATGCTCGTCAACAACGAGACAGGTGTGATCCAGCCGGTCAAGGAAATCGCCGGTATCGCAAAAAAATATGGAGCGCTGGTTCATACTGATGCCGTACAGGCGTTCGGGCGCATCCCATTCACCCGCGAAAGCCTTGGTGTCGATTACCTCACCGTTTCCTCGCATAAAATTGGCGGGCCGCATGGCGCGGGCGCAATTTGCTTTGCTGCCAAAGCCCCCTTGCCCAAACTCATCTTCGGCGGAGGTCAGGAAAGACGGCAACGCGCCGGCACCGAAAACATCGCCTCTATCGCCGGCTTTGGCCTTGCCGCAGAACTGGCGATTGCCGATATGAGCGAATTTCAAAAACTGGCTGCCTTACGCGACAAGCTTGAGAATGCATTAAAACAAAGCGATAAAATCACCATCTATGGCGAAAATGCCGCGCGCGTTGCCAATACGACATCTTTCTCGCTGCGCGGCGCGCCAAGTGAAACACAATTGATGAATTACGATCTGTCCGGCGCCGCCGTGTCTTCCGGTTCCGCCTGCTCCAGCGGCGCGGTGAAGCCGTCACATGTATTGATCGCTATGGGCGCATCAGAAGAAGACGCTAAATGCTCCATCCGCGTATCTTTAGGCTGGAATTCAAACGAAAAAGATATAGAAACCTTTCTGCAAGCGTGGAATAGAATATCCGCCAAGGATTAACGAAGATGCCAAAAATAACATTTATACAAACCGACCTCTCCGAAAAAACCGTTGATGCCCCCGCCGGGCTGTCAGTGATGGAAGTTGCGGTCAAGCATGCAATGGACAAGATCGAAGGCGCATGCGGCGGCTCTTTGGCCTGCGCCACTTGTCATGTCTATGTGCATCCCGACTGGTGGGAAAAAGTGATGCCGGAAGACGGCGAGATATCGGATGAAGAAAACGATATGCTGGATTTGGCTTTTCACCTGACGAAAAAATCCCGCCTGTCCTGCCAGATCATCATGAAAGACGATCTCGACGGCTTGATCGTCGCCCTGCCCGGCGCGAAAGTTGACTGGGCTTAAGCTTCAAAAAATCTTTCGAGCGCCGCCAGATAGTCTTCCAGCGTATTGTAGAAATGCACCGCCGCGATTTTTTGCGGGATCAGGAAACCTTCATCCATCATCCGCTTGAATTGCGCAATCGTCGGATCGTAATACCCGTTCAGGTTTAGAATATAAATCGGGCGGATCGCGTAATCTTTGAAAGACGGATCGCGGTCGGCGGGCAGATAATCCTGCTCGGTTACTTCATAAATTTCATCGAGCGTCCCCGTCCCGCCCGGCAGCACGAAAAACGCGTCGACCTTTTCCAGCAGCAATCTTTTACGCTCGGTCAAATCCTTGGTCAGCACGAACTCGATGCCCATCGTTTCCGGCTGGTTGATACGGGCGAATTTCTCCGGCACGATGCCGAGCACTTTCGCGCCGCTGCCGCTTTC
Organism: Micavibrio sp.; assembly: GCA_030824965.1. GTDB lineage: Bacteria > Pseudomonadota > Alphaproteobacteria > Micavibrionales > Micavibrionaceae > Micavibrio_B. The sequence goes on along the minus strand of JAPJQV010000001.1, from coordinate 86,411 downwards.
TTCTGCGCCTTCCTTGACGCCAAAAGCAAACGCCCCCATCAGCCCATGACGCGACGCGCCATATTTGGCGATGCAAGCGTATTTCCCGCAGAAACGCCCTACTTCGGTGGCCGCACGTTCATACTCGGGATTTGTGCCGGACCGTGCGCCGGCGAAAAAGGAAATGGTTTTCATGATTTTTCTGATTTTAACTGGATATTGCGGATATGGATATTATATACAAGTCCAAGAAAGATTAAAGATGCGTAAGCCCCTTCCTGTCAAAACCCTTGTTATCCTCGATAAAGACAATTGCGAACTTGATACACTGGAAGTGTTCGGGGCACTGGAAAAAACACTCGCTAAAATAGCCCGCTCACGTAAACTTCCGATCGAACTTCTCCATGACCTGACTCGCGAAGCCGAAGGCGAACACAGATTTAATGATGCCGTGCGCCTCGTGGATTATTTTAATGAAGTCGAGCCGAGATTTAAAACAGACAACAAAAAGCACATCAAAAGCGATATCAGCGCGAAACAAGATTGGCTGAAAAAGACGGCGCAGTTAAGCACTTTTTACCCCGGCGTTCTCGATACATTAAAAGCATGGCATGAGGCAGGCACGAATGTCGTCACGAAAACAGATTGCGAGAGGCTGCCACTCATTCGCCGTATCTGGCTTACAGCTTTAAATGCTTATAACCAGCACCAGGTTAAAACGCCTTATGAGATCATCCCTCTTTATGATCATATCTATTGTAAACCAAGTCTCGGTGAGCCTGACACAGCGGAAGATTTTGAAAAATACCTGATGGATTTTTGCGCGTCCAGCGACGTATCACCTTCGTTTGCCGCCGCGCTTAACGATCATATCACTGTCTTTCGCGACGGACATAAACCATCGCAAAGCCACATGACCCGCATCCTTGATGATTATCCGACCAAGCGTGAGCATATTCTCTACATCGGCGATAATTACAAAGACGGGCTTGAAGCACAGACCATTGATCCGGCAGTCGATTTCGCATGGGCCAAATATGGAGCCGACTGGAAGGTAAAAGTACAGGATTTCTACGCCAAGGTTGGCAGCAAGAGTTATAAATACGGCGTCGATGAGATTACAAAAATGCTCGAATTACACGACGTTAAGGTTAGCCTTGTCCTTGAAAACTCCCTTGCAGATACGCTGGATCATTTTGACTTCCGCAGCGGCTGGAATCTTCCACGACGTTCTCTGGAAGACGCTTTGAAAATAGATCAGCAAGCTGCGCGCAATCCCGCCTCTTACCGCGTTCAAATGCCTAATTTAGGCCAATAAACGCTTTTATTTGCATTTGTGCCTCTAAAACCCATATAACACCGCTATGAATTCTTTAGGCTTTGATAAAGACCCAAAAGATACCCGCGTGGTTGTCGCCATGTCGGGCGGCGTCGACTCGTCCGTGGTCGCGGCGCTGCTTCATGAACAAGGCTATGACGTGGTCGGCATTACCCTCCAGCTTTACGATTACGGCGCGGCCATCGACCGCAAAGGCGCGTGCTGTGCGGGTCAGGATATTTACGACGCCAAACGCGTCGCCGATGAACGCGGCTTTCCGCATTACGTCCTAAACTACGAAGACAATTTCAAAGACGCCGTGATAGAGGATTTCGTCGATACCTATCTGGAAGGCGCGACACCCATCCCTTGTGTCCGCTGCAACCAGACCGTTAAATTCAAAGACCTGCTGAAAGTCGCAAAAGACCTGAACGCCGATTGCATGGCGACCGGGCATTATATCCAACGCATATTTAATGAAGAAACAAAGCAAGGTGAATTGATCCGCGCCGTCGACGTGACAAAAGACCAAAGCTATTTTCTGTTTGCGACGACACAAGAACAACTCGATTTCCTGCGCTTCCCGCTTGGCGGCTGGACGAAAGATATTACGCGCCAGCACGCTGACCGTCTTGGCCTTAACAATGCGGCGAAACCAGACTCTCAGGATATCTGCTTCGTGCCGAACGGCGACTACGCCAGCGTTGTAAAGAAAATTCGTCCTGACGCCGCACGTTCGGGCAATATCGTCCACATGGACGGGCGTATCGTCGGCACTCATGAAGGTGTCATTCATTATACAATCGGCCAGCGCAAAGGGCTTGGTATCGGCGGCGGCGTCACCGAGAATAACGATCCTCTCTATGTCGTCGGCATCAACGCTGACAAGGCTGATGTCATTGTTGGCCCAAAGGAAGCCCTCGCCCGCGATATCGTCTATATCAAAGATTGCAACTGGCTCGACAGCGCAGCCGAAATGAATGTGACCGTCAAGCTTCGCTCCATGACCCGCGCCGCGTCTGCCCACCTTATTAAAAACACCAATGGCAAAGCTGAGCTCTATCTGGATGACGCACAATACGGCATTTCACCGGGTCAGGCCGCGGTTTGTTATGTCGGCGACCGTGTCATTGGCGGCGGCTGGATTTATGCAACGGGCAATAAAAAAAGCCGCATTTGCGGCTTAATGAAGAAACTTTTTGTCAAGTTAGCTTAACAAATCAATGAATTGACCCTTAAATTGCTGGGCTGGGACTTTTTTTGTAATTTCGACAGCAGGATCGTTCGCAACGCGTTCAGTTACACGTTTCGTAAAATTATCCCATGACACGGCACGTGTTTTGGAAACAGGCTGATAAGCTGTATTGACTGGGGTAACCAGCATCTCGCTACTCTCAATGTTAATGAATGATTAACTATTTACACCTCCACCAACGGAATTGCAACCATAATTGTTCCAAAAAAGTATACAGCCATCGATACTTTTTGCGTTTTTATAAATAAATTTAGGTAACTCAATAGCTTATTATATCTTTAACCTAACGCCTTGCTTGACATCGCGAAGCTAAATCTTCATATTGCGCCCCTGTCCGCTGGACCATTTCTAAAAGTGGCTGAGTAGCTCAGCGGTAGAGCAGGAGAATCATAATCTCTTGGTCGGGGGTTCAAATCCCTCCTCAGCCACCATTCTTTCTAAAGCATAGGCCTGCCACCCGTTACCGGCACTACCGCACCTGTGACATAACTTGCTTCATCACTGGCTAAGAATACATAGGCGGGAGCCAATTCCGCAGGTTGGCCTACACGTCCGAGTGGCGTGTCATCGCCAAAGCCTTCCACTTTTTCCTCCGGCAAAGTTGAAGGAATAAGCGGTGTCCAGATAGGTCCCGGGGCTACGGCATTTACACGGATTTTCTTATCCGCCATCATCTCGGCAAGACCCGCCGTGAAATTCGAAATCGCTCCTTTGGTCGAAGCATAAGCTAAAAGCGGCCCCGAGGGACTTTTAGACTGTATCGACGTCGTATTAATGATAGATGCACCTTCTTTCAAATGCGGCGCGGCTGCCTTGCAGAGATAAAAAGGCGCATAGATATTGGTCTTAAAAGTCTCATCCCATTCTTCGGAAGGGATATCCTCAATCTTCTCATAGCTGCGCTGGAATGCCGCATTATTGACGATCACATCGATACGCCCCAGCTCCTTCGCTGCGCGCGAAACGATATCTTTGCAATGGCTTTCACTTGTAATATCGCCAGCCATAGAGATGACTTTGCGCCCTGCTTTTTCTATCCAGTCGACCGTATCTTGCGCATCTTCATGCTCCGATAAATAAGACAATACGATATCCGCGCCTTCGCGGGCAAATGCGATAGCTACAGCCTTACCGATCCCTGAATCCGCCCCTGTAATAATCGCGACTTTGTTTTTCAGTCGTCCGTTGCCCTTATAGCTTTCCTCGCCGTGATCGGGCTTCGGTCGCATTTCATTCGTAGCTCCGGGCGCATCCTGCTGCTGAGCAGGAATTTCCATTTTCTTCTGCGTGACTATCATTGTTATGCTCCTTATTTTTTCCGGCTGGCGATGCCAGCGCTTAAAATATCAAGCAAAGTAACGCCAGCTACAGCCGCCACAGCGATCATTAAATTGCGTTTAGTTGCATCGGTCGTCGCTTTTCCTGTTTTAAGAGTCGCAAGGTCGACGGCATCTCCCGCTACGCGCGTCCATAGCCACGGCATGGGATTTTTAGCTAACAGGATCAAAGCGCCATTGAGCATTTCTCTTAATCCGTAACCGCGTACAATTGAGTGCTGACCTCGAAGGCCGAGCTTTCGCGCCAGAAATTTTGGCGCGATGATTTCAGAAAGACCAAGCGCAAGACTGAATAAACCTAGACCCTTGGAAAGATAACGATTAGTCGTGCGCAGGGGCAGATTATCGATGATATTGTTTAACATTGGGAATACCTCCGCTATGCCAATAGGTAAAGCGGACTTATGTTCCCTTATTCCCGGGCTTTACGTATTTGACGCCAGTTCGCGACATTACGGTTATGTTCTTCAAGCGTAGCCGCGAAAACATGTCCGCCCTTGCCATCGGCGACAAAGAAAATATAATCATGCTTTTCCGGATGCAAAACAGCGTCCAGTGAATCCCGCCCCGGATTGGCAATCGGCCCCGGCGGCAAGCCCGGATTAAGATAAGTATTATACGGACTCGGTGTCGCTAAATCTTTCGACAGCAAACGCCTCCCTAAAGGTCCCTGCCCTTGATTCTTATGCTGCCCTTTCGTAATGCCGTAGATAACGGTCGGATCGGTCTGGAGCGGCATGCCGATTTTCAGGCGGTTGATAAAGACACCCGCGACGCGCTTTCTCTCCGATGCGATGCCAGTTTCCTTTTCGACGATGGATGCCAGCGTTACCGCCTCTTCAATCGTTTTGAATGGCAGATCCGTTTCGCGTTTCGGCCATAACTCATCGATGGTTTTCTTCATCCGGCCTTGCATGAATTTAATCTTGGCGTCCCTACTCTCTCCGGCCTGATAAAAATAGGTATCTGGCAGCATGGAGCCTTCGGCGGGAATATCCTTTATTTCACCACTCAGATTGTCGGCTTTCTTTAAAATTTCAACGATCTCGAAGCTTGTTTTACCTTCCGGAATTGTAAAGCTTCTTTTGACGATATCGCCTCGCGAAATTTTAGATAAAATCGTGCCCATGCGCTCATGCGCGCTAAAATCATATTCCCCCGCCTGCAAAGTTTTGTATGTCCCGGTTAGACGGGAGAAAAAGATAAAAACATACTGGTTCGATATCGCGCCCTCGTGTTGCAATTGAGCGGCCATGGCGCGCACGCCCTGCCCTTTCTGAATAACGATGATTTTTTGCGCCGGCAGGGGCCCCGGCGACATGAATTCATGCGTGGCATAGACAAGTGCTGCCGATGCCGACAATGCGCCAAGCGCGAATAGTGAAAGAATAAATTTCTTCATTTTCACAGGATACACCAATGTCATTCCTGCGAAAGCAGGAATCTAGTCGACGCTTCTCATCACCAGAGACGCATTTGTTCCGCCGAAACCGAAAGAATTCGACAAAGCCGTCTTCACTTTCTTTTCCTTGGCTTTCAACGGCACGAGGTCGATACCCTGGCAATTCTCCGAGACATTCTCGAGATTAAGAGTCGGCGGCAAAACGCTGGTCTGCATGGCTTTGAGCGAATAGATCGCCTCGACAGCGCCTGCGGCGCCCAGCAAATGCCCGATGGCAGATTTTGTCGATGACATCGATACTTTGTCCAGAGAGTTCGCAAACAGTCTTTTGACCGAACCACATTCGATCCCGTCGCCCAGCGGCGTCGACGTGCCGTGTGCGTTGATGTAATCCACTTCCTCAGGGTCGATCTTGGCGTTACGTAATGCCGACTTCATCGCGTTGAAAGACCCGCGCCCGTCTTCCGCCGGTGCCGTCATGTGGAAGGCGTCGCCCGATAGGCCATAACCGATAATTTCACCGTAGATTTTTGCACCGCGTTTTTTCGCATGTTCGTATTCTTCCAATACGACGACGCCAGCGCCTTCACCGATCACGAAACCGTCGCGGCCTTCATCAAACGGACGTGAGGCGCTTTCCGGATTTTCATTATAACCGGTGGATAGGGCGCGAGCCGCAGCGAAACAGGACATACCGAGACGATTGGCCGCCGCTTCCGCCCCGCCTGCGATCATGACATCGGCATCGCCGAACATGATAAGACGAGCCGCATCGCCGATCGCGTGCGTGCCTGTCGCGCAAGCCGTAACAACCGCATGGTTCGGACCCTGATATCCGTATTTAATCGATAAATGGCCCGAGATCAGGTTTATCAGCATCGCCGGAACGGAGAATGGCGATACGCGGCGCGTGCCTTTTTCATTCAATGTCAGTGTCGTTTCATACACACTTTGCAGGCCGCCGATGCCTGAGCCGATCATGACGCCTGTGCGCTCCAGATCTTCGGTTTCGGTTGGTGCCCAGCCACTATCCTTAATCGCTTCATCCGCCGCAGCCATTCCGTACAGGATAAAGATATCCATTTTCTTATGGTCTTTGGCAGGAACGGTCAAATCAGGATTAAATCCGTCAGCGACGCCTTCGGACAAATGCGGGACAAGGCCTGCGATCTGCGATGTGATATCGGATACGTCGAAACGTGTCACTTTGCGGATACCGCTCTTGCCGGATGTCAATTCGGCCCAGTTTTTCTTAACGCCGACGCCTAAAGGCGAAACCATTCCCATTCCAGTGACAACGACACGTCTCATATTCAATTCTTTCCCAAAATTTTATCTATAAAAAATGGGCTGCCATGATTAAGCAGCCCATTTTTATTAATTCAGTTTCAATCAGGCTGCGTTGGCAGTGATGAAATTGACCGCGTCGCCGACAGTCTGGATTTTTTCCGCAGCGTCATCTGGAATTTCAACATTGAATTCTTCTTCGAAAGCCATGACCAGCTCAACCGTGTCGAGGGAGTCTGCGCCTAAATCATCGATGAAGCTTGCGCTCTCTGTGACTTTGCCTTCTTCAACGCCGAGATGCTCGACAACAATTTTTTTCACGCGCTCAGCGATATCGCTCATGTTTTTAGTTCCTGTAGTTCGTTTGGTTAATTTCTATAAGCGTTTGGAACATACCCAGACATAGAAATAATGGCAAGAAGATTTATATTTCTACCAACAGCTCTTATGGAATTAAAGATTGTTTACTGATTTGGCTGGATAATTTTTATATCGCTGTCCGGCAGCCTATCGCCGAACCGGGCATTGATCCGGCCATTCTTAATGTTAATTTTTTTACCGCTAGGCAATTGGTATTCGCCATCGGACAATTGTTCGAGCCTGCCGTTTCTCATGATGAAGGCTTGGCCGCTGGATGAGCCGTTAGTGTAAATCTGAATATCCCGGTTGCGGATATTGTTATTAATAGCCTGGATTTTTTCTTCACGGTCGCCCCTGTCACGGCCTTGCACGATCACGGCACCGTCAGTTGCAATGACATCGGCCCGGGCCGCGGTCGCGGCAATGCAGGATAAAAGGATCAGGAACAAATATTTCATATCGACCTCACAGGGATTTGATATAAATCAAGATATCTTTCCAGTCGGAGAAAACAATGTCTGCGCCGGCTTCTTTTAATGTCTCGTTGGTTTGCAGGCCCTGATGGTCCGCCCCGTTAAATCCGATTGTATAAATTCCCGCCGCCCGCGCAGCCTTGATACCGCTTACACTGTCCTCGATTATAATGCTTCGCTCGGGTGCGATCTCCATTTTTTGGCAGGCATGGAGAAATAAATCGGGAAAAGGCTTCGCACGGGCTACGTCGTCTTTTGTGAAGATATGATTGTCGTCGAAAAATTCCGAAAACTTCAACAGCTTTAACGACGCCACGACATTCTGGCGCTCGCCGTTCGACGCGACACAGCATTTGAAATATTTTTGCAGTTCTTTCACAGCCTCCAGCGCGCCGGAAATCGGCTGCAGATATTTCTCGAGATATGCAGGCGAATTGACGACGAATTTATTTTTAATATCTTCCGCCGGCAAAGCGATGCCGTTTCGTTCAGACTCGAAGCGGACGATGTCGTCCTGAGACTTCCCCATCCAGTTTTTCAGCGCGTAATCGACGGTAAAATCGAGGCCGTATTCCCGGAACACCTCCACAGAACACACATTATATGCCTGTTCGCTGTCCGTTAATGTCCCGTCGCAATCGAAAATAATCAGATCGTAAGGGATCAAATCAACACCGGACTTTCGGTATCGTTAACCTGTAAAAGTTTATGGGCGATCGCCAGTGTGGCCGCACTCCATAAAAATGTTCCGCGTTCGCTGACATTCGTATCATAACCGTTAATCACATGAATCTCGGCGTTACCTTCGACCATGTTATATTTCTCATACACGTTACCGCATTCGAGAATGACTTTTTCGGCAAGATCCAAATATTTTTTCGCGATACGCTTCGCCTCATCCATAAAACCGTATCGGGCCAGACCTGCAATGGCGAAATACTGAAGCGGTGGCCACCCGTAAGGAAAATCCCATTGGCTACCGCTGACTTCGGTCGATGTTACGATACCGAAATCCGTTTCCAGTTGTTCCAGCGCGTGAGCCACTACCTTGCGCACCTCCTCCATCTCTGTTTCAGGATCATATAATCCCGCCCACAAAGGATAGAACAGCGTTGCGAAGGGTTTAGTATTAAGCCTGTTACGCAAGAAATCGTAATCGACATAAGCACCGGTATCTTCATTGAACAAAAATTCCTTCATTTTTGTCCGGCGTTCGGTTGCGCGTTCCGACCAAAGCTTTTCTTCCGGTCTTTGCCGCAAAATCGCCGCCATATCCGCCATGTCTTTTTCCATGCGGTATAAAAGGGAATTCAGACAGGCAGGCGCATGATACATACAGCGCAATGCTCCGTATCCCCAATGCCCTGTAGGATCAAATCCCGAGGCCCGCATTGCGCGGTTGGCACGATGATAAGCCGGTGTCAGCTCATCGGATTCCGGGTCATAGAAAATTTTCGCATCTTCCTGATCGTCAGTTGAAATCGCGCCATGCTTATAAAATTCATGCGCGTGATGGAAATGTCCCTGCTCGCTCGATACGACTTCAGGCGCCGGATCGGTTCCCTCGTCCCAATAACGGGATAAACCGGTATTTCCGGCCAGACAGGAACCCGTGGTCCAGTATTCATGGAATTTTTTTAGTTCTTCATAAGCATGTTGCAGCCACTGGATATTATTTTTATAGACGCCATCCGGATCGAAATCTGTCCATGCACGATCCGCACTTTCTTCCCAGACGCGCATTACCATCGCCGATAACAAAGGCGGCTGCGATCTTGAAAGATAATAAGACCGGTTTGCGTTTAAAACTTTGCCATAGGCTTTGATCTGGTAAAGTTGGTTATCTATTTGCTCGCGCATGAGCTGGGGATGCTTGCCCGCCCAGGCGAACACCGGAAAAGCCGTATCCCATCCATACATTTCCTGAAACCGTCCACCTGGAACAAGATATGGATAAGGCAGGTATAAAAGACCATGCTCGGCATCGGGATGGAAGAACGGGACATGATCGAACCCGTCCTCCAGCTCAACGAGCTGATCAGGATTGCTGGCTGCTTTCTTTGCCTGCGCAAAATCACTCGCCGGAACGTAAACAGGAGGAAGCTTGCCGTCGAGCTTAGGATCGCCCGACGATTTACAGAGATCGGAACGGGTCAGAATTTCGGGAGTAACGGCAATGATATCAGCCAGATCCTTATTCATCAGATCATCACCATGCCGCCATTGACGTGGATCGTCGTGCCTGTAACGTAGCCCGCTTCGTCAGACGCCAGATAAGCGACAGCGGAGGCAATATCATCCGCGCTGCCCATTTTGCCCATCGGGATTTTGGAAGAGATCGTCGCTTTCTGATCGTCATTTAAAACTTCGGTCATGGCGGTTGCAATAAAGCCCGGGGCAACGCAGTTGACGGTAATGCCGCGGGATGCGATTTCCTGCGCCATGGCCTTGCTCCAGCCGATCATACCGGCCTTGGACGCCACGTAATTCGCCTGACCCGGATTGCCCATCACGCCGACGACGGACGCGATATTGATGATACGACCGCTACGGCGTTTCATCATGCCGCGCTGAACGGCTTTCGCGAGTTTAAAGGTGGCCGTCATATTGACCGCGATCACCTCATTCCATTCCTCGTCTTTCATGCGCATGGAAAGATTGTCGCGCGTTAAGCCTGCGTTATTGACAAGGATGTCGACCTGACCCATCGCAGCTTCTGCATCAGATAATAATTTATCCGTGCCGCCTTCTGCTGCCAGATCCGCAGGCAAAACGAATACCCGCTCTTTCAATTCCGCTTCCAATTCTTTCAACTTGCCTTCGTTGCGGCCTGAAATACCGACGGTCGCGCCTTGCGCATGAAGCGCTTTCGCGATCGACGCGCCGATGCCGCCCGTTGCGCCCGTAACCAATGCTTTTTTACCTGTTAGATCGAACATGTTTTTCCCTTATGCTAATTTTTTAATGAGCGCCTCAACCTGCTCAGGCGTACAAACGCTTTCGCAAGCGACGTCTTTTTCAATGCGCTTGATCAGTCCGGCGAGAACCTTGCCCGCCCCGATTTCGATCATTTCCTCGACGCCCTGCTCCTTCATATAGGAAACGGATTCTCTCCAGCGCACCATGCCGGTGATCTGATCGACCAGTAACTGACGGATCAGATGCGGCTCGGAAACCGCTTTTGCCGTCACATTCGAAATAACCGGAACGATTGGCGGACGGATATTCGTATCTGCCAAGGCTTGTGACATTGTTTGCGCAGCAGGTGCCATAAGCGTCGAATGAAACGGTGCCGATACTGGCAGCGCAATCGCTTTTTTCGCGCCGCGCTCGGGTGCCATTTCAATGGCAATTGCCACCGCGCCTTTATGGCCGGAGATCACGATCTGGCCGGAGGAATTGTCATTGGCAGATTCGACGACTTCCTTGTTTTGCGCTTTCGCGGTCGCATCTTTTACCAGCGTTTGCACATCGGGAAGATCAAGGCCGAGAATAGCCGCCATCGCGCCGATGCCGACTGGCACAGCCTTTTGCATCGCCTGGCCGCGCAGCTTCAAAAGCTTTGCCGTTTTCGGCAGATCGAGCGCGCCGACAGCCGTCAGCGCCGAATATTCGCCGAGCGAGTGTCCGGCAACAAAATTTATCTTATTGCCAAGTTGTATTTTCGCCTCACGGGTCAGGACATTGATGATCGCCATCGACACTGCCATCAATGCCGGCTGTGTATTTTCAGTCAGGTTAAGGTCGGCTTCATCGCCTTGAGTCATCAAATGAAAAAGTTTCTGACCCAGCGCATCATCGACTTCTTCAAACGTCTCGCGGGCGGCTGGAAAGGACTCGGCAAGGTCTTTTCCCATCCCGATAAATTGCGATCCCTGACCCGGAAATACGAATGCGCGCATGTTTTTTCTCCAATGATTCTTGTATGCCAGCGTATTCAAAGCATTTATCGCAATGAGTCAAGAACAAGAGAATGGATAAAACCTTATCCTAAACCTAAATATTTCAGTTACTTGCTGTGCCCCAGCAACATTTAAGCTGTTGCTAATTTGCAACAGGGCGTTTCGTATGGTAAGCTTTGATTAACTTCGATGAAAAAAGAATAAATATTTCACCACCCCGTTTTACGAAACGGAGCGATGTCAAAATTGTGGTTGAAGGTCGAAGACAGGGCTGCGTCACGTTGAGTATCAAATTAGTAGGAAGCGTAAAGGAGCAAGTGTGAATCATTCAACACTCAACAACCCGGAGGTTTATATGTCCTGTTCTGTCATCCATAGTAGTATTCGTTCTGAGTTAGAAGATACCAGCACTGTTTATTCTATGGTTATGGACCAGGGAGGATCTCCCAATATGGACTGGGCAGGTTACGCCTGCCATGTTTCTCTTAACCGTTTTCAGCAGGTACTTGAAAACCCGGGCCTGAGTTCCGAGCGTCTGGAAAGCCTGATGCGCAAAGTCGCCCGCAAATATTCCGTCGATGACACTGACAGCAACTGGAGCCATGTGATGGCCCGCTATATCTCGCGTCACGCCAATGTCAACAACTGACAAACTACATTAGAGTTCTTCACCCTCTGATCTAAAACTTGGCCCGCATGCTTGCGGGTCATTTTTTATCGCTCCCGGCATTAAAGGGAATCCCCATTGATTATATAAATTTACCCCCTATTTTCAGCCCCTATGCGCGTTTTTATATTTTTCTCAATCATCGCCCTGCTCAATTATTTCGTTGTCGCCAGTCTTTATGACTTTGCAACGGCCGGAGAGCAGAACGTCCCGATTATTTTGGGCATCGCCGCGATCCTGATCGTCATGCAGATACTCGATCTGCGGACCACGTTTTTTCAGACCCGTCCGACTGCCAAACTTATGATCTCCGCGACGACAGGCGCTTTTCTATCGCTATTCTTTTTTGTCTTTGTCGCCGATATCATTTTACTGGCTTGCATTTATCTCTTTCCGGATATCGTCACGCCTGCATTCTACCATTCGATTTTCTGGACGATTATGATTGTAACCGGCGCATCTGTTATTTTGGGCGTCATTCAGGCCAAACTCGGCCCGATTGTTAAAGAAATTACAGTCGCAATTAAAAACCTGCCGCCTGCTTTCGAAAATTATAAAATCGTCCAGATCAGCGATCTTCATGTCGGCGGCACGATCCGCAAAAACTATGTTGAAAATGTCGTAAAACTGGCCAATGCGCAAAATGCCGACCTCATTGCGCTGACAGGCGATTTCGCCGATGGCAGCGTCGAGGATTTGCAAGATGACAGCATTCTTTTGAAAGACTTGAGATCGAAAGACGGTTTGTATTTCGTTACAGGCAATCATGAATATTATCACGACATCCGGAACTGGTTGCCGTTTTACAAATCTATCGGTTTCACTATCCTCTCCAACCGTCATGAAATTATAAGCCGCGGCGACGACAAACTCGTTATTGCTGGCGTCACCGATTATTCAACCCGCAACTGGACATCGGACGAACGCAGCGATATTGCGAAAGCCGCAAATGATATGCCCAAAGATGCCCTGAATATCCTCCTGATGCATCAACCCACTCAATACAAGCAAGCCGAAGCCGCCGGGTTCGATCTCCAGCTTTCCGGCCATACCCATGGCGGGCAATTCTTCCCGTGGACGCTTGTTATCCCGCTCTTCCATAAATTCTATAAAGGCCTTGGCCGTTATAAAGATCTTCAGGTTTATGTAAATGCAGGAACGGGTTATTGGGGTCCGGCCCTGCGGACCTTTGATAGGTCGGAAATTACGGTTCTAACGCTGGTGAAAGCTTAACTGTCGATAATACTTGATTTTATACCGCTAACTCCCCTATAACCCCCCCTACCTTGCTGGCTTTTTGGCGAAAGTCAGCTTCGCTCCCCGGATGGTCCGGGATAGCAGAACCCGTAAGGAGATTACATGCCAGTATACGAAACCGTGCTGATCGCGCGGCAGGATCTCAATCCTCAACAGGTAGAGAAACTGACCAACGATTTCACCGACATCCTGAAAAAAGAAGGCGGAAAAGTCCTGAAGACCGAACAATGGGGTCTTCGCTCTTTTGCTTACAAAATCAACAAAGCGAAAAAAGGTCACTATACATTGATCGAATCCGATGCCCCTCCGGCAGCGGTTCATGAGATGGAGCGTAACATTCGTCTGAATGAAGATGTCGTGCGTCACCTGACGACACGCCTCGAAGCGCCGACAAAAGGTCCTTCCGTCATCATCGACAAAAACAACGATAACGCCGAGCGTATTTCCGGCGCAACCGAAGAGGAAGCAGCATAATGGCCGAGCAATCTACAGGCGGCGCACCAGCCCGCAAACCGTTCTTCAAACGCCGTAAATCCTGCCCGTTCACAGGCTCCAATGCGCCTGCGATCGACTGGAAAGACGTTCGCATGCTTGGCAAATTCATTTCCGAGCGCGGCAAAATCGTTCCTTCCCGCATTACTGCCGTTTCCCAGAAGAAACAGCGTGAACTTGCGAAAGCGATCAAAAACGCACGCTATATGGCACTTCTTCCGTATGTCCGCGTCGAGAGCGAGTTCAAGCCACGCCCACCACGCGATCGTGATGGCGGTTCCAATTACACACCTCGTGAACCACGCGAAGAAAGATCATAATCATGCCTACAGAAATCATTCTCCTAGAGCGTATTGAATCTCTCGGCCAGATGGGCGACGTCGTCAAAGTGAAATCGGGTTATGCCCGTAACTTCCTTTTGCCGAAGAAAAAAGCCCTTCGCGCCACAAAAGAGAACGTAGCTTTCTTTGAGACACAGAAGAAAGCCCTTGAAGCGACAAATGTGAAAAAACGCGAAGAAGCGGAAAAACTGGCGAAAAAAGTCGACGGTCTTAAAGTCGTTATTATTCGTCAGGCCGCTGAAGCCGGCCAGTTGTTCGGTTCAGTGTCGAGCCGCGATATCGCGGAAGCCATCACAGCTGCCGGCGTGAAAGTCGAGCGTAATCAGGTTCAGGTCAATCAGGCATTTAAACTGATCGGTCTTTTCCCTGTTTCCGTTTCTCTTCACCCTGAAGTTAAATCGACAGTGACGCTCAACATTGCGCGTTCCGAAGAAGAAGCTGCGACACAGGAAAAAACAGGCAAGGCTTTGATCGCCATGTCTGGCCGTGAAGAAGCCGCCGCTGCCGAAGCTGCGAAACAGGCCGCTGCGAAAGCGAAAGCCGCCGAAGCTGCTGCTGCAACTGAAGAAGTTCCAGCTTCCGACGAAGCTGCCGCTTAATTGACAATTTGTTGTCCCCGGACTTGATCCGGGACCTTAGCGATAGTAAAAACCGCCCCTCAACCGGGCGGTTTTTTTACGGTCTTTTTATTGACATAATGCCGAAAATTTTGTTACTATTTGCGCCATGGCATTTTCGTTGTCACAGATTTTCCGTTCCAGACCGCCGCCTCCTGAAGATGTCGCACTGGCGATCATGGAAAAGCTGACAATAGAACAACCCTCAACTCTTTCGGATGAAACGGCCATTCCCTGTTTGCGTGGCGACGATCCGCTATTTGGTTTTTACGACAGATCCTGTGATATCAGGAAGCATTTCAAGAATATTGTCCTTCGCGCTGCTCCCCGGGTGGACGATGTCGTGCTTATTGATGTGATCGGCTGCGTGAATTCGAAATCCCCTAGCACCAGCTTTGCCGAAATGGCGCAGATCCCATGGCTGGCAAAAAAGACGAATGAACTGCGTTTTAAAAACGACTTGAGCGATTTCTTCGACGCGGTGTTCAACGGAAGCCATGATTGCGTATCGAGGAAAGACGAGAATCCCCGCGTTTTTCGCCAGGACTGGGACGGGAAAATGTGGTTTGCGAATAACGGCGGAAGTCACAGAACGACGACGCTTTGGGAACTCGACCGCCTTAACCAATACCGCAGAAGCATAGCTTGCGATGTTGTGGATTTTTCAATTTCTCCTGACGCGAAAAAAATCGCCGAAAAAAACTCCATCTTTATATTCCATCTGGAGGAACGCACTTCGCTTCGCGACCAGAGGGATTTGTTCAAAAGTCTCGATATCCTTGTCGATTGCGATGAAAATCCTGCTTTTGCGGATAATGACCGACCGAATTGCTGTATCATTATTTCAAAAACGCACGCTCTTTATGAACGCATTTCCCATCACCTTTCAAACGCCCGTGATTTTTCGGACTGGATTCTAAATCCGGCAAATCAACGCGAACTTTCTCCGGAATTACAGCAAAGACAACCCGCCCTCGCCTGATTTGCTCCCACTATTCACAGCTATAGGAATATAGTTTCCTTGTATTCGACTCGTCCGCTTTGCTAGGGTCTTTTCATGAGCACAGTTACAGAATTCAAACCCGCCGCAGCAGACATCAATTCCGACGGCGGACTTTATCGGATGGCCCCGCAAAATCTCGAAGCAGAGCAAGGCCTTTTAGGTTCTATCCTCGTGGATAACCGTGCGCTGGAACGCGTGGATTTTTTAAAGCCGGAGCATTTTTACGCGCCCGCCCACCAGCGTATTTTCAAAGCCATTCAGACATTGACCAATCGCGGCCAGACCGCTTCGCCGGTAACGCTCAAAGCCTATTTTGAAAAAGATCAGGATCTCGAAGCCGTCGGCGGTGCCGCTTATCTCGTCGACCTGGCGGGCAGCGTTATAACCGTCATCAATGTTACTGATTATGCGACAACGATTTATGATCTTCATTTGCGCCGTGAGCTGATCACATTCGGCAATGAAGTCGTCAACGAAGCCTTCAGTCACGATATCGACCGCAACGCAAATGACTGCATCACCGATGCGGAGAGTAAACTTTATTCCTTAGCCGAAAGCGGCGAAGTGAAACAGGGCTTTGTAACGTTACGGGATTCCATCCTTGTCTCGATTGAAAACGCCGAAAAAGCTTTTAATACCAAGGGGCAGGTGACGGGCGTCACAACGGGCCTCAAAGACCTGAACGACAAACTCGGCGGTCTGCACGGCTCCGACCTTTTGATCTTGGCCGGACGTCCATCGATGGGGAAAACGGCACTTGCCACAAATATCGCGTTCAACGCGGCCAAAGCCTATGCGCTTAGCGGCGGTCAGGAAGGCGCCATCACCGCTTTCTTCTCGCTCGAAATGAGCCATGACCAGTTAACCACGCGTATTCTGGCAGATCAGGCCAGTATTTCATCGGATGCCCTGCGGAAGGGAAATATGACCGAAGTGCAATTCCGTGATTTTGCACAGGCCGCGCATTCGCTCTCATCCATCCCGCTTTATATTGACGATACGCCCTCGCTTTCCATCGGGGCTGTACGCTCCCGCGCGCGCCGCCTGCAACGCCAGCATGGTCTGGGCCTGATTATCATCGACTACTTGCAGCTGTTGCGCGGCAGCGGCTCCCGTCAGTCTGAATCGAACCGCGTTCTGGAAGTCTCCGAAATTACGCGCGGTCTGAAAGCCTTGGCAAAGGAACTCAGCGTTCCCGTCCTTGCCCTCTCCCAGCTTTCAAGGGGCGTCGAACAGCGAGAAGATAAACGCCCGATGCTGTCCGACCTTCGTGAATCGGGATCTATCGAACAGGATGCGGACGTGGTCATGTTCGTCTACCGCGAAGAATATTACTTATCGCGTGAAGAACCGGCCCAGCGCCCCTCAGAAGCGTCCGATAAATTCAACGAGCGTTACGCCAACTGGTCGCAGCGTCTGCAGGAAACCGCGAATATCGCCGAAGCCATCGTCGCCAAGCAACGTCACGGCCCGATCGGGATCGTCAAAATGCAGTTCGACCCGAATTTCACACGGTTCTCGGATCTGGAAACCCGCTACGGTTAAATCCCTTGAATTTTAAGGAATATTATCCTATCATGGAAAGCAAAAAAGGCTTTTCATGATCTCATCCTTATTTAATCAGTTTTATATCTTTCCCTCCCCTTACACAGTGGGGGAAAGGGAAAATCTTTGAAATTAAATTACCCAGAAATCAAAAAATCAAAAAAAAACGCCGAACGAAGTAGGAGCCATGGCTAGAGCATTGAAAATAAAACTAAATCCGCCTGCTACTTTCGGACGCCGCGCCTGGAACGACAATCAGCGAAAAGCCCAAAGCGCAATTGCGAAGCTTCGCAAGCCTTGGCTCGTGTCGACAGGCCCCAAGACAATGGAGGGCAAGAAGAACTCCAGCCGCAATGCGCTCAAACACGGCATGCAAAGCCTGCGCGTCAGAAAATTCAGGAAATTACTGGTCTTGCAGAACCAACTCCTCCAAAAACTAAAAAAACGCGAACGCGTCGAACGCCAAAAACGCCGTTTCGTTATCACAATGCTCAAAATGGGCTACACGGCCAAGAATTTTAAGCAGTATTTCGAGCAAACGGAACAGGCCTTCCATCGTAATCCGGATGACAGTCAAAATGACTAGCGGGACGTTGTTTCGTGGTGCCGTTGTGGTAAAAGCTTCTCATGACTGAAACCGCATCATCTTTCCTCACCGTCGATCTCGATGCGCTGGCGCAAAACTACACTGCAATTCGCTCTCTTGTATTGCCACCGTGCAAAGTCACCGCCGTGGTCAAAGCCAATGCCTATGGGCTTGGCATTGAAGCAGTCGCAAAGGCGTTGAATGCTGCGAATGTCCGCACCTATTTCGTCGCGACCATCGACGAAGCGATAGAACTGCGAAAACATACCGACCGCAAAATCGCCACGCTCAACGGCTTTTTCCGAGGCGCGGAAAAAGAATATCTCGAACACGATATCATTCCGGTTCTCTGCAGCCTAGACGAGATTGACCGCTGGACCTACAGTAAAAGATGTTTCTGGCAAGTCGATACCGGCATGAATCGCCTTGGCCTGCGCCCTCATGAATTTGACAAGGCGTTTGAACGCGCGCATTACCAGCCCGCTTTTATCCTGAGCCATTTGGCCTGTGCCGACGAACCGGGTCATGCGAAAAACGAAGAACAGCGAAATGCACTGAAAACGATCGCGGAAAAATATCCGCTGATGCGCTATTCACTCGCCAATTCCTCCGGCATTTATCTGGGCGCGGAATATCATTTCGATATGGTCCGTCCCGGCATGGCGCTTTATGGCCTCAACCCGACGCCGGAACTCGACAATCCAATGCAAAATGTCGTGACGCTGGAAACCCGCGTCTTGCAAATCCATGAAGCACAGGAAGGCCAAACCGCCGGCTATGGCGCGACCTATAAATTCCCGCACGCGACAAAGCTCGCCACAGTCAGCCTCGGCTATGCGGATGGTTTCCTGCGCACAGGCTCCAATCAGGCTAAACTCTACTGGCAAGGTCAGCCTTGCCCGATCGTCGGGCGGGTTTCAATGGATTTGATTATCGTCGATATCTCGAACTTACCTATAAGCGTCATCCCGCCTTATGAAGGTGATTTTTTAGAAGTGATCGGGCCTTCCCAGAGCGCGGACGCTTTGGCCGCCGATCTCGGCACGATCGGCTATGAGGTCTTGACGTCATTAAGTCCCCGCGCGAAGCGCATCTATAAAGATAGCCAGCGCATTTACAAAACCTCGATAGGCGGTTAAAACATTATTCCATGAACGAGCAGAGCCAGACAAACCCCGTCCTGAACATATTCAACGCCGTCGGCGCGAGTATTTTGAGCTTATTCCAGTCCATCGGCGCAATTGCAGTTTTCGCCGGACAAGCTTTGTCTCATTTATTTATTCCTCCTTATTTCGGCCGCAATATTTTGCGCCAGTTCCTCGACATTGGTTATTATTCTCTTCCGGTCGTCGGCATGACCGCGCTTTTCACAGGTATGGTGCTGGCGCTCCAATCCTATACGGGCTTCGCCCGTTTCAATGCGGAGAGCGCGATTGCTTCGGTTGTGGTTCTCTCTGTCACGCGTGAACTCGCGCCGGTCCTCGCAGGTCTGATGGTCGCTGGCCGCGTCGGTGCCTCCATCGCCGCTGAGATCGGCACGATGCGCGTCACCGAACAGGTCGATGCGCTTTCAACTCTTTCCGTCAACCCGATGAAATATCTTGTCGTGCCGCGCATTATCGCCGGCACGCTTATGCTGCCGCTTCTTGTTTTGATCGGCGATATCATCGGCGTTTATGGCGGTTATCTCGTATCAATTCACGTTCTAGGCTTTTCATCAGGAAATTATCTCAAGCAAACATGGGATGTTTTAGAAACCATCGACGTCATGTCCGGCCTGACAAAAGCCGCCGTATTCGGTTTTCTCGTCACGCTGATGGGCTGCTATCACGGCTATAACTCAGGCCGTGGCGCCCAAGGCGTCGGCACAGCGACAACCAATGCAGTCGTCTCCGCCTCAATGCTGATTTTGATTTTCAACTATATCCTGACGCAGGTATTTTTCTCATGAGTAATGAAAAAATCAAGATCAAGCTTTCCGGCGTCACTAAAGCTTTCGGCACCAAGAAAGTATTGAACGGCGTTGATCTGGAAGTACCCGAAGGTAAATCCGTCGTTATCATCGGCGGTTCCGGCACAGGTAAATCCGTGACGCTTAAATCCATTCTTGGGCTTATCGAACCTGATAGCGGTTCCATTTTAGTCGACGGCCAGGAAACGGTCGGCCTTCGCCAGAAGGACCGCGACATCGTCATGAATAAATTCGGCATGCTGTTTCAGGGCGGGGCACTCTTCGACTCCATTCCCGTCTGGCAAAATGTCGCCTTCGGCCTGATACAAGGCAAGAAGATGAACAAGGCTGAAGCGCGTGGTATCGCGATTGAGAAACTGCAAGCCGTTGGCCTTGGCGCGGCCGTTGCCGATCTTTATCCGGCGGAATTATCGGGCGGGATGCAAAAACGCGTGTCGCTGGCGCGCGCGATTGCGACAACACCGGAGATCATCTTCTTTGACGAGCCGACGACAGGCCTTGATCCGATCATGGCTGACGTGATTAACGACCTCATCGTTAAATGCGTGAAAGACCTTGGCGCGACGGCTTTGTCAATCACGCATGATATGGCGAGTGCGCGCAAGATCGCCGACTATATCGCGATGATCTATGAAGGCCGCATCATCTGGAAAGGTCCGGTTTCCGAACTGGACCGCACCGGCAATCCCTATGTCGAGCAATTCATCCATGGCCGCGCGACAGGCCCGATCACCGAACGCGCCGAGTTCCTGAACAACAAAGCGGCTTAAGGCTTGGTCATTCGCTGCGGCGCTAACAAATCGTCATCGCTCAAAGGCGCGTACTGATTTGTATAGCTGGCGGGAAAACGGAAATCCCACCATTCCTGCGGCAACGCCAGCATCGGTAAATTGAAATCAGCCGCTGATTTAGCCATAGCTTCTTCAAGTATACGACGGTTTTGTCGAACCTCTTGCGATAACCCGTCATATTCACGATGCGCTTCCGGCCCGAAATGATCGAACGGCGTGCCAAAATCTACACCCTCAACAGCCAGATCGATTGCCATGCCGCGCGGATGCCCGCCTTGCCCCGGACCTGACAGAAAACGCGGCTCTTCTATCCAGTGCGGATTTGCTTTGACGATGGGTGTCTCGATCATCCTGGCCTGCGCCTCTATTGGCCTCAGGCAATCCTTGACGATCAATATCCAGCCCTTCCGGTCATATAGCAGCCTTGAAGCTTGCAAGACGACGTTGACCATATCGCGATGCCCCCAGATTTGGGCCTCTTTACGATAGATTTGACCAAAGTGATTTTCGGCATGATCGGCATTGGCATAAACCGGATCCACCCTGATTGGAAAGGTTCCGCAAAACGGCTCGAAAGCCACAATATCATCAGGGTCTATTTTCTGCATCTATAGGCTCATACCACTTTATAAGCGGCCTGTCTTATGCCATATAAATAGGCATGAAATTCATCGGTCGTTTTCTGGTTTTCCTTATGTCTCTAGGCTTCCTTGGAGCCATCGCCGGAGTCCTCGTTTTGATGGCGGTCTTCTACAAATACGGCCAGTCGCTTCCCGATTTTTCCCAGCTGAAAGACTATAAACCTCCTGTCGTTTCGCGTGTCCATGCCGGCGATGGCCGCTTTCTTGCCGAGTTCGCAGAAGAGAAGCGTATCTTCCTCCCTATCGAGGAAATTCCGCCACTGGTGAAGAACGCTTTCATCTCCGCCGAAGACCAGAACTTCTACCAGCATAAAGGGGTCGATCTTGTTGCTGTGGCCCGCGCTGTCGTGACGAATTTCAAGAACCGTTCCGGCGGCGGACGCCAGGTCGGCGCGTCGACGATTACCCAGCAAGTCGTGAAGAACTTCCTTCTAACCAATGAGCGCAGCTATGAGCGTAAAATCCGTGAAGCCATTCTGGCCTACCGTATTGAAAACGCCATTCCGAAAGATCGTATTCTTGAATTATACCTGAACCAGATCTTTCTTGGTTATCGTTCCTATGGTGTTGCTGCGGCCGGTATCCAGTATTTCAACAAGTCGCTTGATGAACTTACAATCGCCGAAGCCGCCTTCCTCGCCGGACTTCCCAAAGCGCCGAGCGATTACCATCCGGTGCGCAACCATGAAGCGGCGTTAGCCCGCCGCAACTGGGTAATCGAGCGTATGCGCATCGAAGGCTTTATCACCGCCGCCGAAGCAAAGACGGCTATAGAAACCCCGCTTGTCACCATCCCGCGCAATGAAAGCGATGTCGTCAGCGCGCCTTACTATGCCGAGGAAGTTCGTCGTGAGCTGGTTGCCAAGTTTGGTCTGGAAGGCGTCAAACAAGGCGGATTGTCAGTACGTACGAGCGTCGACCCAAAATTACAGGAAGCCGCCGAGAAATCCTTGCGTGACGGATTGATGTTATACGACCGCCGCCATGGCTGGCGTGGCCCTCTGCAGCGCGATCAATTGTCAAACACCTGGAATACAACGCTAAAGAATACGCAAGCTCCGGCTGGTATGCTTGAAAACTGGCGCCTTGCCATGGTCCTGTCCTCCAAAGGCGGGCGCATCGATATCGGTTTCAGCGACGACATGCGCGGACAACTGACATCCAAGGACATAGAATGGACTGCCAATAAACCGCTTCGCGCCGGCGACATCATCATGGTCGAGCCGCCAATTGAAAACCGCGATGAAGTGAATGTCGATTCCGGCAAATATAGCCTTCGTCAAATTCCGGCTGTGGAAGGCGCATTGGTTGCCATCGAACCGGCGTCTGGCCGCGTTCTTGCCATGCAGGGCGGCTGGAAATTCGCCGAAAGCTCTTTCAACCGCGCCACACAAGCCCAGCGTCAGCCGGGCTCCGCCTTCAAACCGTTCATCTATCTGGCGGCGCTCGACAAAGGGTTCACGCCCTCTTCATTGATCGTCGATGCGCCGATTTCGTTTACCGACTCTGCGGGTAATGTCTGGAACCCGGAAAACTATACGGGCCGCACCTATGGACCGACACCGCTTCGCGTCGGCGTCGAGGCTTCTCGTAATCTGATGACCATTCGTCTTGCGCAGGATATCGGCATCAAAACCGTCGTCGAATATGCGAAGAATTTCGGCATTAACGATAATATGAAACCGCATTTGGCCAATGCGCTCGGCTCGACGGAAACGACACTACTGAAACTTACCACCGGCTATGCCATGATCGTCAATGGCGGCAAGAAAATCTCGCCCGTCTTTATCGACCGCGTACAGGACCGCTATGGCGAGACGGTTGAAAACGCCGATCATCGTCCTTGCGCCGGATGCGGCCCGCTCGTACGCTGGGAAAGCCAGGCGACGCCGGATATTCCGGATACCCGCGAACAAATCGGCGACCCGCGCACAACCTATCAAATGGTCTCCATTTTGGAAGGCGTCGTCCAGCGCGGCACGGGCAAAGCGCTTGCTTCGCTCGATATACCGCTGGCCGGAAAAACAGGTACGACCAACGATTCTAAAGATGCATGGTTTATCGGCTTTACGCCCGATCTTGCTATCGGTGTCTTTGTCGGCTTCGATGAGCCGAAATCATTGGGTGCCAAAGAAACCGGCGGCAGCGTCGCCGTGCCAATCTTTAAGAACTTCGTCCAGAATGCGTTGAAAGACGTTACGCCGACGCCGTTTCGCGTTCCACCCGGTGTCCGTATGGTTCAGGTAAATGCCACGACAGGAAAACCAACCAGCCCTGCCGATCCGAACGCGATCTGGGAAGCCTATATCCCGGGCACCGAGCCGGATAACAATCTCGATTACGGCCCTATCAAATCGTCAACCGCGTCTGAAAATTTGCAAGTCAGCGAGCCTTTGCCGGCTTCTGAAATGCTGGAGCCGAACCCTGATGCCAACCCGAACGCGCCGACGCCTATCAGTCCGACAGGGACCGGTATGGGCGGGATTTACTAGTTCGCTAGTTTAAGTGCGCAAGTCTCTGCGCTGGAAACGGTAACATCGCCACCTTTTTCTTCAACCTGAAGATCGCGTATAATACCGTTATCTACGATCATCATGAATCGCTGCGAACGTTTGCCGAGACCTGCACCGGATCCATCCATCGTCAGCCCCAGCGATTCCACGAACGACGCGTTCCAGTCAGGTATCATCGTAACCTTGCCGCTCGCATTGGAAATCTCCCCCCAATGCTTCATGACGAAAGGATCGTTAACGGAAACACAGATAATTTCATCAATGCCTTCTTCACGGATCTGATCGGCTTTCATGATGTAACCGGGAAGGTGTTTTTGTGCGCAAGCCGGTGTAAATGCGCCCGGCGTCCCGAAGATTACGACCTTTTTATCCGCAATGTAATCGGCGATGTTTAGCTCTTCTATGCCTTGCTCTCCCAACCGTTTCAGGGTGATTTCCGGTATCGCATCGCCGACTTGGACAGGCATGTAAAAGCTCCTTGCTTTGTGTGTTAAGTAAACATAGTTAAAAGGATAAGAAGGTCAATCGAAATGGAAACCCACGCCACCTCCCTTAAAGGAAAATTATTGCTCGCCATGCCTGGCATGGATGACCCGCGCTTTCATAAAGCGGTCATCTTTATATGTTCCGATAATGAAGAAGGTTCTATGGGAATTGTCCTGAACCACCAGTTAGCCGGCATGGTGCTGGGTGATCTTTTTACAGAGGTCGGCCTTGATACGCCACCGCAGGAGCGCTCGGATGAGCCCGTCATGATGGGCGGACCCGTGGAGACATCGCGTGGTTTCTTGCTCCATACGATGGATTATGATTCTGCCGAAACGATCAAGGTAAACGATAAATTCGGTGTCAGCGGTACATTGGAAGCCCTGAAATCCTATGCCGAGGGTCAATCGCCGAGAAATGTGCTTTTTGCCCTCGGCTATGCCGGATGGGGACCGGGGCAACTCTCCCAGGAAATTCTTGATAACGCATGGCTTGTGGTTGATGCCGATTACGAATTGATCTTCAATACTGATATTACAGATCGCTGGACCCGCGCCATGTCACGCCATGGTATTGATCCGGCAAGATTATCGGGAAACGCAGGACATGCCTAAGCCGCACAACAATACCGGACTCCGAAGGATTTATAACGCTTTCTTTTTCTCCATGGACGGCATTCGCTCCTGCATGAAAACCGAAGAAGCATTTCGGACCGAGATTTATCTCTCGATCATTTTCATTCCCGCCGGGATTTGGATCGGCAATACCGCAGTTGAAAAAATACTTCTCGTCGGCAGCATCCTCCTGCTTCTTATCATCGAGCTTTTGAATACGGCTATCGAACGCGCTATCGATCGCATTTCATACGATCACCATGAATTGTCGAAAGATTCGAAAGACATGGGCAGCGCCGCGGTTTTATTCGGTATTCTGATCGTTGCGCTGACCTGGGGAATGATTCTCGCTTTTTAAGCGGCCAGTTGCCGCCTGATGGTGTCATAATCCATCATATTGCCAAGCGGACCGATTGCGGCGAGCGTCGGTTGGCTGGAAAAAACCTCCGCCGCCAAGGTCGTAATATCTTTAGCCTGAACCGCGTCGATCTTTTGCACCAGCGTCGATACGTCAAACGGCTTGTTGAAATAGATCATGTGCCGCGCCTGCTGGTCACATCTCGTCATGATACTCTCGCGCGCCATCAGCATTCCGGCTTTGATCTGCGCCTTGGCGCGGGATAGTTCCGCATCGGTAACGCTATCGGCCATGGATTTCAGCTCGGTCAAAACCACAGGCATCATTTCTTCCAGATGCTCCGGCCCGGTTCCGGCGTAAATGCCGAACAAGCCGTCATCCAGAAATGCGTCATGGAAACTATAGATAGAATAAACAAGACCACGTTTTTCGCGCACCTCCTGAAACAGCCGCGATGACATGCCGCCGCCGAGAATAGCGGATAATAGGCGCATCGAAGAATACCGCTCATCCAGACGCTTGATGCCTTTAAAGCCGAGAACAATATGCGATTGCTCTGTCGCTTTTTCGTTTAAAGATAGAACAGGATTGTAACACGCGTCCCTGAAATCGTCTTTTGAACCATTTGGCAGTCTGGAAAAAAGTTTTTCGACCTTGGCGACAAACTCGTCATGATCGACAGGGCCTGCCGCCGAAATAATCAGCTTTGACGGCGCGTAATGCGCTTTCACATAGTCGAATAACGTATCGCGCTGCATAGCGGCAATGATATCGGATCTACCGAGACCCGGCGCACCGAGCGCTTGTCCGGGATAAGCCGCTTCCTGAAAATTATCGAAAACCTGCTGATCTGGATTGTCGGCATACATTTTTATTTCCTGCAGGATTACGCCGCGCTCGCGCTCGACCTCGTCTTCGGGCATTGTCGAGTTTTGCAGGATATCCGCCAGAACTTCTAAAGCAAGATCGAGATGTTCTTTTAACAGATGCACATAATAAGCCGTCATCTCACGGCCCGTATAGGCGTTCATATTGCCGCCGACATCTTCGATTACTTCGGCAATTTTTTGGGCGTTCATCGAAGGCGTGCCTTTGAACAGCATGTGTTCGACCATGTGGGCAACGCCATTCTGGGACATTTGCTCATGACGCGTGCCGACGGCGGCCCAGACGCCGAGCGCTACGGTTTCCACGGTCGTGACAGTATCGGTTACAATGCGCAGGCCGTTAGCCAAGGTCGTCGTTTTAGTCGTCATAGCGCCAAGATAGAGATTTTCAGAATCTATTCAAGCCGTCAGGGTTGTTTCGAAAAAACAAACTTTTTAACTTCATCAAAACTATTCGCCAGAATCTCGAACTTCTCTTCGCGATCTTTCAAATCGGATAGGCGTTCCGGCAAATACGGATACTGGCCCGTGGCCTTTTCGACCGCGTCCGGGAATTTGGCCGCATGGGCGCAGGCCAGCGCCACGATCGGCCTTACCTTGGATTGAAGCGCCGCGTTGACGCCGACCGCCGTGTGTGGATCGATGATCTCGCCATAGGTTTTGTAAATCTCGGCAATCGTCTCGATTGTCTCTCCGTCCGGGCATCGGAAGGACATGAATTCCCTCCTTGCTGCCGCCAACTGGTCGTCCGGCAGGGTGAAACTGCCTTTCCCTTTGAAATCTTCCATCATGGATTTGATCACCGCACCATCGCGTCCCGTGACTTCAAATAGGAAACGCTCGAAATTGCTGGAAATCTGGATATCCATGCTGGGTGATAAAGAGGGAACGGTTTCTTCACGGGTCATCGATCCGGTTTCGAAGAAACGGGTCAGGATATCGTTGCGGTTGGAACCGATGACCAGCCTGTCAATTGGAGCCCCCATTCGTTTGGCCACATAAGCAGCGTAGATATTGCCAAAATTTCCGGTTGGGACGGCAAAGGAAGGGTTATCGATACCTTCTTCCAGTAATCTCAAACAGGCATGCACGTAATAGACCGTCTGGCCGATGATCCGGGCCCAATTGATTGAGTTGATCGCCGACAGGTTTAACCTTTCATGGATTTCATTATCACCGAAAGCCTGTTTGACGATGCCTTGGCAATCGTCAAAATTTCCCTGTACGGCAATATTGTGGACATTGTCGGCGATCACGCTCGTCATCTGGCGGCGCTGGATCTCAGATGTCCGGTTATAGGGATGGAGGATAAAAACCTCGATATTTTTTCTTCCCTGGCAGGCTTCGATTGCCGCCGACCCGGTATCGCCGGAGGTCGCGCCGAGAATCGTCAGCCGCTTACCGGATTTCTCTAATGTATAGTCGAAGAGACGCCCGAGAAGCTGGAGAGCGACATCCTTGAACGCGAGTGTCGGGCCGTGGAAAAGTTCCATGACATAGAACCCGTCTTCCAGCTTTTTAAGCGGCGCAATATCCTTTGAATCAAAGATCGCATCGGCATAAGTCTCTTCGAGAATTTTACGCAAATCATCCTTGGGAAAATCAATAAAAGGCGCAATGACTGCTTCGGCAACATCAATGTAAGAAGCGCCTTTTAATCCTTTAAAATCAAGGGCTGGAAAGGCTTCCGGGACATATAACCCACCATCGGGGGCAAGCCCTTCCATTAGCACATCGGTAAATGTTTTTGGCTGGCCCATGCCGCGTGTCGATATATATTTCATGTAAATTCTCTATCACAATTCCGAACAAAAAACCCCGCCAATCTTTCGATTGACGGGGCTTTTGTGAATCATGTTTTGGTTGTTGGAAGCTTCCCGTGATTCCGGTCGGCTTCCTGATGAGGTAGATACAGAAAAAGATTTTCGTCTTAAACTGACGCCAGATATTTAGCGCAAGTATGACAATAACACAATATTTCTTTTTCGAAAAACGGAATTGTTAATTTTCTGAATACTGTTGCCGACTCGTCACAGTTTTCGGTTTGGGTTTTTAGCGACTCACGCTATCCATCTCACATGAAAAAAATCATCTCATCTTTTCTTCTGCTCTCTACTCTATCCATCACCGCCTGTTCATCAACGCCCGAAGCGCGCACGACACCTGTCGTCCGCTTCGCGCTTCGTGAAGATAATATCACATCATGGCAGGAGTTCGATGACGGCGTCGCCGTTGAGCTTAACCGGGAAGGACAGCGCAAGCTTTCCTCTATCACGCGGAACAATTTAGGTTCTGAAATGGAAATCTACGCCGGACGTATTTTCATGACGTCGCAAAAGATCAACCATCCTTTACGGGGCCAGAAAATTTATGTTGAAATCGACAATGACGAGGCACGAGACGAAGTCATGGCCATGCTGCCGCATAAGAAAAAGGGCTGATCAGCCCTTTTTTAAATCCGCGCCAGCAAGGTCCGATAATAAAAAACGAGCATATCGGAACGCGGCAGAAGGTTCTTTTTGAAGCTTACGGTAATTTCTTTCAAAACCGCAAGGTCGAATAATTTAGGATTTTCGAGATCGAAGCTATCCATATTCCATTTCGAAAAACCGCGCGATTTTACCGGTGTGTCGATCACATAATCTACGGAATGATGGCGAGGGTCGGCCTCGATATTTCTCATGAGCCGCCGCAGACTATCTTCCGGCCCCTCGATTACCTGCAAGAACTTGCCATTCAGATAAAACAGTACACCTGTAATGTCATTCCTGGGGTTTTCCTTCTTGGCCGTTGCCACCACTTCACTGATCAAAAGGTCGTGACTTCTGATGTCGTGTGATAACTCGCTTATATACGCAATCAGGTGCATTTTATTATTCCCACTCAATCGTTCTTTGGCATCTAAATAATTGATTTAAAATCATGTTTTGAATACTTGCAGCAACTTTGTTATCAGCATAATGAAAAATTCTTTGCAAATTACCCTCACACTATTTTCAATAGCTGTCTATGTAACAAGAAACCTGTCAATGCGCCTCCGAGTAAAAAGTAAATGCTTCCTGAAACAAAGTCGGTGAAGTTACTCGGACCTTTAGAAAAAAGAAAAGGAATAATTCTCAAAAACAATAAAGCTGAAAACGCACCTACAAATAAAAACGTATACAGATGATTCCACCCCTTCCTCAAGATAACCATTGTCGTGGGAGCACCGATTATTAGAGTAAAAATTATGACTGCAGGAAAATACAAAATCCCTCCTATGAGCGCCATTAAGAGAGAGCCTCCAAAAGTGTCCATCAGTCCTTTTGATTTCTCTATTTTATCTAAAACAAAACCAAGCTGAATCCCAGCGACAAGAGATATAACAAGCATAGCTTTAAACCCTGCCCAAATAACTTCTCTGAATATTTTCCAATATGTATAGTTTTTATTATCTACTCCCACTCAATCGTTCCCGGTGGCTTCGAGGTTATATCGTAGACCACGCGGTTGATGCCGCGCACTTCGTTGATGATGCGCGTGGCGGCGCGGCCGAGGAAGTTGTGATCGAAGGGGAAATAATCCGCCGTCATGCCATCTGTCGAGGTGACGGCGCGTAGCGCGCAGACATGGTCGTAGGTTCTGCCGTCGCCCATGACGCCGACGGTTTTGACCGGGAGCAATACGGCAAAGGCCTGCCAGATCGTATCGTATAATCCGGCTTTGCGGATTTCATCCAGATAGATCGTGTCGGCTTTGCGCAGGATTTCGAGCTTCTCTTTCGTGATCTCACCCGGAATACGGATGGCAAGACCCGGCCCCGGGAAAGGATGGCGGCCGATAAAGTCTTCCGGCATGCCAAGCTCGCGGCCCAAAGCGCGGACTTCGTCCTTGAACAGCTCTCGCATCGGCTCGACGAGTTTGAGCTTCATATAATCCGGCAAACCGCCGACATTGTGGTGGGATTTAATAGTCTCAGATTTCGCGCCCGTAAAAGATACGCTTTCGATCACATCAGGATAGAGCGTACCTTGCGCCAGAAACTCCGCACCGCCGATACGTTTCGAGCAATCATCGAAGACGTCGATAAATAATTTGCCGATTGTTTTGCGTTTTTGTTCCGGGTCGGAAACGCCTTCCAGCTGGCCTAAAAACAATTCGGAGGCGTCTTCATGAATGAGCGGAATATTATAGTTCTCGCGGAAAAGCTTGACGACCTGTTCGCTTTCCCCTGCCCGCATCAAGCCCGTATCGACATAAATACAGGTCAGTTGATCGCCGATGGCTTCGTGCAGCAACACGGCGGTAACGGATGAATCGACGCCGCCCGACAGGCCGCAGATGACTTTGCCTTTGCCAACCTGTTCGCGGATTTTGGCAATCGATTCTTCGCGAAACGCGGCCATGGTCCAGTCGCCTTTGCAACCGGCGACCTTTAGGGCGAAATTAGAAATGATCTGCGCACCATGTGGCGTATGCACGACTTCGGGGTGAAACTGCACGCCATAGAATTTCCGACTTTCGTCAGCGATGGCGGCGAAAGGCGCGCCTTCAGAAGAAGCGACAATTTCAAAACCGTCCGGGATTTTGACGACGCGGTCGCCGTGGCTCATCCAGACCTGTTCTTCCTTACCTGCTTCCCAGATCCCGTCAAAAAGCCCCGATGTTTTTTTGACGCTGACCATGGCGCGGCCGAACTCTTTATGCTGGGAGCTTTCTACCTTGCCGCCAAGTTGTTCGCACATAGTCTGCTGGCCATAGCAAATTCCGAATACCGGAACGCCGGAAGTAAAGACGATATCCGGCGCACGCGGCGAGTTTTCTTCCGTCACCGAAGCCGGAGAACCGGACAGGATAATGCCTTTCGGCGCAAAAGCTTCGATCCTGTCGCTATTGGCAGCATTAAAGGGCCATATCTCGCAATAAACGCCGACTTCGCGGAGCCTTCGGGCGATCAGCTGCGTCACTTGCGATCCGAAATCAAGGATCAGGATTTTGTCGTGGTTTTCATCAACGAAAGGAGAATTTATGGTAGCTTCTGCGGTTTTCATGCTTCTTTTTAAACCTTCGCCTGAACGCTTACAAATGTATTTTTATTTGACAGGCCCTACATGTTTGCCTAACAATTACAAAGTTGGCTCTGCGTAAGGACAACCGCGGCATTTGAACGGACAGCTTGCACCGCGTAAACAAAGCTAAAGCGGCTGCGGCATGTACTCAAAAGAGTAGCTGTGGTGTCCCTAAAACCACAGGAAAATAGATGCCCAACCTTACTTACAGCTTTGAATTCTTTCCCCCGAAATCGGAAAAATCGGCGCAGGAGCTTCTTGCAAGCGTCCAGGAACTTTCACAATTTTCCCCTAAATTCATGACGGTCACATTCGGCACCGGCGGCGGTTCCCGCGACACGACATTGCAGACGCTCAAAAACCTGCAACGCGCCGCGAGCAGCATCCCGTTCGGCAGCCATTTAACCTACATCTCCCACACGAAGGATGAACTGGATCATTTTACCGATCTGCTATGGAATCAGGGGATCCGCCATCTGGTGGCCTTGCGCGGCGACATGCCGACCAATCTGGTATGGCCGCTCGACCCCGATGCCGAATATTACCAGTTTACGTCCGATTTCGTCGAAGCCCTCATGAAGCGCCATCCTTTCGATATCTCGGTCGGCGCTTACCCGGAAAAACACCCTGATGCGCCCGACATGCAGGCCGACCTGATCGCGCTGAAGAAAAAATGCGATGCCGGCGCAACCCGTGCCATCACCCAGCTTTTCTTCGATAACGATGTCTATTACCGCTTTGTCGAACAGGCGCGAAATGCCGGGATTAACACGCCAATTGTGCCCGGGCTTTTGCCGATCCGCGATTTTCAAAAAGTCTGTGAATTCGCCGCCAAATGCCAGGCCAGCGTGCCGCCATCCCTGCATGAAAAATTTGCAGGCGAGGTATCGGACAATCTGGCCGAGGATTTACTCGCCGCGCAGATCGAAGACTTGGCCCTAAACGGCGTTGAGCATATTCATTTTTACACGTTAAATAAAAGCAGCGTCCTAAACAGCGTATGCCAGAATTTTAGTTTATAATAGGAGACATAGATGGTATTAGCCCTCAATCTTGGATTTCCCCGTATCGGCCTGAAACGTGAATTGAAAAAAGCGCTGGAAAGTTACTGGAAAGGCGATATTTCCCGCGATGATCTATTCGCCGTCGGCAGGGAGCTGCGCCTGCGTCACTGGCAATTGCAAAAAGATGCCGGAATATCTTTCGTCCCTACCAATGATTTCTCTTACTACGATCATGTACTCGATACCGCCTGTTTGCTCGGCGTGATTCCAGACCGCTATGACCTGAACGATCCCGATCTTTACTTCTCGATGGCCCGAGGCTCCCAGAAAAATGGGCAGGATGTCATCGCCTGTGAAATGACGAAATGGTTCGACACGAATTACCATTACATCGTGCCGGAATTAAAGAAGGGCCAGACATTCAAGCTTTCGACGGATAAAATTTTTACTGAAACGAAAGAGGCGCAGGATGCAGGATTTGATGCTTATCCGGTTTTAGTCGGTCCGATTACTTTCCTGACACTCGCCAAGAAAGCGGAAGATTTCACAACCTGTCGTTATGAGCTTACAGAGGCTCTCGCCAAAGTATATGGCGAGATTTGCCAAAAATTGCTGGCGCAGGGCATTAACTGGATACAACTCGATGAACCCTGCCTTTCCGTCGACATTCATCCAAAAGCCAAGGAAGCCTATACGCTTGCCTATAAAATTATCAAGGACGCAGCGCCCGACATCAATATATTCATGCCGACCTATTTCGAAGGTTTGCGCGAGAACCTTGATCTGGCTTTTTCGTTGCCTGTTTCTGCTTTGCATGTCGACCTCGTGCGGGCACCGGATCAGTTGGATGCCGCGATTGCCAAAGCAAAGGAAAGCGGCAAATTCCTTGTTCTAGGTCTGGTCGATGGACGGAATGTCTGGAAGAACGATCTGTCGGATTCCCTTGCCAAATGCGAGAAAGCCAAAGCAGCTTTCGGCGTCGGTTTCGGCGTTTCGGGCAGCTGCTCGCTCCTTCATTCGCCCATTGATCTCGATGAAGAAACAGCCCTCGATGCCGAGGTCAAATCATGGATGGCGTTTGCAAAACAAAAACTGTCCGAGATTTCGACTCTGGCGCAAGGCGCGTGGCATGGGCGTGAAACGATTGCTGATAAGCTGGAAGCAAGCGACAGGGTCGTGCAATCCCGAAAAACATCGAAACGCATTCATAACGATAAGGTCGGCGCAAGGTTGAAAGCGGTGACGCCGGATCAATTGGAACGCCATCATCCCTATCCAGTTCGCGCTAAGGCGCAAGCTGCAGCGTTGCAACTTCCGTCTTTCCCGACAACGACCATCGGTTCTTTCCCGCAGACGAAAGAGATTCGTCTCGCCCGCGCCGCTTTCAAACGCGGTGAATTGTCCGAAGCGGCTTATACAGAAGACATGAAACGCGAGATCGAGCTTGTCGTGAAATATCAGGAAGAAGCCGGGCTTGACGTGCCCGTCCATGGCGAAGCCGAGCGTAACGACATGGTTGAATATTTCGGCGAACAACTGGACGGCTTTGTTTTCTCGAAAAACGGATGGGTGCAATCTTACGGCTCGCGCTACGTCAAGCCGCCGATTATTTTTGGCGACGTATCGCGCCCGAAGCCGATGACCGTGCAATGGTCCGCTTACGCGCAAAGCCTCACTAAAAAACCGATGAAAGGCATGCTCACCGGACCGATCACAATTCTTTGCTGGTCATTTGTAAGAAACGACCAGCCGCGTGAACAAACTGCTAAGCAGATTGCCCTTGCCATTCGTGACGAAGTTGCAGACCTCGAAAAAGCGGGCATCCATGTCATCCAGATCGACGAACCGGCGCTGCGCGAAGGCCTACCACTTCGTGAGAGCGACCGCGCCGCCTATCTGAAATGGGCAGTCGATGCGTTCAAGCTTTCGGCGGCAACGGTCGAGGACACGACACAAATTCATACCCATATGTGCTATGCCGAGTTCAACGATATCATCGACTCCATCGCCGCGCTCGATGCCGATGTTATCTCGATTGAAACCTCGCGCTCGCAAATGGAATTGCTCGACGCCTTCGTCAAATACAAATACCCGAACGAAATCGGTCCTGGTGTTTACGATATCCACTCGCCCCGCGTACCAAGTATCGAGGAAATGACGACGCTGCTTGAAAAAGCATTAAGAGTTTTGAAACCGGAACAAATCTGGGTCAATCCGGATTGCGGCTTGAAAACCCGCGGCTGGCCGGAAACCAAAGCCGCGCTTGAAAACATGGTCGCGGCGGCGAAAGAGTTGCGGGCAAAAATTAAGATTGATAAAGCAGCTTAGAATAAAGCCCAGAGCCTCATTTTTCCGGTTCTGGGCTTTCTATTTCATTTAAACCAGGCATATCTTTAAACAGTTTGCCTCCGCCAAATGGATGAATATTCACGAGCTTGTTTTGACGATTAAATATAAAAATATGCACCGACCCATACCAGTTTGCAACACTTGCGACATCGTCATATCTAATAATGTTATATTGTAGGATATGCTGTCTTATAGGCTTAGATTTTACTCCTCCATTGTCAATAAGAATGGCATCAACAAATTCTTTTGGCGTATTAATGGGAAATGTTTTTACAAAAAAGTCATTTAAACCTTGTCGGCTGTAGTGCCAGAATTTAAATGTCTTTTGCTCTATATTATGTCCTTCGCATAACAGCATCTTGCCAATGAACATTAATCCTAGCGAAAGAATAAGTAGTAAAATTATCTTTTTGGCTGAAAAAAAGCTCATATAAAAAAATCTTTAAAGTTAGGCAGTTATTCTCTGCAACACAGCCGTAAAAAACCCGTCCGTATTGTGACGTTTAGGTGTTAAGCGCATCACATTACCTTCGCAAGGCGGCGTCATACCCTCAGGCCAAGCTTCGGCCAATGGTAATAATTTGAAATCCGGATGACGTTCTAAAAATTTCTCGACCTGTTGTTCGTTTTCTTCCGGCAGGATTGAGCATGTCGCGTAAACCAGACGTCCGCCGGGTTTTACGGCGTGAACGACTTTGTCCATGATCTCGGCTTGGATAGCGATGAGCTCTTCAAGCTTTGGCCCGAAAGAGCGCCAGCGCATATCGGGATTGCGCCGCCATGTGCCCGTTCCCGAACACGGGACATCGGTCAGGACGACATCGAAATTCTGTTTTTGTTTGCGAAACCATTTCGCGTGTTTTTCATCGCTTAACGGGCGGATTTCGACGATATCGGTGACATAGGCGCGGCGCAGACGTTCCCGGCCTTTTTCAAGTCTTGAAGCCTCCGTATCCATTGCAACGATGCGGCCCTTGATGCTCATGGCATTGGCAAGCGCCAGCGTCTTGCCGCCGGCGCCCGCGCAATAATCCATCACCTGCATGCCCGGTTTCGCATCGCAAGCCAGCGCGATCAATTGCGACCCTTCATCCTGAATATCGATCCAGCCTTTGACGAAGGCGCGGGTTTTCGAGATGAAGGATTTTTCTTTCGCCACCAGACCCCATGGCGAATATGTTGTCTCGTTTACTTCGACTTTATCGTCGGAAAGCTTCGCTTTGACCTTAGCCCGATCCGCCATCGTCACATTAACGCGCAAAGTCAACGGTGCCGGATCGATCATCGCGGATAGTTCGGTTTCAAATTCATCGCCGAAATATTTGCGCAACGCTTCTTCATGATCGGACGGACATTCAACGCGAACGGCCAGCGGCATGTCTTCGGGATGCAACTCGCTCCCTATTAAATCGTTGAACAATTTTACTTCAGTTTCGGACAGGTTTTCCGCGCCGTATTTCGAGCCATCAAAATACTCGGGTGTTTTTTCGTCTTTGTCGACCAATGCCAGATAGGCAATGGCAATCGTACGCGGATTGATCTCCATGTCGCTACGCTCGATATGCCAGTCAAGCCGCGCCCAGTGGCGCATGATGCCGTATGCTTTTTCGACGATGGCGTTACGGTCTTTGGAGCCGATATATTTTCGAAACCGCATATAGTCGCCCACCGACGCATCCATCGGGACGCGCATAGCGTTCAATCTTTCCAGAATTTCAATAACGGCTTTTATACGGGCGGCTGGGGTCATGCGGCGATTTGTACCAGCTTTACTTTGGAACAGGAACATCTAACTTGGTTAAAAATTTTCAGGAGAGAAAATAATGACGACCCTATTTGATCCGATTACATTCGGCTCTATCGAAGCCAAAAACCGCGTGATCATGGCACCTTTGACGCGCTCCAGAGCCGGGGATAGCCGGATTCCCAATGATTTAATGGCAGAGTATTATGCCCAACGAGCGGGGGCGGGCCTGATCGTGTCCGAAGCCACCGCCATTTCCAGCCAAGGCTATGGCTGGTATGGCGCACCCGGCATTTATGAAGACTCCCATGTAGAAGGCTGGAAAAAAACGACCAAGGCCGTTCATGACAAAGGCGGCAAAATCGTACTCCAGCTTTGGCACATGGGCCGCTTATCTCACCCTGACTTCCACGAGAGCGGCAAAACGGTTTCGTCTTCCGCCATCAAACCAATGGGGGATGCCAACACGCCTGAAGGCAAAAAACCCTATGCCGAACCGCGCGCCTTGCGAATCGAAGAAATCAAGGCGACCGTTCAGGATTACGTTGCAGCCGCAGCCCGCTCGATCCAGGCAGGCTTTGACGGCGTCGAAATTCACGGCGCGAACGGGTATCTGATTGACCAGTTTCTGAAAGATAACGCCAATAAAAGAGATGATGAATATGGTGGCTCGATCCCGAACCGCTGCCGCTTTGCCTTGGAAGTCGTCAAGGCGGTAACGGAAGCTATCGGCGCGGATAAAGTCGGGCTTCGCTTGTCACCGAATGTTCCGAATGGGGGCATTTCCGACAGCGATCCTTTGAGTCTGTTCACCTATCTCGGCGAACAATTGAATGACTTCGATTTAGCCTTTGTGCATATTCACGAAGGATTGCGCGATGGCGGAAAACCTTCGCCATGGGTATCAACGAAATTTCGCGAGATTTATAAAGGCAAACTGATCCTGAACGGAAATTACGATCAGAAAGCGGCCGAAGAAGCCATGGCGAATAAAGAAGCCGATGCTATTGCATTTGGTAAAGCCTTTATCGCCAATCCCGATCTGGTCGAGCGTTTTAAGCAAAACGCAGCTTTAAACGCACCGCATCCTGAAACTTTTTACGCTGGAGGCGAAGAAGGTTATATCGATTATCCGGCTCTTGCCGCTTAATCATAAAAAAAACCCGCCAAACGGCGGGTTTTAAATTTAGAACGAATAGCGTTAATTACTTAACAATGACGCCGTTATGCGTTTTAACCTTCATGCCATCTGACAGCTCATGTTCGGCGTCAGGGGCCGGTGTTTTCGTGCCATCAGCGCCGACAACGAAAACATGATCGCCTTCAATGGAAATCTTTGTCCCGTCCTTCAATGTAGCCGCCTTGGCTTCCATTGTGGTTGTTGTATGTGTTGTAGTTTCATGTGTTGTTGTCTCATGCTCATTGGCTTGAGCCAGTGCTGGAGACAAGGTCAAAACGGCTAAAGCAGCAAGAGCGATATGTTTTTTCATCGAAAATATCCTTTTGATAAAGATGTGTCAGATATTAACGCGCCTGGCTTTGAATGGTTCCGCCGAAATCAGTTTCCGCTGCGATAATTCGGCGCTTCCGAAGTAATCGTCACGTCGTGGACATGGCTTTCGCGGAAACCTGCTGACGTCATACGAATGAATTCAGCCTTCTCCTTCATTTCCTTAATCGTGGCACAGCCCGTATAACCCATGGCCGCGCGAAGACCGCCGACCATCTGGTGAAGAACATTGCCCATCGCGCCTTTATACGGCACGCGGCCTTCAATGCCTTCCGGCACCAGCTTTTTGCTTTCACGAATTTTACCCTGAAAATAGCGGTCGGCAGAACCTTCGACCATCGCGCCAACACTACCCATGCCGCGATAGGATTTATAGGAACGGCCCTGATACAGGATTACCTCGCCCGGCGCCTCGTCAGTACCGGCGAAAATACCGCCCATCATAGCGCAATCCGCTCCGGCGGCGATCGCTTTGGCGAAATCGCCTGAATATTTTATGCCGCCATCCGCGATAACCGGAATGCCCTGTTTGTGACATTCTTCGACGGCGTTCATAATCGCGGTCAATTGCGGCACGCCGACACCGGCGACAATTCTCGTCGTGCAGATTGAGCCCGGACCGATCCCGACTTTTACCGCATCCGCCCCGGCATCGATCAAAGCTTTCGCCGCATTGCGCGTTGCGATATTCCCGGCAATGATCTGCATTTTATTACCGCGCGCTTTCCTGATTTTTTCAACGGCGTCCAGCACGGCTTTTGAGTGACCATGCGCTGTATCAACGACCAGCACATCCAGTTCTGCCCCAGCTAAAGCCATCGCCCTGTCATAATTTGAGTCACCCGTCCCTACCGCAGCTCCGGCCAAGAGACGACCTTTATCGTCCTTGCAAGCATTCGGGAAAAGATGGGATTTTTCGATGTCCTTAACCGTCATCAAGCCAATACATTTTTCGTCGTTATCGACGATCAATAGTTTCTCAATTCTATGTTGGTGAAGCAGTTTCTTGGCTTCTTCCTTGTCAATTGAGTTATAAACTTTGACCAGATTTTCTTTCGTCATCAGCTCGGCAATCGGCTGATCCATATTCGATGCGAAACGGACATCGCGATTGGTCAAAATGCCGACCAGTTTCCCGTTTTTTTCGGTCACAGGAACGCCGGAAATATTATAACGACCCATAATCTCCAAGGCTTGCGCCAGGGTCATTTGCGGCTCGATGGTGATGGGGTTTGACACCATGCCGCTTTCGAACCGCTTGACGCGGCGTACCTGTTCGGCCTGTTCATCGATCGTCATGTTGCGGTGAATGATTCCCAGCCCGCCATTTTGCGCCATGGCAATCGCCATTTCGGCTTCTGTTACCGTATCCATGGCGGCAGATAAAATCGGGATGTTCAGGGTAATTTCACGGGTTAGCTTCGTCGAGGTATTTACGTCAGTCGGCTGGACAGATGAGGCGCCGGGAACCAGCAACACATCGTCAAAAGTTAGACCTTCGCGGATTTTATCTTGGAGAAGCATATAGGCAAATTCCCTTTGAAATCGGTTAATTTGCAGTCGGGTTATACAGAGGGGCACGCCGGATGTCAAAGAATTAACAAATTTCTGGATTTTTGACGCCATTTACCCTAAAACGGCTTATTCATTTACAGAACTGGAAAACATGACTGAGCTTGGCAACACAAGACAGATCAGAGAAACGGCCCAAAGACTGCAACATGTCTTTGGAAGAGCTCGCACGCTTAGTGAAGTAGAGCGCCGGATTGCTATTGAACCTGACACAGCCAGACGCCAGCATCTGACCCATCTGAAAACCTATCTGGAAAAGCAAAACGCCGCTCTCGACAAAACGAAAGGTAACAAAGGCGCCTATGAACGCTTAACGGACAAGATCAGCAAGGAAATCCAGGGAATCACTTTCCGTTTTGCAAAAAGCAACGGGCGCCCACCGAGCGGCTATCCGGAACTCCTTTACTACACAGGCAGCCAGCTCGATGCGGATGGCAATTTGCTCAAAGAAAAGTTCAATACCGCCGCGCAAAGCGAGCCCGGGTATGCAGATATCCATCAGCAATTATCGGGCATCAAGAAATCGGCGTTCATATTGCCCCGAGAACTGGCAGATTCTTACGATATTATAAATCATAATTTTGCAAGCATCGAAGCCTGGCTGAGAACAGGAGAATCACGTGAATTCGATACCCTTAAACAACGCCTTGCGCGGCACGCCTTTCTCAACCAGGGCGAGGCCGTTGACTACATCATCACAAGAAGCTTCGGGATGCTCGGAAAAATCCATGCCCGAAAGTTGCGTGATTATGTCCGCCAGCTAAAAGAGGAAATAGATCAGGACAGAGAGATACCTTTCTTTTCATTAGCGACATCCGACAGCTCAATCCGGGAAAGAAAGAAAGTCGAAGCCATAGAAAAAGCTCTTTTCATTTCCTTCGAGCAGGCTATCGGGCTTAAAGGCTTTGAAAAAATAAAAGAGACATTCGATACGGATTCCTACATTAAAATCCGGGAATTCTTGTCCTATGAAATTGCTGATATTCCAATATTAAATCTGGCGGCGGCAAAGATGACGCTGCTTTATCCGGAATACAGAGATTTCGTCGGCTTTATCAAAAAATATGCGACTTACGATGCAGATCATAAAAATCTTAATTTAAACCAACTTATCGACATTTCCGCATTCAAACTGACATCCATTGATTATCCGATGCTCGGCAAGGCGCTTTTGAATGGTGCCAAAAGCAATATGCTTTATTTTAAATGCTGCCAATGGCTCGATCAGTTACCGGTCAATCATCAGGGTAAACTCCTGACCAAGGCGACGGATTCCCAATTGTTCCAGGCCATGAACTCAGTCGATCCGCTTTTTTCAAACGCCGAGCTGGAACAATATAAAGATTTACAGATCGCGCGGGAAATGCTCGAAGCCCGCAAGATCATGAAGGAATGTGAAGATCAGAACAGCGAAGCCTCTCATGACGATAAAGTGACGGGTCTCTTACCGGAAATTTTCCTCGACGGCGCGCAGTTTGACATGCCCGATTGCGAATTCAGCAGGGTTAGCTTTGACGACCGGCGTTATTTCCATTTAGGCCGCCTGGCAAAGGATATATGCGAACATGCAGGAGGCCACTGGTCAGAGCCTGTCCGGGATTCATATATAAATCGTACCAGTGCCTACTATGCCATCAAAACCAAGAGCCTGTCCGGCAGGGAACACGATAAAGAAATACTTTCGTATGTCTGGATACGTTTCGACATGAACGACGATATCGTGCTCGATGGACCGGAAGCGGATACTGAACGTTCGGGCATCACGCTTTCAAATTGGTATAAAATTCGCGACCTGCTGCAGGAAGAATTCGCCAATAGGAATTCGATGATCAATGATGTTACCTTCGGTCCGTCGCAAACCTGGCCGGATCTGATCGCAGATGCGAAATCCACGGTTGAAGACGAAATGCAGCGCGGCCATGTAAAAGCAATCAGAGAAGACCAAATTGCCACGCCTGAAAAGATTGTAGAAAAACTGATGGCGGAATCGGATCCTAGTAAAGTTATTCCCGCGATTAAAAGAATAACGACAGAAGACATCATGGCGAGACTGGCTGCCACGAAAAATAAACCTGAAGATCCTACGCCTTAAAACCCAGTGCCACCACGAATCCTTCGGAAGACTCTTTTCGGCTGGAAGGCGGCTTCATGTGCCGGACGGTTTTGAAATCCTTTTTCATGCGATTGAGAAGCTCGCTCTGCGTCCCGCCCTGAAAAACCTTGGCAACGAAAGCGCCGTCCGGTTTTAAAACTTCCGTCGCAAATTCATACGCGGCTTCCACCAGTGCCATGATACGCAAGTGGTCGGTTTGCGCGTGCCCAATTGTATTTGGCGCGATATCCGACATCACGAGATCGGCTTGCCCGTTTAATGCTTCTTTTAATTTATCCGGCGCGCTGTCATCCATAAAATCGAGTTGCATGAAATCCACGCCTTCGATCGGCTCAATCTCCAACAAATCAATCGCGACGATTTTCGCGCATTTCTTTTCACGCGCCACCTGGCACCAGCCGCCGGGCGCAGCGCCGAGATCGACGACGTTCATCCCCGCTTTGATAAGACCGTATTTTTCATCTATTTCTTTTAGTTTATATGCGGCCCGCGACCGGTATCCTTCCCGGTTCGCTTTTTGGACATAAGGGTCGTTGATATGGCGTTCCAGCCATTGATTGGATGAATTCTTGCGCGTCTTGGCGTGCTTGACCTTCTGGGTCAACTCACGTCCGGTTTTGCGGTTGCTGCCGCTGCTATTGGGTTTTTTTCCTTTTGTCATGTCAGACGATCATTATCAGGGATGACAAGATAAATGCCATAAAGAAAATACTTAAGGACGCCGCCAGATAAATAGGCCCTTTCGTATAAGGCGACA
Organism: Micavibrio sp.; assembly: GCA_030824965.1. Classification (GTDB taxonomy): domain Bacteria; phylum Pseudomonadota; class Alphaproteobacteria; order Micavibrionales; family Micavibrionaceae; genus Micavibrio_B. Next base: position 44,231 of record JAPJQV010000001.1, on the reverse strand, counting down.
GATGAGACAGCAACAGAAACAAGGCGATAAATATGGCATACACGATGAGACCGCGGCGAAAGGACGACATTTCGAACCAGCCGGTAAAACCGAAATTATATCCTGTCGATGCCATGATCCCCATTTGCAGACGCAAACAGGCGATACAAGTGATGATAAAGAATATGGATTTCAAACGCTGCCCCTTATGGACAATAGCCAATGCAACCGGAATCCATAAAAGGTCCAGCCATTCAGCGACAAATACATTGAATATATTATCCAGCATTAATTTTCCGTCTTCTTCCCTTGCAGGCAAGGTTCAGATATACATTTAATACCGATAAAGGAATATTAAAATGCGCCTGTCCCAATATTTTCGCGATATTTTTTCTACCCTTTTGATTTTTGCCGTCTTCATTTCAGGCCTTCCCGCCCCTGTTTATGCGCAGGCCCGTGATATGAATCTGATCCGCGATGAAGAGATCGAGACTTACCTGAAAGAATGGACAAAGGATGTCGTGCGCGCTGCGGGTATGTCGCCAGAACAGGTCAATATCATTCTCGTGCAAAGCCCCGAAGTGAACGCCTTTGTCGCCGGCGGCGCGAATGTCTTTATCCATACCGGACTTATCATGAAGACAACCGATCCGGGCGAGGTTGTCGCCGTTATCGCGCACGAACTTGGCCACATCGCCGGAGGGCATTTAACCCGCACGCGCGATGTCATGGAAAACGCTTCTTATGAAGCGATTGTCGCGACGCTTCTCGGCCTTGGAGCGGCACTCGCCAGCGGCGATGGCGGCGCGGCGGCGGCAGGTGCGGCTATCGGCCAGAGTCAGGCCCGATCGAGCTTCATGGCCTTTAGCCGCGTTCAGGAATCGAGTGCCGATCAGGCAGGGCTTCGCTTTATGGAAGGCGCGCAAGTCAACCCCACAGGTATCGTCACTTTCCTTAGCAAATTATCTTCCGAAGAATTGCTGCCGACATCCCAACAATCGCAATTCATGCGTAGCCACCCTTTATCCAGAGACCGGATCGATCTTTTGAAATCGAAGGTTGAGGCCTCGCCGCTCGACAAGAAACCATTGCCCGCCCAATGGAACGATCAATATCAACGCACGAAAGCCAAGCTTATGGGTTTCGTTACGCCCCAGCAAGTTACCTATGCTTATAAAAGCTCCGATAACGGTATTCCGTCACTTTATGCCCGCGCCATTGCCGCTTATAGGATGAGCCATCTTAACGAAGCTTTAACCCTGACAAACCAGCTCTTGGCAAAAGAACCGCAAAACCCCTATTTTCTCGAATTGAAAGGGCAAATGCTGTATGAATTCGGCAGAGCTAAAGAGTCTCTTTCTCCTTACGAAAAAGCATTGGCGGCGAAACCTTCCGCTGGTTTGGTCCGAATAGCCTATGCACAGTCACTAATAGATACGGCCGGTAAAGATCCGGTTATGCTTGATAAAGCGATTGAGCAATTAAAACGCGCCCAGATCGACGAACCTCGCACATCACGGGTAAAGCGTCTGCTGGCAACCGCCTATGGCAAAAGAGGAGATGAGGTCCGCGCCCGCGTTTATCTCGCGGAAGAAGCGCTCATGCAGGGGCGCAAATCTCAAGCCGTCTCCATGGCAAAATCCGCCATGGCGCAGCTGCCGAAAAATTCGCCTGAATATTTAAGGGCGCAGGATGTCGTGGCCTCTGTAGACGGATTATAAATTAGATATTAGAATGGTTGGAATAACTCGCTGTCATACAAAAGGAGAAATCAGTGAATTCTAAAATTAAAATCGCAAGTATCGGCGCCATCGCGGCTCTCGCAGTCGCCTCTCCTTTCGTATTGGATATTCAGGCGAAAAAAGCCGAAGCAGTCGCGCAAGTCGCGCCAGCCGCCGGCGACAGCAATTTCTCTGCCGCCCAAAAAACCGAACTTGAAGCCATGATGAAAGATTACATCATGAAAAACCCGAAAGTTTTGATGGATTCGGTTAACGGTTACCGCGAACAGGAACAAAAAACGCAAGAAGACGCCGCGGTTAAAGCCCTGCAGGAGAACTGGGATTATCTGGCGAAAGGCAGCCTGCCGGATGTCGGGCCTAAATCTGCGGATATCACGATTGTCGAGTTTTTTGACTATAATTGCGGTTATTGCAAACAAGGCTATGAAGCCGTCCAAAAAGGTATTGATAACGACAAGAACCTTCGTTTTGTTTTTGTCGATTTCCCGATCCTTTCGGAATCTTCGCATCTGGCTTCTAAATACGCATTGGCAGCCCAAAAGCAGAATAAATATTTTGAGCTGCATGCCGAGCTGATGAAATTCAAAGGCCCAAAAACCGAAGAAAGCATTTTAAGCCTGGCGAAAACTGCCGGACTGGATGTCGCAAAACTGAAAACGGATGCTAATAGCCCTGATATCGAAGCGACCATCGCCAAGAATACCGAACTTGCTAAAAAATTGGCGATCAGCGGCACACCCGCTTTTATCATCGGCGACCAGATCATTCGTGGATATATCCCTTATGAAGGCATGAAAACCATGATCGAAGCCGAGCGTAAGAAAAAAGGCTAATTGCAATCCGACATAGATCCCCGCTTTTTTTGAAGAGCGGGGATTTTTTATTAAATCGCCCTATTTAAGTGCTGAAATTTTCATTTTGTTTTGTAAAATCTCAACGTATAAGATCTTTATCATGAACTTATTAAAAAAATCTGCAATTTCCCTTAAAAATCATATTTATAATTTCAGCCGCGATCGGGCCGATGAGCAACATCGTTTTCTACATGCCGCGGATTATGTGCAATTAGACAATCTTATTGGGGAATACCTAACATCTCTAAACTTTACAACGATCGCAAAAAAAAGAAAAAATCAGGCTTACAAGCTTATTCAATTAAAGAGCTTGCTCGAGATTTATGAGCCGAAAAATATTCTTGAATTCGGTAGCGGTTCGTCCAGCGTCGTTATTGCGGATTATGCGCGGAAAAATAATGCAAAATTCACAACTGTAGATGAAAGCGAAGACTGGGCGAATCAGGCAAGAAATTTTATCTGCAAACCCGGCGAAGATAACATTACAGTCGTGGCGCGAAACAAATTGAGCGATATTTCACAAAAACCTCCTGCCATACATTACGAGGGGAATTTTGATGGTGAATATGATTTTGTCTTTATAGATGGGCCTTCACTGACTATCGATGGCAAAACTGTCGCCACGGCAGCCAATACGGATGTTTTTATGATCAACCCTTTGCCCAAAATTATTGCTGTTGACGGTCGATATGCAACGGCAATGCTGATTAAAGAACGCTATCAGAATAAATACAAATTAAAGCTCTCCGATCTATTCACATCAATCTATATAAAGCCTAACTATAATTACCTATCCGTTTTTGTCCGCAACGATTAACTATGTAAGGTTTTATATAATGAATTTTAAATCTTTTCTCCTGACAACCTTTTTCTTTCTTATCACTGCACCGGCTTTCGCTGATATCGAAGTAACGAACGTCCACGCATTCGAAACATCCGAAGGCATGAAAAACGGCGCTATCTTGCTGACGCTGAAAAATACCGGCAAGGAAGACGACAAGATTATTTCAGCCCAATCGCCTGCCGCAACGGAAACAGAGATTCATGAAATGTCTGAAACGAACGGTGTTATGAAGATGCGCGAGATCGGTGCCGTCACCATCAAGGCGGGAGAGGAAATCGCTTTCACGCCTAACGGTTATCACATCATGCTACTGGGCTTGAAAGAACCTCTTAAAGCCGGAGATGTCCGTCCTCTGATGCTCAAATTCCTGCGCGCAGGCGCCGTGAAAACCACTTTTGAAATAAAAGCGCGTGCCGCTAAAAAAGCGGAAGCCCATTCCGCACATCACGGACATCATTAAGCTATGATTAAAAATGTAGTCTTCGATATTTACGATGTTCTGATCGATGGAATGGAAGGCCCGATCCATGGCTCTGTCGATTTACTAATGGAGCTGAAAGACCGGGGTACGCCTGTTTATGCGATCACCAACATGTCGACGGAAGGCTTTCAGTCCCTGAAACAGCAATATCCTTTTTTGCGCCTTTTCGACGGCGTTGTTGTATCCGGCAGCATCGGCCTGGCCAAGCCGGACCCGAAAATTTTCCAGCATTTGCTGACGCAATTCGATCTAAATCCGCGCGAGACGTTATTTATCGACGATAAATCATCCAATGTTCAAGGCGCGTTAGACGCCGGAATTTACGCCGTGCGTTTTGAAAACCCGCGCCAGCTCGAACAGACTCTCGAGACGTATAAAGTTCTCTGGTTTGCGGATGAAGAAGATCAGGATGGCGGTTGCGGGAGCGGCTGCGGATGCCATTGATCCTCATTTTAAACGGCCCCAATTTAAACATGCTGGGGAAACGCGAGCCTGAAATTTACGGCACCCAGACATTGCAGGATATTCAGGATTTATGCGAGCACGTTGCCGCAAGCCATCAACTTGAGATCGATTTCCGCCAGTCCAACCATGAAGGCGAACTGGTCACATGGATTCAGGAAGCGCTTGATAAGGCCGACGGCCTGATTATCAATGCTGCCGCCTATACCCACACTTCTGTCGCCATTCACGATGCTTTAAAACTCCTTAAATGCCCAATTGCCGAAGTACATCTTTCCAATCCGAAGGAACGGGATGATTTTCGCCATCATTCCTATATCGAGCCGGTCGCCAAATTTCATTTTGCCGGCCATGGAGCCAAAAGCTACGAAATGGCCATTACGGCTTTATCGGCTATAATTACATAATTAATACAAAACGGTGGATTTATTTTAGGCCTGTGTAGCTTGATTTTGACTTTTTCTGCCGATTTCATTAATCAGATGTTCTGCCCAAGGCAGATAGTTTACATAAAGGAATAACGATGAAAATCGATGCAGATGCCATTCGCCAGCTTTCAAAACTGCTGGAAGAAACAGGCCTAACCGAAATTGAAGTCGCCGATGGCGAAAAAATGATCCGCGTGAACAAAGGCGGGCCTGTTGGCCATGCTGTGCATCATGCTGCGCCGGTTTCGCAAATCATGCCGTCCGATCCGACAGTGCCTCAAGCCGCCAATACGTCGCTTCCGCCTGTCGTTGCGGAAAACCACCCCGGCGCGGTAAAATCGCCAATGGTGGGAACCGCCTATCTTCAAGCCGATCCGAATTCTCCGCCTTTCATTTCCAAGGGCGCAACCGTGAAAGCGGGCGATACGCTTTTGATTATCGAGGCGATGAAAGTGATGAACCCGATCAAGGCTGCCAAGGGCGGTGTTGTGAAGGACATTATCGTTGAAAACGCTTCTCCGGTCGAATTCGGCGAAGTATTGGTCATCATCGAGTAATTCAAAATGTACACTCCTCGCGAGTTTTTTGAAAATTTGATCAGATCGGGCGATTTGAAAGAGTATCTTTTCGACGCTTTTGAAAGACACTCTCATGACCATTTTGCCCGAATGTCTGAATCCGAGCATATTGTTGCTATTAAAAAAGACGTAGAAACCGACCTTTGCGAACATAATTGCAATAAGGCCGTTTCTCACGAAATGTGGGCTATAACTACTCTAGTTTGCCAGTTCAATCGGCTGACAGACCCGAATGCCAGAATGCCTGAAGCGTTAGGGCCTGACGTATATAATCAACCTGCTTTTATAGAAGCACTTCATGACGTTCGCGCCTATTTGCAAACGCATGAACTGAAAAGGGCTTAAATCATGTTTAAAAAAGTTTTGATTGCCAATCGCGGCGAAATTGCTCTTCGCATTCACCGCGCCTGTAAGGAAATGGGCATCCAGACCGTTGTCGTTCATTCAACCGCCGACGCCACCGCCATGGCCGTGCGTCTTGCCGATGAAAGCGTTTGCATTGGACCGCCAGCCTCGAAAGACAGCTATCTGAACATTCCCGCGATTATTTCCGCGGCGACACTTACCGGCGCTGATGCCATCCACCCCGGCTACGGTTTTTTATCCGAAAATGCGCAATTTGCCCGCATCATCGAAGAACATGGCTTCACTTTTATCGGTCCAAAGCCTGAGCATATCGACCTGATGGGCGATAAAGTTTCCGCCAAGCAAACCGCGCAGCGTCTCGGCCTTCCTGTTATTCCGGGCTCTCCGGGCGCGGTCGAGACCGCCGAAGAAGGCGAGAAAATGGCCATCGAAATGGGCTTTCCCGTCATCATCAAGGCGGCTTCCGGCGGCGGCGGGCGCGGCATGAAAGTCGTGCGCGAAGCAAAAGATTTCAGCGAGCAATACAGAACTGCCCGTACAGAAGCCAAGGCCAATTTCGGCGACGATACGGTCTATGTCGAAAAATACCTCGAAAAACCGCGCCATATCGAAGTGCAGATCTTCGGTGACAAGCACGGCAATGCCGTCCATCTGGGCGAGCGCGATTGTTCTACCCAGCGCCGCCACCAGAAAGTCGTCGAGGAAGCACCGTCTCCGGCTTTGTCCGAAGAACAGCGTCAGGAAATCGGCCAGCTTACTGCCAAGATGATTAAGGATATGGGCTATATCGGCGCAGGCACGATTGAGTTTCTATGGGAAAAAGGCCAGTTCTATTTCATGGAAATGAATACGCGTATTCAGGTTGAACACCCGGTCACGGAAATGATTACAGGCGTCGATCTGATTGCAGAACAAATCCGCGTCGCGGCGGGCGAGCCTCTGACGATTCCTGAGAATATCCGTTTCCGCGGTCATGCGATGGAAGTGCGTATCAACGCGGAAGACCCCTCCACTTTTATTCCATCCCCTGGCGTGATTACCCAATTCCACGCCGCTGGCGGCCTTGGCGTACGCTTTGATTCCGCCGTCTATAACGGCTACCGTATACCTCCCAACTATGACTCGATGGTCGGCAAGCTGATCGTTCACGGACGCACGCGTGAGGAATGCATCACCCGACTGCGCCGCGCTATTCAGGAAACCGTTGTTGACGGCATCAAGACGACGCTACCGCTGCATCTGTGGATTTTACAGCAGGAAGAGTTCCTTTCCGGCGAATATAATATTCACTGGCTGGAGAAAAAACTTGCTGCGAAAGCCGAAGCCGAGAACAAAGAAGCGGCCTGATTTCCACGAAAAGAACGGGTTAATAAACTTATGCCCTTTACAGCTCTGACTCCCGAAATGGCGCTGGAAATCTACCGCATGGGTGGCTTTCCCATGGCAGATAGCGCCGATAGTCCAGAATTCGAAATCTTTGAAGCAACGCAACGCGCCGTTTTGCCATTTGAGCATCTCCACGTTTCTAAATCTTTACGCAAAAAAATCCTGAAAGAGGAATTCGATATTCGGGTTAATACGACTTTCGGCGAAGTTATATCCGCTTGCGGAAAAGTTAAGCCCGGACGTCAGCAGACATGGATTAACAAGCCTATTCGTGATTGCTTTAATGAGCTTCATCAGATGGGCTACGCCCATAGTGTCGAGGCATGGAAAGACGACCAACTCGTCGGTGGCCTTTACGGCCTTCAAATCGGCTCAGCCTTTTGCGGAGAAAGCATGTTTTCCCTTGCCACAGATGCCAGTAAAGTCGCGCTCGTTCATCTCTGCGCCCGCTTGAAGGCTACCAGTTTTACGCTTCTTGATGCTCAGCTCCCTAATCCTCATTTGGAACAATTCGGACAAATTCTCATTTCTCAAAGCGACTACATGGAAAAGCTTCACATCGCCTTGCGCAAAAACTGCGACTTCTTATCAGTCAAAATGACTGAAAGACAATTAATTCGTCAATATTTAAAGTAAACATATAATAATAATAAACAAAATCCGGGCCATTACTGGTCCGGACCAATGTTTATTACTTATCAATCATAATGATCGGAAATGATTTATTCAGGCATGGGGATCAACCCGCCGCGCTGGGCAAATAGCCTCAGATGGGCGTATTTATAGAATAAACGCCTTGTATCCGAACTTTTGAAAGCATCCGTCAAACGCTGTTTATTCCATTTTCTTGGTAACTTAAACATATTTGGCCTCCCTTTCTCTATATTTAAGCTAACATAATCTATACTTAATTAGTAGCGAAATCGGTTTTTTTATATTTAGATTTTATTAAGGATTTAATACCGCAAATACTGCTTTGACACGAACTCAAAGCTTTGGCAAACTTATCCACAGAGTTACCCCCGATTCGTTCCCCATCTTTTCCTATCTCGGATTTACAGTGAAACATCCTTTTGTCCTCTTGCTGACCGCAACAGTGCTTTCGACGTCCCTGCTTGGCTGTTCGATGGGCAGCAAGCCCGTTGATGTCAACGAACAGGCAGAAAACGTGAATAAAGATTTGGAACGCCTCTATGCCGGTCAGGAAGCGGTTAAATCCGAAATCGGGCTTTATGACGCAATGGCACGCGGAATTAAGTATAATATCGAAAAACGCGATGCGGTCATGAATGAGATGATCGCCAAGGGCGATATAGATCTGAAAGCCCTGAACGTATTGCCCACTGTTACTGCGGGCGTTTACGCCAATGGCCGCGATGACAAGCAGTTTATCAGCGGGCGTTCGAAAGCCACCGGGCTTGAAAGCTTAGAGCCGACCCAGTTCGAAGATCAGTATACCAGGACCGCCAATCTGGCTTTGAGCTGGAACACGCTTGATGCCGGAATCGGTTATATCAACACCAAAGGCGCTTCCGACAAAGCACGTGCCGTGACAGAACGCCGTCGCAAAGTCGTTCAGAACATCGCGCAGGATATTCGCGACGCTTACTGGCGTGCCGCATCCGCCCAGCTGCTTGACGATCACATGAATGCCATGATGGCGGAGTCCAAAAAACTCGCAAAAGAGCTGGAAGCTGCCGAAAACAAGAAATCCACTCAGGACGTCGGACATCTTTTGACATTGCAAAAGCGCATGTACGACACGATGCAGGATTTGATGGCCGAGCGAGATCACTTGGCCACAGCGCATGCGGAACTTGCCGCGCTTATGGGACTGCCGCCTTCGGCGAAATTCCGTTTGGCCGATAACGAATCCAGCATGATGTCGAAAGATGCCATTCCAACGCTTAAATCGAACGTCAAGGATCTTGAAGTTCTTGCCCTAATGATCCGCCCGGAAATGCGCGAGCACACGCTTCTGAAACGCGTCGCCACACGCGACATCCATAAAACCGTATTGGAAACCTTCCCCGGTATCGGCGGCATTCTCGCCTATAACTACGACGACAATTCTTTCCTCGATGACGAAAGCTGGATGAGCGCTTCCGTAGGCCTTACGCAGAACGTCATGAAAATTTTTTCTTTCCCCCAACGCTACAACCAGTCGAAAAATCTCGATGCGAAATCCGATATCAAGCGCATGGCGATGACGGCAGCCGTTCTGACCCAGACCAATATCGCTTATACGCGTTATCAATTGGCGCAAGACCGCTATGATCTTTTAAAGAGCATGGCAGGCGTCAACCGACGTATAGAAGATTATGCGAAGACGCGTAAAGAAAATGCGAAAGACAAAAATATAGCACAAGATGCCGAATTGCTTGCCGCGCGGATGGATTCCCTTCTTACCCGCACGCGTCTGCAACTTGCCTATGCAGAAGGCCAGAACGCCTATGGCCGCATCGTAAACTCTTTGGGCCTCGATCCGTTACCGCCTCATGTTGAAGATCAATCTACGGAACAGCTGGCCAAAACGATCCAAAAACGTTTTGAAAATATGGACGGCGATACGATCGCCTTGTTATTGGAAAAAATCCGCGAGAAAACCAATCTTCTGGATGGGAACACGGGCGTAGCGTCCCGCTTGACCGCGCCTGCGGTTGCGGTTGCGGTTGCGGTTGCACCGCAAAACGTTTCGGCGATTGTTCCGAAGAAAAAAATGTCGGATAATAAAGAGATATAGTCAGTATTGTCATCCTGAGCGCAAGCGAAGGATCTTGTTCAAGCTGCACTAGGTTTCTTCGCTTACGCTCAGAATGACAGGAGAATTAAATGAAATACTTTCTCGCTCTGCTTATCACCATCTTCTCAGCATCTTATGCCATGGCGCAAGGAACGCCCGATCCGACCGGCCTGTGGCTGACTGAAAACAAACGCTCGGTCATCGAGATCAAGAAATGCCCGCAAGGCATCTGCGGTAACATCCACTGGATCATTCAGGGCGGCATGCAGACGGATTCCAAAAATCCGAATGAAGCAAAACGCAATAAGCCAATGTGCGGCCTGCCGATCCTTTGGGGCTTCACGCAAAACTCTAAAAACGCCAAAGTTTGGGAATCCGGTAAAATTTACAAAGCCGATGAAGGCGATGTCTATAATGCGACCGTTTCCGTTATAGACGCCAACAAACTTTACCTGCGCGGCTATGTCGGCATTCCCCTTCTCGGCAAAACGCAATACTGGACCCGCGTAAACGGGAAAGATTATCCGGCTTGTAAGAAATAACTCCAAGATTAGACATCCCCGCTTCGGCGGGGATTTTCATTGAATAAATCCCAAAACGCCGTCATGCTTTTAAGCGTTCGCTTTTATCATGAAAAAGCACGCCGTCTTTCGGCCATCCCCAAGGTTTAAGGACCCGGCGGGGACCTCGATCCAATCGCCCGCCCCACCCGCCTGCGGTAGGGAGAAAAACAAATTTTAAAAAAATGGCACATCGAACTAGGAGCCTATGTTAATGCTTTGAAAGAACAGATAAATTAGAGTCTTCTTTTATTCCATAATCTTGCATATTCATGAAGATATCATTCTCTCCTAGCGAAAATTCCCTTTTTTCGTTAAAGGAAAAAAGTGCAGACCTATTACCTTTCCGACACCATTCCTAATGAAGCCCGCAATGCGGTGGCCGCTATTGGCAATTTCGACGGACTGCACCGCGGCCACATGGCGTTGCTGGAAATTGCCCGCAAACGGGCGCTCGATGCCGGAAAGGCTTTCGCCGTATTGACCTTCGAACCGCATCCTCGCCGCCTGTTTCGCCCGGATGACGCGCCGTTTCGCATTACGCCTTTGCCGGTCAAACTTCAAAGGCTGGAAAATTCCCGCGCCGATATCATCTTCGTTGTCAATTTCGACTGGGAAACGGCGCATTTATCAGCGGATGATTTCATCTGTAAAATCCTGAAAGGCAAGCTTGGTCTGAACGAAATCGTGATCGGCGATGACTTCCGCTTCGGCCAGAACCGCAGCGGTTCTATCGAAACTCTTCAAAAAGCCGGTTTTCATTGTACAACGCTCGGCCTTATCAAAGACTCATCCCATGCGGTCTATTCCGCGACCCGTGTGCGCGGTCTTTTACAGGCCGGAAATATCCGCGAAGCCAATGCTCTGTTAGGATGGAATTGGGAAATACAGGCCAAAGTCGAAAAAGGCGACCAGCGCGGGCGCGAACTCGGCTACCCGACCGCCAATATGCCGCTGGGCGAAACGATCCATCCAGCTTACGGAATCTATGCCAGCCTTGTCCAGATTGAAGGTGAAAAAGGATGGCGGATGGCGGCATCGAATATCGGCATCCGTCCGATGTTTGAAGCAAGGGTTGCCTTGGTTGAGACTTTTATCTTCGATTTTACTGGCGATCTCTATGGAAAGACACTGCGCGTGCGCCCGGTGGAGAAACTACGCGACGAAGCCAAATTCGACAGTCTTGAAACCTTAAAACTCCAGATGGCGAAAGACTGCGAAAAAGCGCGTGAAATCTTAAGCAGAGCTTGATTTGACAGCCCTTTATTGCCATAGTGTCTTTATGTTCCTGAACGCTCTGATCATTCGAATTATCAACCCGGTTTTTGCTTAAAACCGGGCTAAAATGATATAGGCGCACGCTGCGCCATCTGCTACAAAATCATACGAAATTTCAGAGTAAAATTATGACCGCCCCAGACCTAAAAGCTGATCTTTATAAAGACACCGTCTTTTTGCCGAAAACCGATTTTCCGATGCGTGGCGAGTTGCCGCAAAAGGAACCGGCCATTCTCAAACGCTGGCAGGAGATGGATCTATACGCCCAAATTCGTAAAGCTTCTCAAGGCCGGGAGAAATGGGTTTTACATTGGGGACCTCCATACGCCAATGGCCGCGCCCATGTCGGACATGCGTTCACAAAATCTCTGAAAGACATCGTTAACCGCTCGAAGCAAATGGCGGGATATGACGCGCCGCTTGTCCCGGGTTGGGATTGTCACGGCCTGCCGATCGAATGGAAGATAGAGGAAAAATATCGCAATCAGGGCCTGAATAAGGACGATGTGCCGGTTTTGCAATTCCGTCAGGAATGCCGCGAATTCGCGCAGGAATGGGCCGATATCCAGTCTGATGATTTCCAGCGTTTCGGCGTTCTAGCCGATTGGAAATCGCCGTATATGACGATGCACAAAAAATCCGAAGCCGATATCGCACGCGAGATTCACAAATTCCTGCTCAACGGCCTTCTCTATAAAGGCGTGAAGCCTGTCATGTGGTCGGTCGTTGAGAAAACCGCGCTGGCCGAAGCGGAAGTGGAATATAAGGAACATAAATCCATCACCATCTGGGTGAAGTTCCCGGTTGTTTCAACCAGGCATAAGCAAGCCGAGGGCGCGTCGATTGTCATCTGGACAACAACGCCATGGACCATGCCATCAAATCGTGCCGTCGCATTCGGCGCCGACATTGAATACGCCGTGTATACAATCAATACTGTCGAAGAAGGTTCGCGAGCTGCTTCTGGGGACAGGATCATTCTTGCCGTAAAACTTGCCGACGATGTTATGAAGGCAGGGAAAGTTTCCGACTATTCACAAGGCGATGTTTTTAAAGGTTCCGCGCTGGAAGGCTCGGTCCTTGCTCATCCGTTGCGTGGCTATGATTATGATTACGACGTGCCGATCCTGGAAGGCGATTTCGTCACCGACGACGCCGGAACCGGTTTCGTTCATATCGCCCCGAGCCATGGCGAGGACGACTATTTTCTCTACGTCAAACATTTTGGCGGACGCGATATTCCTGATAACGTGACAGACGACGGCAAGATGCGCGAGCATGTGCCAAACTTCGCCGGATTGTCGATCTATAACGAAAAAGGCGAAATGGGCGATGTGAATTTCGCCGTGTTGAAAGCGCTCGATGCCGCGAAGACGCTTTTGCACAAAGGCTCTTTGAAACACGAATACCCCCATAGCTGGCGTTCGAAAGCCCCGCTGATCTTCCGCACGACGCCGCAATGGTTTATTGCCATGGATGAGAAATCAGGCGGCGCAACTTTGCGTGAAAAAGCCTTACAAGGAATCAAGAATACCAAATGGTTTCCGGCCGCCGGCGAAAACCGTATCACCGCAATGATCGCGGGCCGTCCCGACTGGTGTATTTCCCGCCAGCGCGCTTGGGGAGTGCCGATTGCCCTCTTTGTCTCGAAAAGGGATGGCGGCGTCTTGAAAGACGAAGCGGTCCTCAAAACTATTGGTGATATCTTTGAAAAAGAAGGCTCCGATGCCTGGTATGCACGTCCGGCACAGGATTTCCTCGGCAACCAATATAAAGCTGAAGATTACGATCAGGTCTTCGACGTTGTCGATGTGTGGTTTGAATCCGGCTGTACCCATGCGTTTGTCTGTGAAGCCCGCGACGATTTGCAATCGCCTGCCGATTTGTATCTCGAAGGCTCCGACCAGCATCGCGGCTGGTTTCATTCTTCACTTTTAGAGTCTTGCGGCACGCGCGGCCACGCACCGTACAAGTCTGTTCTAACGCATGGTTTCGTACTGGATGAAAAAGGCTATAAAATGTCCAAATCTTTGGGCAACGTGGTCGACCCGCACGAGATCCTTAAGACCTACGGTGCGGATATATTGCGCCTTTGGGCCATCACATCGGATTATTCGCAAGACGTGAAAATCGGCGAAGCTCTGCTTAAGAACACATCCGATCTTTACAGGCGTTTCCGCAATACATTCCGTTTCCTGCTCGGCGCGCTTGAGGGTCTGACGAAAGAGGAATTGGTCGCGGAGTCCGACTACGCGAAGATGCCGGAATTAGAGCGTTACGTTCTCGATCAACTCTCGCGCCTCAATACAAAAATAGACGAAGCGATCGCCGTCCATGACTACAATGAAATGATTCACCTGCTGCATCATTTCTGTAATCTGGAATTATCGTCTTTCTATTTCGACATCCGCAAAGACCGCCTTTACTGCGACCGTCCCGATCTGTTCGAACGCCGCGCGACCCGTACCGTCATGGCACGCCTGTTCGAATACCTGACACATAAACTGGCGACCGTCATGCCGTTTACGACTGAAGAAGCATGGTCTTACAAACCTGAGGGCGTTTTCAAAGATAGCGACAGTATTCATTTGAATGATTTTATGAACGTACCGGAAGATTGGCGCGATGAAGCTTTATCGGTTCGCTGGGATGGCGTAAAGCAGGTCCGGGCTTCTGTCCTCGCTGCTATCGAACCGAAACGCACCGACAAAACAATCGGCTCATCCCTTGAAGCCTATCCGCACATTACCTTGCCGGAACAGCTTGCCAAACTCCTTGAAGGTATCGATTTCGCAGAAGTGTGCATCACCTCGCAAGCTTTGGTGAAATCCGGTCCGGCGGAAGAAATCAAGGTTATCATCGAGAAAGCAGAAGGCAATAAATGCGTCCGTTGCTGGAAAGTATTGCCGGAGGTTGGAACCGACCCTGACTATCCCGATCTTTCTTTACGCGATGCGGATGCCGTGCGTTACTACCAAAGCGAAAAGAAGGCTGCATAATGAGTAAGACAACCCGCTTGTCCATCGGACTCTTCGTTATTATCGCCCTTGCTGCGCTCGATCAGTGGAGCAAATGGTATGTCATCGAGATGTATTTCCGCCCCCGCGATTTTTATGCTCAAGGCGCGAGTCTCGATTTCTGGACATGGTTGACAAGTCTGGGGCAAGAGCGTTTTCCTCCGTATCAAATAGAGATCAATTCTTTCTTCAATCTGGTTATGGTCTGGAATAAAGGTGTAAGCTTTGGCATGTTTGCCAGTGCGCATAGCTTTATGCCTTATGCGTTAATGGTCATGGCGCTTGGCCTGACCGCTTTTTTCGTTATCTGGATGTGGCGCTCGGTTTCACTCCTGGCCGCCCTTCCATTGGCCATGGTGATTTCAGGCGCGCTCAGCAATGTCTGGGATAGGGCACGGTTTGGCGCCGTCGCCGATTTCCTCGATGTCCATGTCGCAGGTTATCACTGGCCCGCTTTTAACATTGCCGATTCATGCATTGTACTGGGCGTTGCGGGACTGGCCATCCATACGCTACTCTCGGCTAAGGTTACCAATTCAACTACGCAAGTTTCGGATCAGGCATGAAAAAATTTATCGTCTTCTCTTTGCTAACGGCCACCATGCTTTCAGGATGCGCAAGGGCGAAACAGGAGCTTGGCCTGGTCCGCCGCACGCCCGATGAATTTGCCGTTGTCAAACGTGCGCCATTAGAAATTCCGCCGGACCTCAATCAGATCAGCGCTTTGCCAAAGCCTCGCCCGGGCTTGCAGCGCCCTCAGGAAACCAGCCCCGAACAAGCAGCTCAAGCCGCCATCCTTGGCAACGCCATACCTGCACTTGAACAATCATCAACCGGGGAATCCGCCCTGCTTCAAAAAGCGGGCGCAAGCAACGCCGTGACCAATATCCGCAATGTTGTGGACAAGGAAGCCGTTGAAAATGCCGACAAGAACCGGCCCGTCGCCAAGCGTATCATGAACTGGGGCAATAAAGACGATGCCGGTGCCGCGGTCATTGTCGACGCTCCTGCCGAAGCCAAGCGCATTAAACAACGACAAGCCGGCGAAACTCCATCGATCGAAGAATAACCATGAAAAAAACTTTGCTCCTGTTTGCAAGCGTCCTTGCCCTTTCCGCTCCGGCGACAGCGCAAGATCAAGCACCGGATAAAGTTTATAATGCCGAAACCTTCACTTTGGATAATGGGCTTCAAGTCGTCGTTATACCGAACCACCGGGCGCCCGTCGTCACGCACATGCTCTGGTATAAAGTCGGCTCTGCCGATGAACCGCAAGGCGATGGCGTATCCGGCGAAGCGCATTTCCTTGAACATTTGATGTTCAAAGGCACGAAAGCTATCGGCCCGGGAAAATTCTCTAAGCTTATTCGCTCGATGGGTGGCAATGACAATGCGTTCACCTCTTGGGATTACACGGCCTATTACCAGTCGATCGCAAAAGAACGTCTACCGATCGTTATGGCGATGGAAGCAGACCGCATGATCAATATTTCGCCGCCCGAAAAGGAAATTGCGCCCGAACACCAGGTCATCATAGAGGAGCGCCGCCAGCGCACGGATAATGATCCAAAAGCTTTGTTTTCGGAGCAAATGCGGTCTGTTCTTTACAATAATTCTCCCTATGGCACGCCCATTATCGGCTGGAAAAACGAAATGCCGAATATTACATGGGCGCACGCCAAGAATTATCATGACAAATGGTATGCGCCAAATAATGCCATACTGGTCGTTTCCGGAGATGTGACGCTCGCACAGATGAAAGAATACGCCGGAAAATACTATGGCATTTTACCGAAGAAAAAAATCGGCGATCATATTCGCCCGGACGTGCCAAAACTCTCCGCGCCTACATTTCTTGAATTTCACGATCCGGCTGTTCAGCAACCTGTTTTACTCCGCGCCTTTATCGCGCCATCTTTCGTACAGAACAAAAAAGACGCCTATGCGCTTCAGGTTTTACAAAATTTGATCAGCGGCGGCGCGTCGACGCGGCTTTACCAGTCTCTGGCAGTCCAGCAGAAAATCGCGGTCAATATAGATATGAGCTATGAAGATTCCAATCGTGGCCAGGGCAGCATCTGGATTTATGCGACACCTGCGGAAACCGTATCTCTCAAAAAGCTGGAATCCGTTATCGATCTGGAATTCCGCTCGATGATCAAAGAAGGTATTGCGAAAGAAGAAATAGAGAAAGCCAAAGAGCGGTTGATAGACTCCGCCGCCTATGCCCGCGACAGCGTCATGGGTCCGGCCATGGCGATCGGGCAAGCGCTTGCGTCCGGCGCGACATTGGACGATGTCGAATATTGGCCCGTCCGTATTGCTGAAGTAACGCCTGAGGATGTAACGCGCGTTTTGAAGAAATATATGGATCCCGACAATCCCGATTATCAAAGCGTAACAGGCTACATGCTGCCGCCTCAGGAGAAAATCGAGGTAAAACCATGAGAAAATTTTTACTTACCGCTTTGGTCGTCATCTATTCTCTTCCGGCGCAGGCGAATATTCTCGATATCAAGGAAGTTAAATCTAAAAACGGCATCAACGCCTGGCTTGTCGAAGATCATTCTATCCCTGTTATCTCGATAAAATATAGTTTCAAGGGTGCAGGCGCCGTTAACGATCCGCAAGACCTGCAGGGACTAAGCCGACTTCTTTCCAATACTCTTGATGAAGGCGCAGGTAATTACAGTAGCGAAGAATTCCAAAGTATTCTCGATAATAAATCGATAAGCCTGTCTTTTTCAGCCGGACGAGACGATTTTGGCGGCTCAATCAAAACCCTCACCAAAAATCGCGATGAAGCATTTTCGCTTTTGCAACTGGCCCTGACACAACCGCGCTTTGACCAGGAAGCGGTCAACCGCATGATCGCTGCCAACGTCACGCGCATCCGCTCTGATATGACCGAACCTGACTGGATTGCCGCCCGGCTATTGAATTCAGAAATTTATAAAAACCACCCTTATGCAATGAATAGCGGTGGGACATTATCGTCACTGCCTAAAATAACACCTGCGCATTTAAAGGAGAAGCTGGCAAGAGACCTTACACGCGACCGTTTGATCGTATCTGTTGCCGGGGATATTACAGAAGCGGATCTAGCGGTTTTGCTTGATAAGACTTTTGGCAATTTACCCGCCAAAGCCAGCGCAAATAAGGTTTCTGCCGTACAATTCACGGACAGCCCTGAAACGACATTGCTAAAATTACCGATCCCCCAAACGATTATCATGGCCACTCTGCCCGGTATGCGTATCGACGATCCCGACTATTTCTCTGCCGACATTATGAACTTTATTCTCGGTTCTTCTGGTTTCGGTTCGCGCCTGACCGAAGTAGTGCGGGAGAAAAATGGCCTTACCTATGGTATTTATACAGGCATGGATATGATGGATTATGCTGCGTTATTCACGCTCTCGACTTCGACTGAAAATAAAAACGTTTCTCAGGTTCTGGATTTAAGCCGTGCGGAATTCAATCGCATTAAAACAGAAAATGTGACACTTCAGGAAATTAAAGACGCACAATCCTACCTCATCGGCTCTATACCACTCGGCTTGACTTCCACCGACCAGATTGCCGGGACGATGCTAACCTTCCAACGTTATAATCTTCCGAAAAACTATTTGGATATTCGCGAAGCCGGTTTGAGAAAAGTAACGGCAACCGATGTAAAACGCGTGGCCAACAGGCTGCTCGATTCTTCAAAGCTTAACGTAATCATGGTCGGCGATCCGGCCAATCTGACACCTACAAAAATCGTAACGGACCTTCCCAATGTCAAATAACTGTTTTACTGAGACCTCAGCCCATCAGCAACTGGCCGCTCATTTTTCTAAGATGTCGGGTCTGCATTTGCGCAATTTATTGGAAGACCCGGCTCGTTTTGAAGATCTAAGTCTGGTTTTCGGAGATATTCTTTTCGATTTCTCAAAACAGCGAATTACGAAAGAAACGATTTCTCTTCTTGCCGAGCTCGCCGAACAGCGCGACCTCGAACAATGGCGCACCCGGCTTTTTGCCGGAGAAAAAATCAACACATCAGAAAACCGCGCGGTCCAGCACATGGCGTTGCGCGCGCCTGAAGATGCGGAAGTCCTTATTAGCGGGAATAACGTCATTCCCGCCGTTCAGGAAGAATTACGCCACATGAAATCCTTCGCCCAGAAAATACGTGACGCGAAAGTTATTACCCATGTTGTCAATATCGGCATCGGCGGATCCGATCTCGGCCCGCGTTTTGTAACCGAAGCTTTGAAGCCTTATCACGATGGTCCCGAAATCCGTTTTGTTTCAAATGTCGACGGGCAGGACCTGAGTAATGCGTTAAATGGCCTTAACCCAAAAAGCACGCTGTTTATTATCGCCTCCAAAACCTTTACCACCCAAGAAACCATGCTGAATGCCAATTCGGCAAAAACATGGTTTTTAGACCAGGGCATGAAACAGGACGACATCAAAAATCATTTTGTCGCCTTGTCAACGAATGCTGAAAAAGTCCGTGATTTTGGCATTGATCAAAAGAATATGTTTAAATTTGAAGATTGGGTCGGAGGACGCTATTCCGTCTGGTCGCCCATTGGCCTGTCCGTTATGCTCGCTATTGGCCCCGATAAATTTCAGGAATTCCTGAACGGCGCCCATGCCGCTGATGCTCATTTCCTGACCTCCCCGCTTGATAAAAACATTCCCGTTATTCTGGGAATGATCGGCATCTGGAACAGGAATTATCTTGATCTGCCGACTTATCTCTTTGCACCTTATGATACCCGACTTGCAAAATTTGCGAAATTCATCCAGCAAATGGATATGGAGTCGAACGGCAAATCAGTCGACCGTGAAGGCCAGCGCGTAACTTACGAAACCGGGCCTCAAGTCTATGGCGAAACCGGCACGGACAGCCAGCATTCCTACATGCAGCTTGTCCATCAGGGGACGGATGTCATCCCGGTCGACTTCATCGCCTGCGCAAGGCCGCATCATCAACTCGCCCCTTCCCACCATATCGCGCTTATATCCAACATGCAGGCGCAGTCACGCGCATTAGCTCGCGGGCAGACTGCCGAAGAGGCAAATGGCGACCCATCTCGTATTTACGAAGGAAACCGCCCAAGTACTACGATCATTCTTCCGGAATTATCACCAAGGATTTTAGGCATCCTCATAGCGCTATATGAACATAAAGTCTTCGTACAGGGTATTATCTGGAATTTGAACAGCTACGATCAGCCTGGGGTCGAACTTGGCAAAGTCGCAGCGAACGGAATTATCGAAGCCTATAATAACAATGATATCCCAAAAGACTTTGATTCTTCCACAAAGGGGCAAATGGCCTATTTTCAACCCTTCATATCTCAGCCCGGATAAGCGATAATAGATGTATGGCCGATCCGACCAAACCATCTGACCGTTTATCTCAAAAAGATCTCGACGATGTTTTGCGCAAACAGGTCATTTTTAATATGGGCAAACGCGGCGGTGCGCGCGCTGTACTGAAATTTAAAGATTTATCGGGACTTTATTTTCACGGCGCCGATTTGTCCGGCGCAGATTTTACAGGCTCCAATCTGAACGGTGCCAACTTATCGAACTGCAAATTCAACGGCAGCGTCTTTTATAGCTGCGATATGATTGGCGCAAATCTCACTAATGCCGTTTTCATGCGTGCCGATATGCGCGGCGCCGACATGACGAATGCCATTAAAGACGGCGCTAATTTCGAGAAAGCCGACATGCGCGCCGGGGCACGAGTAGAAAAAAAACTTTCTTTACGGGAAGAAAAAGAACTTAAAGCTGCAACGTCAGCGCCCGTTCAGGAAAAGGTTATCGACTATAGTACAAAAGACATTGGACAAGAATGGTCCACAGATCTCGATCTTTCCAAAAAGAAAAATACCGCTATCGCAGAGAGCGGTTATGTTTTCGAAAAGGAGCTTATTAAAACCCGCGAAACGGACTTTATGCTCGAGGGTGAAAAAAGCGATTGCCGGGATAGCGATTTCGTACTTAAAGGTGCTGAAGATCAGACATACGTTTCGGACCTTGATTTATCCCAGAACGACCGGACAGAAACTTATAATTCAAACCTTGATCTGAGCCGTACAGAAGATAGGTATTCCAGAGAAGCCATACTTGACCTATCAGGACAGAGAACGGAAGTGCGCGAGAGCGATCTCTCCCTATCCGGGGAAGAAATAAACGCGCGTCGCTCAGATCTCGATTTAAGCGCCCAAGACGAATCCGCCTTCAACCCTGGCGGCACAGATTTAAGTGTCTCGGAAAGTGAACTGCACAGAAAACTCCGCGAACATGCCAAGTGGATTCAGTTCGCAGGAGCGCAGGGAGAACGGCTTAATTTGGCCGGCCTTGACCTTCACTCCATTCCCAATATCGGTCAATATCCGCTTATCATGGCGGTTGCCAAAGATATCAATTTCAGCGGTATGCTGTTTATAAAAGCTCAGATGCAAAGCTCGTCATTCGATGGCAGTAATTTTAGTAAGGCGAACATGAAAGAAGCCGATATGCGCGGGTCAAGTTTTCAAAACGCCGATTTGTCCGGTGCCAATTTGACGTCTGCCAATTTAGGGCCGCTTAGACTCCAGAACGGACGTCTTTTGCCTGTCGACCTAACAGGAGCCAATCTTTCGGGCGCCAATCTGACAGGTGCCAGACTTCGTAACACCAAACTGATCGGAGCCAATTTGACCGGCGCGCTTCTAGCTCAAGCGGACTTCAAGGATGCCGATTTAACGGATGCGATTTTGCCGGAAAACTTTCGGAATTAATCATATTATATTGGCAGTTTTGCTTCTCCTGCCTTAATTTTACCGCATGCCTGTAAGATATTTACCAGACCATCTGGTCAACCAGATTGCCGCCGGTGAGGTGATTGAACGCCCCGCCGCCGCTGTCAAGGAACTTGTCGAGAACTCGATCGATGCAGGCGCGAGCTGGATTGAAATCGATTTACGCGAAGGCGGTAAAACCATGATTGCCATTCGCGATAACGGCCACGGCATGCCTAAAAGCGATTTGATTGCCGCGCTTGACCGTCACGCGACATCGAAACTTCCTTCCGATAATTTGCTGGCCATTCACCATCTTGGATTTCGCGGCGAAGCCTTGCCCTCCATTGCATCGGTCAGCCGCATGAAGATATCGACTCGCAGCCGCATAAGCGCTGAATCATGGGAAATCACTGCAGAAGACGGCACGAAATCAGAGCCAAAACCTTCCACGCAGGCTGAAGGCACGATGATAGAGGTTCGAGATCTCTTTTATTCAACCCCCGCCCGACTTAAATTTTTAAAAACAACAAATGCCGAATATGCTGCAGTTAAAGATTGCATTTATCGCCTTGCGCTTACTCGCCCCGACATTGCTTTTCGCTTATCCCACAATGGGGCAGCTGTATTTCACTATCCTGTTTTAACGCAAGACAAAGGCGAGCAATTCAGACAACGCCTGAAGGATGTCATGGGCGTAGAATTTCTGGATAATTCAATTGCCATTTCTACAGAACGCCAAGGCGTCAAGTTAAAGGGGCGCATTAGCTTGCCGACTTATAACGTAGGCACATCGCTCGATCAGTATCTGTTCGTCAATGGCCGCGCCGTAAAAGATAAATCCATGTTAAGTGCCGTACGGGCCGCCTATCGAGACGTATTGGCCCGCGACCGCTAT
Source organism: Micavibrio sp. (assembly GCA_030824965.1). Classification (GTDB taxonomy): domain Bacteria; phylum Pseudomonadota; class Alphaproteobacteria; order Micavibrionales; family Micavibrionaceae; genus Micavibrio_B. Next base: position 21,824 of record JAPJQV010000001.1, on the reverse strand, counting down.
CCGGTCGTTGCCTTATTTCTGGAACTTTCGTCCGAGGATGTCGACGTCAACGTCCACCCAGCGAAAGCGGAAGTACGGTATCGCGATAATGCGCTTGTGCGCGGCCTGATTGTCGGTTCGATCCAAAGCGCCTTGCACCAGAACGGCCCACAGACTAACAGCAATTTAGGTGTTCAAACACTATCCAGCTTTCGCCAGAGTATTAACTATCCCTCACCTACACCTTCTTCACCAGCCTACGGCAATCTTGCTGAGAAGGTTTTCTCTTCTTATCAGCCCGCCTATCAGTCAGCGATGGATATCCAGCCATCGACCCGCGCCGAACCGATAAGCGAACTTGCATCGGAGCCAGACTACCCGCTAGGTTCTGCACGTGCGCAAATCCATGAAAATTATATTGTCGCCCAGACTGGAAACGGGCTCATTCTAGTCGACCAGCACGCAGCACATGAACGCCTTGTCTATGAAAATTTTAAAACTCAAATGACGGAGCGCGGCATTGAAAAGCAGGGATTGCTGACTCCTGAAATATTGTCGTTCAGCGATAGCGATATCGGGTTTTTACTGGAAGAATCCGAAAATCTGTCTCGGCTCGGCCTCGAAATCGAAGCTTTCGGAAACGGAGCAATTGCTGTTCGCACCATTCCAGCCATTCTCACAGGACGGATCAATATCCAATCCCTATTGAACGACATACTCGGTGAGCTTAAGGATAAAGACAATTCAAACATACTCGAAGAAAAGATAAATGCGCTTTTATCTACTATGGCGTGCCACGGCTCGGTGCGCTCGGGCCGTCGCTTGAACGTGGTTGAAATGAACGCGTTGTTGCGCCAGATGGAAACAACAGCGCTCGCTTCGCAATGTAATCACGGACGACCTACTTTCATTCACCTATCTTTGAAAGATATCGAGAAACTTTTCAACCGGAGATAATAAATTGGAAAAAAATCGCAATATCATTCTCGCTTTTTATGCTTTCCTGTCACTTGTGGTTATTCTGTGCAGCACCACAAGCTTTGACCTGCAGAATATAGGCTACACGCTTGCTCTCATCGTTTTAATTGCAGCCTATATTGTCCGGACTAAATTCCCGCGCAATGAGAGCTTTGAAGATAATCACATGACCTATATTATTCGCTCGATTTGGATCTATTCAAGTCTCGCCGCCATTGCCATGACTATTATGGCGATAGTACTGGTTCAAAGAGGGGATATGAACTCCATTTACCAGCTTGGGGATATTTACATGTCCGGCAGCGAACCAAGCGAAGAACAAATGAAACTGGCTTTCGATAGTTATATAATGGATAACAGAAGCCTTATTCTGGAACAGTATCTGATCTGGATTTTTCCCGTTCAGCTATATCTGGTCTGGCGCATATTCCATGGTGGCGAAAGAGCTTTTAAAAGCTACCGCATTGCCAATCCAAAAAGATGGTTTTAGAAAAGCGCAATTAATTTTTCTGCCGCCTTTAAATTGAGAAGCAAGGATTTACGCTTCTTTTCCTGATCCGGGGCAGCGCCGTATAACTCTTCATTATAAATTTCTGCACGGATCATATCCTCGACAAAGACGGCCTGGAATATGTCCTCCGCACTCGCGGCTTTGTCAAACATAGCATAAGCCAACACCACGGAAGATGTTTCATCGACGATTGATTCAAAAACGATAAGATATAAATCTTCGAGGCGCTCCAGATATTCCTTAATATAACCGGAAAAGCATATATCCTGTGAAAGTCGCTCTATCTGGCTGGTTACTTTTAATTTTACGTTTGACCTTTTTTCAGCAACGGAAACCCATTTACCCCAGCTTTCATTCTGCTTTGTTTTATAAGGCTCTGTAGCAGAGTGGTAAAAAACAAGATCAGTATCAATAAAAGATAGAATATGGTCAATGATCTGCTCCCGAGGGCGGATCGCATCGATTGCCGTCATCACAAACTGATTAACCGGCATAACAAGCGGATTAATGGTTTCTTTTTGGTCGCGCCATTCTTCGGCAATCAATTGGGAAATTTTATCTTTTACTTCTAATAAATTACCGCCCGGAGTTTTGACAGGCTTGCCGTCCAATTCAATACTGCAACCGTTTTTACTCTCACGAATTGAGACTTCCTTGTAAAATCTTTTCACAGCTTGCAGCTTTCACCAATAATAACTGTTGGGATAGGTTTCAACGTCTGAACATTTTGTTTAAAAGCCAGATCGCTGCCGTTTCGGCAATCAAACCAAATATTGAACCTGCCTTCCTTCTTTCCACCTTTCCCCTGCGCCATTATTTGACCATCCAATATGATATTTATAACGATAACATCGTATGGCCTGTCTGTCCGAAGTATGCCCTGAACATCCAGTGCTCCATACTTCCCGGTAAAAATATTCTCTTCGGCAAAATAATAAGAAGCCGGATTACTTTCAGTTTTCTGGAGATAGATAATAAAATTAAATTTCTGAGCCTCAAAAACGCCCTCGATGAGTAAGGACGGTTTTGTATCGTCAATTGAAGATTTTTCAATTTTCAAGTCATATTCGGAATTGGCCGAGAAACGGAAATTCTCAAGTCGGAAATTTTCTATTCTTCTCCTACCTAGTGCCAAATCGAATAAACCAAAACCAATGTCAACCTTATCAGCCATAAATTCGTTTTCCGAATTACGCAACACTGCACGCAAACCTTGGGCTTTAATCGACAATTGAGGCAAGATCTTAAACTCATCGATCTTTTGAATGGTAACATCCGCTCTCAGTGTATCAGAGAAAGCTTGTTCCAGCCCCCTTCTATGCTGCTCGCTCGTACCAGCTAAATTAGACAGCATGATTAGACCAGCACCCAATAAGATAATGGCTACTAAAAGTAGTCTTAACATCCATGTTGTCACTGAAGACAATCTCGACTTTTTCATTTCTTCCTCTCGAAAGGATCCATTTCATAATCAGGCGTAAAACCGAATGCTTTATAACTTTTTATCAAATCATCCGGAAGAGGCGCGACTAGATCTAGGAGTAAGCCGTCTTTCGGATGCACAAACTTTTTACGCACTGCATGCAGATGCAAACGCCCCGAAATTCCTAATTCGTCAATAAGCGGCGTCATGCCGCTATATTTTTCATCGCCGATGATTGGGCAACCTAGAATATCCGCCGTATGCACGCGAATTTGATGCATGCGCCCTGTACGCGGCCAGAATGCCACATGGGCGGCCTTGTCGTTCTTTGCAAGAACATGATAGGAAGTTCGTGACGGTTTTCCGTTTTCGTTATCGATCACAACCGCTTCTTTACGCTTACCTTCGCCTTTTATGATTGCACCATTAATATCACCCCCGTCTTTTTCAGGTGCAGGCGATACCAGCGCCCAATAGATCTTTTTGATGTCCTGACTTTCGAACATTTTACCAAGGCTCTGCGTCATTTTAAGTGAACGCGCACAGACCAAAAGTCCTGACGTATCGCGGTCCAGTCTATGCACCAGTCTTGGCCGCACGCCTTTTAAATTAATCAATGTGCCGAGCATACCGTCTATATGGCGCTTGATATTCGGACCACCCTGCACAGGAAGACCATACGGTTTGTTAAGAACCAGAATTTCGCCATCATCAAAGACCGTGATCGACTTTAGAAATTCTTCATCGTTTTCTTTTGGGATAAATGTAAGAGAAGACGCATTTGTTACTTTTGTTTCAACAGGCGGCAGGCGAATAATCTGACCGGCAACCAGTCTTGTATCGGTTTTAGCACGCTTGCCATCAATACGTACCTGACCCGTTCTCACCATTTTTTGCAAAAGCGCATAAGGCACACGGTCCAAAGTTTTTTTTAACCATCGGTCCAGTCTTTGCCCGTCATCGTCGGCGGTAACTTCGTAACTGCGGACGCCTGTCATGATATAAAATTCCGTATTAACGCCATCCCGCCAATAAGCGCCGCGATAGATGCCACGACCGAGACGCATAAATACAGCCCTGAAGCCAGAAATGCACCACGCTGATAAAGCGTGACAAGATCAAAAGAGAAAGCCGAGAAGGTCGTAAAGCCGCCCAGCACGCCGACCAGAAGAAAGGTTCTAACCTCCTGCGACAGTTCAGTATAATGAGCCAATAATCCGACCAGAAGCCCCATGATAAAACAGCCAAGCACATTGACGACCAGCGTACCCCATGGAAAATTCGTGCCCCATAAAGAAGATACGACCTTGCCGATTAAATACCGGGCAACAGATCCGATAGCGCCGCCAAGGGCTACGAGAAGTATTATTTTCATAGGCGGAATTTACATCAGATCAGGCACAAGGTCTAAGAATTCTTCTCTTCCCGCAATTTCTGCCAATAATCGAGCCTTTTTTTGATCTCGCGCTCGAAACCACGCTCCGGTGGATTGTAAAAAACCTCGCGCTCCATCTCGTCCGGGAAATAGTCCTGACCTGAAAACGCTTCCCTGGTATTATGGTCGTAATTATAGCCACTACCATAACCTTCTTGCTTCATAAGCTTCGTTGGCGCATTCAGAATATGCTTAGGCGGCATTAGAGAACCGGTCTCCTTAGCTGCGCGTCTGGCCGCTCCATAAGCCTTATATACCGCATTAGATTTTGGTGCAGTGGCAAGATATACAAGTGCCTCTGCCAGCGCCAGTTCTCCTTCGGGACTGCCTAGGCGTTCATACGTCTCCCAAGCATGGATTGTCATGGAAAGCGCCTGCGGATCAGCAAGGCCGATATCTTCGGTTGCCATGCGCACCATGCGCCTCGCTATATATTCCGGATGCTCGCCTCCTGCCAGCATGCGGCAGAACCAGTAAAGGGAAGCATCAGCATCCGAGCCGCGAACGGATTTATGAAGAGCGGAGATCAGGTTGTAATGACTATCGTCTTTTTTGTCGTAGAGCGGTGCGCGACGCTGTACGATGGCCATTAACCCTCCCAGATCAAGCTCTTCTTCGGCTTGCACGAAAACTTGTTCTGCCAGCGTTAAGATATACCGCCCATCCCCGTCAGCCATGGCTTTAAGATTTTCCCGCGCCTCAGGTGTCAATGGCAATTGACGGCTATAATGCTTTTCCGCCCGTGAGAGTAAAATCTCCAATGCCGTGTCATCAAGACGCTTTAATACAAACACTTGTGAGCGTGAGAGCAAGGCAGAGTTTAGTTCGAAGGACGGATTTTCGGTAGTCGCCCCAATCAAAATTACCGTACCGTCTTCGACAACGGGTAAAAACGCGTCCTGCTGCGATTTATTGAAACGGTGAATCTCATCGACGAATAAAAGGGTCCCTTTGCCGTTTTCGAAGCGTAACCGTGCCGCATCGAAAATCCGGCGTAAATCGGCAACGCCGGAGAAAATGGCAGATATGGTTTCGAAATGCAGATCGGTATGCTGCGCCAATATCCGCGCCAGCGTTGTTTTACCGCAACCTGGAGGTCCCCAGAAGATCATCGACGATAGTTTTCGCGCCGCGACCATTTTGCCCAACGGTGCTTCCGATGCAACGATGTGATCCTGGCCGACGACGTCTTTCAAGTTTTGCGGACGCAAAATATCCGCCAAAGGCCGCGTTTCCGGCTTCGGTGTCTGAGGTTTATCGGCGGCAAATAAATCGGGCATGGAAAGATAGTAGCGTTTTATTCGGAAATTACTACCTTACCACGATCGTTCGCTCCTGGCCCTTTGAACGGATGGTGAGTGCCCATATTGCTTGTGACGTACTGCTATCGAGTAAATTCTGTGCCTCTGTCGGCGACTTCAGGACGGTCTTGTTAATGGCAACAATGATATCCCCGACAGAAACCAGACGTGAAGCTATGGAGCCCTTTTGCACCTTTGCGACCACAATTCCCCGATCTTCGCCTTTTAAGCCCAGCTCGACTTCCAGAGCGGGATTTATGTTTGCCAGCGTTGCTCCCGCTAGGGGATTACGCCCTTTAACCAGCGTTGCCATTCTGGCCGGCCTATCAGGTGGCTTGATCGCTTCGACATCCGCTTCGCCTTCCTCCCCTTTACGGTCATAGCCGATTTTCACGCTACCGCCGATCGGCACCATCGCAAAACGAAAACGAATTTCAGAGGCATCATGTATTCTACGTCCATTAACCGATGTAATCAGGTCGCCGACCCTTAGCCCCGCTTTTAATGCAGGGCTTTCCTCATGCAATCCCGTAATTAATGCGCCTGATGGGTTTGACAAACCTAGAGATGATGCTATTTCCGAATTTAAATCCTGTACGGAAACCCCGACCCATGGGCGGATGATCTGGCCGTTTACAGTCTGGCCTGATTTTTCGGCAGCAATAATGGTGGCCACCATTTCGGACGGGATGGCAAAGCCGATCCCGAGAGAGCCACCGGAATTGGAGAATATCGCCGAATTGATTCCGACGATGCCTCCTTTCATTGACACCAGCGGTCCGCCGGAATTACCCGGGTTGATTGCCGCATCGGTCTGAATAAAGAAATTAAAATCATTGATGCTTAAAGAAGATCTGGCCAACGCCGATACGATCCCGCTCGTCACCGTCTGACCGACTCCAAACGGATTACCAATCGCCAGTACTAAATCACCAACTTCCAGCGTATCGCTGGGTTGCAATGGAGACGATGGAAGCTGCTCATTTTTTGTATCGAGACGAAGGAGAGCAATATCCGATGCCGGATCGTTAAGCTTTAGCGTCGCGGCGAATTCGCGGCCATCCGAAAGCATCACGGTGATTTCTCTGGCATCCTTGATCACATGCGAATTAGTCACGACAAGACCGGTCGGATCGACGATCACACCCGAGCCCAGCGAGCTTTCAAGCCGTTGCTGCGGCATGCCATATCCGCGTCCGAAAAATTGGCCAAAAAACGGATCAGCTACCAACGGATTGACGGTGGTCACAACTTTCTTCGTGTAAATATTGACAACCGATGGCGCAACTTTCCTTACCAATGGCGCATACGACATCTCGATCTCTGCCTTACTTTGCGGGATGACTTCCTGAGCCGCGACAGGCAAGGACAGAGAGAGAAACGACAAGAAAGAGATCAGTATTTTTTTCATGCAAGATAAAATACGATTGGTAGAAATAAGTTCAAGAACGGTTAAGAAAAAACCCGCCATTTCGGCGGGTTTTAATTCTTATCTTGCCAGCTTATTCAGCGTCAGCTTCTTTTTTCTTGGATGCCTTTTTTGGCTTTTCTTCGCCTTCAGCTTTTGGCGCTTTTTCTTTTTTTGCTGTGTTGGCTTTTTTAACAGCCGCTTTGGATACTGTCAGTTCATCAGCCGGACCAGCAGCGAATTCTGCAGAGTTGTCTTGACCTGAGTCTTGGCCTTTTGCAGATGGATCGCGGTCGACCAGCTCGATAATCGCCATAGGAGCGGCGTCACCGTAACGGAAACCGGCCTTCAAAATGCGCGCATAGCCGCCTGGACGGGAGGAATAGCGATCTGCCAGCGTTGAGAAGATTTTTGAAACCATTGTTTCGTCGCGCAGAACAGCGAAAGCATTACGACGGTTAGCAAGGCCACCTTTTTTACCAAGGGTGATCAGCTTTTCAACGAAAGGACGAAGTTCTTTTGCTTTTGGCAAAGTCGTGACGATTTGCTCATGCTTTACAAGTGCGTTTGCCATGTTGGACAACATCGCGGAGCGGTGAGCGGAAGTACGGTTCAATTTACGTTGTTTCAATCCGTGTTTCATTTTTAGTCTTTCTCTTTTACTGCGACCTTAAACGGGTAAGATCCTGGGGTTTCAGACCGGCACTACTTAAAGCGTTACCAGTATGTTTGAGCATTATGCTCTTTAAAAAACCGGGTCCAATCTTCACCGGACCCAATTCAATTTTTTAGCTGGCGAATGGATCATCCATTTTCTTTGCCAGCTCTTCAATATTCTCTGGCGGCCATCCTTCGATTTGCATACCAAGGTGAAGCCCCATAATCGTCAGAACTTCCTTAATTTCATTCAAAGATTTACGACCGAAATTAGGTGTGCGAAGCATTTCGGATTCTGACTTCTGAACGAGATCACCAATATAAATGATATTGTCGTTTTTCAGGCAGTTGGCAGAGCGGACAGACAATTCCAGCTCTTCCACTTTCTTCAAGAGATTGCGGTTGAACGGCAGGCTCTCTTCTTCGCGGGAAACTTTTGCTTCCTTCGGCTCTTCAAAGTTGATGAACACTTGCAGCTGGTCTTGCATGATGCGCGCCGCGTAAGCGATCGCATCTTCCGGTGTAATAACACCATTTGTTTCAATGTTCAGTGTCAGCTTATCGTAGTCCGTGATCTGGCCAACGCGTGTATCTTCCACATCGTAGGATACTTTGCGTATCGGCGAGAAAATAGAGTCAACAGGGATCAGACCGACAGGCGCATCTTCCGGACGGTTCTGGGACGCCGGACGGTAACCCTTGCCTGTGTTGACTGTCATTTCCATTTCCAGTTTTGCACCTTTATCGAGTGTGCAGATAACCAGATCAGGATTCATGATTTCGATATCAGCGCCGGCTTCGATCATGCCAGCAGTTACTTCACATGGGCCTTCAGCATTAATGCGCATACGCTTTGGGCCTTCGGCATGCATACGAACCGCAATCGCCTTGATGTTCAAAATAACGTCTGTGACATCTTCGCGAACACCTTCGATTGTGGAGAATTCATGCTGAACACCGGCGATTTTAACAGCCGTAACAGCCGCGCCTTGCAAAGATGAAAGCAGGATGCGACGCAGGGCATTACCCAGTGTCAGACCAAAACCACGCTCCAATGGTTCCACGACAACTTTACCTGCATTGCTGTTGGTTTTGTTGCGCTCGACATCAACTTTGTTTGGTTTGATCAGTTCCAGCCAGTTCTTCTGTATCAACATACTGTTTTCTCTTCCTTGTTTTAAGTAGCGTAGACTATTCTTATTAAGCCGCTCGAAGCGCAGCGCATCTGATGTTAGACGCGGCGGCGCTTGCGTGGACGAACACCATTGTGAGGGATCGGCGTAATGTCTTTAATGCCTTTGACGATCAAGCCAACGGAACTGAGTGCGCGAAGCGCGGACTCGCGTCCGGTACCTGGACCTTTGACTTCGACGTCTACTTCTTTCAATCCGTGTTCCTGAGCCTTGCGTGCCGCATCTTCCGCTGCTACCTGCGCCGCGAAAGGTGTGGATTTACGGGAGCCCTTAAAACCCATCATGCCAGATGTTGACCAGGAGATCGTGTTCCCCATCATATCAGTGATGGTAATCAATGTATTGTTGAATGTCGCATTCACGTGGACCACGCCCGAGTGAATATTTTTACGGACGATTTTCTTTTTTCCGCCCTTGCCGCCTTTGGCAGCGCCTTTAGCTGGTGTAGCCATTTTTCTATTCCTTTAAATTCGCAATGATCAATTATTTTTTAGCAATCGGCTTTTTACCGGCAACTGGTTTTGCCGGGCCTTTGCGTGTACGCGCGTTTGTTTTCGTGCGCTGACCGCGAACAGGCAGGCCTTTACGGTGACGAAGACCGCGGAAGCATTGCATGTCCATCAGGCGTTTGATCGCGAGCGATGTCTCACGGCGCAAATCACCTTCGATAGGGAAGCGGTTGGATTCAATGATCTTGCGGATCTGGTTCATTTCATCTTCGGTCAGATCTTTCATACGACGTGAAAAATCGATACCTACTTCGGTACAGATTTGTTCAGCCGTGTGACGACCAATACCGTGAATATATGTCAGAGAGATGATTGCTCTCTTATTGTCAGGAATGTTGACACCTGAAAAACGGGCCATAATTGCTCCTTTGAGCGTTAAAGTTGAGTTCTAGCCGAACCGTAACACCGGTTCGTAATCCAAACCCCGGTTAAGTCCTTGATATTAATAGATTTATCAAAGACACAAATAGTCCCTAAAGACATGTTTTTGCCGGAATGGCCGCATATTAGCCAGAAAAAGGCCCGAGTCAACTAAATAACTTAAAATCCTGTGGATAACTCAAGGTTTTGTCAGCAATTTGCCGATTTGGGCCGTGACCTCGTCAACTCCGGCCATGCCATCGACTTTTTGCAAAATTTGCTTGCCTTCGTAATAAGGCAAAATCGGCTTGGTTTGCTGGTTATATACCGACAGACGCTTCTTTAAAGCATCGGCATTATCATCCGCTCTCGGGCCGCCAACGGTTTCAAGCGCCCGCTTTTCAATCCGGGCCAGCAGAACGTCTTCATCGACAACAAGCTGAATGACGGCATCAAGATTTCGATCTTTCTCCGCCAGCATTTTATCGAGAGCTTCTGCCTGCGGTACCGTACGCGGGAAACCATCAAGGATAAAACCTTTGGCACAATCCTCCTGATCGATACGGCTCGAGATCATCTCTATCATGATATCGTCAGAGACAAGACCTCCACTATCCATGATATTCTTTACTTTAATGCCAAGCGGAGATGAAGCTGCAATCTCTGCACGCAACATGTCTCCGGTAGAAAGTTGCTTCAGACCTTTTTCGTCTTCCAGAATTTTAGCCTGCGTGCCTTTGCCGGCGCCGGGTGGGCCCAGAAGAATAATATTGGTCATTTACGTTTTTTCCCCAATTTAGTGCGTTTCAGCAAGCCTTCATATTGATGCGCAATCATATGCGAATGCACTTGCGCAACAGTATCCATTGTAACAGAAACAACGATCAGAAGCGATGTACCGCCGAAATAGAATGGCAGACCATATTCAGCTATCAGCAATTCCGGCAGCAAGCAGATTAGAACAAGATAAAACGCGCCGATCACGGTTATGCGTGTTAAAACGAAATCTAGATATTCTGCCGTCGATTTGCCCGGGCGGATACCGGGAATGAATCCGCCGTGTTTTCTCAACATTTCAGCGTTTTCTTCAGGATTGAAAACAATAGCCGTATAGAAGAACGCAAAGAAAACAATCAAAGACGCATAGAAAATCATGTGCACAGGATGACCCATCTGCATGTAGCGGGAAATATCAGCCACAAAACCTGTCTGCTCCGCCCCTGTAAAACCGACGATCGTCATCGGCAGGAAAAGAAGCGACGAAGCGAAGATCGGCGGGATAACGCCCGACATATTTAGCTTTAACGGCAAATGATTCTGAGACGCCTGCGCCATTTGCTGCGGCCCGACTTGACGTTTCGGATATTGCACCAGAAGGCGTCGCTGTGCACGCTCCATAAAAATGATAAATAAGATTACACCGACTATCATCAAGCAGATAACAGCGATGGAGACAAAGCTGAACTGGCCTTGGCGACCGAGCTCAAGAAAACTTGCCAAAGCATGCGGCAAGTTCGCCACGATACCGGCGAAGATAATCAGCGATGTCCCGTTACCGATACCACGCGCCGTGATTTGCTCACCAAGCCACAGCAGAAACATCGTACCGCCGACGATTGTAATAACGGTCGAGATGCGGAAGAAAAGGCCCGGATCAATCACGGCAGACCCTTGCGGCCCTTGCAGATTCTCGAGACCGACAGCCAGACCCCAGGCCTGAACGGTCGCGAGCAACACTGTTAAATAACGAGTATATTGATTTATCTTCTGGCGGCCTGCGTCACCTTCTTTTTTCAAGGCTTCAAGGTTTTTGAAAAGGGCTGTTGCCAGCTGCACGATAATCGACGCCGAAATATAAGGCATGATCGAAAGTGCGAAAATTGTCATACGCTGAAGCGAACCACCTGAGAACATGTTGAACATGTCCAAAAGACCGCCACCTTTCTGCTCGAAAATACCTTCCCATACATGTGGATCGACACCGGGAATTGGAATGTAAGAGCCAAGGCGATAAGTCAGCAAAGCGAGAACAACGAACAGGATACGCTGTTTCAGTTCGGTTGCTTTGGCAAAGGCGCCCCAATTGGCATTTTTGGCAAGTTGTTCGACGGCAGAGGCCATGGATAATCAGTCTTTCAGTGGATTAATGAAGGAGTATTTTTAGGTTAAGGGAGATTGAATATCAAGCGACAATCTTGCGGCCATGCGTCATTCTGACAGGTCCTGATGATAGAATAAATAGCTTAAAAAAACCCGCCTTTCAGCGGGTTTTTCTAAATCTTATTTTTTACCTGGGATCGGCTTTTTGCGCTCGACCGGTTTTGGCGTCCAGACGATCAGTTCGATAGAACCGCCCGCTTTTTCAACAGCCGCCTTCGCCGTTGCTGTCGCGCCGGAGATTTTCAAAGACACTTTCGATGTCAATTCGCCTGTGCCTAAAAGACGTATACCGTCTTTCTTGCGGCGTACGATTTTCGCTTTGACCAAAGCGTTCTCATCGATTTGACCCTTAGTGTCGATCTTTTTGTTATCAATCGCAGCCTGAAGGCCTGCCAAAGACAACGTCGTGTATTCTTTTGCGCCGAAGCTCGTGAAACCGACTTTAGGCAAACGGCGATATAAAGGCATTTGACCACCTTCGAAGCCTTTAACAGCCACGCCGGAACGGGCTTTTTGACCTTTGACACCGCGTCCGCCGGTTTTACCTTTGGACGAACCGATACCGCGGCCAATACGGCGGCTGGTTTTGGTGGACCCTTCTTTAGGGCTAAGTTCGTTCAGTTTCATTTCGATTCTTCCACTTTTAACAAATGCTGGATTTTAACGATCATGCCGCGTACCGCAGGTGTATCGATCAATTCACGCGTTCTGTGACGTTTGTTCAAACCCAGGCCAATCAATGTCGCTTCCTGATCCGGTGAACGGCCAATCGGACTGCCCATCTGCGTTACCTTGACCGTTTTACCTGTTGCCACAACGCTAACCGGTGCTTTTGGTTTTTGTTTTTTCGCTTTGTGCGGCTTCATTTTTGCCATTGGGATTAGTCCTCTTTGCTTTCTTCTGCAGCATCGGCAGCAGCTTTGTCGCCTTTAAGACCGATTTCGCGGTTACCAAGAATGTCAGAGACTTTCTTGCTGCGACGGGCCGCAACTGTGCGTGGGCTTTGCATGTTCTTCAGCGCTTCAAACGCCGCATTGACCATGTTGTATGGGTTATTTGTTCCCAAGGCTTTCGCAACAACGTCCTGAATACCGATAGCTTCGAAAATCGCACGAAGCGGACCACCGGCAATAATACCTGTACCTTGCGGAGCCGAGCGGAGCAAAACGCGGCCTGCACCGAAGTGACCAATAACGTCATGATGGATCGTGCGACCTTCACGAAGAGGAACGCGGATCATCGAGCGTTTTGCCTGATCTGTTGCTTTACGGATCGCGTCCGGCACTTCCTTGGCTTTCGCATGACCTTGACCGACGCGGCCACGACCATCGCCGACAACAACCAAAGCTGCAAAGGCCATACGACGGCCACCTTTAACGGTTTTCGCAACGCGGTTAACGGCAACCAACTTTTCTGTCAGTTCGTTCTCTTCGCGTGGTTCGCGTTCTTTTTTACGTTCTGGACGAGCCATTTTGACTTATTTCCTTCTACTATTAAAATTCTAGACCAGCTGCACGGGCGCCGTCAGCGAGAGCCTTGATACGGCCATGGTACAAAAAGGCGCCACGATCGAACATTACTTTGCTTACACCGGCTTTTTTAGCGCGTTCACCAACCAGTTTGCCGACTTGGGACGCTGCATCGACATTCGCACCTGTTTTTAATTTCAGGTCTTTATCAAGTGTCGAAGCCGCAGCCAATGTTACTCCATTTACGTCATCGATAACTTGCGCGTAAATCTGGTTATTGGATCTGTGTACAGACAGGCGCGGTAAGCCGGCGCGGTTGATTTGCTTTAGTTTATAACGAACCCGGCGGGCTTTACGTTCTATGTTTGATTCTTTAGCGCGTGTCATTTCTTAGTTCCTTTAATGCCTATGGGCCGACGTGAAGGTCATAAACCATCCGCCTAACCGCTCAACTATTATTTCTTCTTACCTTCTTTGCGGATGATATATTCACCTGCATAGCGGATGCCTTTGCCTTTATATGGCTCTGGCGGTTTGTACCCTCGGATTTCTGCAGCAACCTGACCGACTTTTTCCTTGTCGATACCGGTAATTTTAATAGCTGTTTGCTTTTCAACCGCAATCGTAATGCCTTCCGGCACTGGATAACGGATATCGTGAGAGAAACCCAATTGAAGAACCAGCTCTTTACCTTGCAGGTTTGAACGGTAACCAACACCTTCGATTTCAAGATTTTTCTCGTAACCGTTGGATACGCCGATAACCATATTTTTAATACGGCGCTGCATCGTCGCCCACAAAGCGCGTGTCTGGCGCTCTTCGTTTCTAGGCGCAACAGTTACGTTCGTGCCATCGATTTTCGCTTCGATGTCGCGGTGCACTTCTAAAGACAATTCGCCTTTAGGGCCTTTGACCTTTATGATCTGGCCATCAAGATTGGCTGAAACGCCTTGTGGCAGTACAACCGGATTTTTTCCAACGCGAGACATAGTTTATTCCTTAGTTCTAATTATTAGAATACCTGGCAGAGAACTTCTCCGCCGACGTTTTCTTCACGAGCTTGTTGGTCGCTCATCACCCCATTTGGAGTGGAAACGATGACAAGGCCCAGACCATTGTAATAGCGTGGAAGTTCGGAAGAGCCGCTATATACGCGACGACCCGGCTTCGATACGCGGTGTAGTTCTTTGATAACCGGTTGTCCGGCATCATATTTCAACTCGATAGAAATTTCTTTCTGACCGTTATCATTCGCCACTTCTTTGTAGTCGCGGATGTAGCCGGCATCCTTCAAGACAGCCAGTACATTAATGCGAAGACGAGAAGACGGGCTGGATATTTTTTTCAATCCTGCGCGTTGGCCGTTTCTGATGCGTGTCAGCATATCACCTAATGGATCGCTCATAGTCATTTTGCTGTTTCCTTCTTACCAGCTTGATTTCGTAACGCCCGGCAGTTGACCTTCAGAGGCCAGCTTGCGCAGCATGTTACGGCATAAATTAAATTTACCGTGGAATGAACGTGGACGGCCTGTCAGCGCGCAACGGTTACGGACGCGGTTTTTTGCACCGTTACGCGGCAATTCGGCAAGCTTCAGGGAAGCCGCGAAACGCTCTTCAACCGGAAGGTCGCGATTCATGATCGTTTCCTTAAGTTTCGCACGTTTATTTGCCTGGCTTTTTGCCGTTTTAACGCGTTTGTTGTTACGATTGACAGCGCTGGATTTAGCCATCTTGGTTCCTTTTCTCTAATTAATTTCTGAACGGCAGATCAAAGCCGCGCAAGAGTTCTTTTGCTTCTTCATCTGTTCCCGCAGTTGTACAGATGACGATATCCATACCACGTGTCGTATCGACTTTTTCGTAGTTGATTTCAGGAAAAATAGTATGTTCCTTGATACCGAGAGCGTAATTGCCACGACCATCGAATGCCTTTCCATTGATACCGCGGAAGTCGCGAACGCGTGGAAGAGCGATTGTGACAAGGCGGTCCAAGAATTCGTACATGCGTGTACCGCGAAGCGTCACTTTACAGCCGATTTGCTGTTCCGCACGAATTTTGAAAGACGCATTCGCCTTGCGAGCCTTTGTCGTGACCGGTTTTTGACCTGAAATCGCCGCAAGGTCCTTTAGCGCCGTATCAAGGTGCTTACGGTCCGTCGTTGCTTCACCAACACCCATATTAATGACGATCTTATCCAGTTTTGGAATTTGATAATCATTCTTATAGCCGTATTTCGCTTTCATGGCGCCTTTGAGATTTGTCTCATAGCGTTCCTGCATGCGAGCCAGTTGTTTTTGTGCTTTTTGAGCCATAATGGACTCTCCTTAACCTATTTTTTCGCCGGATTTACGCGCAATCCGAGTTTTTGTGCCATCTTTTTCAGCTTTGAAGCCTACTTTTGTCGCTTTGCCTGTTTTTGGATCGGCCAGAGCAACGTTAGAAACGTGAATTGACGCTTCAACTTTCTCAATACCGCCTTGGGCGAATTGAGTTGGTTTGCGGTGCTTGGTCATCTGATTGATGCCAGCCACAACCACGCGGGCTTCACTTGGAATAACTTTCGTCACTTCACCAGTGCGGCCTTTGTCTTTGCCTGTAATAACGACAACCGTGTCGCCTTTTTTGATTTTCATTTTAGGAGCGGTCATTACAGCACCTCTGCAGCAAGAGAAATAATTTTCATGTAACCTTTACCGCGCAATTCACGGGTAACCGGTCCGAAGATACGGGTTCCAATCGGCTCGCCTGATTTGTTGATCAGGACGACCGCATTGGAGTCGAAGCGGATCTGCTCGCCATTCGTACGCTTGATACCGAAAGCGGTGCGAACAATAACGGCGCGATGCACGTCACCTTTTTTTACTTTACCCCTTGGGATCGCGTCCTGAATCGCAACGACAATGACGTCGCCAATTGAGGCTGTACGGCGCTTTGAGCCGCCTAATACTTTGATGCACTGGACACGGCGAGCGCCGCTGTTGTCCGCTACATCAAGGTTGGTTTCCATCTGGATCATGACTTTGGTCCTTAATTACTTCTTGCTTAGGCTTTTTTCTTGGCCGCTGCTTTTTTCTTTGTTTCAGGTTTAGCTGCTTTTGTTGCTTCTTCGACGATCTCAGAACGCTTGATCGTCGATGGGTCTGTAATCACAGTCCATGATTTGCGCTTTGACAACGGGCGGCATTCTTCTATCGAAACGAAATCACCTGCGCGGAACATGTTGTTCTCATCATGCGCGGCATATTTATCCGTACGGCGAACATATTTTTTGTAGATCGGGTGCATGTAGCGACGTTCGACAAGAACAGTCACTGTCTTGTCCATTTTGTCGCTGACGATACGGCCTTGAAGTACACGACGTGGCATCTATTAACTCCTTAAGCTTTCTTAGCTTTAGCAGCTTTCGGAGCCGCTTCTTGTTGATTCAAAAATGTTTTAACACGGGCAATCGTGCGGCGAACCTTACGGATTGCGTCTGTTTTTTCTAAACCGCCACCGGCGCGTTGAAAACGCAGGTTCATCTGGTTTTTGCGTAGATCAATCAGCATTGCATTCAGCTCATCAGCTGATTTGCCTTTCAAATCTTCGGCTTTGTTCGCCGCTTTTGTTTTTTCTTTGGCCATGATTATTCACCAACTCGTTTAATAAATTTTGTTTTGATTGGAAGCTTTGCAGCCGCCAGTTCAAGAGCTTCGCGAGCGATTTGCTCGGAAACGCCATCCAGTTCGAACATGATACGACCTGGCTTGATACGCGCTGCCCAGAATTCAGGAGAACCTTTACCAGAACCCATACGAACTTCGAGAGGCTTTTTCGAAACCGGCACATCAGGGAAAATGCGGATCCAAACTTTACCTTGACGCTTCATGTGACGGGAAATCGCACGACGGGCTGCTTCAATCTGACGAGCTGTCAGACGATCAGGCTCAAGCGCTTTCATACCGAATGCGCCAAACGCCAGAGTTGCGCCACCCTTGGCTACACCTTTGATGCGGCCTTTGTGCATTTTTCTGTATTTGGTCTTCTTTGGAACCAGCATGGTCCTAAACTCCTAGTTAAAAATTCTTCTTAGTCTCTTTTAGATGGGCCGATATTCTCCGCGTTACGCTTATCACGTGCTTGCGGATCATGCTCGAGAACGTCACCTTTATAGATCCAGACTTTAATACCGATAATACCGTAAGTCGTCAAAGCCTCGGCCGTACCGTAATCTAGATCGGCGCGAAGTGTGTGCAATGGCACGCGGCCTTCACGGTACCACTCCATACGAGCGATATCTGCACCAGCCAAACGGCCAGATACATTGATACGAATGCCTTTACCGCCAAGACGCATAGCAGATTGCGTTGCACGCTTCATAGCGCGACGGAAAGAAACGCGGCGCTCAAGCTGTTGAGCAACACCTTCAGCGACAAGTTGCGCATCGATTTCCGGCTTACGGATTTCCACAATATTCAAGGAAACTTCGCCACCAGCCTTTGAAGACAGGTCTTTACGCAATTTCTCAATATCAGCGCCTTTTTTACCGATGATAACACCTGGGCGAGCCGTATGGACAGTTACTTTTGTATTCTTTGCAGCGCGCTCAATAATAACTTTGGAAACGCCAGCCGCTTTCAACTTCTCAAGAACAAAAGCACGCAATTTCAGGTCTTCAACCAGTTTCTCCGCATAGTTCTTTGCAGAAAACCAACGGGAGTCCCAAGTGCGATTAATACCAACGCGAATGCCGACAGGGTTTACTTTCTGGCCCATTATTCTGCTCTCTCTTTAACAACGATTGTTATGTTGCTGAAAAATTTCTTTACGCCTGCGCTGCGGCCGCGACCACGTGCATGGAAACGTTTCATCACCATGGATTTACCAACAGTTGCTTCCGCGACATATAAACGGTCAACATCCAGGTTGTGATTGTTCTCAGCATTGGAAACAGCAGATTGCAAAGTCTTTTGAACATCTAGTGCAACGCGCTTGCGGCTGAACTGAAGATCAATCAAAGCTTTTTCCGCTTTCTTGCCACGGATCATCTCCGCAACGAGATTCAATTTGTAAGGAGAAGAATCGACGAATTTATTGAAAGCTCTTGCTTCCGTCTCCGCGACCCGTCTTTCGTTCTTTTTCTGGCTCATAATAGCGCTTCCTTATTATTTCTTGGCTGTCTTATCGCCTGCGTGACCTTTATAGGTCCGCGTTGGCGCGAATTCACCAAGCTTGTGGCCGATCATGTTGTCTGTAACCAGAACAGGAATGAAATTCTTCCCGTTATGGACAGCAAATGTCAGACCGACAAATTGCGGCAAAATTGTTGAACGACGCGACCATGTTTTGATCGGCGTATTTTTTCCGGATGAGCGAGAGCCTTCTACTTTCTTAAGTAGATAGCCATCAACAAACGGACCTTTCCATACTGAACGAGCCATATTTACTTCGCGTCCTTCTTATTTCTGGTTCTTGTTTTTACGGCGGCGGATAATTAATCTATCCGTCGATTTATTCTTACGGGTCTTGCCGCCCTTGGCAGTCTTACCCCACGGGGAAACTGGGTGACGTCCACCTGATGTACGGCCTTCACCACCACCGTGCGGGTGATCGATCGGGTTCATCGCGACACCGCGAACATTTGGCTTTACGCCCTTCCAGCGGTTACGCCCTGCTTTACCAAGCGATTCGTTCATGTGGTCAGGATTAGAAACCGCTCCGACAGTCGCCATGCACTCACCGTGTACGAGGCGTAGTTCACCGGAAGACAATTTGATCTGAGCGTAACCAGAGTCACGCCCGACAAGCTGAGCGTATGTACCGGCAGAACGAGCCATCTGGCCACCTTTACCTGGCTTCATCTCAACATTGTGGATGATCGTACCTACTGGCATGGAGCGCAAAGGCATAGCATTACCGACTTTGATATCGACTTTCTCACCGGAAACGATTTTATCGCCTTCCTTCAGTCGTTGCGGAGCCAGAACATAGGTTCTCTCACCGTCCGCATATTGTACGAGAGCGATATAGGCTGTGCGGTTTGGATCATATTCCAGGCGCTCGACAGTTCCTTCAACATCGAATTTCTTACGTTTGAAATCGATAATACGGTAACGCTGTTTGTGACCGCCGCTTTTCGTAAATGATGTGATACGACCAAGGTTGTTACGACCACCGGTTTTCTTTTTACCTTCAGTCAAGCTTTTCTCGGGAGAGCCTTTCCAAAGATTGGAGCGGTCAACCAGAATAAGCTGGCGGGTGCCTGGGGTAACTGGATTTGATTTTCTTAAAGCCATTGTTTTAAGTCCTTATACTCCGGTTCCGACATCGATCGTCTGGCCTTCAGCCAAAGTCACGACGGCTTTTTTAACGTCAGAGCGCTTACCGGCAACACCCTTGAAACGCTTTGTCTTACCTTTAGTGATCAGCGTATTAACACTTGTCACTTTCACTTTGAAAAGGGCTTCAACCGCAGCCTTGATTTCAGGCTTGGTTGCAGATTTTTCAACGCGGAAAGTTACTTGCCCATATTGAGAACCCATAGTCGACTTTTCAGTGACGACTGGGCTTTTCAGAATGGTGTATGCCTTCTCGCCAATTTGTTGTGTTTCTGTTTTTGCTTTCGCCATAATTTTTCTCCTTATGCCGCTGCTTTAGCTGCTGCTTTGTCTGCAGTTAGTCTTGTTGTCAGGGCATCAACGGCATCTTTTGTCAGGACAAGAGTGTCGCGACGAAGAATATCGTAAACATTTGCCCCATCAGAGGACAAAACGTCGATCAGCGGAATATTACGAGCTGAAAGAGCGAAATTTACATCCAGTTCAGGCCCTGTAACGAACACTGCAGATGTCACGCCCATTGTCTTCAATGCGCTTACCATTTCCTTGGTTTTCGGCTTTACCGTCGCAACTGAATCGAGAACGATCAGCTTACCGCTTGCTGCTTTTGAAGATAACGCAATTTTCAAAGCCAAAGCGCGCTCGCGTTTCGGCATTTCTGTTGCGTGGGAGCGAACGACAGGACCGAACATGCGGGCACCGCCGACATGGTGAGGCGCGCGTTTCGTACCCGCACGGGCAGAACCTGTACCCTTTTGCTTGAATGGCTTTTTACCTGTACCTGAAACTTCGGAAATATCCTTCGTTTTATGTGTACCTGCCTGACGCTTGTTCAGCTGGTAGCGAACCATACGGTGTAAAATATCCTGACGAATTTCCACGCCGAACACATCATCATTCAGCTCTATGGAACCGGCGTCTTTGTTCTGAAGATTTTTGACAGCAATTTTCATTATGCTTCACCTTGCTCTTGTGTTGCTTCCGCCGCAGGAGCTGCTTCTTCTGCAGGAGCCGCCTCAGACTTAGGAGCATTTGACTGTTTCAAACCAGCTGGCATCGGCGCTTCAGCGGGTAACGCTTTTTTAATCGCATCTGTGATTTTAACGTAAGATGTTGCGTTGCCAGGAACGGCACCTTCAATCAGAATCAGGCCTTCTGCTGCATCAACGGCAACCACTTTCAGGTTTTGCGTTGTAACAGTCTCGTCACCAAGGTGACCAGCCATTTTCTTGTTTTTGAAAACTTTACCCGGATCCTGACGCTGACCTGTTGAACCATGGGCGCGGTGAGTAACGGACACACCGTGAGATGCACGCATACCACCGAAATTCCAACGCTTCATCGCACCGGCAAAACCTTTACCCTTAGTCGTGCCTTGAATATCGACAAACTGACCAGCAACAAAATGCTCGACAGAAAGCTCAGCACCGACTTCCAGAACGTTTTCTGGGGAAACACGGAATTCAGCCATTTTGATTTTCGGTTCGATTTTGGCTTTTGCCATCGCACCGCGAACAGCTTTAGACACGCGATTGATTTTCGCTTTGCCTACGCCGAGCTGAAGAGCTGTATAACCTTCTTTTTCTTGCGTACGAACAGCCGTTACCTGGCAATTCTCAACTTTCAGGATCGTCACAGGAATGTGGGAACCGTCAGCAGCAAAAATGCGGCTCATCCCTTCCTTACGTGCTATCAGACCTGTTCTCATGGTCGTTTCTCCAAATTACTTTCTTAGGCCGCTTGGCCGATTTTAATTTCAACGTCTACACCGGCGGCGAGATCGAGCTTCATCAGCGCGTCAACGGTTTGAGGTGTAGGATCTACAATATCAAGGACTCGCTTGTGAGTTCTCATTTCAAACGCTTCCATCGATTTCTTATCGATATGTGGAGAGCGAAGAACAGTGAACTTCTCAATGCGTGTCGGAAGCGGAATAGGACCACGCACTTGCGCTCCTGTGCGCTTTGCTGTGTTGACGATCTCGGATGTCGAAACATCGAGAACGCGGTGGTCAAATGCCCGTAGGCGGATGCGAATGGTTTGTGTGTCCATAATTCCAAATTTCCTTATTCAACAACTTTAGCGACAACGCCGGCGCCGACTGTTCTGCCGCCTTCGCGG
>JAPJQV010000012.1:10054-12137 GCA_030824965.1 Micavibrio sp. | reverse complement strand
AGGATCAGGCCCGTCATATATTCGGGGTAATCGTGCAGGAAAAGAACTGCTAGGCCGAACATCAGGAACGGGCCGATCAGCCAGTTTTGTACGAGCGACAATAGCAGGATTTTCCAGTCCTTAAAGATCAGCGGCAACTCTTCATATTTTACCCGCGCAAGCGGCGGATACATCATCAGGATCAGGCCGATGGCGATGGGGATATTGGTCGTGCCTATAGACATTCTGTTTAAAAATTCCGGCGCACCTGTAAAAATCGAGCCGATGGCGACACCCGCCGCCATCGCCATAAAAATCCATAAAGTCAGGTAACGATCAAGAAATGACAGGCGACGGGGTGAGCAGGCGGTCATGAAGTAAATCCTCTATACGGTCTTTAAGCATGAAAAAGGCCGTGTCGAAGGCGGCTTCGATATCGGCATCCGATCCGGTTGCTTTTGCGGGATCGGGGGTACTCCAGTGCAGTTTTTTGGCTTTGCCTAGAAACACAGGGCAGCTTTCTGCAGCAGCCTGATCGCAAACGGTGATAACTAGGTCAAAGGTTTGTCCCTCAAATTCATGCCACGATTTGCTGCGCGGCTGGCCGGAGTCTATGCCGTGGCGTTTCAGGGTTTCAATGGATTTGGGGTGAACATGGCCAGCCGGATGACTGCCTGCGCTGACCGCTTCATATTTCCCTTTTCCAAGCTGGTTGATCAGGGATTCGGCCATGACAGATCGGCAGGAGTTGCCAGTGCAGAGAACAAGAATCCGCTGAATCATTAGCAGCAACCTCCTGTAGGGGAGCAGCAAGATGTGGCTTGTTCCTTGTTGGGTATGCCGCAAGCGTCCTGTGCGAGGCAGGCGGTTTGTTTCGTGATCAGGATGAAATCTTTGCCGTCGAAGTCCAGGCCGAATTTGCCGATGGTGTTTTGCTGGTATTCGACTTCGATATCGAGGTCATTTTTGCCTAGAACTTTTTCGCAAAGATTAAGAATATGCAGGAATTTTTGCGGAGCCAGCCTGTGATCGTAATCGCCAGCTTCCCAAAGCTGGAAATTGGCCACGGTTTCCTTGCGTTCCGTGCCGCCACAATCGATAAAATGCTTTGTCACAAGGCCCACTTCCGTCACATGGAAATGGGGCGGCAGGTATGAACCGTCGGGCAACTTAAAATTCACTGCGATTAAACCATTTAAATATTTTTTTATTTCTGAAATTTTCATGATTTTTTCCTCTTGGATGGCGTCTCGCAGCAATTCATCAGCTCAATGACCGATGTACCTTTTTTCTTGTCATTGCGGATATTGGCGAATTCAACACGGCAGCAATCCTCGATCATGAAGCGGATCAGCCCCGTGAAGAAATCGAAGTTCGCGCTGTAAATTATAGAGCGCCCTTCGCGCCGCGATACAACCAGATCCGCATTGCTCATGTGATTCAGATGAAAGGATAGTGTATTGTGGGGCATATCCAATTTTTCACTGATCTTGCCCGCAGGTAAGCCCTCCTGCCCGCTTTCAACCAACAAGCGGAAAACCCGAAGACGGGTTTCCTGCGAGAGTGCGTCAAAGGCTATGAGAGCTTCATTTATGTCCATATGTCTATATATATAGACATATATAGTAAAGTCAATTATTTAATTAGCTTCTCGTTTATCACCCTTAAATTGAAGGAAAAGGAGAGCCAATACGCCAAGGCTTATCCAAACGTCCGCAAGATTAAAAACGAATAGATTCAAGGTTCCAAAGTGCAAGCTTAGAAAGTCGGTCACATTGCCAAAATATGCGCGATCAATCAGGTTCCCCAATGCCCCGGCTACAATGGCGGCGAGAGCGTAGCGTTCGCGTTCATAGGGCGTTCGAAAAGCCCAGATAGCGATAGCTAAAGTGATGAGTGCGGTAAAAAAGAGTAACGCAAACTTTTCACTGTTACCCTCAACCGATAACATACTAAACGACACTCCCTTATTGAACGTCAACCGCAATGAAAGGAATGGTAAAAAATCCTCAGAGGTTCCATAAGGCTCTAACACCGCCCGCGCCCATGCTTTGACAGTAAGATCTGCTGCCGCACCTGCTAAAATCGCAAGTGCTATAATCGG
>JAPJQV010000012.1:0-9954 GCA_030824965.1 Micavibrio sp. | reverse complement strand
CTTTGACAGTAAGATCTGCTGCCGCACCTGCTAAAATCGCAAGTGCTATAATCGGCTTGGTCATTTGGCCCCCATGGGTTGCTGCTCTATCCCGCAAGTAAAGCTGATTATTGTAAAGAATTTAACTGTGACGACCGAGCCGAAAAGACTGCCCCTACGATTGCGTCCTTGTTGTTGCATAAGGCCGTCTGCCTGCTTCGCTAAGGCTACACAATTGGCTGGTGCATCTTTGCCAAGCTGGACAGAAGTGCTTCCAGGAATCAAAGTTGTGAGACCTGTAGGATCTAAAACTTGAGCTACAACTTCTGACTTTCGAATATCGACATCACCATTTAGCAGACCAAGCTTGTAGTGATAACGTACGCGCCCACTCTCGATGGTGGCATTAATACCACTTACGGCGGTGACTGGTACTGGATGACCGTCAACAAGCAAGTTCAAAAAATATCCGCTATCGTGAAGGGTAGGTAGACTTGCTTTATTGAGATCAACCACTTCATTTTTTTCGAAAGAGCCATTTTGATCAGTATCAAAATCTGCGATTATCATTTCGCTAAGAGCTGTATCGAAAAGCCATTCCGCCTGCCATCCTTGGAGCAAGTTATCTCGAAAGAGTGCAGTATAAGAGAATTCAATCTCTGGGTTGGGAGTGGGCGGCGTGGCATAGGCTGGAGCCATGCCTGTCACAGCAAGTATAATAATTCCCGATATAGTGAAGCTTTTCCAGCTCATGCATCACGCAAATCCGCTTTTGCATCGCGGATGATCAATCGTGCAGATTGGAGAAAGAGTCCAGCAACGGCAAAGGCAACTATCAAATCAGGCCAGG
Organism: Micavibrio sp.; assembly: GCA_030824965.1. GTDB lineage: Bacteria > Pseudomonadota > Alphaproteobacteria > Micavibrionales > Micavibrionaceae > Micavibrio_B. Next base: position 9,125 of record JAPJQV010000012.1, on the reverse strand, counting down.
AAGAGTTTAGCCACCAGACCAGTACGGACGCGGCCACGACGGCTAAATTTCCGATTGCGTCGTTACGTGAGAACAACCACACGGCACGCATATTGGCGTCGCCTTTACGGTGAGGTATTAATACAACCGCAGCCAAGACGTTTACGAAAAAGGCGACGAAAGCAAATCCACCCATAAGAAGCGTTTGTGGCTCGTGCTCTATAAACACACGATAAAGCGTCGAGCCAATGACACCTAACCCTAGAAGAGCGAGAAAAATACCCTGTAGCAGTGCTGCTTTGGCTCGCGCTGTAAGGCTCCAGCCAATGGCGATCAGGCCAAGAAAGGAAATCATCCCATCGCCCACGAAATCTAGTGCATCGGCCTGCAAAGCCTGAGATTTCGCTAAAAAACTGCCGACTATTTCAATTAGGCCGTAGCCGCCATTAAGTAAAATAACGATCCAGAGTGCTCGCTTATATGAAGGCGTGATATGAGCAAGATCGGGAATCTCATCACCGTCAGCAGATTTTGCATCTTCCTCGCCTACGCGTATAATCCGATAGCCTAGCGAAGTCACGGCGTCCTCAACGGCAACAAGTCGGGACGAAGGATTGTCCACCTTAATCGTCATGATTTGGGAGGCGATTGAGACCTTTACATCTGAGACACCTTCAATGCGCCGTGCCGCTTCTTCGATCTTTGCCGCGCATGAGGGGCAGTCCATTCCTGTTACTTGATATTGTACCCTGAAATCGGCACTCATGAGCAAATCCTCGACATTTTTCCAGAGCATGCTAGAACCTGTAGTTACTACAGGAGCAAGGAAAAAATGCAGATTGGCGACTTATCCCGTCTGACGGGTGTAAATATTGAAACTATCCGCTATTACGAACGTGCCGGAGTACTACCGCTTCCGAGCCGCCAAGCCAATGGCCGAAGGCGCTACGGTGACAATGATGTTTGTCGGCTAGGTTTTATTCGGAACGCCCGCGAATTAGGATTTGACTTAGAAAACGTACGCAAGCTGATTTCGCTTCAGGAGGATCCAAAAGCGTCGTGTGAAGAAGCATCCAGTATTGCTCAATGCCAACTCGACGCTGTTGAAAGTAAGATCACACGATTAATGGCCCTTAAGGAAGAACTCGCTCGAATGATCCATGAATGCAAACGAGAGTTAATTGCCGATTGCCGGGTAATAGAAGCACTTAAAGATCAGGTATAAACTAGTAAGAGTTCTTGACATATTTTTTAAAAAATAATATACCCCCCTATATTATAGAAAGATATGCATGGCTCACACGATTCATAATCAGAAAAAGCTTCTGGCCCGGGTGCGCCGGATCAGGGGGCAAGCCGAAGGGTTAGAGCGGTCTTTGGAAGGACAGCGGGATTGCCTTGACATCTTGCAACAAATTACCTCCATGCGTGGCGCGATAAGCGGCCTTATGGCTGAAGTCATCGATGGGCATGTGCAGGAACATATTGCGAACATTAAGGATGAACGCGAGCGCACAAAGGGCGCGAACGAACTCATGGATATCCTACGTTCATATCTTAAATAATGAATCACCACATGCTGGATTTTTCTTCATTGCTATCTCAAGGTGGTGCCGCTCCCTGGCTTTTTATCCCAACAGCCATCTTACTAGGCGCATTGCATGGCTTAGAGCCAGGGCACTCCAAGACCATGATGGCGGCCTTTATCGTCGCCATTCGCGGGACGGTGTTTCAGGCGGTAATGCTAGGACTGGCCGCAACAGCATCGCACACTGCCGTTGTCTGGCTGATTGCTATGGGCGGCTTGTATCTTGGCAGTCAGTGGGATGCAGAGACATCCGAGCCTTATTTTCAGCTAATATCTGCGATCCTTATTATTGGTGTTGCTCTTTGGATGCTCATGCGGATCAGGGCGGAACAACGGCAAGAAAAGATCGAAAGTGACCACGATCATAGCCACGATCATCCTCATTCTCATGAAGAAGGCGTCCGCCGTATTGATACAGGCCATGGTGTTATTGCCGAACTTGCCATCAAAGAGGACGGGGTTCCGCCGCGTTTCTGGCTGGCATTTGAAAAAGGGGGCCGCTTAACATCCTTGGCCGATCAGGAATGCACCATCGAAACCATCAGACCGGATGGAGCGCGTCAGGTTTTTCTGCTGGCCAATAAGGGAGCCTATCTGGAATCCATTGATGAAATACCAGAGCCGCATAATTTTACTGCGCGGCTGAGCATGGCACATGGCGATCACAGCCATTATTATGATGTTGTCTATGCAGAAAGCGATCATCACCATCATGAAGGGCTTGATGTTGGCGTTACCGGATATCAGGATGCCCACGAACTGGCACATTCCAATGACATCAAACGCCGTTTTGCTGGCCGAGAGGTGACGACAGGACAAATTATCGTGTTTGGTCTCACAGGCGGGCTTATTCCCTGCCCAGCGGCCATCACGGTTTTATTCCTCTGCCTGCAGCTTAAAAAAGTGACCTTGGGAGCGGCACTTGTTTTAAGTTTCAGCGTCGGGCTGGCTCTCACCATGGTCGCATCCGGCGTGATCGCCGCTCTCAGCGTGAAGTATGCCAAAAGCCGCTGGTCGGGATTTGGGACATTCGCTAGACGCGCACCTTATTTCTCTAGTGCTTTGATCATGCTGATCGGCCTTTATGTCGGATATCATGGGTTGCAGGGTATTCTCTACGGCCATCCGGGGCATTAGGTTTTGGAAACACTTTCAGTTCTTGCGGGATTATTCGGTATCGCCTTTGCCGCTGCTACTATTTTGCCCATGCAATCCGAAGCTGTTTTAACGGGCCTGCTTTTAAAAACAGATTATGCGCCGTGGCTGTTAGTTGGGGTGGCAAGCGTGGGCAATGTGCTGGGGGCTTGCGTCAACTGGTGTTTGGGCCGCTCTATCGAACGATTTAAAGATCGGAAATGGTTTCCGGTAAATGCCGCATCGCTGGAACGGGCGCAAGTACGATATCAACGCTACGGTAAATGGTCTTTGCTGCTTAGTTGGGTTCCGATCATCGGTGATCCCATAACGGTTATGGCTGGGATTCTTAAGGAAAAATTTCTGGTATTTTTGTTGTTGGTCGGTATCGCAAAAACCGGACGCTATTTGTTGATTGCGTTTTTTACATGAGGGATAGCGACTTTCCTAACGTATTACTGGTATAGTCGAAAAGAGGTGACCATCATGTCGAGCGATAAACTTGATAAATTAATCAAAGGGTTGGCTGCATCGCAGCCTCGGTTTGACAGTCTTCAGACGATGGAAAGCCGTGTTTGGCAATCCATCAACAGGCGGCGGGTGGACATGCCGCGCAATGTCATCGAAGGCTGGCTGGCCAGTCTTTTCGTGCCTGAATATCGCTTGGCGTCTCTTTCTTTCGCCCTGATAGTTGGTGTTTTTGCCGCCACTTTGAGCGTTTCCAGCCCGCAGCCCGCCAACGCGGCACAGGCGCTTAACCTCCACGTCTTTTCTTCAAATTATGGTATAACGTCTACGGTTATTCTTGCCAAGAACGGGGGTTAAACCAGATGCGCTCCTATCAAAAAGAAATCATTTATTTTATCGCCATCGCGCTTGTCGCTTTCGGTGCTTTTTATGTCTGCGGCAATTTCTTCAAACCCCCGCATCATAACCAGATTGATGCCCACGTCTGGCTGCATGAGCAAATCGCTATTATGGCAGAGCAAGATCAAAAGCTCTTTGAAATCGAGAAAAACTTTACTGAAAAACAGAGAGTGCTTCGAGAAAAAATCCATGTCGGCAATCTGGAACTTGCTGCCGCTATGCTTGAAGACAAGGCGTTTTCTGAACGCGTCGCTGCCGCAGTTGAGCGCATCCACCATGCGCAAGGAGAGCTGCAAAAGCTGACGATTGAGCATATTTTCGACATGCAAACCGTATTAACGCCACAACAGGCGGAAAAGCTCAATAAGTTAGCCGCAGATGCCCTTATTCAGAACCCATAGAACCTTAAAAGAGAATACAGCCGATGAGGATCATGCGCTCGTCCAAAGATTGCGCTCTGGGGACGATTTTGCGCTGAACGAGATCATGCAGCGTTACAAGGATCGCGTCTGCCGTCTGGCCTGGCGCTACGTGGGGAACGAAGACACTGCGCTTGACGTAACACAAGAGACTTTTACAAAGCTTTATTTCAATATCGACAAATACGATTCAGCCTATAAATTCAGCACCTGGCTTTTTCAGATCGCCGTCAATCTATGCCGTGATCATCTGCGAAAGAACAAGAACCACGCTCGTAATATCTCTCCGGATGCTTTGAACGAAACCGGCCCTGGCGATTGGCAGCGGAGCGACGAAAACATCGAGGCGGGTTTCTTAGCAAGGCAACAGCTAACCTTGCTGCGGCGAGAAATCGACTTGCTACCCGATACTCTCAAGGAAGCCTTCATCTTGTTCGCGGTTGAAGAAAAAAGCCAAGCGGAATGCGCCGAAATCCTTAATGTTTCAGCAAAAACCGTAGAAACACGCGTCTATCGGGCGCGGAAGACTTTATCAGAGAAATTACAGCTTTCCTTTGAGGGATAGCCCCGTTTAAGCCGTATTAGCTTCATGAGACCAGCAAAAGACGGGAATTTTCATGAAGAAATCAATTATATGGCAATTAGCGATTGTGGCGATCTTATTCTCCGCGCCATCTTATGCGGAAACCTCCGCGCTGACCCTTGATCAAGTCATCAAAGAAAGCCTGCAAAAGAACACCAGCCTGTTCCGCGCCCAGCGCGACTTTGAGGATCGGATGGCGGATGTAACGGAAACCACCTTGCTGGACAATCCTGAACTTCAAATCGATGCCGTGCGTGACAAAGGCGAAGGCGGTACGGGGACAGATCTGGAGTTCACTCAGTCTTTGAAGTTCTCGCAAATTTCCGGCGCGCGGGGCGGCTATGCGCAGGCTCTGGCGAACGTGGCCAGCATGGAGCAGAAATACGAAATCCTGCAAGTCATCAATGAAACCACGGTTCTTTATACCCAGGTCTGGCTGCTCTCCGAGCGCAAAAAACTCTACGAGAATTACGCGGACGATGCCGACAAGATGAAAAAGCTGGTCAAGGAGTCGTCGGGGCAAGGTCAAACCAGCCCTGCGGCGTCGCATCTGTTTTCATCGGATGCTGCAAAGTTGCGCGCTGACGCCAACGCCGTTGACGCCGAATTGCGCCAGGTGCGCACGGAACTTGCGCGGCTGACGGGACGTAGCTTCCAACAAGCAAAGCTGGAGCGACCCGCTTTTGTGGCAGTGCCGGATAACACCGAACGGCTTCTGGCTTTCGCGCAGACACAATCCAACCTCAGAAACGTGATCAAAAACCGTATTCAGGCGGCGGAGCGCCGTTTGAATGTCGCTCAGCAGGATGCTGCCATGCCAGAGTTTGGCCCGCGCGTGTTTTATTCCCGCTCGCCTAACGGCGATGATCAGTCCTATGGTATTGGTGTTGCGCTGCGTATCCCGCTATGGAACCAAAACGATGCCGAGCGTAAACGGGCCAACGCTGAATTGCGCCAAGCGAGATCCGAAGCCGATCTGTATGCCGGATTGCCGCAGCAGGAAGTGATCGGCGAATTGCAGCAGAGCGCCTCGGCCCTCCAATCCCGCGCGGATAGCTACTTTGACAACATTCTGCCTGGCTACCGTAAATCGTATGAGCTGACGCGCAGCATGTTCCGCCAGGGACAGGCGGACGCGCTCGAAGTCTGGCAGGTACGGGAAAAACTGCTCTCCAGCGAAAACGAGGCGCTTGACGCGCTGGCACAGGCTGTCAATGCACGCGGCGCTTTGGAAGTGGAGCTGGGCGGGAAAATAGAAGAAGTCAGATAATGAAAAAGTTTTTGATCACATCGGCCCTTGTCGCGGTCATTGGTTTATCTATGCCCGTTTTCGCCCATGAAGGCGAAGATCACGCCGCCGCTCCAGGCACCGAAGAGACCGCTCAGGTGACGAGTACTGTAGAGTTATCCGAGACGGCGATTAATAATCTCGGTATTAAAACGGTGAAAGCGACTATCGCCCCACGCGCGACAACGATCGATGTGAACGGAATTGTCGAATTTCTGCCGGAACGTCAAGCCATCGCCAGCGCACGGGCCGCAGGGCGGGTGTCAGAAATCAACGTCAAGGTGGGCGAGGAAGTCGCAAAAGGTCAGAGGCTTTTGACCATCCAGCCGATTTTCGTTGGCAGCTCTCCGGTGTCCATCCCATCGCCCCTTGATGGCTATGTTACCAAACAAAACGTCGTGCTGGGGCAGTCCGTCACACCGGAAGCCGGATTGATGGAAATCGGAGATTCCTCCGAAGTTCTGGTGCGCGGCGTCATGTACGAAACACCAGATGTCGCCAAGGTTCAAGTCGGCCAAAATGTCAGCGTCAATAGCAGCCTGATCGGCAACGAGCCACTAGAGGGTAAAGTACAGCGTATGGACGGTGCCTATGATCGCGGCAGCCGCACGCTCAATGTTTATGCCTTGGTTGAAAACCCAGATCGTAAACTACTTGCCAATATGCAGGTCGTTCTCTCCATCGAAGTCACGGAGCCTGCTGACATTTTGACCGTCCCTGTCAAAGCCATCTTGGGTGAAAGTGGCGAACAATTCATTTTCGTGAGAAGCGGCAACGCATTTGAGCGCCGCAGCGTCAAGCTGGGTGCAAAATTTGGAGCGGAGCGTGAAGTGTTGGAAGGCGTATTTCCCGATGAGGAAGTCGTGACGGTTGGAAATTACCAGCTTCAGTTCGCCAAATCGGCTGAACCCAAAAAAGACGCTTCCGCAGCGGAAACAAAAAAAGAAGATGACGGTCACGATCATGAGCATTAATCGCAGCGCGATCCGTGAATAAAGGATTATAAAATGTTGAATGCAATCATTCTGTTTTCTCTAAAGAACAGGCTTCTGGTCGTCGCGGCTTCAGCTTTGCTGATGGTCTATGGCGTTTTCGTGATCAGCAAGCTGCCTGTCGATGTGTTTCCTGATCTCAACCGCCCGACGGTGACGATTTTTACTGAAGCTGAGGGTCTCGCGCCAGAAGAAGTCGAGGCTTTGGTCACTTGGCCGCTTGAAACGGCGGTCAATGGATCGACGGGCGTTGAGCGTGTGCGATCAGCTTCTGCTATCGGTCTTTCCATCATTTGGGTTGAGTTTGGCTGGGATACCAATATTTATACCGCCCGCCAGATCGTCGCCGAGAAGCTGCAACAGGCACAGGAAACCCTGCCGCAAGATGTTAGGCCTGTCATGGGGCCGATTTCATCGATCATGGGCGAGATCATGCTGGTGGGCTTGACCAGCGAGGATCCAAAGATCGGCGGCATGGATTTGCGTACCATCGCCGAGTGGGATATCCGCAACCGCATTCTTTCCATCTCCGGTATCTCGCAAGTTTCGGTCATCGGCGGCGAACTGAAGCAGTATCAGGTGCTGGTCGACCCCCTCAAGCTTAAAAACTACGGTGTCACGCTGCATGACGTCGAGGCGACGATTGAAGGATCTAACATCAACGCTACGGGCGGATTCTTGCTTTCGGACTATCAGGAAAGCCTGATCCGCAATGTAGCAAGAGTTAAAACTATCGAGGATCTGGCGAAATCGCCGCTGCCTCAGGATAATGGTAGCCCGACGCCGCTGACCCTCGATCAGGTGGCCGACATCAAGCTCGGTGGGCCGCTCGCTAAGCGCGGGGATGCCAGCGTCAATGGCCAATCCGCCGTCATTCTATCCATTCAAAAGCAGCCAGGCGCCGATACGATCAAGCTCACCGAAGCGGTTGAGGCGGAACTCGCCAGCATTCAAAAGACCTTGCCCGAAGGCGTGAGGGTTCATGGCGAGATATTCAAGCAGGGAACCTTTATCGAGCGGGCGATCAAAAACGTCGAGGAAGCTCTGCGCGACGGTGCCATTCTGGTAGCAATCGTTCTCTTCCTGTTTTTGCTGAATTTCCGCACGACCTTTATCACCCTGACCGCCATTCCGATGTCCTTCGTTTTGACGGCCATCGTCTTCCAATATTTCGGCTTGAGTATCAACACCATGACCTTGGGTGGTCTGGCTGTCGCCATCGGCGAGCTGGTCGATGACGCGATTGTCGATGTGGAAAACGTCTTCCGCCGTTTGCGTGAAAACCGCCAGGCCGAAAAGCCGCGCAACCCGCTGCAGGTAATTTATGAAGCCTCCAGTGAGGTACGGAACTCCATTGTCTTCGCAACCATCATCGTGGTGTTGGTCTTCATCCCGCTCTTTGCGATGGGCGGCATCGAGGGCAAAATATTCCTGCCGCTTGGAATTGCGTATATCACGTCCATCGTCGCGTCTTTGTTCGTCTCGCTAACACTGACACCAGCGCTTTGTTCTTATCTGTTGCCTAAAATGAAGCGCATGAGCGACGAGCATGACGGCTGGCTTATCCGCAAGGTTAAAGGAGCGCAAAAGCGTGTCCTGAACTTCGCCTTTCCGCATAGCCGATTGGTGCTGACCTTCGTCGCGTTGATTACGCTCGGTGTCATGGCGATGGTGCCGTTTTTTGGCAAGGAGTTTTTGCCGCAATTTAATGAAGGATCGGTAACGATCAATATCCTGACTCCGCCTGGCACCAGCCTTGCCGAATCAAATCGCATTGGCACGATTGCTGAAAACCTGATCCGTCAGGTGCCGGAAGCATCTGAGACGGGCAGACGGACGGGCCGCGCCGAGCGCGACGACCACGCGGAAGGCGTACATTCGAGCGAGATTGAGGTTGAGCTGAAGGAATCCGAGCGTTCCCGCGCCGATATCTTGGCCGATATTCGTAACCGTCTGGATGAAATTCCAGGCATCGCCGTCAATATCGGGCAGCCGATCTCCCACCGCATCGACCACATGATGAGCGGCGTTCGCGCTCAGATGGCCATCAAACTCTTCGGCACAGATCTTGACGTGCTGCGCGCCAAGGCAGAAGAAATCCGTCAGGCCATGAGCGAGGTTGAGGGCGTGGTCGACCTGTCCGTGGAAAAACAAGTCCTGATTCCGCAGGTGCATGTACTGTTTGACCGCGAGAAAGCGGCGTCCTATGGCCTCTTGTCGGGTGAAGCCGCCGAATATGCCGAGCTTGCCATGCAGGGCAAAGCCGTGGGTCAGG
>JAPJQV010000010.1 GCA_030824965.1 Micavibrio sp. | reverse complement strand
CCTGTTCATTTCAATTGACAAGGCGTCAAGGTCGAAGTGCGGGGCGACTTTCCGAACCATAACGTCCGGGAATCTAAAATCAAAATTCTGATAAAGCCCTTAAGAAATACGGCCGCGCTCTATATGAACTCATCGGCGACTTGAAAAAAGTGCTATCCGGATCTTCGAAGTTTTTCCTTCCCGCTGATGGAACAAATTCCCGGGCCGGACAGTTCGATCGGCAAGCCTCTCTTGCCGCCCTGACCTTATATGAACACGAATTTTAACCAAGAGAAGCGCGAGAAACCCCGCGCTTATCGCAACTAATAGCGATTTCCCGAGGATTTTCGCCAGTCGCGGGGATTTTGAAACGAGCCGGCCCAAAGTCCGCGACGGGAAGTCTTCGCTTCCCTCTCATCCGCGGCATAAGTCCCTTTGCTGAAATAACTGTACTCGACAGCAAAACCATCCCGTACCATCAGCTGACCGAGATCCTCGCCATCAACAAAACACCGGGCGACGGCGCGGGTTTCTTTTTTCGCGCGCGGCGCCGGTTCACAGCGGATCGCGCGCGCTCCGATGATTTTCCGCAGATGCTCTTTCGCCTGACGGCCGCAAGAATAGCTTTCGCCTGCAGAATTCCGGCAAGTCTGAAACAGTTCCGGCGCATCGATGCCCCAAATCCGAAACTCCTCACCATTCAGAGCAAAGCTATCTCCGTCGCGCAACACCAGTTTTTGCGATCCGGCGAACGCCGAGAACGGCAAAAGCAGTGCAGGGATCAGTAAAAGAATCGTCACGGCCCGTATCGGGAATCGCGTAAAGTCAGGCATCGTATTTTTCACCTTCCCGCTTGAGCAATCCAAAGACCGACCCATGCAGATTGAGCTTACCTTCCTTCGCACGCGCTGTCATGCCGCGCAGGTAACCGCCCGGATTTTTAACCGATTGCGACGGATCCTGTACTTTGCGGTCGATGATCATCACCGCGATAGCCGCACCGTCACGGCCCAGGGTCATGCAGGCTTCAAGCCATGCCGATCGGCTGATACCCAAAGTCGGCAGCAGATCGTAAGCTGCATTGACGACGTCATCCCAGCCCAGCGGATTTCCTGTCATAGGGAACCGCTCTTTGAAGCGTTCAGAGCAAGCCGCCAATACCTGTTTCCAGCTGATCCGTGCTTTTTCAGCTGCAAGAGCCGCCATCCATTCCTGTCTGTAAGACTCTCCGCTTGTGCTATGCCGAGTTCCTGTACCGGAAGAAGCCGCTACGCTTCCTCTGGAAGCATTTCTGTCTGAAAGACTACTACTTGTATTTTCTTTAGAAAATTGGGGTTTATTTGTAGAGTATAAGTGGGCGACGTTTTTAGCGTCCGTGGACGACGTATTTCTTGTTAAGTCACTGTTTAATCCACAGTTTGCATTCGCCGGCGTATAGGCTTCAATCGCAGCTGACAACGTATTATATACCTCCAAATGTGCTTTCAGCAGGTCGCGCAGGAACGCAAGATCTTTCCCGGCGCGGATATGGCCATCGATGCCTTTATAAGCATGCTCCGCTTCCGCTGCTTCACGCTCAAGGCCAGAGCAACTTTCAGCTTCCGCGATCAGCGCTTTAATCTGCCCGCGATACCATGAAATCTGACGCTTGGTTTCAAACCAGGCCGCATCCTCCATCTGGACTTCCGCTTTTTTGTTCTCGAGCTTTTCGCGCAAGGACGCGAGGGGAGCCAGATCGACACCGCTGGCGTAAAGCAGCTCGCCGGATTCCGAGCGAACGCCGAAACGCTTGTTGTTTCCGGACGTGTACCATGTCAGGGCGCCCAGATCGAAAAGGGCTGTTTCAAGACGCTGAATTTGGCGCTCTGTCACATTAAAATGGCGCGCCGTCTTCGCCTGGGATTGGTACACGATCGGGCGGCCGCCTTCCTGCCAGTCGCTTTCGCGTGTGAAACGGACATAATATTCCAGCAGGGAGATCATCGCGGGCGTGAAGCCGACGCGCCGGCCGATATCCTTGACCAAATACAAAAGATCAAGATGAGTAACCCCTTCCGGTAACCCATCAAATTCTTCAGAAATGCGGGCTAAACCCCTAAATTGGGGTGAGCTTACCCGCCCGCCTTTCGGCGGTTCATAAAATCCGGTATTTTCCATGTGCTTTTAGCCATTTGGACCCCAAAATCAGGCTGCAAAAATCCATTACGAAAAGATGATTTTTCGCTTGCGACCTGATTCGTTTTGCGATACTTTGGGAACTAGGAATTACAAAAGTATCTGCTCTTTTAGCTAGACCGTGGTTGGCGCCGCGGTTTTTGCTTTTTTAGGGTTTAGTACGGCTTCTCCTTTCTTTTCAAAAAACGTTAAACATAGTGGATTGACCCAGAATCGGGCCACAGATGGGCATATAAGAATTAGCGAAATGCTGAATATGCCCGGCTGGTAGGCACAGCCTAAGACGATTCTTAGGTACTGTTCCAAAAAATGTATCACGGTGTTCAGTTATCCACAAGCCGGGACACATGGGACACCCTTATTTGCAAGGCGGAGCCGATTCTCAAACCGATTCTAAATCTCTATAAAATCAATAGTAATTCCTGATATTCTGCAATTCATGCAAACCCCCATGATTCGATCCGGTACATTTAGCGGAACTGTTCTTATCCACAGGATGAAACACACTGGGACAACTCCTGTTGCACATATATGTTAATAAGAGTGGTTTTTGCCTTTTAGCATTCCGGCATCTTCACTAAACTGTTCCACAGGACTGTCCTTGATTTAATTAATGGAACACAGCGGAACACATGAAAGTAACGAAAAAGACCGCCGCCAAAATGGTAGGCATTGGCAGGACGACCTTTTATCGCCATATCGATGAAAAGAAGATATCTGTAGATGAAGACGGAAAAATTGACGTTTCGGAATTAGAACGCGTTTACCCTGGGAAACTGAAAACGCCCGAACAGCTGAACAGGCCGTCCAATAAGCTTGTGGAACACACCGGAACACAGTCTATACGGCTTGAAGAAGAGGTAAAAAGGCTTCGATCTGAACTCGAAACTCTTCAAACCGAACGACGCCGGGAGAGAGATCAATTAGAGGACCAGATCAGCACTCTAAAATCGAGCCTTGAGAAATCGATGAGCCAAAACGAAGGCCTGACAAGATTGCTTACGGATCAGCGAAGCGAAACGGAAAAGCTGGCAGACGATAAGAAATCCTCTCAGGAAGCTGCTCTCGAACGAGTTCTGTCTGTAGTCCAGGAAATCAATGAAAAGCAAAATCAAGGGAACCGCTGGTGGCCCTTCGGCGGAAAACGCAAGGCTGGATAAAAAGCCGTTATTTAATCTTCCAAATTAGTTTTATACTTATACCGCCTTGCCATTTGGCAAGACCGGGCTGTGATAGGCCCGTAGTGAACGTCTGACAAAACGAATTTGTCGCCCCCTGGCTTATGGCCGGGCGGCGGCGTCGTCCAGAGCTCCGGCTTAAAGGTCGCCGCGGCTGTTTCACTACGGTCTATCAACGTCCGGCCACCATGCTTCTTCAGGCATGGTGGTTTTTTATCCGGAGATTATGATGACCGTTAAAAGCGCCCAGAAGAAATCATTCGTTCAGATCAGTAAAACTCTTGCTATGTCCCGCTCCCCTCAAGAAGAGGCTGCGCATCTCATTCACTTATATAAAGAAGAAGCTTCGCAGATCGCAGAAGACTGCATAACACTTTTTCATGACGCCGGCGAACCTGACCATGCGGCATACTGGCATCAGGTATATGGCTGTATCCATCCCGATATGACAAAACACTAAACAGAGATAAGTACCATCGCATTACGAAATTCTCATTATTCTTGATATCTGTGCCCAGATCCGTACACTGCTTGCGAAATGTCGTCTAATATTTTGGGAAGATCATGCAACTCCAAGGCACTTTAAGACTGTTTCTTATCTCTGCCTTATCTTGTATGTGTTTTTCATCTATCTCTCATTCAAAAGATTCAGCGCCTCCGTCAAACAAACAAGGAAACCCGCCTGTCCAGGCTGCTCCATCACAAAATCAAAAGTTTTGTGATGACATAGAGAAAATTTTCTCCATACCCAAAAACAGAGAATATATTTCCTCTACAAATACTATAGATTTTTCTCAACTTTCTATCCCAGAAAGCATTAAGACTTTTGAAGTAGTTGAATGGAAAAACTCTACTGAAGACGAATTCAAAAGTAAGCTTCCTATACAGTATGAGCAACTAAAAAATTATATGCGTCGCACAGATAGCAAGAAACATCACATAACGGATGTTCGCAAAGTAAATTTGGATGTCTATAATCGCAGTGTTAATAATGAATTGTATAGGATCATATATGATACAAATGCTTGGCAAAATTATCTTTTTGAGCCTGATGCTATCCGCCGAGGATTTAAGAAAATTTTTGACAACAACGCCGCAGAATCAGAACCTTTCATCTACAAAAAAGGTATTTTCTTTCTAAAGAAAAGGAACGGCAACATTACAATCGCGCAATATAGAAGTATCAAGCAAAGAATACCGCCCGTAAAAATACTTTGTACTTACGATATGCAGAAATAATCACATAAAAACTAACAGGGCATTAGAATGAAATTAGAACTTATAAAAAGCTCCAAGAATATTTTACAACTGCTCCTTTTATTGGCTCTTACATCTTTATTCTTCTCGTCAGCTAGCTATTCAGAAAATATTAGCCTACCCCATCTATCAGAAGCAAAAAAATCTTGTGGTGACTTAAACGCTCTTCAAGCTTACCAATGTTTTAAAACTAAATTTTCTGATCTTGAAAGAGCTTCCGAGCATATACTCAATACTGCGATTGCACAGATATCAAAGAAATATTCTGATCAAGTATCCCAAGTTGAAATAAAGAATAGGCTCTTAGAAACGCAGAAATCATGGAAGAAATATCGGGATCTGCAATGCCAAAGTGCCTATGTAACTTCAAGCTCTGCTCACCCCCCATCACAAAGCTTGTCAATTATTCTATGTAACTTCGAAATGACAGAAAAAAGAAATATCGAGATTGAAAACACTTTTATAACAGAAATACTTCTTAATGACCTACCGCTAGATAGCAAACTCCATGAGGAGAAGAGATAATGAACTGGTCAAATAAGAAAAAAAATATTGGATTGCGATTAATATTAATTTTTGCCTTTGCTTTTACATTCTGGCTGCCTGCGACCTATTCAAAAGATATTGAACAAGGCCCGGACGCAAAACCAAATCAACAGGCAGCAAACAGTCCCATTTATTATAATAGGGGTGCTGGTCGTGAGCTATGCCAAGAAATTTACAAACTGTTCTTTCTGCCAAAAAATAAAAATTACCTTTATTCCCCCGAACAATTAAAAGCCATGAGTGTCGACGGAAAACAGCGTGAATGGCGGACAGAAAAACCACTTTTTATTCCTAAAACAAAAGAATTTAAAAATTTTGTAGAGCCAATATGGAAAGATGTAGACAACGAAACTGCATGGCGTCAGCTTCCGGAATTTCTACATTCTCTACAAAAACGCTCTGAAGTTAAAGGAGAGCCAATCGAACTTGGAAAAGATTACAAGATACAGAAAACCCAGATTGATCTGAATCTGGATGAATCTCCAGAAACTATCTATCGCAGTGTAAGCTTAGATGGCGGCTCTTTAGAAGTAAAAGGAAGTGTCACAAACTTTGTCTCCGTTCATTTCAGTAAGCATGGCTTACCAGTATATCCCGGACTTCTTTTAAAAGGACAGATCATTTTATATAAAAATATGCCTGCCTTTCTCACGAGAGAAAGAGATTTGGCTACCCTTAAGGTAATGCCGACCTTAGAGAACGATAAAATTCTTAGTACCGTTAAACCACCGCGCAAATTCGAACCTTCAGGCTGCACATTCAGTTCAACTGATAATAGAAATATAGGGGACTAACATGACTATCACGACATTCTCTCCACATGATTTAGTTGAAGCACAATACAAAACGCTCAGATACGAGATTCTATTAGATACAGAAGGCTTTGGTAAACCGGGTCATCCTGGTGAAATCTATATAGACTCCGTAGGAAATTATACAATTGGAATCGGTTTCAATTTAGAGGACAGCACTGTTTTCAATGCGGTAGTCAGATATTTTTTCACCGGAGATGCGACAGGAACTTTACTTTCACAAGATGAAGTTTTTTCAGACCAGATAGGAACTATAATTAATAACGCCACCTCAGAATCACAACTTCGTATTGCTCTGAACGCTAAAATGCAGGATCGAAAAGATTATTGGGATGATGTGCTTCTAAATAATCCTCTAGCAGAAGTTCCAGAAAATATCAGAGCGACCTTTATATATTCTAATCCAGCAGATGCACAAACTGTTTTTAATTATGTGGTAGATCACCCCACAGTTGGGAAAGAACACGTTGTTGATGAGTGGCTGTCACATAATAGCATTACAAGTATAAATGAACATTCTCAAGAACGAGCTGTATTAGTTTCCTTAGCTTACAATAACTTGATTCATGAAACTTCAGGAAGTCCACTGTTGGCTACTGCTATTAAGGCAGGGAATCGGGCAGAAGCGTGGTATGAAATTAGATATGATAGTAATGGAGGTGCAAGTGAAGGACTAGGCATCGCAAAACGCCGTTACTATGAGAGTGAAGTTTTCGGTCTGTATGACGAGGATGAAGCTCATTCGCCTGAAGATCAGGCTCTACAAATCTATCAAATGATGACACGCCATCGCGTTGATATCGAAGAATATGAAGAAACGTATGGCAGTCAAGTAGCTCAAGCAGAAAGCGATTACGGCGCAACCGTACAGACAACAGAAGAATCATTACATATTGCTAAACTGACCCTAACATCTATTTACGGTGTAGAAGAAAGTCATGTCGATAAAATTTGGGTTGATTATACCGCAAATGTTGATGGAACGGGGTCCGAAACAAATAATCTAGATTTCAGCGATAGAGAAGAAAATGCGCTCATCCTGGGGCGCGCCGGCGACGATATAATAAAAGGCGGCAGCGGAAACGATTATATTTTCGGCGAAGATAATGATGATGAACTTCACGGCGGAGCCGGGAATGATGTAATTGACGGCGGCGCTGATAAAGATACAGCATCTTACGAAAATTCAACTTCTGGAATTGTGGTTGAAATCAGTGAAACGGGCATTAGTGTAACAAATGATGGATTGGGCGGGAGTGACACACTTAAATCTATAGAAATAATTAAAGGCAGCGCTTTCAACGATAAATTTAATTTTACTTCGTTTGCTACCATTGAGGACTTAGAAATCAATGGTAGTGGAGGCGCAGGAGATCACGCTGATTTTTCCGGAGCAGCCGCGGGAGTAACAGTTCGTGGCAATGTTGTTTCTCATCAGAATGGTAAAGTAACATTGCAAAATATCGAACAATTTACAGGAACATCTCAAAAAGACACCATACTTGATGGATCTCAATTTAATGAAATCGATACAAAGGCTGGCGACGATTATATTCGTGGCGCAGCAGAAGGAGCAATTATTACAACCGGCTCCGGCAATGACTCTGTTGAAATGTCAAAGTCACAGTATATTACTGATGCCGATGCATTTGATAGTCTAACTGTGCTTGGGAGCGCCATTAGCGGCGGGTATACATGGCACTATTCAGAAAGCCCATGGGCTTATGGCGACGATGGAGTGCGCTACGGCAAGAATTCCCAAGGGGATTTGGTTGTCGAAGCCACGAACGGCTGGGAAACCTACATCGCTAATTATAAGAGCACACTGGACGGCGCATCGGCCAATGTCGCCGGAATTTACGTTTTTGAACTAGCGCAGGAAGCCTGGCGACTCCTCGAAGCGCCTGACGGTTGGGATATGATGTCCAATATCGATGCGATCGGCGATATCCAGAAAGCGACTCTCGGTTACAATCATATCGCGGGCACTGACCCGTTGGTGCTGGATCTGGACGGTGACGGCATCGAACTTTCCGCCGAAACCTATGTGACGGGCAAATATTACGACCTGAACGGCGACGGATTTGCAGAACGAACCGGATGGGTCGGCGCGGACGACGGTTTTCTGGTCAGGGACGCCAATGCCAATGGCAAGATCGACGACATATCGGAAATGTTCGGCAATAAAAACCAGAGCGGGTTTGCGATGCTATCGTCGCTGGACAGTAATCTTGATGGCGTGATCGATTCAAACGATACCGAATTCTCCAATTTGCGGGTATGGCAAGACAGCAACGGAAACGCCCAGACAGATTCCGGCGAACTGAAAACTCTTTCGGAACTGGGTATCGTTTCCATCAATCTTACTCCTGCCAGTACAACCGAAACCACCGTTGCCGGACACCGGGTAACGGCACAGGGCGAATATACGCTTAGCGACAATTCAACCCGCGCGATCGGCGACGTGGCGTTCAAATCAAATACATTCGACAGCAAATGGCTTGGAACTGTAGCGATCACGCAAGACGCACTGGATATGCCTGAACTGCGCGGCCATGGCACTCTCGCCAATCTTCGTACCGCCATGAGTCTGGATAGCGGCTTGATTACAACCGTTGCTGCGGCATTATCGAACCTGACAACGCCCGACCTTCCTAGCCTGCGCGCAGCGATAGAGCCTATGCTGAATGCCTGGAAGTCCGTTATTTCCGTTCCATCGGGCGAACCCGGAACGGCTTCCCATGAAGATATCATGATGGTCACGACCACCGATCTTGACGGCGCTCATGTTGAGGATTTCGCCGTCAAGAAAACGGATATCCTTGGAACATACTGGGTTTTCGCCAGCGGCGAAGACGTTAAAGACGAGTTTAACCAAACCATCGAGCGTCCGACATACGAGCAATTAATGGCTCATAGCCTGCAACCGGGCGAAAGCTGGACTGAGTTCAATTCAGACATGATATCTTTCATGGAAAGATGGATCGGCACGTACCTGCCCGACGCAGCCACAGTGGAAGACGGCTCCGCGGCCATAACAGCGATGAACAGCCTTCTGGAACTTATGTGGCATGAATTGAATGAAATCGTCGTGAAAATTGCGGCGCAGGATGGTCCGTTATCAGGCTATTTTGACAATATCGTTTATAATCCCAATACCGATTTGTTCGAGCCGGTCGATAGCCGCCAGTTGGTTCCCATGCTGGAAGCTATATTCGATGCTGCGCCGGGTACGATACCGGGCGATGAGGCTCATCTGGCAGCCTGGAAACCTGTACTGGATATCGTTATCGCCAATTTCGACAGGGAAGGTTCGAAGGAAGCCACCTATGGCTATCTGTTCCAGAATCTTGCGGCGGCATACGAAAATGTTGGCTTGGCAACAACTATCGTTAAAGCGGCGGCAGCTCTCGATATCCCTGAAGAGCTGATCATTGTCGGAACCTCTACAGGAACCATAACCGGCACGAGCGATGCCGACATATTCTATATGTCTTCCGGCAACCAGACAGCGCAAGGCGGAGAGGGGCCGGATACGTATGTTTTCGGCCAGAATTTCGGTCAGGATATTATAAATGATAATGACGGATTTTCGAGCGACAAACTGGATACTGTCAGGTTCACGCATTTGAATTCAGACGAGGTGGCGCTAAGCCGCGATGGTCTGGATCTTATTATCAAGGATACGAATTCGACGGATGAAATCAGGGTCGTCGATCATTTTGGTATTCGTGTTCCGGGGCTTCTCGGGGGGTGGGTAACAGAAGCCAAAGGTGTTTCGGAAGTCATATTTGCCGATGGTGTAGTTCTGGACCGTATCGATATCGCCAGAGCGGTTGCAGATCCCCAGCCCACAAGCGATATTATTACGGGAACCGGGCGCGGCGACTATCTGGACGGCGGTGCGGGCAATGATACTTTGCGTGGCCTTGAAGATGGAGATGTTTATCTCTTCGGGAACGGTGATGGTCAAGACACGATTGATGATGCGTATCAAGGCAGTGCGCACCCGCTTTTATCGGCACCAGATTATCTGCAATTCAAGGAAGGTGTAACGTATTCGCAAGTCAGCTTTGATAGAATTGGTAATTCAGACGATCTGATCATCCATGTAAATGGCGATACCGATACAGTCACTATCAAAGACCAGTTCGAGAAATTTTACGGTATTCCTGTCGGTGATATTGAATGGATTGGCCGGATCGAGGGTATCGCTTTTGACGATGGCCGCCTGATTATGTGGGATGAGCTTTTTGATATTCTTATATCCAAAAATCAAACTGCAGGTGATGATTTCATCTATGGATTTAATAGAAACGACATACTCGATGGTGGTGCAGGGAACGATTATCTGTCTGGCGGGAATGATAGCGATACCTATATCTTTGGACTTGGATACGGCGAAGATATCATTGAAGATAAAATGATGCAGATTCTTAGTGATCAGGAGGATACTGTTTTATTTCTCCCTGACGTTGATCCGGCAACAGTTACGCTCAGCCGCGATGGCAGTTCCGATGATCTTGTAATGAACCTTGCCGATGGCAGTAAACTGACAATTATCGATCAATTCCAGACTTTCGTTGGTATTGGCGTTTTCTCAACGGCGACTATCGAGAACTTCCAGTTCCAGGATATTGCGAATACGCATTGGAGCGCTGCGGATATTAAAAATATGCTTCTGGATCAATATTCTACATCCGGAAACGATGTTATTTACGGTTTCTACCGCGAAGATACTCTGGATGGCGGGGCCGGTGACGATTATCTCAGTGGACTGGAAGAAGGCGATACCTATATTTTCAGCCGCGGCTATGGTCACGATACGATCTTTGACGGCATCAACAATTTGTCTGTCGTTGGTGACAACATAGATAAATTAAATATGGTAGGCGTGGATTCTACCGATGTAAGGGTCATTCGTGGCCCTACACTTGATGATTTTACCCTGGAAATCATTGATACAGGCGACACAGTTACCATGCAGGGGCAAGTGAATAACCTTGTCAACGGTCAAGCATACGCCGCGATTGAGGAAATCCATTTTGCTGATGATGTGACATGGACCACAGAAAATCTTATTCAAGCCTATTTTGAAGATGCCGGAACAGAAGGTAATGATACGATTTACGGGTTCTTGCGAGATGATACCATTGAAGGCAAGGGCGGAAATGACCGCATGGAAGGCGGGGGAGGTGGAGATACCTATATCCTGGGCGCCAATTTTGGTCAGGATGTTATTAAGGATTTTGTTCAGTATGTGACTTATAACCAAGCAGATACCGTCCATTTCACTGATTATCTGCAGTCAGATTTTACTTTCTCAAAATCCGGAAACAATTTGATAATCCAGCATGTATCCAATTCGGATAAGCTGACTATAGAATATTTCTTTACCAATAGTTATTACCGAATTGAGAACTTTAAATTTGCAGATAACTCTGTCCTGACCGATGGGCAAGTTTATACAATGGCTACTGGTGGAGCTATCATTACCGGCACGTCAGCTGGCGAAACTCTTAATGGCACAGCCGGAAATAATACAATTATTGGCTTGGGTGGAAACGACACACTTAATGGCCTTGATGGTGATGATATTCTTGACGGTGGAGATGGTGATGATGCCTTAAAAGGGGGAAATCAAAACGATACATATATAGCAAGTTTTGGTAACGATATCATTACAGAGACTTCAGGGAGCGACACTATTGAATTCGGGCCTGATGTGGAGTTTGAAGATCTTGAATTTGAAAGAGTGTATTTAGGATCTCTTGATCAGCATTTAGTCATTCGTTGGGATGGCAACAGTATTACTGTAAATGACCAGTTTAACGAAGGATCTACCGGGGCGCGCGTTGAATATCTAAAATTCTCCGATGCTTCAACGGTCGATCTTCTTACTCTTTCTTATATTACTAGAGGAACGAGTGCTGGCGAAACCATGTATGGCATTGCGGCATCCGGATTCAATACAAACGATCAGCTTTACGGGTTTGGCGGAAACGATACCATCAATGCCGGAGCGGGCAATGATATTCTCGATGGTGGTGACGGGGACGATACTCTGTTAGGCGGTGCCGGAAATGATACGTACATACATTCTGCTGGAAATGATATTATTGAAGATGGAAATTCCGCTTCTTCAGGTGATAAAATTAAATTTGGAGGAGCGCTAACCATCTCTGACTTAACAATGTATGCGAGAGGAAATGACCTCTACATCAACGTTAATGACGGGTCTAGTATTAAGATTGTAGGTCAATTCTCAAGCACATCGTCGTCTTCAAGACTGATTGAAAGCCTGGAATTTGATGATAATTCGCTTTTCAACTTTAATAGCGCAACGCAAATAGACCGTTGGGGAACTTCAGGAAATGACAGTATTAGTTATAACCTTACAAACGTCAGTATTAATGATCTAATTCATACATTTGCCGGAGATGATTATATTAATTCTTATACAGGAAATGATACGGTATATGCTGGAGATGGAAATGATGAAGTCTTAGGCGGTGATGGAAACGATATTTTATATGGTGAAGCAGGTGATGATCAGTTAAGCGGAGAGGCTGGCGACGATCAAATTTATGGAGGCTTGGGCATAGACACTATATCGGGCGGTAACGGCAATGACTCCATTTGGGGTGGAGATGGTGATGATATTGTAGATGGTGGGAATAATAATGATATTATTTATGGAGAGTCTGGGAATGACAACCTATATGGCGGATCTGGCAACGACCAAATTTATGGTGGCGCAGGTGATGATCTAATTCGGGAAACCTACGGTGGCACCGATATAATTGACGGTGGGGATGGGATTGATACATTAAGTTACGCAGGCATTTACTATGGTGTGAATGTGAATCTGGCAACAGGAGTACAGACTGATAATTACTCCACACCATCCAGTGATACGATCTCTAATATCGAAAACCTGATAGGAGGTAACTCCGCGGATACGCTTATTGGCAACGATTCCGATAATATCATAGAGGGCGGTTCTGGTAATGATAATATGAATGGCGCAGGTGGCGTCGATACTCTTAGTTACGCAAGTGCCGGAAGTGCAATCACCATCAATCTTTCGCTTACGACTGCTCAGAGCACAGGTGGCGCAGGCACGGATACGATAAGCAACTTCGAAAATATTTTTGCATCGGCCTTCAATGATACATTGACTGGGAATTCTCTGGATAATGTTATAAATGGCCGGGGCGGGGCAGATACCATGACTGGCGGTGCCGGAGCGGATACTTTTGTATTTGATACATCTACCTTGGGATCCGTTGATACGATTACGGATTTCAATACTGGTCAAGGCGATAAGCTGGATATTTCGAATATCATATTTGAGTATGACCCCCTTACCAGCATCATCAGCGATTATATTTCCTTTACGACCTTGGGAGGAAATACCAGCGTATCAGTTGACCGCGATGGAGCAGGATCTTCATATTCAGCCCAAGCGATCGCAACGCTTTCAGGCGTTACAGGCCTCGATGCCGACACATTGCTCAATAATGGCAATCTGATTGCATAAAGCGCAAAGTACGGGTTAGTTTAGCTTTTTACGCCTCTCGGAGAAATTACGCTCCATGCGGCCAGCGGCCAAGCGCGCCATGATCTGACAGGAACGTTCGGCCTGTTCTTTCGATCGCCCGTGACGCACCGCGTGATACGCCAGGAGAAAATAGGCAAAAGCCAGCTCTGTCCTATTGTATCCAAGTGCCTCGATTTCCCTTAAACGTCCTACCAGATGTTTATTAACCAGCTCAAAAGCCCGTTCTTCCATCTTTTGGAGCTGTTCTTGTTCATCCTGCTCAAACTGTAATTTTTTTCCTGAAATTCGTGCCATTCGCCCATTGTAGGCTGAAAATTTGCCTTCAGATATAAATTTTCTTTCTGTCTGATCGATCTTAGAGAATACGACTGCATTGCAAGGAAGAGTAAACTTGTAAGATATCAACTGTTGATATTATAATTAAATTAAGGATGAACGCGACCCAGAATAAAAAGAAGGGCGGAAGCCATCCCGGACCCCTAGCAAAATTACAGATATGGGGATAGGCAGCATTTGAACTAAATTCAAGGGAAAGTTAAAAGCGACTTAATTGCGGTAATATATCCTCGTCCACTATGGATGAAGATCTTTCGCAACCGCAAAATAGCTCTGAAGACCAGTCTCCGATCGCAGAGAAGGCTAACGGATACGACTCTGTCACCGTTTCCTCTCAACCATTGGAAGCCGGCGATTTTGCTGCCTCCGCCGAAGAACAAATCCGACTTGATGGTATCCAGTCGCTCGTCCAGGATAATTTGAAAGATATAGAAGACGCTATTTACAACAGGGATAGCGACGGCGATGCCGAACTCGAAATGGCCTCGGAACGCCTCTCGACCTTGCTGAGAAATGCACCTGGCATGGTCAGCGGTGGCTTCACTTATCTGCTTGAAATGGCGCGCCTATCCAAAGAGCGCACAGAAAGCCAGCAGACCATGCTCCAGAACCAGAATGCGCTTGAAGAAAAGAAGAAAGAACAGCGCGAGCAAGAGCAGGACCGCATCGATGATATGGACGATGCTTTCAACCAACGTCATAACGTAAATCAAAGCTATGAAGAATGGCTGGATACGGATCAGGCTTTCGGCGATGTGCATTTGACAGGTCAGGGATGGCAGACATTGCAAAACTGGCTGAAGAATAAAGATAACCGCCAGAAGACTGAAGAAAAGCTTAAAGAAGACGGATATACAGCGGATGAAATCGCCAAGGCTATGCGGGTTATCGAGGTTATGGCGAAACATCCAAGCCAATGGACCGACGCAGAACGCGAATTTATAAGACAACAAGAAAAAGACAAGCGCGTACAGGCAGCCACGCAAGCGGCCAAGACCTACGCAGAAGATCGAGGAGTAGATTTTTCTAGGTCTCAAACGCAATCAAGCATTGCAGATAAGGATAATTCAACGGAGATCGGGCAAAACATAACCGAGCAGGATCAAATAAATCAAGATTTCATATTGCCATCAGCCAATGAAATCGCCTCAGCGACGCAGACAGTCGAAATCATGTCAAAATCGCCGGGCGAGCAGACCGATAAAGAACGTGAATTTATCAAGTACCAGGAACAGGACGAACGAATTCAGACTGCCGTAGAGCAGGTTCGGGAATATGCGGAATCTAAAGGCGTGCCACTGGATTCAGCCGCCAGCCCTGATACATCTTCCCAACTTGCTACACGGATCAGCGTAGCGGCGACTATAGACGATAGTTTTGGATCCGGCGCGCCGGCAATGCGCCCTGCCTTCGCGAATGCGGCGAATACCAACACGGCAAGTCCGGAATCACCTAAGCAAGTCGCAAGCGCAACGCCGCCAAAAGTAGCGGCAAACGTGGTAATGGATTCAGGTTTTAGTTAATTATTTAGAGCCAAAGCGGCAACCGCCGTCGCTCTGCCACTGCCGGTATTATTCGCAGCATGGCGTTCACCCATAAACCTATTGGCAAACTGCGTATAGGAAACAGGCTCCATTGGAAACAAAGGAGTTGTCGCTCCAGTGGAATGGAAAGCCGAAACGTCGCCAGTTCCATCATTCATATCCCGGAAAACGATAATCTTCTGGCCACCTTTCCAGCGGCCATCAGCTGTCGGAGAATTGACCGTTTGTGCAACCATCATCACTCGAGCGTCTGCCCCTCGCGTAGCACCCAATCTATTACGAACCATATAGTCGTCAAATGAAAGACAAGCGCCGTTAAATTTCGCGCAATATTCACGCGCCTTGGCATTATCGGTTCTCAATTCCGGCCATTGAGGAATATTGGCGGACGCGTTCACATCATTGATCTTGATATTGGTATACACTGCCCGAATGGATATCGTGCCCGCTGACGTCTTTTGTTCATACGGCACATCCATTTCAGCGTTCACGCCTTTCGAACCATCGGAATTGGCCGTGAAATATTCCCCATATTTGTACATACCAGCATCACGATTTCCGACTAAAACAGGCTGTTGTCCCTCAGCCACCATTGCCTTGTTGAACTCGGCCATTGTAAAGCAATCGCCCGGCTGTACGGGGCGGGATGGATTATATGTGCCAGGGAAGCATGATCCTGCCGCCTGAGCGGGAGAGGTGAAAGAAACCGCGTTATTCTGCGCCGATACGCCAAGGCCTGTCGAAGCAAGCGCGAAAGCGGCTGTGTACATGCCCAATTTTTTTAAACCTGATAGTGCCATTTCATCCATCCCAGAATAATAACTGTTAAAGCCAAGGCCAAATCGCCTTTACCCAATATTCGGACACCCAATTTTTTTATGAATTATTAAGATATATACTATTATTGCAATAAAAACGCAAATATTCGATATGCTGCGGCTCGAAATAGGGCTTTTCCAAAACTAACCCATTGAAAATAATGGATTTCAACGGCGCGTTGCCCGGCCTGAGCATGTGGCTTACGTGATTAAACTATACAAAACTCTGCCAGCACGAAATTAATTCTATGCCCCGAATGTCTTCTATCCGACAGCCAAATATTGGAAATATAGCCTTATCACATTGAAAATTAATAGTTTTTAATATTATTTTAGGCTTCGCTTTCTAAAATAAATGGGATGGGAACCCATACACAACCAAGCCAACCAACCCTTATTCCTTTCATCGCCGGGAAAACCGGCATGGGCCAGCGTTGGTATCTTGAAGGACAGTTACACCGTGAAGACGGCCCCGCGCTTGTGTGTACCGAAGGAGAGTTTTGGTACAAACATGGAAAACTTCACAACGCAAACGGTCCAGCAGTTAAGCTGGCGAATGGATGGGAAGAGTGGCGCCTGGATGGAATATTGCATTGTGAAGACGGCCCCGCACTTCTTTATAAAGACAATACCGGCAATAGACTTGAGGAATGGTACAAAAACGGGAAATTACACCGGACAGGTGGGCCTGCTTTCCTGAAATGCAGATATGATGTTCAGGAAAAAAAATTTATAGAGAAATCGGAAGTCTGGTTTTATGAGGGACAAAAACACAGAGAAGTTGGTCCCGCGCTAGTTACCCTGAAAGGAAACATCAGAGGCAAAGAGTGGTGGAAACACGGAAAACTCCACCGTGATAAGTATGCTGCCGGCATACAAACTGAAAACGGCAGGGTTATCCTGAAAGAATGGTATCAAGAAGGAAAATTGCACAGGACGAATGGACCAGCCCATAAATCACTCGAATGGGAAAACTGGTATTTCAAAGGCAAGCGACATCGCACAGATGGGCCAGCATCGATCGGGCTAAAGAACGGCTATGAGGGATGGGCAGTAAACGGGAAAGCCCACCGTCTTGACGATCCCGCGATCATAGATATTGACGGTACTCAGATTTGGTGTGATCAGGGCGATGTTCATAAAGAAGATGGACCCGCCATGATAAAGCCTGACGGTAGCACCGTATGGTTCAGACGTGGAAAGAAACATAGAACAGATGGCCCGGCAGTTGAAAACGCCGATGGCTCAGAGCAATGGTGGCTGAATGGTAAAAAGCATCGAGAAGACAAGCCAGCATCAACAACAAAAAAAGGAGATCAAATTTACTATCTCAACGGTAAGCAATTCAGAACTGGCGGCAAGCCAAGCTTTGAAAGTCCGGACGGACGTTGCTATGAATACACAAATAGCAGAGGGAAAAGGCATCGTTTAGATGGCCCAGCACGTGTTTACGAGAGTGGGAAATACAATAAATATGAATGGCACAAAGATGGAAAACTTCATCGGTTGGACGGACCTGCCATTTACGGAACCTTGTGCGATGAAGAGGAATGGTGGGTTAACGGAAAATTGCTAACCAAACAGGAAGTTGTGAAGCGCATTAAACGGTTAAAACTAGATATTGACCTTGAGAAAAGAAGAACGAAATACGCGCCTTTTGTACCCCAGTTAACAAATTTGAAACTCTACGAGTTTCGACCAAAGGCTGAGATCATTAACTTTCCAGTCAAGCTTTCTACGCAAACAGAAGCCTACCCTTCCTAGACGTCTTCCAATAAATACAAAAATGTAGGATATTGTGATCGCGTCCTGCTCCTTATTCCCCCTTGGAGTAGGATGCAACCGCACACTTGAGATGAAAAGATGAGGTATCTTCTAACTAGGAGATATATCTCTATATCTGAGAGTCGTCGCATATGCTGGAATTGGTCCGGTATCATTCGAAGGGAACGCCTGCCCAAGATGCCGATCATGAACCATCTTCACATTCCGCAATGTAATTGGCCGTACTTTAGGAATGGTAAGATCAATATCAGATCTATTATTCTCCTCTTGAAATAAATCGTGTTGTGTAACGGCCAATCCCAAATAAATTTCTTCTAGCTGAAATTTTTGCCACATAATGGAACGCATAGAATATTCTTCACAAAGATAATCCAGTGAGTTTTCTTTAATAGCCCATGGCTCAATCGTAACTCCTTCTTTTTCTTTTCTTGATAAGCGTGTTTCAATGTCCAGATTAGCCGAATAATCGAACCATTCCGTGACAGGATTGCCTCCTCTATCATATATTTCTCGTATTAATTTTGTACGCTCATCATGATCTGCGCCTGATATAATTTCTGACATTGGAATAACCTCACAGCGTTTCCCCATGTATCTATCAATAAATGACTTATGCTCTTCCTCCCATTTAAGGCCGCGGTAAATCGCAAAGGAGCGGGCGTCGCCTTTAGGCACTAATCTTTTAAGGTTGTGATAACCAAGCTCGCTTGCCTGTATAATATATAATTTTTCAAGCTTTGCGCCTGCGGCTTGCATGATGGACTCAAATCTTGAGCCTTCTTGTTCAGGATTACCAGGACAAACCGTCATCAGCGCGTCTTTGCTGCCAGCAGGCATATCAAAAGTCGCGAAACCTCTCCATTTCCTACGAGACATTATAGTTTTTTCCCTTCTTTCCACCAATATTCAAATTGGCTCTTGAAAACATCCGATAAAGTCTGATTAACAACAACAAGCGCCTTCCCATCGACAAAGAATACAACTTTATTCAGATAAATGATCATAACTTCTGATGAAGCAACATAATCTGCCGGGATTTTCCGGTAGTCTTTTTTATTCCCTGTAACATAAGAATTCTCGTCAGAAATAGTAAGGCGTTCCCTGATACCTGCTTCGCGCATTTCTGCAATCTTAGAGATAATCTTAGGGGACGATCTAGCATCGTCAACGCAATGTTTTAAAACTTCCCCGCCATTTGGAAATGAATCTTCAATATCTTGAAGAACTTCCATATATGAATTCAATAGATATGAACCTACCTTATTCGGAACAACGCCACCGTTAGAGAAATCCAAGCCTTGTTTGATAAAAGTTTTATGTATGGCTTCTAAAACTTCCATAGAGCGTGTACGGCCCGCTTCATAGCTATGTACTTGATCATCATTGAGACCTGAATTTTTGGCTAAATCCTTCTGGGTCCACCCTAATAGGGCACGGGCCGCCTTTATTTGTTCCAAGCTAATGAGCATGCTTCATTCTAAAATTGGGATAAACCCAAGAAAAAGTTAAATATTTACCAAGTTTTACTAATACGCAAAATTTTATACCATTTCAACAGTTTTTTTGTTGACTTATGGCATTTCGAGGCAGTAAACCGTAATTATTACACTAAATTTGTAATTAAAAAAGAGCATATAAAGCTTCTCAATATATCAAATTTAGTAAAGTTTTTTTTGGGGCAACAGCCTACGGGCAAGGAGAATAATATAAATGCAATCTAAGACGCATAAATAAAATTCAAGACAACAATGATAGATATTCCAGCTTTCTGCCGCATCCGTGCAGTGGCGACTATTCGCGTTGTCTCAATCAAAAAAGCAAACATCGGCGCGTAAATGAACCTAATTAGCGTATTAGGCTCATCAGCCTAGCTTGACTTAAACAAACTTAAAAACTTTTAGGGCGTTTGCATCTGGCAATCGGCAGAGGGTGTTTTTTGCCTTCCCTAGAAGAGTTCCCTGCGGGTTTAGACATCTCCCCCAGTTACCCGCAGGGACACTTTTAAACAAACAAAAAGGAATTAATAATGTCGAAACTTATAAATATTAATGTTCTTAACAGCGCTTTTCCGCCTGAGAGCAGCGAAAATACTCTATATCAAAATATATGCGATCAATTAAAACTTGATATCGCGGAAGTATGCAAAGCCGCAGGTTCCGGACATTTGGGCGGTTCTTTATCTTCAGTCGATTTATTCGCGACTTTATATTTGGGCGGACATCTACGTTTCTCCCTTGACGATCCACGGCACCCCTTTCGTGATCGTGTACTTGTAAGAGGTCATCTGGGGCCTTTGAGATATCCTCTGTTTTCTCTGTTTGGCTGGGTACAAGAGGAAGAGCTTAAAAAATACCGTCGGCTAGGTTCAAGAATGCATGGACATGAATCCATGCGGTATTTACCCGGCGTCGACATCACACCATCAGGCTCTCTCGGTATGCTCTTATCCTATGGCGTAGGATCATCGATTGTCGCAAAAAATAAAGCGCACGAATTCAAAACTTACGTATTTCTCGGCGACGGTGAAGAACAAGAAGGCAACGTTAGTGAAGCTGCACGGCATGCCGCGAATATTGGCTTAAACAATCTAGTCTGTATTCTTGATCAAAATGGTAAACAACTATCTAGACCAACAAGCGACTTTAATCATAAATCTGACATCGCAAAAATTTGGGAAGGGTATGGCTGGAATGTAATTACAGTCGAGAATGGACACGATTCCACTGAAATAGATCAGGCTTATCGGGCTGCAAATTCCTATCATGATGCCCCCACATTAATTATTGCAAAAACAATAAAAGGATACGGCCTACCAGGAGCAGAGGAAAACTTCTGTGGTTATCATACCATCAGCTCATGCTCTGGAGATGTTGTTGACTCATTCATTGATAAACAAAAAGCCAAGCTGGAATCCAGAAATATCACGAGAACCCAATTAGCTAGTGAAATTCAGAAATCCACTACTGATATACCATTAAGGCTCAGAGCAAAGCTATCATTGGTTGCAGACTTTCCTACTGTAAGCCCGATCGACGCTTTAGATATGAATTTTGACCAAGCTATAACTCATTACTATCACGAACTTAAATCTCAATTAAGGAATGCCAATAATCCAGACTTATATTTTCTGACCGCTGATTTAATGCCGACAAACATGATGAAACATTGCGGCATAGATGATTACAAAAATTTCTATGATGTTGGATTAAGAGAGCAACATATGATGGCAATGGCCCACGGAATCTCCGTTACAGATCCAGAAGCCCGTGTACACATTCATGGCGGCGATGCCTTTTCTTTCAGATCGTTAGATCAACTAAATAGCGCGGGGCAGGGGGAAAGCCGCATGATAATACTGGGGGATCGTGCAGGACTTGCTCATGCCAGGAATGGATCAACCCATCAAACAATATCCCAGCCATTTGCACTTAACTGGCAACCAAACTTAGTATTGCTCGAACCATCTGATGTCGAAGATTATTTCGCCTGCCTAAATTATACCATGAAGAAGAACGATAAGCTTTATTATCTACGAGTACACAGTCTCGCACCTCAGGTTCTACCCAAAAAAGGCTTCTCGGATAAAAAACTGTCGCCCTATTATATAGTAGGCGATGATGTAACTAATCCCGATATAACTATTGTTACAAGCGGCATCACAACTTCCTATGCTTGGGAAGCTCTCAAAACGCTTACCGATAAGTCAATTAATGCGAGATTGGTTAATATAACCGCACCGAGTCTTATCGATACCGGATTACTAGAGTTAATTGAACCCGATAAACCATGTTTGTGTATTTATAATGGTCACCCGGAGTTCTTACCGTCGATCATTTCAAGGCAATTTATGAAATTCAATAGGCCGCCATTACCTAGCTCAATACAGGGGCATGGATTTGAAGAAGGTACGACTGGAACAACGACAGAACTCGTAGAGCACTTTGGTTTTGATTCAAAATCTATCTTGGAGAAAGTGCAGGCCGTTCTACAAGATGATGTACGGCGGGTCATTCCTGCGCCTAAAATATCAAGTCTCAAATTAGAAATTTAATGTGGGGAAAGATGAATAATATTAAACTAAAAAATGCAAGTAATGATGATTATTTCAATTATATGGATTACTTCCTAGCTGAAGATCTGCGCGATGTTTCAAATCTTCAAGATATGATTGGGCAGGTAAATGATGCTTTCTTTTCCTATCATGATACCGGGCGTCCAGTTTTGTCGCCAGATTTTGCTAAGAAATATGGAGAAATAGACTTTAATGAAAATATCCCATTAAATACCTGCGCGCCATCCGAAGTTATTAAGAAGCTTCTGCCGCTCTTTAGTAACTGTATTAATTGGAATCATGGTGGCGCAATGTTCAATGTGACTCCACCTGTAAATATCTTAGGAATAGCGCTTAATGTTATTACTTCGATCCTTAATCCAAATTTGGCCGAAGATAGATCGTCTGGCTTGCTGGCCTTCGCAGAACAGCAAATTTGCCGGATTCTTTGCGGATTGGTGAAGTGGGATAAAAAAGAAATTTCTGGAATGTCGTGTTTTGGCGGCAAGGCTACAAATTTCTACGCCATTAAGAACGCCATATTCAATGCGCACAATAAACTAAAAGACAACTTTGACATATCGAAAGCATTCTATATTACGGGTGATAGGGGGCATCCCTGCCAGGTTGAAGTTGCACAAATGCAAGGGTTAAAACCTGAGAATATTGTAATCATCAAAACTGATCAGAAAGGAAAAATGATCGTTTCTGATATTTTAGATGAAATAAATAAAAGAATCCAAAAAGGTCAAATATTCTTGGGAGTCACTTTAAACGCAGGCACTACTATGGAATATATAGTTGATGACATAGAAGAAATTGTAGAACTGCGAGATAAAGTCAAGGAAAATTACAGTCTTCCATATTCACCTCTCGTACATGCAGATGCCGTGCTAGGCTGGGTTTGGCTATTTATGGAGAAATTTAATGAGGTGAGAATTCACCACGCGGTTTCTTCCGTTGCTAAATCAAAAGTCCTTGCGATGTATGAGAAAATATCCAAGTTGGCTCTTGTCGATAGCCTCGGAATAGACTTCCACAAACTGGGGTTTACGGCATACCAAAGCAGTTTCTTTCTAACTCGCAGTTTATCTGCACTCAGTATTGAGAATTTAAAATTTGGTGAGCTTTCGCCTTATAAACACACTATTGAGCTATCTCGAGGCGCGCAGGGCGTTATAAGTGCATTATCCGCACTGATGAGCCTCGGGTATGAAGGATACATAAACCTAATCCTTAATTTAGTAAACGCGACTGAGACAATTCGTGAAACATTAGAAACCCATCCTAACGTGTATATTCTTGATCGAGACTCCCTCGGGATATGCTCGGTGGTAACTCTAGTTCAAGAGAAGCCTGTTAATGAAAGGCTTCTGTCCGATAGCGATATAATCTCTATAAATGAGATGAATCAGGCTTTCGTTAAATACGTTCATCATAAAATAGAGAAAGGCGATGCGGACATATATTTCTCATATTCAAGGAGTTATATCGCCCCAGGAAGCATAGTTCGTTATAGCGGCATGAAACTCTACCCAACATCGCCATATCTAACAGGTGAAAGGCTTAAATCGGTAGTTGGTGAAATACTCAACAACGTAAACGAATTTCTGTCGATCTACATTGAGAATAATTCAACGCAGAAAACAAAAACTACTACTCAAGAAGTTTTCCATCCAATTTTTTAAGAAGGGAATTAGAAATGAATTTAGCACATAATCTTAATGATGAATCACTTAACGAGACTGGAATCTGGATGTGTCCCAAAGAAATAGTGGAAGCAATCCGAGCACAAAATCTTAAAAAAGTAATCGAATACAGCAAAAGTCATTTTTCTTATGATGAAAATAAATTCTGGGGCAGATACTATAACCTGTATGAGAGTCAGGATTTGGTAAATGATCCAAGTAATGTTATCCAAGGTCTTGCGCCTATACGCAAAGAGAAGATATTAATTATTAATCCAAAAACAGAACTGATAACTCAAGTTCACCGCCACAAAGCTGAAGCATGGTACGCCCTTACTGATAATGTTTCTTATTATTCTGGAGATGGCGTAGGAAACCTCAAGCATCGATCCATAGCCAAGAATGAAATAGTTTCGATACCGTCTGGTTTATTGCATAAATTGGTCAATATAAGCGATACTCCAGCGGTAGTTTATGAAATCCAG
The DNA here is from genome assembly GCA_030824965.1 of Micavibrio sp. Lineage (GTDB taxonomy): Bacteria > Pseudomonadota > Alphaproteobacteria > Micavibrionales > Micavibrionaceae > Micavibrio_B. The sequence continues at coordinate 35,256 of JAPJQV010000010.1, read as the reverse complement.
ACGGGTTTTTGCCATGAGGAAGATGTAGAAAGATTTAGCTAATGGGAAAAATATTCTTTGTAGGGGATAGCCGTGTTGTTGGCGTCGGCGATCCCCAAGGGGGATGGGCAGGTCTCATTTCCTCAAGATTAATCAACGAAACCTTAGATGGGAAACTTAATGTTTTTCCTTATAACTTGGGCGTGCGTGGAAATAATATCTCAAATGTCCTGACACGAGCCAAAGCTGAAATTGAAGCCAGAATGAATCCTGATGATCCCCAAGAACCTATACAGATAGTTATTTCTGTAGGAGTTAACGATACAATATATCTAAATGCGGAACAAAAGACGCTAACATCCAAGGCAGACTTTCATGAGTTTAGTGACCAATTGATAAAGAGTGCCCTTGAAATAACTCCCAATATATTGGTTACCGGTATATTGCCAGTTGATGAAAAAATTTTGGATCCTATCCCATGGGCGCCGGAAGCTTCTTATAAGAATAGAATAATAGGGGAATATGAGGCCTTTATCGAAGCGGTCTGTCAGGATAATAACGTAACTTTTTGTCCGCTTTTTTCTCAAATTATAAACTTGGAAAACTACCAAGATTTATTTCTCGACGGTCTGCATCTTACAAAATCCGGGAATAATTTATTAAATGAGATCATTTCAGATAAGTTAATCAATGAAGGTTTTAGAAGAGTCTTTTCTAGTTAGGTAAGCCGATGATTAATATAGAAAATAGATTTAGAGAGGAATTATCTGCTTTCGTCTTTGATTTCGATGGAACAATCAGCATCTCAGATGTAAGCGACATGCTTTTGCACCGGTTTACTGATGATGATTGGGACTCTGTTGGACAATCACATTTAAGAGGAGAAATTGATTATTCAACAATGAACCAAAAGTTCGTTTCCATGATCAAGGCGTCTCCGGAAGAGATAAAACTCTTTTTAAATGGTTTAAGCTCAATCATAAGGCCTGGGTTCTTAGAAATCATTTCCTTTCTAAGAGAAAAGGAAATCCCTGTTTTTATCATTAGCGGCGGCTGGGATATCTATATCTCGATCTTATTAAGTCAAATGGGATATTCAAATATTCGTTTCTGTGATGACTTTCACAACTTCGATCCGTTGGCATTTAATATCATTTGCAATAGACTTGAATTCTCTGAGAAAAAATGGTCGATCAAAGAAAATAAAAATATTTCCTTTGAAAGCGCGCCATCAAAAACGGAAGCGTTACAATCTCTGAAAATGACCATAAGCGGTCCAATTGCATTTGCTGGAGATGGGACCACCGATAGGGAAGTTATCAAGTATGTAGACTGTATATACGCGACGAAGGGACTTGCGACATTTTGCAGTGATCAGAAGATTAATTTTATACCTTTTAATAGCTTCATAGATGTCCTTAATAATATTAAGGAAAAGTTGCAACTATGAGAGATTGCTTACCTAGCGAGAGCGAAATTTTTAGAAGATTGTCTTTGTATGGCTACCTTAGCACAGAAGAGCAGGGAAAGCTATTTGCAGCAGCAAGCTGCAACAACTCTAGAATAATTGGGAACTCGCTTGAGAGCGCATTCCAATTAATTGCTCAGTCATCGAAAAGTCTAAAGCCATGTTTCCAAGAGGCAGCAAGTTTAGATATAACAGAATCTAATTGGATTGAAAGATTACTGGAAGTAGAGCGGTCCCTCATAAATCCAGGAAGTCACCCACTACAAAGAAGTTATGCACTTAATATGTGGATGGTCAGGAATGGATTATGCCCTTTGTTGCAATACGCCTTCGATGAATGGCATCAGCTAGATGGATCTGATCACAATTTTTCAGTTAATAAAATTAAGAATATCGCAGAGCTCAGTACAGCTTATTTATACAGGCTTATTGAATTAAATCCTGTCATAAAAGCTCCTATATTGGGCGAGGGTTCTTATAATTATGTTGTTCAACATGGGGCCAGTAGCGTGGCTAAAATACCAAGAAATTTGGCTGCAAAAGATTTTATAAACCATCAGGAGATCAATGCCAATCAAGCAGCGTTAAAAACAGGGCTTAGAAAATATTTGCCAGATATTCTTTCATACGATGAAGATACCGGCGTTATTATAAAAGACCTTGTAGATGGTAAGATCGCTTGGGATTTACTCGGAAGCCCTGACTTTAGAAGCGCCCCATATGCATTAAACCAGGTTAAAGATATTTATCTATCGGCTTGCTCTTTATATAAAGAAGAAGGCATTAATCTGGATATCCATCCAGGAAACTTTTGCTGGTCTGACTCAAAAGGAACCTGGTTCCTGATAGACGCGGGTCCGATGCCCCAGATAGGAGCATCTTACTATCCTCGGGCTGGATTCGAGGAGTATTTTAAAAAAATCTGGTTGGATTTACATCGGCTGGTTGCAGAAGTCCCTATCCGATCTGTTGATTTAGATTTCGTGCCTGTCTCAACGGCAATCCAAAATAACTTTTTACTGAATTATGAACATTAAATTTCAGAAAGGCACTAAAATGGAAGATAAATCCCTTCTCGAGAAAAACATTGAAATAACCATTCCTCCTAATGGGATAGGCAGTAAAATTAATGAGCTAAAAAAAGCTGGAAAGACTCCCGTTGTAAAACTTGGGTTCGATCCCACAGCGCCTGACTTACACTTAGGACATGCGGTAGTTCTCAGAAAACTAAGAGATTTTCAACGGCAAGGCTGCGAGATCATAGTAATAATCGGCGATTTCACAGCCCGGATTGGCGATCCCACAGGCCGTAATAGCTTGCGACCGCCACTCTCAGCTGAAAAAGTAGCCGAAAATGCTCAAACTTATATTGAACAACTTTCAAAAGTTCTAGATATAGAAAAAATAACCATCAAATATAATTCTGAATGGCTGGACAAGATGGGATTTGCCGATGTTGTGGATCTCATGTCAAAAGCTACGCTAGCTCAAATTATGCAAAGAAGTGATTTTAACAACAGGTCTAAGGCGAATGTACCAATTCACATGCACGAATTACTATATCCGTTAATGCAGGGCTATGACTCGGTGATAATAGATGCTGATTTTGAAATTGGCGGAACAGATCAGCTCTTTAACTGTCAAATTGGAAGATCTCTCCAATCAATCTATGGCCGCGATGAACAGGTCGTTGTTGGTATGCCTCTGCTTGTTGGTCTTGATGGCATAGAAAAAATGAGTAAATCAAAGAATAATTATGTTGGATTAACCGATACACCCAATGATATGTATGGAAAAATCATGTCTTTGCCAGATAATTTAATACAAAACTATCTTATGCTGGCCTCAAACTTTGAACCGAGTGTTATTGATCATTTGCTAAAATCTCTTGCAGCAGGTGACAATCCCATGGGCATTAAAAAGAGATTAGCTGCAAATATTGTAGAGCAATATCATGGTGAGGAGGCGGCTAAGAATGCCGATTTATTTTTCTACAATCAATTTCAAAACAAAGATCACAACGCGAGAAGTTATATCCCTCTCAATATATCCAAAATATTTGGAGAAAAAGCGAAAATAGGAATCGTTGATATATGCAGAAACATCAGGCCAGAATTATCAAAGGGAGAGATTCGCAGGCTCATACATGGGCAAGCTGTTAAAATTGATGGCGATAAGATAAATGATCCTCTGCTTGAAATTAAGCGTCCTGAACCAAATAATGAAATGAGAGTGCAAATAGGAAAAGCAAATTTATACGTATTTGTAGACCGCGGCCCAGAGTAATAATGCAGTATTCCGGTTAAAGAGGAATCATTCATCTAGTAGTGTGATTGAGAATTGTCTTTCAGCATTGCAGTTCAAGCACGAATATGCAGACAGATCAAAAAAGCCTATAGAAAATCCCACCTGCTCTGGTTTAAAATAAAATTCCTGAAAGGACGAATTTTATGATTGTAGCAGACAACGGCATATATATCGGCAAAGGCACTTCACCCATATCCCTATTGCTTAAATACGCAAACCGCCACGGACTGATCGCGGGCGCGACCGGAACGGGTAAAACCTTGACCCTGCAAGGGCTGGCCGAAGGTTTCTCGCTGGCGGGCGTACCGGTGTTCATCGCCGATATCAAGGGTGATCTTGCCGGGCTGTCACAAGCCGGAACAGACAAGAAGCCGCTCGTCGCCCGAGCGGAAGAAATCGGCTTCTCTCTCGATTATCAGGCCTTTCCCGCGATATTCTGGGATATCTTCGGAGAGCAGGGGCATCCGGTCCGCACGACAATCTCTGAAATGGGTCCGCTGCTGCTCTCGCAATTGCTACAGCTTAATGATGTGCAGGAAGGCGTGCTCAACGTCGTATTCGCCGCTGCGGACTCGGAAGGGCTATTATTGCTCGATCTTGACGATTTGCGCGCCATGCTCGTCCATGTCAGCGAAAACGCCGCCGCTTATTCCGCAAAATTCGGCAATGTCGGGGCTACGTCGGTCGCTGCTATTCAGCGCGCGCTCCTGACGTTCGAGCAACAGGGCGGCAAGAAATTATTTGGCGAACCCGCACTGGAAATCGCAAATTTTATGAAGATCGCACCAAACGGCTGCGGCGCAGTGAATATCCTGGCGGCGGATAGACTTATGGGATCGCCGCGCCTTTATGCCATGTTCATGCTTTGGCTCCTGAGCGAGCTTTTCGAGGATCTTCCGGAAGTCGGCGATCTCGACAAGCCGAAGCTGGTTTTCTTTTTCGATGAAGCGCATCTGCTGTTCAACGATGCTCCCAAAACCCTGCTTGAAAAAATCGAACAACTAGTTCGACTTATTCGTTCGAAAGGGGTAGGGGTGTATTTTATAACCCAGAATCCGGCAGATATTCCGGTCGATGTGCTTGGGCAACTCTCCAACCGCGTCCAGCATGCGCTCCGCGCTTTTACGCCACAGGATCAAAAAGGCGTGCGCGCCGCCGCGCAGACATTTCGTGTCAATCCTGCTTTCAAGACCGAAGACGCCATTACCGAACTTGGCGTAGGCGAGGCTCTGGTATCCGTGCTGGACGCCAAGGGAACGCCAACCATCGTCGAACGTGCTTTAATCCGCCCACCAATATCAGGCATTGGTGCCATTACGCCAGAACAACGCAAGACGGCGATCGCGCAAAGCCCGTTCGCAGGCCTTTATGATACGCCGATTAACCGGGAATCCGCTGCTGAAATCCTGTCCGGCCGTATAAACGGAGAAAATAATACACCACCGGAAAAATCCGCACCGGCTCTAACGTCAGGGAGCATCTGGGGAACCGTTGCCGCAACAGTTGTCACAGCCGCCGCCAGTAGCGCGGGCAGGGCCGCTGTCTCCTCGGCCATTCGTTCAGCGACCAGGAAACCGGCGACGCGAGGCCGTAAGCCAGACAGCATCAGCACTGCCGTCGCTAAAAGCGCAATGCGCTCAGCTGGCGGAACGCTTGGCCGGGAAATCATGCGCGGGTTGATGGGCGCCTTGCTGAAATAAGATCCGTTTGTTACAGATTGCTTTCCTTTGCAAAGAACGAGTCAAATATGAGTGAAATCCCACCTTGCCCCAAATGCCAGTCGGCTTATGCCTATGAAGACCGTTTCCAGTTCGTCTGCCCGGAATGCGGCCATGAATGGTCGGCAGCGGATTCATCCGGCGACGGTGATGCCAGTGGTGATCTCAAGATTGTGTGCGATGCCAACGGAACGGAACTCAAGGACGGCGATAGCGTAACAGTTATCAAGGGTCTGAAAATAAAGGGTTCGTCGGACGTTGTAAAAGTTGGAACGAAAGTGAAGAATATTCGCCTGGTCGATGGAGATCACGATATCGATTGCAAAATCCCCGGAATCGGCCCGATGGGATTGAAATCCGAATTTGTAAGAAAAGTTAGCGATTAGATAGATCCCAAGCTATCGCAGATTACCTTCTTGCATCCATTCTTATTATTTGAAACCTCAGGCTTTCATCCTGTGTAATGAGCCATGCAATATTCTGAAGAAAACCATAAACTTGCAGAAGAACTACACTGGGACGTAGAAGAAATTTATCTCTACCATATTGCCCAAGCGACACCGGACCTGGAAATCATTCTAGCCAACCTGAAGAAAGCCGGGCATTCCGGGCTTGCTGAAAATTTGGAACAATTCATTATAGATGTCGGTACTCAAATAATGGACGGCATAGCGCCTTTAACTGAACCGGCTGCAGGCCCGCAGACGGGCGAATTCCGAAGTAATTATCAGCCTGTAAAAACGCCTCGCTTATATATATTGCTTGAGATATTACCTTACATAGAAGACACCGCGTCAAAATTAGCATTGTCGTCTTTGATAAAAGAAATGCCTTTTGTGACGACCGCACATCCACCAAAACCAACTGAACCTGGACTGTGAAATATGTACTTGCCAAGTTGGATCTATGAGAGTAATTTCTAAAATTATAAATATAGGAATAATTTCCCATAATCTATATTATCACATTTGGAGGCGGGCATCCGGTTGGTTTCTGGTCAGGGCCGGTGCTTCCGGCACGTTATCATGCACGGCGATAAATTCCTGATAGGTGCCGTGATGGATTTGTTTTGTTGCGGCGACTTCGGCTTGGGAAAAGCCGCGTGACGGTTTTCGTGGTGCCTGAAGGATTTCCGATCTGTGCCAGAGGTCGGCGTCTTGCGGGGACTCGAAACCGTCGCGCCAGACGAGCTGACTTTTTTGCCCCTCTCCACAACGCCAGCAAACCACACCGTTCAGTATCAGGGAAGGTTTAAAGCCTGATTGTACGGCGCCTATACCGCTTTCGAGGCAGCATTGCGATCCGACCGCGCCGAAGATGGCCAGATTTTCCACGCCCGCGGTTTTGAGATGTTGAATGAGTTTTGCGTGTTCGGCATGTATACGAGGCATAGCGTCATCAGGTATTTTTGCGTCCACGCGATCTCTTTCGGATGTTCCAAAGCTGTTGAAGGCGGGTTTGGTGAAGACGGCTTCGTTCTTGCGCGGGCCGTGGCCTTCAATATTAAGGGAGGAGTCGCCCATAAGAAAGCGGTCAAAGATAGCTTTATTTGGTATTTCATCCGGATTTTTGTCCGGAGCTACGGCATAGAACCCCATGGTGTTTAGTTCGTCGGGTGAGCGGAGTTGCCCGCTATCGCTTGCGGGGGCGTGGAATTTTGTGTTCTTGTGATCATCAATCACGGCCCATGTGATGGGAATGCCGCGTTCCCGAAGGTCTCTGATCTGGTTTCCCAGTGAAGTCAGGTAGTTTTCCGCGTCCTGTTCGTCCATGTGGGTGATGCATCCGAATTGAACATCCACTATCAGGGCGGCGGTGTCATGGCGGTCGCACGCGCAATCTCCGGCGCTATTGAAGGCAGGGGTGGATCTGGGCGTATTTGTCATGCGCTCATTATGCCTGATGGCGTATTATTATGTCAAAATAATACGCCATCCCGTAAAAACCCCTTGTAATTCCGCGATAGTAAGCGAACAAGGTTAAGAAATACAAATTGAGCCAGACCCTATTTAAACGTCTATCGAGCTCATTGAATGTTCAGACTTGAAGTTCATCATCTTCTGCCATATGCTTTTGGCAGGAATCGATGCCCCGGTTGTGAGTGACCGAAAAGACGATGCTCTAAAAACCTGCCCTTCGGCTAACCTTTGTTAAACCGCTGGCATGGTTGTGTTTAAACGCTCACGACGACCAATCAAGTCCAGCTGTTTAAATGGAGGTTGCTATGCAACAAGACATCACGAAACTTTGCGCGGATAATCTGCGTACCTTCACCAACGACAATTTCGGCCTCAAACTGAAAGCCACACACGCGCACGAGCTTGTGGCGGCGTTCTTTGGCTATAAATCCAGAGCTGCATTGCTGGCTGATACCCAACACCCACTAGACAATCTGCGGCAGGCCGAATTCATCATATTCGACACTTCCACCATAAATTTTGTCAATCAGCGCCTCAGAGATTTTCAGTACGATAATCTCAACGTGCATCAGCTTGCCGAGTGTTTTTATTCCACCCTTCTGGCCGAAAAATGGTTACTGGATAGAGTGTATCCGGGCTTTCGTGATCTGGCGATCCATATTGCAGAACAACGGCAAGAACAGCGCTTAGGCATGTTCAGGATGAATCCGCCCATGAAATGGGACATCAAGGAAGACCTTCAATGGGGCAGCAACGGGGATGCTTTGCTGACCGCTAATGTAGGCTATCACGCGGATACCGGAGAACGCCTTCGAGACAGCAAATACGTCATACATTTAAAACGCGTGTCGGCCAATTTAGGCTATACTATCGATGATATTCATGAAACCCGCTATTCGGGGAATTTCCGCAAAGAGGACTTTCCCGAGGACATAATGAGTCTGAGTATGCCGCGATAAAACGGAAGGCGTAAAACGAGCCATCCTCCCCTACTTGTTTTACGCCTATTCCATTTCAGCCGCTCGACATACATGAAATACTCGTTCAAGAAGTAGGCACAAGAACCCCTGTCCTTAATAGGGTCTTTCCTTTTAGAGAGACCAAAGAAGCTCTCCCCTCCGTGCAATCCGGCATGGCAAAGAGCAAGGTTATTGTAAGCGGCTAGCATCAGCTCAGGTGAGGCGCTCTTCCGTTAAGTCGATAACCATGTTTGCAACCTATTCTGTTTCTACAGATTAAATAGTTTAATTTTTATTGTTTATTTTAATTTGTATAATGGTAGTATGGCTACCAGTTCAGGCAATCTAATAAACATATATCTTGTTTTTGTTTATTATAATCTGTATATTGGTAGTATGACTACCAATAAGGAAACAAAAATAAATAAAATATTGCAGTCTTGTCCGCCTGGAACAGTCTTGTTGTCCTCATGGCTAACCTCCCAAGGCTACAGCCTCGATCTGCAGAAATACTATAAGAAAAGTCACTGGCTGACCTCGCTTGGCACTGGTGCTGCTATCCGCGCCGGCGACAAAGTGGATTATTTCGGTGGGCTATATGCCCTACAGACACAGGCGGGGCTATCAGCACATATCGGCGGGCGCACAGCGCTGTCATTAACGGGCCGAGGCCATTATGTTGATTTTACTGGTGGACGCACTATCCTTTTTGGCGGTGCCAAAGAAAAACTGCCGATGTGGTTCCGCAACCGTGATTGGGGAACACGCATAGATTATTATGCGACGTCTTTTCTTCCTGCCGATATGGGGCTTGTCGATCTGGAGCGTCCGGGCTTTAACGTCAAGGTATCTGGCGTGGCACGTGCGATGCTGGAATGCCTGTATCTTGCGCCCCAGCATCAGGAATTCTATGAATGCTACGAGTTGATGGAAGGTATGTCCGATCTTAGACCAAAAATCGTGCAAGAATTGCTGGAGAATTGTTCCTCCGTTAAAGTCAAGCGGCTGTTCCTCTATCTTGCCGATAAATTCAAACACGAATGGCTTGAGTTCGTTAATCTGTCCAAGGTTGATCTTGGATCCGGCACACGCAGCCTTGTAAAAAACGGCGTATTTATAGACAAATACAAAATAACGGTGCCGAAAGAGTTTGAGAGAAATGAGCAACCCGAAATATAAAAAACAGGTCAACATACTGCTTACTGTGCTTCCTGCTGTAGCAAAGGAAGAATGCTTTGCCATGCATGGCGGCACCGCGATCAACCTGTTTGTGCGCGATATGCCGCGCTTCTCGGTTGATATTGACCTGACTTATTTGCCTATCGAAGACCGCGCCACCACGCTAAGAAATATCGATGCGGCTTTGCGGCGCATCCAAGAACGCATACAAACTATCCTGCCGCGCGCGCAGATTCTCTATAAACCCGATACGGCAAAATTGATCGTGCGACATGAAAACGAAGAAATCAAAATCGAGGTAAATCTCGTCAGTCGTGGCACTCTCGCACCGCCTGCACGCATGATCCTGTGTGAAGCGGCGCAAGAGATGTTCGACCGTTCCTCTGTAATCCAGGTTGTCCCTGTAGGCCAGCTTTACGGCGGTAAACTCTGCGCGGCTTTGGATCGTCAGCATCCCCGCGACTTGTTCGACGTCAAATTACTCATGGAAAACGAAGGGTTTTCGGAAGATGTGCATAGGGGCTTTTTGTTATGTTTGCTTTGTAGCGACCGCCCGATCAACGAAGTCCTGATGCCGAATTTTCAGGATCAGCGCAAAGCCATGGAGAACCAGTTTACGGGCATGAGCGATTTGCCATTCACTTACGAAGATTTTGAATGTACCCGCGAACAGCTAGTCAGAACCGTCAATCAATGCCTGACGGATACCGATAAGAAATTTCTGCTTAGTATCAAAAACTGCACACCGGACTGGAACATTTACGATTTTGAACGCTTCCCCGCCGTCCAATGGAAATTGCAGAATCTGGGTAAATTAAAGGAAAACAATCCGGACAAGCACAAGGAACAATTCGATACGCTAGCACGAAAATTGGCCGCACAATAAGTCTAAGGCACATTTTGGTCTTTATTCTTAGCATAAGATTAAACCCATACATCATCAAAATATGATGTATGTGAAAAGAGATAATACGTTAGATCTTTTTTATCACTTAAGCTTTGGCACTTAAGACATTTAATATGAAGACCTATAGCGTAATTGTCAAAGCTAATGTCGGATAAACCAAGAAGATTCTTTCAGCGAATAGAGATAGCTATTTCTTAAATAGACTTTAGGTGCTTTTTAATTTCCTCAGCCAAATTGGCGACAATCAAGCTTCTTCAAGCATTTTAGATATTGTAGGATTTTTACAGGTATCAGCAAGCGTATAGCGGTTAAGAGACTCTACAAACGCCTGCTTTGCGGCAAACAAGTAATGTTTCAACTGACAAGATTCACTTACGCGGCAAGTGTTTGCATCCTGATTGAAACATTCGACAATGTTCATATTGGGTTCTAAAGCTCGAACAATATCTCCTAGTCGGTTTTTTTCTGCGCCAACGGCCAGCCTGATTCCCCCGCCCTTGCCTTTCGTGCTTTCGATATATCCAGACTGTGCGAGTTTGTGCACAACCTTGACAAGATGGTTATAGGAAATGCCGTAATGCAGAGCAATTTCGCGTACGCTGGAAATGCGATCCCGACGTTCTGCGAGAAACATCAGTGTACGAAGGCTGTAATCAGTGAAAACGGTTAATTGCATATGCTCTCTTTGTATACAAAAACCATCTTGTCTTGTTAGCAAGTTTATAATATGTATTTGATATATATATTAAGGAGATCGCCATGCTAAGTCAACAAACCATTGATATTGTTAAATCAACTGCTCCAATTCTTGATCAGCATGCGGAAACTCTGACAAGGCATTTTTACAAGCGGATGTTCTCCCATAACCCTGAGGTGAAGCCGTTTTTTAACCCGGCGCATCAGGAATCAGGATCACAGCAGAAAGCCCTCGCCGGCGCTATTTGCGCTTACGCCGCTAATATCGACAATCTGGAAGTCTTAGGGGGAGCCGTCGAACTTATAGCACAAAAACACGCGGCGTTAATGATCAAGCCTGAGCATTACCCAATTGTCGGATCTAATCTTCTCGCCTCTATCCGCGAAGTTCTCGGTGAAGGCGCAACAGATGAGATCATCAATGCGTGGGGCGAAGCCTATGGCTTTCTTGCGGATATCTTAATCGGGCGTGAATCACAGATTTATAAGGAGCACGCTGAACTGCCGAATGGGTGGGGAGGCTTCTCAAATTTCAGAGTTATTAAAAAAGAAAAGGAAAGCGACAATATCACATCATTTTATCTGAAGCGCGCAGATGGCACAGGCCTGCCCGATTTCAAACCAGGGCAATACATCACAGTACGAGTTGCAACGCCCTGCGGTCATACAACGATGCGTAATTACAGCCTTTCTGATAAGCCCGGACAGGATTATTTCCGCATCAGCGTAAAACGCGAAAACGGCCTAAAATCTGATACACCAAAGGGCTATGTATCTAATTTCTTGCACGATAATATCAACGTAGATTCAGTTATTGAGGTTGGCCATCCATGCGGTGAGTTCTTCTTCGACGTGACAGAGAAACATGAGCGCTCTCTTGTCTTGCTCGCTGCCGGGATTGGCATTACGCCTATCCTTAGCATCGCGCAAAGCGCACTTGATGCTATGCCGGATCGCAAGATTATCCTCGTGCATGCAAGCCTGAATGAAACTGTACAAGCCTTTCGCGGGACACTCGACGATTTAGCCGTAAAACACAAAAACCTGACATTGCGTCATTGTTACAGTGAGGCCCCTTCCAACGGTGTAACACGTAGCGCGGGTGATATTTCCGGTATGATCGATGCTAGTGTTATTGAAGCTTTAGTGCCCGATCGGAATGCGGATTATTATTTCTGTGGCCCGAAGGCTTTCATGGTGAACATATATCATCAACTTCTTGAGTGGGGTATCCCAGCCTCGCAGGCGCATTTCGAATTCTTTGGCCCGCGTCAAGAACTTCAGCGGAAAGCAGCCTAAGGGTTTGCTCTAGAAACAACGGCGACTGCGTCCAGCGGGATAACGCTGGAACGGCATTCGTATTTGTGGCTGCCTTTGCCTGCGAGACAAGATCAAGAAGTTGTTTGCTTCGATATGTCCTTTCATCAAAACTTCAACCAAGTCGGCTTGCTCGGTTGCTTCCCTAATGATATCGCCGCGATTAAAAGCAACCAAAATACCCAAATTTTCTATTCGGCCTGGCAACAGGCACCACAGCAGTTCACGCCCGTTGTCAGGAGGAACTGGCGCATCCGTTCCGCGAAAATCAAAGAATACCGGCTTCGCGCTTTGCACCCAATCCAGAGGAAAGGATTTTTCAGGCGATGGTACAAGAAACATACCGGGCTTATGCGTTTTAAAAAAACGCGGAAAATTTTTTATGAACCTTTTATAATCATTCTTTCGATGTGAGGCGTCCACAACCCATACCATATTATTGTAGAATTTCTCGCGGGATACCCTTTCTTCGCTTGCAAGAGGCGAATGCTGTAGCTCGATTACAAGGCCTTTAGATGTCCTTATATCGGCGATATGTCTTTCTCCGGATTGTGTATCAAAAAGAATAACTTCTTGCCACCCAATCGGAAAAAGACTTTTCCATGTTCGATGCCATAGGGTTTCTTCCCACCAGCTGTCACATGCCTGCTTCGAAACATGCGCCCAATGCCAGATGCGGCGGGAACCGCATTTTGAAGTTACATTTTGTGAGCAATTTGGGCATAGCCCCTTTAATCCGGGGGTAGCATCGGCGCGCTCATTATTGATTAAAGCAAATAGCAAATCCTTTACCTCTATGCTCGGCTCACCGTCAGGCCGCAGCATGCCAGAAATTAATGAAACTCGATATATAGGTGGCGCACGACAAGCCAATTTTAATCAATTCGGCATGAAAATCGCCGAATTTTCCTAATCTTGCTATAGAAGACTTTTTGACTTACGTTTGTCTTGATCCATACGGATGATCTATGTGGGTCGGGGCTTCATAACCCTTTTTTATTAACGAGCGGCTGGCATCAGTCGTTATTGATGCGTTTTCACATAATGAGGCGCATTGAAGATGTCGCGTTTCGGTCTCTCAGGGCCGGAAGGCGGCGCTGTATGTCCAAGTGCGTGCACTAAAGAGTGTCGCGCCGTTTTTCTCGTTAATAACGGTTATGAACTTCCGGCCACCAGAGATCAGATCATCTCTCTGGTGGCATTTTATTAAAGGATTTTATCATGGCCCTATTCTCTTCATCCGACAGTGACATCTTATGTGCGCTTAACAAATCGCAAGCCGTTATTGAGTTTAAGTTGGACGGCACTATCGTAACCGCCAACGAAAATTTTTTGAATACACTTGGCTATTCGCTCGATGAAATCAAAGGAAAGCATCACAGTATGTTTGTAGAGTCTGCTTATAGGGAAAGCGATGAGTACAAGGGGTTCTGGCGAGATCTGCAAAGCGGTAAATTTCAGGTCGCGCAATATAAGCGGCTCGGCAAAGGCGGCAAGGAAGTTTGGATCGAAGCATCCTACAATCCGATCATGGGCCGCGACCGAAAGCCCTATAAAGTAGTGAAATTCGCAACCGATATCACGCATGAAAAGTTGCAAAATGCCGATCTTCTGGGAAAAATGAACGCTTTGGATCGTTCACAGGCCACCATTGAATTCAACCTCGACGGCACGATCATCACGGCGAACAAGAATTTCCTCTCCGTATTGGGCTATACGCTCGATGAGGTGAAAGGCCAGCATCACAGTATGTTTGCTGAACCAGACTATAAAAATAGTCAGGACTATAAAGACTTCTGGGCGGCACTTAATCGGGGAGAATTTCAGGCCGGACAATATAAGCGTGTTGGTAAGGGGGGCAAGGAAGTCTGGATCGAGGCCTCCTACAATCCGATCTTGGATATGAACGGCAAACCTTTCAAGGTTGTCAAATTCGCAACAGACTTGTCCTGCAGAAAAGCAGAAAACCGGAAACTAGCCGATGATTTTGAAACTAACGTCAAATCTCTCGTCAATATCGTAGCCGCGTCCGCCGGGCAAATGCAATCGTCCGCACAAACACTCGCCGCCACCGCCGAAGAAACAAATCAGCAATCGTCTGTGGTAGCTGCGGCAACGGAAGAATTGGCCACTTCAGTGTCGGAAATCTCTCGCCAGCTTACTGAGGCCATGGCCGTTGTGCAAAAGGCCGTCAGCGAGGCCGAACGGTCTGAGGAAATCGTTACCAATCTTGTATTTATCTCGGAAAAAGTAGGCCAGGTGACAAAAATGATCGCCGATATCGCGGGACAGACTAGCCTTCTTGCCCTGAACGCGACAATCGAAGCTGCACGCGCGGGTGAAGCCGGCAAGGGTTTTGCCGTTGTCGCATCGGAAGTGAAATCTTTGGCAACTGAAACAGCTAAAGCCACGGAAGAAATTTCGACCCAGATCAAGGCCATTCAGGAATCCAGCAAGTCTACGGCCGACGCAATCCGCGAGATCGTGAAAAGCATTGGCAATATCAGCCATGTGAACTCATCGATTTCAAGCGCGGTGGAAGAGCAATCCGCCGCCACGCAGGAGGTTGCATCCAATATTTCAGGGGTGCAACAAGCGGCGCAGGATACCGGCCGCTCTTCCAATGATGTTCTAGCCGGATCGCAGGACCTTCTCGAGATGTCGCATAACCTATCGCAGCAAGTCGATCAGTTCCTTAATATTGTCAGGGCCATGTAAAAGTTCTTAACGTATTACAGCATAGATTTTTAAGAATTAAGCCATGTCTAGCAATACTCCTTCATCAATGGACAAAGAAGTAATAACGATGCTGAAAGCTATTGCAAACAGTCAGCGTTTTCTAATCATCAGAGCCCTCATGAACGGCGAAAAGAATGTAAGGGAACTTAAATCTTCTCTGACCTTAAGCCAGTCGTCTTTGTCGCAACATCTGGCACGCTTGCGGCGCGATCATGTCGTTCAAACACGGCAGCAAGCGCAGTTCATATACTATTCTCTGGCGAATGATAATGTGCTTTCGCTTATAAAATATCTGGAAAATCTACCTGCGCGCACTCAAGAATAGTAAAAAGTTCTTTATTTATAAGGCATCTGCAAGGATATGCTTATCAAGGGATTCAAATTTTAGAAAACCATTCCGGGACTTGACTAGCCCTTAATTTTTCAAAATTCGGTAAAATCAAACGCATTTTCTAATTTCTGAATGCCAAGATTCTTATAATAGTCTACCGCTGCTGGCGCGGACAATAAAATGGATCGGCATCCTGACTTTTCTTTTGTTAATTCTAAAAGCTTGCGACCTATCCCTTTCCTCTGATATCCGCGGTCAACGGCTAAATCAGACAAATAGCATATAAAGGAGAAGTCAGTGAGAGAACGAGCAATTCCTACTAATTGTTTTCCGTCACGAGCAGTTACGAAGAGGCTGGCATTATCAATCATCTTGAATATTTTTTCAGGTTCCCCTATCGGCCTACGTTCAGCTAGACCAGATTTTTGCAAAATACTTACGAATTCAATCGGGCTAATGGTTTCTTCTACAGCATAAACTAGTGACATAAAAACCTTGGATGATTCAATTTTGATGGACCATGATATTAAACTTAAATGCACCTAATCTGGCAATAGTCCATTTTGAATAAACTACTTGCAACGCAAAGACTGCATGATGTCGAAACGCCTAGTGATTTCTTTAGTCCATATATTTCTGAAAGTAATTAGCGGGTCCTTTTCGCATGATAAAATACTTCCCAGACTATAACCTTGCTGGATCGCCGTATTCAATCCGAAGCCACCATTTGGAAAGAAAGTTTGGGCAGCATCGCCGATAAGTATTATATTCTCATTTCCAAAATCCCTAGCTCTCTGAGTGCCAAGCCTATAGAGGAATATGTCTTCCAAGTTTTGAACAAGAATACCTGATCGTTCATATATTAAAGTAAGCAGTTCTTCTGACGTTGGGACAGGATAATGGGATACTGACGATGAAAATGTTCCGCTTATTTTGAAATTGCCTTTTCCGAGCAAAGGAACGAAAACCAATCTACCCTTTTCAAATTGCATCTGGTGCATATAATCATGATCTAGCCGCTCTTGATCAGATAAAGTTGCGTCGCAACCGAATGAAATTTCATTATCCAGTGATTCTTTACAAACTATGCCAGCTGCTTCACGGACAATACTATTTCTACCGTCTGCACCGATTAAATAGTCAGCGTCAAAAGTTTTGCCATTGATGAGCTTTATTTTCCCATCTAAAAATTTAATGTCATGTTCCCACTGGACACTTGTTTTCGATTCTAACGCCGAAAGGAGAATTTTCTCAGTAACCGCTTGGTTAACTGATAGATTGTTACATTGTTGATCATCCGGACTTGCAAACATTATTCTTCTGACTTCTGCATAACCGTCATATTGAATAGTCCCAAAAACAGGCGTTGATGCAGCTCTGATTTGATCCCCCACTCCAAGAATATCCAAAACTTCCAATGTATCTTTCTGTAAGCCAGTTGCGCGACTTCTAGTCTTGTTGCGCGCTGACCTATCGAAAATTATGGGCAGAAAACCCTTTTGAGAAAGAGTGAGCGCGCAGGTAAGACCCGCTGGGCCTGCTCCAATAATACAAAAAGTTTGACTTAATCGGCTATTTATCATATTAATCCCATCATTATGATAAATATAATTCTCTGTACAGATAAAATTGATCTAGTGGCTGATTTCTACCAAGCAGTCGGCATTGTTTTGGAATTCGAAAAACATGGTAATGGCCCGGAGCATTTTTCATTCAAATCCGACTTGTCGTGCGAGATCTATCCGCCTCGTGTACCAGCTGAAGAGCGAATAGTTTTAAGAATAGATACGGCAGATATTGACCAAGCTATGGCGAATTTAACACAAAAATTCACTTATCCCGGCCTTGTAATCTCAGATATCAAATCGCTTTCAACGGGACGTAAATCAATCGTCAAAGATCCAGATGGAAGAGTAGTCGAGTTATTCCAGGCATTTGAAATGTAAAAGGGCTAATTAATGAGTAAAATTCAACTGCGTAAAGGTGATCTGTTGCTAACAAGCGGCTATTACCGCTCTCAAGAATATAAACTAATTGATTTTGACGAAGGCACCCTTGCTGCCATATATGGTCGCGTCGCTAGTGACGCATTAAAATATAATCTATCGATCGGCTCTTTCCACAACCTTACAAAACATCTTGATAACGATGTTGATTTTGTCGAAATAGATTCTGCCCCGTTTGGACTAAGAAAGTTCTATCCCTCATCACATGATATTGCGTAATTTATTTAATAGGCATGGAGATGTAGTCAAAACCTATGTCTGCGGCTTGGAGACCTCCATCATGATAGGACTTTATGATGAAGAAAAAATTCAGCCTCAAAGGATTTCGGTTGATGCTGAAATGTGGAGTTTCTGCCAAACCGCTAATAAATCAACCTTGCCCGATAATTATATTGATTATGATTTAGTCAGAAATCTTGTACTTGAGGAATGGCCTCGGCGACCCCACACCGATATGATCGAAACACTAGCGGCCGAACTGTTAAGCCATTGCCTAGACCATCCAAAGGTCGTTGCCGCGAAAGTAAACATTTCCAAGCTTGATCTTGAAAATACAAGAAAGGCAGGCATCGAACTCTCCGGGAGATCCGCCCCTTCGATATCCAAGTGGCTTCCTTTTTCTCTTTTTGGACCTAAGTTAACCTAAATTGGTCAAAATTAACTTTCTGATATAAATTGCTGTTAATTTGCCTATAATATTCCTTTGTAGATTTGGTTTTTTCTTGAATCTCAGGATAATTCCTTTAAAAGCGCAGTTAATACCATCGTATGCACTGGCTTTCTCTGAGTAGAGCGATGTTACCCCCTTAAATCCAAAGCGTTTGTCCGTGTCCGTCCGTTAAACGCCTGATAACTAAAATAAGAACTTATGGAACTAAACCCTAAAGAAAAAAAAATCCTTCACGCGGCTCTTCTGAATGCCAATAAGACCGGTGAAAGTATCGGAAGTATAATTGACGAAGAAGGTCATCAAGTCCGACGGACACTTGCTTCGTTGCAAACAAAGGGCATTGCACTTCCCTACACACTTATAAACCAATTTACTTTAGGCGGGATGAAAATTGGCGTATTTTTTTCATTTCTAGATATCTCGCCTGCCGAAATTAAAAAAACAGTTCAAAGGCTCGTTACATATCCCAAAATTGTTTCATTAATCGAGTTGTTCGGCCCGTACCAATATTTTATGTCTGTGAATGTAAATGACATTTCAGAATTTGAAACATTTATGACTGATCTGAGCGAAAATATTCCTGCTTTCAGGATTAAGGAATCTGTATCAATTCGCAATTCTATGACATTATTTAAGCGAAAATATCTAAATCCTAGCAAGGTCGATAAGAGCCATCTTACTTACAGTTATTCCCCACAGAAAGCAAAATTGAGCGACAACGACATAGGGGTATTGAATTGTATAATTGAAAAAGGCGGTGTGCCAAGCGCTCTGGAAATCTCAAGATTGACGGGTATTTGGCCTAACGGCGTTCTTGATATTATTAAGGATCTCGAAAAAAAGAATATCATCGTAGGTTATTCCTATAGCCTAATCCCCGAGAAAATAGGCTATTACTCCTACGATCTCTTAATCAAGACTTCTACTCGCCTAAAAACCTTCAAAAAACAGCTTTTCGATTATTGCGCTTCTCATTCCTTCATTATTGGCCTGACAGAATCAATCGGTGAGTGGCAATACGAAATTAGAATTGAAATTGAAAATCTAGCTCAAGCTACGGAGTTAAAACAAGCAATCCAGAACAAATTCAAAGATGAAGTAAATAAAATCGAAATATCTGCGATATGTAATGAGATTAAATACATGAAAACGCCAATGATCAAAACAACGGCAGAACCACAACCTCCCAAGAAGAAAAAAGCGGCATAGTTCTCAATAGAAGAACTGACCTATATACTGACCATCGACCCACATTTTTATAAATCTCGGTTGTGTCCGTTTAACTGCGTTGTAGGCTGAACACTCCCCTTTATATCTTTGAATAGCTGTACAGCGTACCGTTGAAGGCTTACAGATTCCTATACCTCGACTGCTTTCCTCTAAGACAAAGCCATCTTTGCAAGGCAGGTAATACTCATAGCCAATACGATACGACCCGGATGAAGAACCGCCATTAGGGCCTGTCGTACAAGATGGTAAATCGGGTAATGGTGGCCGCCCATGCTTAATTCGATCTTTGTACTCACTATATGCTGCCGAGCAGCCGGAAGGGAAACCACCAGGTAAGCATAGCCAGATAGCACAAGCGGC
The DNA here is from genome assembly GCA_030824965.1 of Micavibrio sp. Classification (GTDB taxonomy): domain Bacteria; phylum Pseudomonadota; class Alphaproteobacteria; order Micavibrionales; family Micavibrionaceae; genus Micavibrio_B. The sequence continues at coordinate 15,471 of JAPJQV010000010.1, read as the reverse complement.
CTCGGATTCTGCTTTGGCTCTCGCAGAAACGGCAAGAAAAGATATTATACCCAATGACAGTATAATAATTTTTTTCATTGTCTCTCCAATAATGTTGCGATTTTCTCAACATAGGCTTTTGTCTCGGAATATGGCGGCACATCGCCATATTTATCGACAGCACCCTCTCCGGCATTATATGCCGCTGTTGCAAGCTTTACGTCACCCTTGTAGCGATCAAGCAAGAATTTAAGATATTTTGTTCCGGCTGTAATGTTTTCCTCCGGAGAGAAACGATCTGCAGCCCCATAAGTCTCTGCTGTTCCGGGCATTAACTGCATTAGACCGCCTGCCCCTTTAGGAGAAAGCGCATCAGGATTATAGGAAGATTCAGTAAAAATTACGGCATGAATGAGGTTTTCACTCACACCATATTTCTTAGAAGCTTTCGCTATAATTTCATTATAGGAAACGTTTTTCTTGAAAGCCAACTTTGCTTCCAAGCGTTTCACTGTCTTATGGCGTATTCCAGATAAGTAATCCTTGGCCTCGAAAGTTGTAACGGCACCACTATCGTTGAATTCATATACAGTAGCGTTCGCTGGCGCTGCCGATAGAGAAAGCATAAATATGGTTACAACTCCCGCCTTGCTTATCATTTAGGATCTAACGATTCTGGTTTGATTTTTTTTGTGACTTCTTCCCAAGTGATTTTCTGTGCCCACAATCCAATAGGCGTTTCATACATATTATCTTTTTGATGCTGAAAACCCTCATACGTATCCACGGCTTCATATAAAATTCGGGCTGGATAGCCCCTAAAATATAGTTCTTGGGCTAGACACAGGACACAGCAATCCAGCGTTAGGCCAAAAATAACTATTTCTTCGTTGCTTGGCTCACCGATTTCCTGCTTGAGCCATGCTGTAAATTTCTCTGGTGCTGAATATGGCTGACCAGCTGGTTTGTTTGGATCTCCGCGATTCTCCCCGATCCATACAGGAGAATTCATGCATTTAATCCAGACGTTATCAGTCTTTATGTCGTCAGGAAGTTCGGAAGTATATCCTTCCGTACCGGGGATACAGTATTCGAGTGTTTCGCTTGGTCGAGGGAGTCTGTAATCGCTTATGATTTCCGACAGTTTGATATGCTTCTCCCTGAAGAAAGGGATCAGTTTGGCATTGATAAAGGCTTCGCAAAGTCTTTCGTTATACCATCTTCCGCCTTTCTTCGCGAAATCACCCTGATAATCAACTGCTATAAATTTCATTTTTTCCTCTAATTGTAAGTAATTCGGAAATGAAAATGATTTTAATCCATAAACTTGTCAACAGGTCATTTTATATTTGTACGCTTTTCCCCTTGATAATGTCTTTTTATATGCTATGGCTGGATTAATAACTTATGAATGTATGATAAATACAATTTATTTGTTCGTTTATAAGGAAAAACAGATTTAAACTTTTATGTGAGGCAAGTTATGAATATCAGCATCTCTAGAACCGCCATTGTTTTGACAGTCATTGCCGTTGTCTTCGCTTCGAAGGATGCACACGCTGCAACAGCACTTTTTGATTCCGGCACAAACTTTCTAACAGCTTTAGAGAACCTGCTTACCTCTACATGGGCAAGAATTATCGCCATAATTTCTGTTGTTGTTTTGGGATTTGCCGCAATGAGTGGCCGTCTATCCAAATCACTCGCTTTCTCTGTGGTCGTTGGAATTATTCTTGTATTTGGCGCGCCGGCGATCGTCGACAGCATATCAGGCACTTTGTAAGTTGAGTACTCCTGAAGAAAAGATCGAAATTGACCCACTTTTTATTGGAATGACTAGGCCTCCTCTTACTATGGGCGTTCCAATAGAATTTTTTGGTGTCAATTTCATCATCTTTGGTATTGGCATGATCTTATTCATGTCGTTATCAGGCAAAATCCTATTTTTTGTCCTAATAACACTTCCCTTGCACGCCTTTGGGTATATCGCGACTGAAAAAGATCCCCATTGGATGGGGGTCTGGTTAACCAAATTAAATAAGTGCTCGCCGACAAGAAATAAAGGTTTTTGGAAAAGTAATAGTTACAAGCCATAGAAAATTTAAAGATGTTTGCTGTAGCAAAAAAACAAAACACAATATTAGGAAAGCAGGCGGCCACTGAAGCATCTGTTGCGCAGTTTATTCCGTATACTCGTCTAGTAGACAACGAAATAATAAAAACGAAGGAAGGTTATTATCTCAAAATTATACAAATAGAGGGGATGCCTTTTGAAACGGTTGATGAAATAGACATCAACCAAAGAAAGAACATACGCGCGACGTTATTACGAGGTTTATCAAATAGCCGATTTGCTGTTTATCACCATATCATTCGCCGCGAAGAACATAGCGAACAGGATGGTTTCTTTGAAAATGACTTTTGCCGCGCGCTTGACGGTGCTTATCAAGAACGGCTCTCCCATAAACGTATGTTTGTTAACGAGCAATATATAACGGTTGTCCGACGTCCAGCTCAAGGCACTTTGGGAGTAATTGCTGATTTTAGTCGCACCCTTTTTACACGCATTGATAGGCAGTTGCAGAAAAATCAGGAAGCAGAAGACATAAAAGCTTTAAAGGAAGCCACGGCACATATTTTAACTACCCTTTCACCCTATAAGCCAAGAGTTTTAGGCCTCAGTGAAACAGAGGATGGCATTTTTGCCGAAAATCTATCCTTTCTGTCCTATCTGATAAATTTTGAGAAATCCAGGATTAAGCCTCCCCGTATGTGTATTGCAGATTACCTACCTGCAAAGCGTGTTTCCTTCGGAAAAGAAGCTTTTGAAATTCGCGGCAGCGCTCCCGGGGATGTTAAAATCGGGGCAATGCTATCTTTGAAGGAATATGCAGACGCAACAGGACCAGGCATGCTTGATAGCCTGCTCCGGCTCCCTCATGAATTTATTCTAACACAATCATTTGGATTTGTTGACAGACAGGCTTCTCTCAATGCCATGCGTGATACGCAAAGGAAACTCATGGCAGGCGAACAAGGTGCAACATCTTTGGAAGAAGATTTGGATGACGCCATTGATGATCTTGCTTCAGGGAAATCAACATTTGGAGAACACCACTTAACAATAACCGCTATCGGGCGTAGCTCTGCGGCGTTAGATATCGCATTAAGCGATTGTGTTGGTGCCCTTGTTAAGCTTGGCATTGTAACAGTGCGTGAAGACATCAACCTTGAACCCGCATATTGGGCTCAACTGCCGGGAAATTTTAGTTTTATTGCCCGCCGGTCGCTTATCTCAAATGCCAATTTCGCAGGCTTTGCCAGTTTTCACAATTTCCCAGCTGGACGCTCTTTAGGTAATCACTGGGGACCAGCAATAACAAGATTAGAAACAACGTCTGGCACACCCTACTGGTTTAACTTCCACGAAAGGGATGTAGGAAATTTTACCGTTATAGGCCCAACTGGATACGGCAAGACAGTGCTTCTTACCTTTCTTAGCGCACAGGCTCAAAGACTCAAACCGAAAACTATCTATTTTGATAAAGACCATGGCGCGGAAATCTACTTGCGAGCCATAGGAGGAAATTACACTACAGTCCGCCAAGGCGTTCCTACGGGCCTCAACCCCTTACAGCTACCTGACAATGCGGAGAATAGAGCCTTCATACGAGACTGGATTCGCCTGCTTGTAACACTCGATAACAGTACTTCAGTCACACCAGACGATTTGGCTATCATTGCGGACGCTGTAAATGCGACCTTCGATGAGCCGCCAAAACACCGCCGATTGAGATTTCTAGCAGAACTGCTATCCGGTCATGAAGTAAATCATGGCTCGTCCCTATCGGCTAGAATGGCTAAATGGCATAGCGGCGGTGAACGTGCTTGGCTGTTTGACAACGAACAAGACACGCTTACTCTAGATAATAAGAATATTGGCTTCGATCTTACTTCCATCCTTGACGATAAGAGCAGCCGAACGCCCTGGCTGATGTATATCTTTCATCGTGTACAAGAAATTCTTGACGGTCAAAAGGTCATTATCATGCTTGATGAGGGCTGGAAACTACTTGATGACCCCGCCTTCTCTGCAAGGATCAAGGACTGGATGAAAACAATTCGTAAACAGAATGGCATTATCGGATTTGCCACTCAGTCTGTCCGTGATGCATTACGTAGCAGCGTTGGAGATGCCATTATCGAGCAATCCCCAACCCAGATTTTTCTTCCGAACCCAAGAGCAGACGAAAATGATTATTGCAAGGGCTTTGGCGTATCGAAACATGAATTAAAGATTATACGCAAACTAACCGCTGAATCACGCTGCTTCCTCTTAAAGCACGGAACTGATTCTATGATAGCCAAGCTTGATCTCACAGGCCTTGACGATTTCATTGCAGTATTGTCCGGAAGAGCTCAAACCGTTCAATTCATGCACGATCTTATTCAACAATATGGCGCAAAGCCTGAAGAATGGCTTACACCCTTTATTGAAGGAAGAAAGGCACTATGAAACGGTTCGTTTTTTCATACCTTGTAATCTCACTAATTATATATGCATCTTCTTCAGCGCAGGCTCAAGGTATCCCGGTGTATGACGCTTCCAGCTTCACTCAGATGGTTACACAGCTAGACGCTATGTCAAAAGACTATCAAAAACAAATGGAGCAATTAGAGCAAGCCATCAAACAAGCGGATGCCATTACGGGATCCAGAAATATGGGATCGCTTAATAATTCTCCAGTTGAAGCTGATTTGCGCCGCTATCTTCCAACTACATGGGAGCAAACCTTAGAAATGATGAGTGCATCTGGTCTTGGAAACACCGGTTCATCAACCCAACACTTATATAATAGCCTTACGACTACATTTAAGCCTCTTCCTGGCTCGGAATTTCTTCCAAGTGATCCGGCTGGCCCGATTTCCCGAGCTTTAGACCGGCGGAACAACACCACTTATGCAGCTATGGCTGCGTCCGAACAGGCATATAACGGCGTTTCCAATCATATCGACGCTTACGAAAATATGTTGAAGGAATTGGACAATTCGCCAGACTTGAAAGCCTCTGTCGATTTGCAAGCCCGTATTGCCGCCGAAAATGGAATGCTATTCAGCGAAATTCTCCGACTTCAAGCTATGCAAATCCAGCAAAGTTCAGCTTCCGACAATGAAACGCTGACTGGCTATAGACGTGCAACAACGGCCAATAAATATGACCCCTCCGCCGCTGCAAACGCATTTAAACCAAAGGAGTAACTTATGCGAATTCTTATTTTAATTATATCAATCATTGCCCTGAGTGGTTGCGCAAGTGGTCATAGCGATCTCAAATCGCCATGCGGTCCTTCAGCGAGCCTCTCACAAGATCCCTGTGTCCATATTCCTCTAAACCTGACCGAACTTGACAATCGGACTGTGAGAAGCTCATGAAACTTAAAACAACTGTACACGGTCTTGCTATCACCATTCTGTTAACTGGATGTCTGCAAACAAATCCTTTGGAGAAGTATCCTCCTGAGAAAATAGCCAAATTTGTAAAACAGCATGGAAATTTAGCGATCACCCGCTGTTCCTCAATATGGGCGCATCCAGAAAGCGCTAACGCAACGGTCTTGAGCGATTGCGATCCTACAGCAACACATATAGCCAATTTACTAAATGAAGGCGGCTTCGGTCCTGGTATTTCCTCTGCAAATATCCGTTCTGCTCCGATATGGACCCACTATGAGAAGCTGTTAGAAGCTCAACGAAAAAAAGGGGAAGAAGACCTCAAGAAAGTTTTTGATTGGAAAAAATAGTTAATGGAATCATTAATTAGTCATGTAGACACTATTATACTAGGCTTCGTGCAAGGCTCCTTTGGAAGCCTAACAGCAACAATCCATATATTGTGGAGATTGATGTTTGTCATTTTTATAGCCGTTTATGGGTATAAAGTAATTATTAGCGGGAAGTTCTCGAGCCATGATTTGATCTGGCATTGCCTAAAGATCATATTAATTCTGGCAGTGGCTACTCAATGGGATTCTTTCTTCCTACTTGTCTACAACATGGCAACCGACTTGCCTTCAGATATATCAGGACTACTTATCAAGGCCGCTGCCGATAACATTGGCTCAACTGCCAGCGATGAGAGTTCTGCAAATACCGCACTTTCTCTATTTTTTGACCGCGGCATGACAATCTCATCAAAACTACTGGAAGGTGCCGGATGGAATAATTTCGGACAATATCTATACGCTTCTGCAGTTTGGTTCGGAACCATAGGTTTAGCGGCTTATGCGACCATGTTAATCGTCCTCGCCAAATTAGCTGTCGCTATATTACTGGCGGTAGGGCCAATCTTTATTCTTTTGCTTATCTTCACCAACACAAAAAGCTTGTTTGAAGGCTGGCTCAGAACCTTACTGAATTATGCGATTGTTCCCGTATTCGTATACACACTTCTGGCCCTTATCCTGACATTAATGGAACAACCTCTAAAAACCTTGGAATCGAATGCTGATAATAATAGTAATCTCCTGTCATATATCGGCCCTTTCCTTTTAACGGCTGTCGTATCCATTCTTTTATTATCACAAATTTTAAATATGGCGGCTTCTGTAACTGGTGGCGTGTCCCTATCTACCATGGGAACAGGGGCATGGACTTCGAGAAAAATGGCAGCACCTTTTAGGAAAGCAGGCGCAGCCTATAAAAAATACAGAGAAAAACGATCCAGAACCATGAATTCATCGCAAGGGAACAGGTCTTCTGCGATGGAATCCGCATTACAGAAGACAAAAGAGGCTCAGTAAATGGTAAAAAGAACTGAAACGGGTGATAGAGATTATTTTAACGACGGCGCAACATGGGAGCAGGAAATTATTGCAAATGCTTTCCAATCAAAAAATCGCGCGTGGTTAATTGCGTTCTTCTGCATGGGGGTGGCAATTCTTTCGCTGCTCACCCTGCTTCTTATATTACCTCTAAAAACATTTGAACCATTTGTTGTCACCGTCGATAGGAGCACCGGCTATCTGGAAGTCACCAAAGGTTTATATCAAGGAAATTTGACCCAGGACGAGGCTATAACTCAATCCAATCTGGTAAAATATATCTCTCTCAGAGAATCCTATAACCCCTCCATATTGCGTGAGAACTATGATCAAGTTTCCCTGATGTCACAGGCGAACGCATTGAAAGAATATCAGCAACTTTGGAACGCAAATAATTCTAATAATCCCAGTATTATTTATGGTCGAAAGGCAGCTATCGATATAAAAATTCAATCAGTTTCCTTTATCAACGATAAAACGGCATCCGTCCGATTTCAACGGGAGTTGAAAGAAAATAATCAGACCAAAGTAAGCTATTGGACAGCGGTTATTGATTACCATTATTCACAGAAACCATCGAAAATGGCGGAGCGTTTTTTAAACCCCCTTGGGTTCCAAGTAACAAGTTACAGAGTCAACCCCGAAGTTTTGGAGAATGAAAAATGAGGAAATGGAATTATATTTTAATAGGCGTGTCTATTTTGCCTCTGTTGGTTTCCCCTGCTCTGGCTGAGCGAGTTGCCCGGTCAGGTGCGGCAGATGCAAGGATTAAATCTTACACATATTTTGAAAATGAGGTTTATTATCTTAAAGGTCACTATGGCTTTACAACAGTGATAGAATTCTCGTCGAAGGAAAAAGTTGAATCAATCTCCATTGGAGATTCCGAAGCTTGGCAGGTTATTCCAGGCAACCGGAAAAATCTTATCTATATCAAGCCGCTCGAACAAAATGCCGAAACCAACATGACCATTTTGACTTCCAAGCGCATTTACACGTTTGAACTAGCTGCAAGTAAAGCGGGTTCACCAAAAGCAAACGACCTGACATTCCGGGTCAAATTTAAATATCCGGAAGAAGAAAACCTTGAACTGGCTAATTTTGGAAACAAGCCGGCTGGAAATTATAACCCTTTAGATGGCGCTGATGCCTCAGCCTGGAACTTTGACTACTCATATGCGGGAGATAAAAGCCTACGTCCGAAAAAAGTTTTTGACGACGGTACTTTTACATACTTTGAATTCAAGAAGCCAGATAAAACCCCTGCTGTATTTTCAGTTGATGAACAAGGCAATGAAAGTCTCGTAAATTTCAACGTCGAAGGTTCTTTTATCATTGTAAATTCCACAGGCAGACAATTTACTTTGCGTGATGGGAGTGCGGCTACTTGCATCTTCAATGATGCCTATCCAAAAGAAAAAGGGAAACAATCTAATCCTGTTCCGATTGCAGAATTACAAGAAAAGAAGACTAAGAACATAAAAGACCGGAAATTAGCGGTGGCTTCAGTCGAACCAATCAAACAACCTCCCGAAGTCCCTGAATTTAAAAAACCTGATATCTTTTCCTTCATACAAGGTAAAGAAACTATAACACTCAATAATTAGGATTTGTCATGGACGACGAAACTTTCAAGGATAATGAAGGAATATCAACCCCTCCTATTGACCGGGATATTCCATCAGTTGGCTCGATTGTAACAACAAAACAATATTTGTTAGGAGGCATATTGCTGGCACTTGCCGTTGTCGCCATTATCTTCGTCGTACTCGATGGGATCAAAAAGAATGAGCCTAAATCATTGGTTCAACCGGAAGAGATGGCATTTAAAACATCTAATAATACATCTACGCCTTATATTGAACCTGAACCAGTCGAGCCTCTAAAGCCAGCTGAAACGCAGCTCCCAAAACAGGAGTATGACTCTGTAGCCGCGCAACGCGAATTAGCCATGCAGCAAGAAGCCTTGCGTATGGCCCAAGAACAAAAAAAGAGAATGGAGAAACGGATTGCGTCAACACAGCTGATTTATGATCAAAATGGCGCAGGGAATCCTTCAACCTCTTCAACAGCAAATGCCCCATCTGTTGCAGGATCAGCCGGTACATTAATGGCCAGCGATGATCCGAATACTACTTTTGCCAGCCAGAACGCTAATCTAGACGTTGAAACTGCGACGGCTGGGCAGCTAAATAATCTGGACGGTCTTATCACCCAAGGCACAATGATTGGTGGAATTTTGGAAACCGCTATCCAAAGTGATCTCCCGGGCATGGTCAGAGCCATAATTAGTGAAGACGTTTATTCTTTCGATAGCTCCCATTTATTGATTCCAAAAGGTTCAAAACTTATTGGTATGTATCGTTCTGGTGTAACACGAGGCCAAAGCCGCGTATTCGTGATTTGGAACCGCCTTATTAGGAACGATGGTGTCAGCGTCAATATAGGATCTTACGGAACGGATGCGTTAGGCCGTTCCGGTCTAGGGGGCGAGGTAGATACTCATTTCCTTGAAAGATTTGGCTCATCCGTACTTCTTTCAATGATCGATGCTGGTTTAAAAATTGGTGTGCAATCGATGAATGATCCTGATACTGCCACGGTTGCTCTCGACACTGGCGATGATTTTTCTAAGGCTTCTGAAATCGCCCTCGAAAATTCAATTGCCATCCCGCCAACGATCCATGTGGACCAAGGCACAAGAATTAAAGTGTTTGTGGGCAAGGATTTAGATTTCTCCCAAGTCGCGGGCAATATTTCCAGAGAATAGACTATGAAGTTGACCGCAGCCAATCAATCTATATCTGATAATGAAAATGTCTTTATAGAACGCTATCTGGATGCTTTCCGTACTTATTTGGCGGATCCTAGTATATCGGAAATTTGTGTTAATCAACCGGGTGAGCTTTGGATTGAACGTACCGGAAAATTTTCTATGGAAAGGATAGAGTCTGATTTTATAACTAATGACCATATGATACGGCTTGCACGACAAATTGCACGTACAACAAATCAAGCCATTAACAGCCAGGCACCTCTTCTTTCAGCTTCACTGCCCACCGGCGAACGGGTTCAAATTATTATGCCTCCGATCGCTCCTAATGGTGTGGTGTTATCTATTAGAAAGCAGGTTGTGAAAAATATGGATTTGGCGGATTATGCCGCCGCAGGTTCTTTTGCATCTGTTGATTGGGTGACAGACTCTGATATCAAAAGCCAAGACGCAGCTTTGCGGGATCTGGCTGAACAAAAGGATTTTCACAAATTTATCTCATCAGCTGCTCGATCAAAGAAGAACATAATTATTTCTGGCGGCACATCGACAGGTAAAACTACACTTTTGAATGCAATTCTGAAGGAAATCGATCTTAACGAACGCCTCATTACCATTGAGGACACGCGCGAAATCAGGCCAATACACGTAAATCATGTGGCTCTTTTAGCTTCAAAAGGGGAACAAGGCGTCGCGGAAGTAACAATCCAGAACCTTCTTGAAGCAAGCCTAAGGCTTAGACCCGACCGCATACTTCTCGGAGAACTACGCGGTAAAGAAGCTTATACATTCCTACGTGCCGTGAATACGGGACATCCCGGTTCTTTGACAACGGTTCACGCAGACAACCCGCAAGGAGCTTTTGAACAAATCGCACTCATGGTTATGCAAGCCAACCTTGGGTTAACAAAAGATCAAATTATGGACTATATTCGCTCCATAGTGGATGTAGTTGTGCAACTTAAGCGGATTGGCGGGAAAAGGATTATTTCAGAAGTTTGGTATCCCTATGCTTCATAGCAAAGCGCTATTTATTCTTATAATTGGTCTTTTCTCGTTGCTTACTGCCTCATTTCTTGCATCGGTTATATATTTCGGCTGGACAGGACAAAATATAGAAGATGCTCTGCCTTGGTCAATTTGGCAAAATCTACCTTATATTGATGACCCTAAAATTAAAGCACGCTTCTTAATTTCTGTAGCGATTCCCCATATTTTAATGGTCGGCATAATTATAAGCTTTTTCAGCAAACAAGAATCGGAATATGGCGATGCACACTGGGCAACATGGCAAGAAATCAATAATGCTGGGCTTTTTTCACGTGAAGGACTTATTCTCGGAAAATATAAGGGAAAATATCTTATCAGCGATTCTCCCACACACTGTTGCGTAATAGCCCCCACGAGGAGCGGCAAGGGCGTAGGAATTGTGGTGCCAAATCTGCTAAACTGGCCGCACTCTTTGATTTGTCTTGATATTAAACAGGAAAATTTTAAGAAAAGCGCCGGGTTTAGAAAATCTAACGGCCATGATGTTTTTATGTGGTCGCCACTCGATCAAAATGGTCTATCCCACCGCTATAATCCTCTCGATGCTGTTAGCAAGGATCCCTATCAAAGAATTAGTGATATTCAGATTATAGCGAATATCCTGATTAAAGATCCCGTTAAAAGCGATCCAGTTTGGGCATCGGAAGCACGGGCGCTTTTTGTCGGGCTTGCTCTTTACGTCATGGAAAATGAAGAAATGACGTCAACTATTGGCGCCATAAATAGGCTTCTCGGTACAGAGCAAGATCTAGGTGATATTTGTAAACATATAGTCAGCACGCACCCTGAATTATCCTCGACGATAAAGAAATCCCTGATGAATTTTGCCAATAAAGCAGCCAAAGAACGAAGTGGCGTGAAATCTTCCCTTAACCAAGCTATCAATCTCTGGGATAACCCGGTAATTGACGCGGCTACATCCGCCAGTGATTTTTCGATTGCTGATATTCGTAAAAAGAGGATGGCAATTTATGTAGGTGTGTTAACGGGCCAAATCCTTACTTTAGCACCCCTTTTACGAATTTTCTTCGAGCAGGTAATCACCACCCTCTCTCTTAAAGAACCGGATGAAAGTGAACCTTATAAAGTTCTTTTATTAATGGATGAATTTCATATGCTAGGTGAAATGTCTTCAATGACAACCGCTTTCACTTTGCTAGGTGGATATAATTGTAGGGTCATGGCCGTTGTTCAAGGCATAAAATGGCTGGATGATACATACGGCAAGGATAAACGCGACGGTATTCTATCTTGTTGCGCGCACCAGATATTTTTTGCTCCCAATGATCTTGAGACTGCAGGATATGTAAGCAATTCTTGTGGCGAAAGAACAATCAAGACCGTTTCAACTTCTCAAAAGAATTCGCTGCAATTCGACTCGGTTAACAAGAACACCAGCTTCAGGGCCCGCGCTCTGATTTCCAGAGAAAATGTTAAACTTCTTCCCAAAAATGAAGAAATCATTATCACGGAAGCTTCCCCGCCCGTAAGAGCAAAAAAAATTGCCTATTTTAAGGATGCCAGTTTCCAAAAAAGGCTATTGCCCCCTCCTTCCGTCCCAAAACTTAAGATTGAAAACCATCTTATTCCTGAATTCGACATCCCTAAAGAAACTGACAAGCAAAAACAGGAAATAGACCCAAACCAACTTGATATTTTTAGCCAAGGAAAGAGTGCTCCAAAGAAATCTTCTAATCTTACACATACTTTGCGCGACGATATATTAGACTTTCACAGAGAACGAGAAGAGTTCCAAAGTGAGTCAGATGATGACGACGATTCAATACTGGATATTCTCCGGTCAGCATTTAGATAAAAGACCAAAGAACGGCACCTATTATAAATAGAAACGCAGCCCGTAGCAGCCAAAAAGAAAAAATTTCAATCTGACGTGCAAAATAGGCAAGGCAACATCCTCCTGCCAAGCCGGAAATAATCACAATTGCAAACCTTGCCCACTTTTCCCACCCAGAGGGAAGAAAACCGTATGTTGCGAAACCCGCTATGGCAGCACCAATTACAAAAAGACCGATTTTCCATTTGAAAACAACTTCCTGGTCATATTCTTCAGCTGTAAGCAGCCTATCCCCTACTTTATAAAGTGCCATCATCCATTCTCCTCTTTATTCCTTTTAGGATTTTGTACTCTTCGTACCAACTGTTCCATAAATTCTTCTGCACGAACTTTTGCTTGAGCCTTGGCTGCAACTAATTCGTTTTTAGGAATAGAATGTGTATGTTGGAAAAATACTTCAATAAACTGAAATAAGCCTTCCTGCAAAACCATTAAATCTCGTGCAGTCGCCTTCCTGTGCTCAAATAATGAAGCGCGAATATCCTGCATCAATTTCACGATGTCTTTGTCTCTATCGTTCCGAAACTCAGGAAACAAAGCATATCTGACAGCATCATTTGCAGCTGCAGAAAGATTATTAAGCCTCTGTTGCTTATTATGTTTTTCGAGCGCAACCAATACGTCAGGATCCCACTGGATTGTTTTTTGAACCCTCTTATCGTTCTTGGTTACAGTTTTTACTTTCCTTTCAGCCGCCATGACTATAGCTCTCTCTCCTGATCTTTACTCTTCGCACGACTTTGAGTCCGATTACGCGCCTGTGCTTCTTGCAGTTCCATTTTACCTTCAACTTCTTTCAGTACAGCCATATCGCCTCGCTCAAGCTTAGGCTCGCTATTGACAAGCGCCAGTTGCAATTCCTTGCCTTGAGAAACAACCGCCCAGGTTCCTGTCTCAAGAGTTACAAAGCCGCCATACTGGACATTCTGTTCTGACTTCACTTTCTTATCGCTAAATTCCAACCCGAATTTCTCGGCAAGCTTGCGCCCGGCCGCATAGACTTCCATTTGGTCGAGTTTGGGCAACGCTTTGTCGTGCAGAGCAAATTCGCCATTGGACTGGATGAAGCCCAAATCGTTCTTTACTAGCCAATCCTTACGCTCGGACAAGGCTTGATGAACGCCATTATCATAAGGAATGGACGGCCCCTTCTTCGACTGTTTGAATAATTCTTTATCAAGCCATGTTTTCTTCTCGGCATGGACCAGGCGCTCGATAGGCTCCGCGCTCAAGACATTCAGATGTGGGTAGAAGCGCTTCTTCTCCCTTTCATTGATTCTTTTGGTCAATTCTCCGCCTTGGGCCACAACATCTGTCGGCACCTGGAAGCCCCCGCCATCGAGAACTTTTACGATTTCGTTCTTCTCGAGCGTTTCCAGACGTTTCAGGTGATATTCAACATATTGTTCGCGGTCCTCTTCCGGTATATAGGACTGTTCTTTATCAATGTGTTTTCGATGCGCCACACGGTCATAAACACCGTTATTCTGTTCAGCGATCATAGCGATATTAACATCTGCCTTACCTGTCGAATTACTGCCCGCCTTGATAGTGACCAATGACCCCTTCTCGGCCTTATCATAAGAACGGGGTTCCCCGACCGGCACGAAATGGAGTTTGGCTTCCATGTCTTCGACCACGACAAACTTACGGTCATAAAGTTCGTCCATGACGCCTTTATCGATAATCCGGCCAGTGACAGCTGGTCCCTCCCCGTCCTTAAGGGAATAGACTGACAGTCCATCAAGGCGCGACTGATCCTGAACTTTGCCATATAGGCGTTTGACCGCCTCGTTCTTCTGGGCAATCTTTCTGAGTTCGTCCTGGTAATTTTCTTGCAGCTGGTAGACGCCGGGTGGGTTCTCGGTCGCCAGACCCGCTGTTGCCAAAAACCGCAGACGACCTTTGAGAAGGCCTTCGTAGAATACTGATTTTCCAAAATTGGTTTGGGCGCGGACGTCTAGAATCTTGTCCTCTCCTGCCTGTCTTTCCATGAAGCGATCCAAAGAGGTAACCCGCAACGCCGCGACTTCCTTCTCCTGGCTCTTCTGAATTTCTTCTCGGGACCGTTCACCTAGAAGTTCGGTTGCGACTTCCTGCGCCCTGCGCCGAAATCCTTCCTTCACATAGTCTTGCCCGATTACCAGATCTTCGCCTCGGTCATTTACGCCCCTGACGATAACATGAGCGTGAACGTCGTCGGTGTCATAATGCACTGCCGACGTCCATTCGAGAGAGGTGTCCAGATCCTTCTCGACCAGCTTCATGACCCCGCGAACATAACCTTGGAAGTCTTCAATCTGGTGGCCGTTCTCCGGTGATATGATAAAGCGCCAGTGGTGGCGGTCGTTCTGGCAAAGTTCCAGAAAATCCTTCCGGTCAACTCCCTCTAGATGCTCATTGAACAGGACAGCCTTTTCTCCATCCTTACCCGCTTCATTCCTCGAAACGTATTTAAGGTGATCGCGCAATGAAGCCGCGCCGCCGCCGGCACTCATAGAGCCAGCCTTGTGTTTCACATATCTTGCCTTTACCACGACGCGCTGACCTGATGAAAAACCGACAAAGGAATTGCCGCGAGTCATTAATCCGCGTCGTACCATCCGCTTATTCGAACGGGATTTGGCGATCCCGCCGCCACGGTGAAGCTTGGTGAAGATGGCTTTGCGTGCAGTGTCCTTCGTCACGATAAGAGGCCCCATTTCCTCCGATCCTGCTTTCCTAATCGCGCTTTGTAATCTGTCGATAAGCATCAAAATTCGCTCGATTTCCTATTGTCAAAGACACTCAAAGCCTATCACTTATTCTAAGCTATTGCAATAGATAGTAACTTGAAATAATAACAATAAAAACAATAAGTTATAATACATATAATTTATATCTTTTATCTTGTTTCCTATCTTAAAACCCATACTCTATCATCTTTTTACGATTATCGCCCCTCTTCTGTCATTGCCAAATTTGCGAGCCAGATACGCCAGGCACAAAAAAAC
>JAPJQV010000005.1 GCA_030824965.1 Micavibrio sp. | reverse complement strand
AGTTGGGTATTGACGAGGTCGAAGCCGAAGTCCTGCCCGAAGACAAGGGCCGTATCGTCAAGAAACTGCAAAGTGAAGGCCGTGTCGTGGCTATGGCGGGGGACGGCACAAACGATGCTCCGGCATTGGCCGCCGCCGATATCGGTATCGCCATGGGAACTGGAACCGACGTTGCGATGGAAAGCGCGGGCGTGACATTGTTGAGGGGCGATCTCGTGGGCATCGCACGGGCGCAGAAACTCTCCAAATCCGTGATGCGGAATATCCGCCAGAACCTGTTCTTCGCCTTCATCTATAATATGGCCGGCGTTCCGGTGGCGGCGGGCATCCTATATCCTGTTTTTGGCGTGTTGCTTAGTCCGGTGATGGCCGCTGCTGCGATGGCGCTCAGTTCTGTGTCCGTAATTGCGAATGCTTTGAGGCTTAAGACCGTGAAACTTTAGTTTTCTCTATCTAAGATGGCCCGCATTTGATCAATTTCTTGTTGCTGGCCTTCCATGATCGTTTGACAAAGAGTTTTGATTTCAGGATCAGTGATATTGGCTTCGCGGCACATGAGAATTGCGCCGGAATGGTGCGGGATCATGGATTTGAGAAATTGTTCGTCGGAGATGGCCGTCTGTTGACGGATGCCTAGAAAGAAAATTACTCCAATTAAAATGCTTACCGCCACTATAACAGCGTTCAGCTTTTTATCCTTGTACATCGCGCTCATCAGCACGACTTCGATCAATACCATAGGAGCAGCCATCAGGCCGGCCATGTAAAACTGATTGAAACTGGGATAAATGTCTTCCAATGTATTCACCATCGAATACATAAAGATATACATGGACACAAACGATAAAACGGCCATGAGGAGCAGTTTTAAATACATCTTTTTGCTATGTTCGATATGCTGATCATGTGTATTTTGCATGCAGTTCCTATTTAATCAGCTATTTTTTATGGAAGTTTGATATCACTTCATTTCTTTCAGCATATTTTCCATTAGCGCCACTTCGCCCTTTTGCTTGTCATGGATCATTTGCGCTTTGTTCTTTACACTTACATTTTGAGATTTTTTCAAGGCGGCGTCAGCCATTTTAATGGCACCCTTATGATGCTCGACTGTCATGGAAAGAAACTCTTTATCGAACTCTGATCCAGATGTTTTTTCGAGTTTTGACATATCCATAGGCATCATGCCGGGCATGTTCATGTTAATTGCTTGAGAAGCGCCAGGCTTTACTTCATTTCTTAATGCCTGAAGTTCTGGAATTTCCTTTTCCTGATCTTGGGTCATTTTTTTGGCCATCATCCGTATGTCTGAGTCTTCTGCTTTTTCTTCAGCCATCTGAAACATCATTATTCCGTCTTCGTGATGCTTGACCATATTATCGAGAAATTGAACATCAAACGGTTGTTGCTCGGCTTGGGGGGAGCTTTGGATAGCACTATTTTTTTCATGTGCTAAAGCAGAAACATATGGCGGAAAAACTAATGCTGCTGTGAAAAGCAGGGCTGTAAATGATTTTTGCATGGCTGTTTCCAATAAGTTGGTGGTTGATTAACTTACATTAAACGTTCCTAAATCTTTTAGGTTCCACCGCTTCCATTAAATTAGGAATTATTAATATTGAAAAAGAATAAATTCTTTACGCGGTTATGCTATAGTGAAGGGCGATGAAAAAGTTCATTCATAGCTTTCTTGCGCTTGTGATGCTCACGCCCGGCCTGGCATGCGGGCCTTTTATGGCCGCAACCCAGGCTTTGGCGGCGCAGCCTGCGGCCATGGCCGATATGCCGGATTGTAAAGGCATGATGGGCATGGAGGCCCCGAAAAAAGAGACAGACGATGAACATGTCTTTTTCAAAGATTGTTCCAAGGCTGATCTTTTCAGCGCGGATCACGCTCCCATCAAAGCACCTGATTTCGATGGCAAAGTGATCTTCCAAGTTTGGGCTAGTACGGTTTCGTTTCTCATTTTTAATCCTGATAATACCCAGTCTATTCGCGGCCCGCCTCCTGACTGGCCCGATGTTTCACAAACCCAGCCCTCTATCCTTCTGACGACGCAGCGCCTGCGCGTCTAGATCTGCCTTTTTTGGTTTTTGATTTTCGTCAAACTCTCAAAAAGGAGATTTATCATGCGTATTTTTATTCTTATCTTTATGTTCTGTGCCTTCGCGCCTGCCATTGTTCTGGCCGCCGAGGATTCAATGTCCATGCCGATGCAAAGCAAGGAGGTCGCGCCTGCGGCAGACAAGGCGCCATCCGGCGAACAGGTTTATATCTGTCCCATGCATCCTCATATTCATGGGAAAAAGGGAGATAAATGCCCGCTCTGCGGCATGGATCTGGTGCCCGCGGGCGAGCCGGACTCTCCGGCACAACCGGAAGAAAAAGAGGGCAAGGGGAAAATCCTCTATTGGTACGACCCGATGGTGCCTGGGCAGAAATTCGACAAGCCCGGCAAATCGCCCTACATGGACATGGAACTGGTGCCTTTCTATGAAAGCGATGACGGCGGGGAAAAGAAATCCCCTGAAAATTCCGTCCGGATCGACAATCGATACCGCCAGGCCCTTGGCATCAAAACCGCACCTGCAAAACGGGAAGATTTTGGAAAAAATATCCGTGCGTTGGGTGCCATCGTTCCCAGCACGAGGGGAGAGCATGTTATAGCCATGCGGACAGGAGGCTGGGTTTCCCGCCTTCAAGCCAACGCGGTAGGAGACGTTGTTAAAAAAGGCGATCTTCTGTTCACCTTTTATAGCCCCAACCTGATCGCGGCGCAGGTCGATTACCTCGCGGGACGCAGAGGGGCCAGTATCATCGGCGCACCGGATCAGCGTCTTAGATTGTACGGCATGGATGAGAAAGCCATCGCTGAATTGAGAGCAAAAGGTGGATTTCCACGGGAAACGCCGTTTTACGCCCCGGTGGACGGGACGGTGACGGCCCTCGATGTCCGCGAAGGCTCCTACGTTGATTCCGAGGATGGCGAGAATACGGTTTTGACGCTGCAGGATTTTTCGCAAGTCTGGGTCGAGGCGCAGGTGCCGGTAAAGGATTTGCCCTTTCTATCCGCAGGCACACCCGCGACGGTGACGGTTGATGAAACAGGCGAGACACTCAATGCCGTCACAGACTACATCTATCCCATGACAGACAAGGAAAGCCGTAAAGGCATGGTGCGACTGGTTCTGGATAATCCAGATGGAAGCCTAAAAACTGGCAGCATCGTGAATGTCATGTTTGATGCGGGCAGCCAGCCCCGCCTTGCGGTTCCGGCGGAGGCCGTGCTCTATGGCAAGGACGGCGGCCATATCATCGAGGCTCTGGGTGATGGATATTTCCGGCCAGTGGCAGTAAAAACAGGCATTACAGCGCATGGCTTGACGGAAATTGCATCCGGTTTGAAAGAAGGTCAAACGGTCGTCACATCCGGCCAGTTCATGATCGATGCGGAAAGTTCTTTGCGCGGCGGCATGTCGAGCATGGAAGATACAGGTGATAACCATGCAAACTGATACGCCGCACGATCCGTCAATATCCTTTGTCGCCAAAATCATCGACTGGTCTGTGGCCAATAAATTTTTTGTTATGCTGGGTTCCCTCGTGCTGTTGGCCGCAGGCATTATCGCGGTTCAGAAAATGCCGCTGGATGCGATTCCAGACCTGACCGATACGCAAGTCATCATTCGCACCGACTGGCCGGGGCAGGCTCCGCAGATTGTCGAAGACCAGGTGACGTTTCCGCTCTCAACCCGCATGTTAAGCCTGCCTCGAACAAAGGCCGTGCGCGGTTTTTCGATGTTCGGCGACAGTTTCGTTTACATTGTCTTTGAAGACGGCGTGGATATGTACTGGGCGCGCAGCCGCGTGCTGGAGGCGCTATCGCAAGTGGCCGGGCAATTGCCGGAAGAGGTGCGCCCGCAACTGGGGCCGGATGCCACGGGCGTGGGCTGGATTTTTCAATACGCCTTGGTGGATCGCACCGGAAAACACGATTTGCAGGAACTGCGAACATTGCAGGACTGGTTCGTGCGGTTTGAACTGGCGACCGTCAAGGGCGTGGCGGAGATCGCCTCGGTTGGCGGCTTCGTGAAGGAATATCAGGTTCTGGTCAGGCCGCACGATCTGCATGCCTATAATATTCCCCTGACCCGCGTGATGGAAGCGGTCCGTAGCGCCAATCAGGAAACGGGCGGACGCACGCTGGAGATGGCGGAAACGGAATATATGATCCGCTCCTTCGGCTATGTCAAAAGCACGGCTGATCTTGAAAAAGTCGTTTTAAAAGTCAGTGAAGACGGAACACCCGTGACCATTGGCGATGTTGCCCGCGTTGTAGAAGGCGCCGCGATACGGCGCGGCATTACCGAATTGAACGGCGAAGGTGAAGCTGTCGGCGGGTTCGTGATCATGCGCCCCGGGGCAAACGCACACACCGTGATCCAGAGTGTCAAAGAACGCCTTGATTTTATAAGGCAGGGGCTTCCTGCGGGCGTGGAGCTGGTCACGGTTTATGACCGCAGCAAGCTGATTGAAGGATCGGTCGATTATCTCACAAACAAACTGCTGGAAGAGAGTTTGATGGTGGCGTTGATCACCTTTCTCTTCCTGCTGCATATCCGCAGTGCCGCTGTTGCTATCATCACATTGCCTTTGGGGATTCTGGGCGCGTTCATCATTATGTCGGTGCAAGGGATTACCGCAAATATTATGTCTCTGGGCGGAATCGCCCTTGCCATCGGGGCGATGGTGGATGCCTCTATTGTCATGGTGGAGAACGCGCATCGAAAAATTCCCAGCCTTCCGCCTGATGCAGGAAAACTGCAAAAGCAGGAAGCATTGTTATCGGCAGCAAAAGAAGTCGGGCCGGGGTTGTTCTTTTCCTTGCTGATTATCACGGTGTCTTTTTTACCTGTCTTCGCGCTCACCGGACAATCTCACAAATTGTTCGCGCCGCTGGCCTATACCAAAACCTACGCGATGGCCGCAGCCGCCCTGCTGTCCGTGACGCTGGTGCCGGTGCTGATGCTCTGGTTCGTGCGCGGAAAAATCAGGCGTGAGGATGAGAATGTCATCAACCGTTTCTTTATCGGGCTTTATAAACCTGTTTTGAATGCGGCCCTGAACTCTCCCAAAGGAACCGTTGCTCTGGCTTTGATTGCCCTGATCAGCACGGCCATCCCCATCAGCCGCATGGGATCGGAATTCATGCCGCCGCTGTATGAAGGCAGCCTGCTTTATATGCCGATGACCGTTCCTTCGGCAACGCCCGCCAAGATGCGCGAGATCTTGCAGGTGACAAACCGCCAGATCATGAGCATTCCGGAAGTCGAACATGCCTTCGGAAAAGCGGGACGCTCGAATTCAGCGACCGATCCGGCGCCGCTCAACATGATCGAGACATGGGTGGAACTTAAACCGCGCGGCCAGTGGCGGTCTGGAATGACACCGGAAAAACTGATTGCCGAACTGGACAAGGTGGCGCGTCTTCCGGGGCTGCGTAATGTCTGGGGCAATCCGATTAAAATCCGTATCGATATGCTGACCACAGGCATTCGTACGCCTGTAGGGATTAAAATCTCCGGTCCTGACCTGACTGAAATCGACCGTCTGGGCAAAGATGTAGAGAAACTGGCGCGGAAAGTTCCAGGAACGCGCAGTGCTGTGGCGGATCGTGTGCAGGGCGGAAAGTACATTGAGATCACGCCAGATCGGGACAGAATTTCCCGCTACGGCATCGAGCTTGCTACCGTGCAGATGGTCATACAAACGGCACTCGGCGGCATGCAGTTAAGCGAAGCCGTCGAGGGGCGCGAACGCTATCCGATCATGCTGCGCTATGACAGGCCGGACAGGGAGCAGTTAAGCGACCTGGACAACATTCTGGTACCCTCGTCGTCCGGTGCCTCTATACCGTTGTCCAGTCTTGCGGATATTCACGTGGCCGAAGGGCCGGCCATGATTACGTCCGAAGATGCGCGGCTGCAGGGATGGGTGTTCGTCGATATCGAAGACAGGGACATGGGGTCTTATGTCGAGGATTTGCAGGCGAAGCTCAAAACCATGAAACTACCGTCCGGATACAGCCTGAAACTTTCCGGCCAGTTCGAGCAGATGCAAGAAGCGAAGGCGCGGCTGTCGATTGCGATCCCTGCGACACTACTCATTATTTTAACCTTGCTGTATTTGCATTTCGGGCGGTGGGACAGGACGTTGCTGATCATCCTGGCCGTGCCGTTCGGGATCATCGGCGGGTTCTGGTGTGTGTGGCTGGCGGGATACAATATGTCGGTTGCGGTGGCTGTTGGTTTTATCGCGCTGGCAGGGATCGCCGTAGAAACTGCCATCGTCATGCTGATTTATATCGATCATCAGATGCGCGACCATCCTCCAACCGATCATGCAGCCCTGATCGAAAACATCAAGCATGGCGCAGTGCAGAGAGTGCGGCCCAAACTGATGACCGTTTCCGTTATCATCCTCGGCCTCGTTCCGATTTTCCTGACCGAAGGGCCGGGGTCGGACCTTATGCGCCGTATCGCCTTGCCGATGGTCGGCGGGATGGTCAGTACGACAATCCTGACGCTGATATTGATCCCTGTTTTGTATGCTCTTTATATGCCCAATTTATTCATAAATCTTAGAAAGAGATTAGATTAGATTGAGACAAGGAGAAAACCATTGTGCAAATTCCTCACAAAAAATAATGATCGGTATTATATTTGTGATTCTATTGCTAATGTGAAAATTAATCTGAGTTACCTTATATTCTTACTAGAAAAGAAAAATATCGATCTGCATCCTCAAAGTCTACCATGCAGTTCCATCTTTGATGTAATATTCAGAGGAAAGGAGTTGGTGTTTGGTGCGCTACAAGCCATGATTTTGCACGAACTTTATTTTGCACGAACTTTATAAAGCAACTCTCGATGGCTATCCATGGCAGCATGGTAATCAATGCTTTAGAAAGTAGGGTCAGAAAGTTATAATCTTCATAATGTATCCACACGACACCCAACATGGGGAACTTTAATTGTTTCAGATCAGCGTGGACTATATCTCTACATGAAGTTTTTTATATTTGATGTTCACTTATTGCCTTTCCATGCGGGTAGGTATAGATGTGGAAAGATAATATGCAGAACCAAATACCACCTCCCAAAGTTCAGCCGCGACTTAAATCTGCCCCTAAAATCAGGCAGTTATATTGGTGTGACTTTCCGGAGGATGCACAATTACCTGAATTTTGGAAGAGAAGGCCAGTTATTGTTCTTTCCTACAAAACAACCTTGCATGGCGCAGTGACCGTTATTCCTTGCTCGACGCAGGTGCAACCAGGTAATAAATGGGCTTTTCCTTTGGAAACGACCATTGACGGTAGGGCTGCATGGGCTATTTGTGATAAAATAACAACAGTAGCTGTTAGTCGCTTACTACCGGACAAAAATGGCATTAAACGTATGGCTGACAAGGAATTTAATGATATTTTGGCCCTTGTTCTCGATTGGTTGCCCAAGTTTAAAACTGAATGAAATTCAGAATTTTATTGCTTTTTAATGGGCAATGGACTATGTTAGTAGTATGTACGGCGTTCGTAAGAATGTCCGCTTCCCGAAAGGGAACTAACTACCAAGGGAGCTTCGGCTCCCTTTGGCTTTTTTAGCTGTAACTTTTCATTTTAAATAGGAGGATTCTTTTCAGGATAAGTGAGAGGTTTTCTTTCAAGATATATGAGAGTCATTAATTAGCGTCTCTGATCACAGTAAATTTGACATATAATTTCATTTTAAATTACCCTTATTATATTTAATAAGGAAATTAATGTTTGAGCAAGAATATTACAGATGGAATTTCTCACGAAAAATGGGATCTAGCATATAAAAAGTTTCAAATTATACGGCCTTTTTTAGAAGAGGGCGTGCAAATCGCAGAAATTGCCAAAAATCATGGAATCGCGGAGTCCACAGCTTGGCGATGGGTAAAGAACTGCCGCCAATTTGGAATAACGGGCTTATCCCGGAAAACGAGATCAAAAAGCGGAATAAATGTTTCGGGGCATCTCTTAAAAATCATAGAGGGACTCGCTCTGAAAACTCCGCGCCTCTCAGTTGCATCAATTCAGAGAGCGATCAAACCAGTTGCTGCCAAGAATAACGAACCTATCCCAAGCTATTCAACTATTTATAGGGTTGTCCAGGCAATTGATCCGTCTTTACTCGAATTGGCACATAACGGAATAAACACATATATGGATAAATATGATCTGGTTCATAGGACAGAGGCAGAAAGACCCAATGCCATCTGGCAGGCAGACCACACATTTCTTGATGTTCTGGTTAAGGATGGCAAAAAGCTCAGAAAGCCATGGCTGACCATTGTTCTCGATGACTACAGTAGAGCTATTGCAGGTTATGCGGTTTCCTTTTCTGCTCCCTCTGCGATCCAGACGGCCTTAGCTTTTCGGCATGCAATATGGCACAAACCTCGTGCAGGGTGGGATGTAGCAGGCATACCGAATATTTTTTATACCGATCACGGAAGCGATTTCACGTCACGTCATATTGAACAATTAACGATCAGTTTAAAAACCAGATTAATCTTTTCAGCGATAGGGCAGCCGCGAGGTCGTGGAAAAATTGAGCGTTTTTTTAGGTCTTTATCCCAAATTTTGCTACCGACACTTCCCGGGTATCAGCCACCGGGTACGAAAACAAAAGATAAGGAAGTGCTTACACTTCCCCAACTGGCCGCAAGAATAGAAGATTATATAGTTAACGACTACCATCAAAAAGCACACGGCACGACCAAGATTTCTCCTTATAAGCGGTGGTCGACAGATGGGTTTTTGCCACGTATGCCGGAAAATCTTTCCGAGCTGGATATATTATTATTGACTGTTCCTGATAATCGAACCGTTCAAAAAGATGGAATCAGCTTTTCCGGTTTTAAATATATTCATCCAACATTGGCCGGATATATTGGAGCCAAAGTTTCTATTCGTTATGACCCGCGAGACGTAGCCGAGATTTCCGTTTTTGATCATGACAAATTTATATGCTGCGCGGTTTGCACGGATTTAGCCGGTGATACCGTTTCTTTGAGCGAAATTCAAAATGCCAGGAAACGGCAAATTAGAGAGCATCAATTGAAGATAAAAGATAGAACCAAGGCAACGGATGATCTTTTGGACTTCAGAACCCTGACAGATCAGGAAATGCTAGAGGTACAAAAAACAGCCCCCGCACTAAAGAAGCCAAGCAAGTTAAAGCGGTATCACAATGACGAGTGACACTTCTTTTATTGACACCCATCAATACAGGCTATTTTCAGAATTTTGCGATACGTGCGCCAGCTATAAATATATCGGAATATGTTATGGCCCACCTGGCGTTGGAAAAACCTTATCGGCAAGGCGCTATGCTAACTGGGATAAATTTTCGCGGACAAAATTTTCTCTTTCCGATAGTCAGTGCCATGAATATTTTAGGGCTTCAAGGTCAGTTCACTGTACAACGGTCTTGTATACAGCTCCCGTAACTATTCATGCAAAAACCCTTTCCAGGGAAATAGACTCTTTACGCGAACGTATCAGAATATCTTCCCCCGAAATGGTCAGATTAAACAAGGAGCAGGAATATCTGCTAGCTCAGGCTAAAATAAAAAGAGAAAGGGAGCGTAAGCAGTTTGAAAAATCACAAATTAATAAGATTACTAGCTGCGAAGAATATGAAACGCCACCTACCGTCTATGATATTCAAACCCAAAGTACGACCTTGCGTAAAAGCATCAAGGATCCCACAAAACTTATTATCATTGATGAAACGGAAAGATTAAGCCCGGCATGTCTCGATCAAGTCCGTTATATTTATGATCTGGGCGGGATAGGGATTGTTCTGATAGGGATGCCGGGCCTTGAAAAAAGACTGGCACGATATGCACAACTCAGTTCCAGGGTCGGTTTTGTGCATAAATTTAGTCCATTAAGCGCAGATCAGGTCAGGAAAGTATGGACGAAACTGCGTTCTTCTTATTTAAATACCCAAAAAAGCCCGATTAGCGACGAAGCCATGACGGCTATTATTCGGATGACGCGGGGCAATTTTAGATTGCTAGAAAGGCTATTGAGCCAGATTGAAAGAGTTCTAGAGATAAACAAATTGTCAGAAATAACACTTGAAGTTGTCGAAGTCGCACGAGAAAATCTGGTTATTGGAGCGGCATAAACTGGAATTGGGACAGCACATTCAGGGCAATCTGCGCTATATTCGCAATCCGTGGCCACTCGATACTGCACATCAACTCACTATATTAGAAAGACACCGAACCGCACAAAACCATGACTGATATATTAGATTTAGTGCAGACTGTAGAAAAACGGATTAAAGAAAAGGGTGTAAATTGGGCATTTACCGCCCATGATTTTGCTGATTGCGGACCAGCACGAAAAATTATTGGCGTATTTCACCAGTTGGTGAGAGAAGAATTCATTCGTCACGCCACACGCACTGTCTATTATTATCCGGATTATCACCCGATGATTGGCATCTGTAGTCCTTCATCGGGAAAAGTGTTGAAGGCGATTGAACGATGGACAGGTGAGCGCATCTGGCCGACCGGTGCGTCAGCTGCCAATATGACTGGGATGTGTACGCAAGTACCGGCCAAGCCTATTTATGTGACAACCGGGAAACCCAGAAACATTACATTTCTGGAAAGCGGCTATACAATTCAATTACAAGAAATGACCATGCCCAGAACTCTAAAGCGCCCCATAGCGTATCTGGTGTTGGCGGGCATTGATAATTTGGGGCCGCGCATTGTTGATCAGAGAAAGATCGATATTGCCGCAAAACACCTGACACCGGAAGATAAAATGGACATTGAAGAAAACCTGTCCCATATTCAGGACCCTTGGCTGTCGGATATTGCCAGACAATTGATCGCCTGGGAAAAGCCGTCATGGGTTCGAGATCCCGATGACCCGTTTTATTCCAACTAATATGCTATAATTATGTAGCTAATCCAGCGGTAGATTCGAGCCTATGTTTAAATTCTGGATTCTCTTTTAGCTTTGCCACAATAAAATTCAGTTTTTTCTTCTTCAGAGTTTCACAATGATTTCTCGTACTGATATCATAAATATATCCAGTAAAAGCATCGAGCTTCAGGTTTCTTTCATAATCATGTCCATGAACTATTGATGGCCATGGATCGGCATCGTTCAGATGAAAACGCCATTTGTGGTTGCCGCGCTTTATAGTTACCTCCGTTAAAGTGCGGCGTGCTGGCATTATTGGCTCAACGTCGATTTCGTCGGTCTCCAATATGACTATAGGGTCCTTCATCGGCGGCTCTTTCTCAGCGTGAATTTTTAGCACTTCGGCAATTTTCGGTAAAAGTTCACCTAAACTAATGCCAACATCGTCAACCTCATAGGTAATATCTAGATGAAAACGACCATGCCCATTTTCTACTTTCCAGCTACCTACAACTTTGTTTTTGTAAATAAATTCTTCAGTCTCACTGTTAAACTGTATCATTGCACCTAACCCATTGATTCTAATTAATTATCTACAATAATTTATAATTATTATAGAACTTGATAGTTTATCATCATACATATTTACTCAATATAATTGACTTAACTCAACCAATAATAAACTAGATTATAGTTTATTATATGGCTATAATAGTCAATATGGTTGAGCAAAAAGGGCAAAAACTAAACCAACTTTATTTCGATCTCCCCGAGGGGATGATCGTAGATAGCCATTGGCTAAACAGCCGCGGATACGCGAGTAATCTGCGTGCGCACTACATACATAAAAACTGGCTGGAACAGCCGGCGCGCAGCGTCTATCAAAGGCCAAGGCGCGGCGAACTAAAATGGGAGCAGGTCGTTATATCGCTGCAAACTTTACTGCTCGAAGAATACGGCCCCTTGGTAGTAGGTGGTGAAACCGCCCTTGAACTACAGGGGTTTTCTCATTACATATCCCAAAATATAAAAACCGTTCATTTATATGGACCAAAGCCACCGCCAAACTGGCTTTATCATTTGCCGGTGAAGCAAAAATTTGTTTTCCACGCCGATAAAAGATTATTCGGCGATAATCTTTTGTCACGTGGCCTTACTGCTAAGGAAGTTGAAACGCAAAGACCATGGGGACAATGGGATGATGCAATAACTCTTTCATCGCCTGAGCGCGCTATATTGGAACTAATAGACGAATTGCCGGACAATGAAAGCTTCCATAAAGTTGATAAAATAATGGAAGGTCTTCCTAATTTAAGTCCGAGAAAGCTTCAAAAATTACTGTCGGCCTGCAAAAGCATAAAAGTAAATCGACTGTTCTTCTTCTTCGCCGATCGGCATAAGCACGCATGGCTTAAACAACTTAACAAGCAAAATATAGATTTCGGCTCTGGAAAACGAAGGCTTGTCGAACATGGTAAACTCGACAATAAGTATTTAATAACCGTTCCAGAGGATCTTGATGGCTTACACTGAAGATTACCGACGCCAAGTCGCCTTGCTGATCCGGATATTGCCGTATGTGGGAGAAGAAGAATGCTTTGCATTGAAAGGCGGAACGGCCATCAATCTCTTTATTCGGGACTTGCCGCGCTTGTCGGTCGATATTGATTTAACTTATCTTCCCGTTAAATCGAGAGCAGCATCACTCGCGGAAATCGACGCAGCTATGAAACGTATAGAAGCGCGAATAGCACAAAATTTTCCGGCGGCTACAATCACCCAATCGTTGACCGAAAGTACCATCACAAAATTACTTGTACGGGAAAATGCCGTTCAGATAAAAGTGGAAGTGACCCCAGTTCTTCGCGGCTGTGTATTTGAACCTGAAACAAGAAATATTTCGTCCACAGTAGAAGAAGGTTTTGGGTTTGCCAGTATAAAGTTGGTATCGTTTTGCGATCTCTATGCCGGTAAGCTGGTTGCCGCCCTTGATCGACAACACCCGCGGGATCTGTTTGACGTACGAGATTTATTGAGCAACGAAGGAATAGGGGATGATCTTCGGGATACCTTTATTGTCTATCTCATCAGTCATGGCCGACCGATGAATGAAACGCTTACCGCCCGGCGGAAAGATATTAGCCTGGAATTTGAAAGAAACTTCGCCGGCATGACGGATGAACCTGTCAGCCTTGATGAATTGCTGCAAGCGCGGGAAAGTCTAGTGGATGTCTTGATCGGGGGGATGCCTAACCGACATAAGGAATTCCTGATCGGATTTGAAAAAGGGCCGCCCGATTGGTCACTATTGGGCCTAGAAAATGTCGATAAGTTGCCGGCGGTTTTATGGCGGCAAAAAAATCTGGACTCACTTTCTTCCGATCGTCGCGCAGGGCTTGTTTCAGACTTAGAAAAAGTACTTAACAAATAAAATGAATCCTAAGAAACATGCAGAGGATCACTTCTTGGCTCAACCGGAATTCTCTTCAAGAGAAGCTTAATAAGAAGTAAGCTTGTTAAATATTTCAACAAAAACAAATAAGTAAAAATTCGTATGAACGAAATACCGCCTGAAACAAAAAAATTGCTCATGGAGGTAAAAAGGCAATTTGAGCTTTTGAGACCACTCAAGAAACAAATAGAAGAAAATTTGAAAACGCTTCACGCGCCTCTAACTGAAGCCTATCGTTTCATACAGGAGAATCGCGAACCTGTTTTAGAAATAATTCAGCAATTCCGCAGAGAAGTTTTACCTTATGCTGAGCTTTTCCAGCAAATGGCAACTCATAATGCCATTGAGAAATCTCTAGAGAAAGCCGGATGGCTTCCGCATTATAGTACGCCTATTGATACGGTCCTTGGCGGCTCGGATAATCTTAGAGATGGATTGGATAAATATTATGAAGAGAACTGGGTTGACATACGAATTTCGCTAGAGGAACGAGTATGTAGCTTTGATATAAACGAAGAAACAAAATCTGTTTTTCTGGAAGCTTTAGAAGCCCATGAAAGAAAAATGTACCGCTCTGTATCAAGGCTGCTTTTTCCGGAAATTGAAAGATTATCGAGGCTAGAGCTAGAAACTGAAGAAGACTACTTTAAAGGATTAGCAAGTCAGGAACATTTGCGGGATCTCGTGGGCAGTATGCCTTTTTTAAAAGAGCCGCACGCAATGTATCTATATAGTAAATTAGCCGATCATTTGTATGCTCGGGTCAAGAATTTTGAAGAACTAGAAAAAGTTAAGGCTGATTCATTACCAAACAGACACGCTACACTGCATGGCCTTGTTTCATATCCATCAATGCAAAATAGCCTTAACACGATCTTTATGGCAGAATATATATTTCAGCTTATCGATTTGATGAAACTTGAGAACGTGATTGTGCCAGCTGCATAAAGCCGATGATTTAGGTAGTTCCTTTAAATCCAGATTTTCGCTGCATCATATCAACCGTATCCTCCACAGACTCTTCTTCTAATCTGTTTTGCCATTCAGCCTGGCCTAGATGAAGAAGCGAGATCGTAAAATCATAATGATCGGAGACTAGGGAAATTTCCTCACAAGGCTCTGCAAACCAGATACCGCCGCCATGTTCCATTACGCTTGAGTTATTGAATGGATCCGGGTTTGCAGCGAGCGAGAGGGGAGGAATCGCAACCGGCGACCGGCCCGCTATTTTAAAGTATGCCCCGGTCTTGAGCGCGCGCTCGCTAGAGCGCGCCCAGAGTATGTATCCGTCACGGGATACAACAAGCACGGATCGGCGCTCGGTATATTGAAGCCAGCGAAGCGTCGCAGCTATTAAAGAAACGTCGTAACGCTCAGCGCATATGCCAATCTCTTTCAGGCTAGGTTTGGCTTTGGAATCGATTTGCTTACGAAAATCATCCAGCGGCATAAGCAAGCCAACCGCAAACTCGTTTGCCTGCTGTTCGATCTTTGCATATTCACTATCCCAGCGAACCATATCCTGCTCACCGCATTCAATCCCTTCGGGAAATGCGGTACGATGGAGCAAATAGTGGCCGAATTCGTGTCCGAGCGTAAAGTTTATCCGGCCTCGTGACTGAATGGCATCATTATAGATGATGCCCCAACCTTTTTTACTTGAGGGTGCGCGATAAAGCGCTCCATCAAAACCGGGAAGAGAAGCGCCTTTGACCAAGGTTATAGGATCGTTTGGAAATCTTTGGTTTGAATATTCTTTGGCCAATTGCGGAACATTGACAGGAAAACGATCATCCGTGCCTTGGTAGACAGCATTGAGCATGGTCGTGATCGAGTTTGCCCAGCGTGGCGGAGACCAATTAGCCGTCATTAATCTTCATCCCAAAGCTTGACCATCTGGCGCACCTTGGCTTTCGTTGTGGGATCCATTTTCCGATACTGACGATAAAAGCGGGCGTCCGTCGCATCTTCCTGCGAAACACCATCATCTTCGCCCAGCAGAAACTCAATCGTTGTCTCAAGCTGCTCGGCAATTTTTGCAAGTTTTTCAGCCGAAGGGCGGGGAGGGTTTTTATTCTCCAGTTCCCAAATATAGCTTTTACTGGAACCTGAAAGTTCTGCCAGCTTATCTAGACTAAATCCCTTTTCTTTCCGCAACTTACGAATCTTTTCCCCGAGGACGTTAGTCAATTGCCCATCTCCTTTAAAATAATGTTCGGACTAGAAGTATTTTATACACTTGACTGGCGAATGGCAACTATGTCAGATTGTTCGGAGTAGAGGTACATACCGTACTTTTATAACGCATGGAGATGCCATTATGCCCAAAGGCCCTAAAACACATCATGTTGTGCCAAACCCGAACGGGGGATGGGACGTCAAACGCGGCGGCGCCGAGCGCGCGAGCTTGCATACTGAAACGAAACAAGAAGCCATTGATCGCGGTCGCGAGATCAGCCGCAATCAGTCGACAGAGTTTCGCATCCATAACAAGGATGGACGTATTGCCAGCAGTGACAGTCATGGGAACGATTCTAATCCGCCTCCAGGCTGATTTCAATAGAAACAGATTAAAAACAAATAATTAAAGAACAGGTAAGGTAAATTATGGCTTGGGATAGAGAGCGAGCGCAAGCGCGCATCGAGAAATTCAAAAAAAGCGTTCCGCAAGGTGAAATTGTGGTGGAAGAGTTCACTCGTTTCATGGCGGAGCAAAGGATCGTAAAGGCAAGTGAAAATGCCGCCGATGAAAATCTTGGTATATTAAGAATTCCGCGCAATCGGGCCATCACTACGAACGGCGCGCATATTTATGCGAACCTGATCAACTTCAACGCCGTATTGCAAGATGCCGGGCGCGAAACCGAAGCCAGCCACCGACGGGCATTGGAGTTTCTACATACACATTACAGCGCTTGCGATTCCCTGATCGATGAATTTGATCTGCAACGCGTGGATTTTCACGGTTCCCGCCTGCATGCTGTCGTTTTGACACCTGAAGGCGCGCATAATGAAGGTGAACGTATCCGCAAAGCCATTACATTCGCGGCGGCTTTGCGTGAAATGGTTACGCTTTTAAGCGGTCAATTCCCTGAATTCGAAACAGGCGTAAGAATTGGTATTGATAGCGGACCCGCCGTTGCAATCGATAGCGGTAAGCGGGATGAACCTGACCCGCTTTTTATCGGTAGTCCGGCTAACCATGCCGCAAAACTCGCAGATGGCGAGGAAGAGGGGATTTATCTAAGCTTGCGAGTACAACGACATAGAAACAGCGACGCCCAACTTGTAATGACCGCCCTTGCTTCAACGGAAGAACGCGGGTTTCTACATGAAGGGATCATCGCGCGCGGGCAAGAGTCTACCGCTGGCATCCGGCTTGCGAAAGCATACTCGGAATTTTCCAGCCAGATGCAAGAAAGAGCGGATATTAGTAATTTGTCAGAGGCTGTTTTCCGGTTCCATTACAAACAGCCGCCTTTAAAAGATATCGTATTTGCCGAACATCCCCCCAGCAACGCGATACGCATGCCTCTGGCGTCTATTTTTGCCGATATTGATGGATTCACGGCCTATATCGATCAGGCAATCCAGACCGGAAATGTTGCCCAAGCGGTCGCCAACCTTCATGTTTTGCGCGCTGAGATGGCGGCCGTGCTCCGCGAAGACTTTAAGGGCCGCAAGGTACGCTTTATTGGCGATTGTATTCATGGACTTCTTGCCGAAGGCAACGCGCGCGAGACAAATGCACCTGATACAATTCGGGCAGCTATCATAGCGTCTGGAGGTATTCGCTCTTCATTTGACCTTTGCAAGGAAATGCTTCCGGGGATTGAACAACTGGGTCTGGCGATAGGGATCGATTATGGACCTACGCCTATTTCTCGTATCGGGCTTCGCGGCGCAGCAAGTGTTAGGGTGGCTTCAAGCCGGACGACTTGTACCTCTGAAGAGGAACAAAGACGGTGCGACGGGATGGAGACAGCCTTGGGTGAGCACGCGTATGAAGCTGCTCCTGCTGCTGCACGGCAAATCTTTACATCATCCCGGATCATTTCCAATCTCGACTACCAATCTTCGGTGATGCTACTCGGGGTCATGGCGTCGCCTTACGTGGTGAGTGATAAGTCAGAACCCATGCGGGCACATTCCCCCGTTGCGGAACCAATGAGAGCTCACGCGAAGTAAAAATGCTCAAGACCTGGAATTTTCTCGAGAATAATTGTCCTTCTTGGTTTTGCGTCGACATGTCATCGCCATCAAGCTTGGAAGGAGTCGCACGAATTCCCGGCACGGTCTGGGAAAAGACTGGTGTTGAACTGCACATAGCCGGGTTTACATCACCAGTTGTACGTGAAAAAAATCCGGGGTCTAAATTTCCTGCACGTTGCCCTGAAAGACATATTCAACGGGACATGACATTCT
The DNA here is from genome assembly GCA_030824965.1 of Micavibrio sp. Lineage (GTDB taxonomy): Bacteria > Pseudomonadota > Alphaproteobacteria > Micavibrionales > Micavibrionaceae > Micavibrio_B. The sequence goes on along the minus strand of JAPJQV010000005.1, from coordinate 206,325 downwards.
GTCTGGGCTTGCATCAGCTTAACGTAAATTCAGACGTTATCGCCAAACAATGGTGGGAACAACTTCGCCAGTATATGTTTTGCCAGTCGACTGCAGAAAGAACGGGAATTTGGCCGCCTGCGCATGCACTAGATCATGGCGATGCTGGCATCTTTCATGAAAAAGCAATCATCGCGGCAAGAGAACTTGGAGTTTCAGAAGAGTACGCCAAAGCCTATATCGGCGAACCCTCATGGATTACTGATCCCAAGCTTCACTTTTTTGATGCACAGGGGAATCCTATTAATGGCCGCGCGCCGTGTCCTATTGGCTGCAGGTATAAAAACAGGCAAAACAGACCTGTTTTGCGTAAGGATTGCAATAAGCGCGCTCTTATCCTTGATTTAGTAACCAGTGAACGAAAGAGGCAGGAACGCCTTAAGGCTTACTGGGAACAAGCGCGGACAGACGGAGAGGTCTGCTGTGGCAAAATGAAAATATGCGGCTTACGATAGAAATTACAGGAGATTTGAATGGGAGCATTATTAGAGCGTTTTAGCGGTGAAGAGAACCACGCCAGGCTTGTAGAAGCTGTCGCCCAACAAGATATCGTCGCAAATGATATCGAGATTGCAAAACAAATTATTGCCGCAGGTGAATTAAAAGAATTATCTGCAGGGAATGTCATCATCCGGCAGGGGGATTGGGATGACGATATATTCTTCATTCTGGCTGGTGAATTGCAGATTACCATTAACGGCAGGGCGCAAGCCGTCCGTGAAGCCGGCACGCATGTCGGTGAGTTGACTGGAACCGCCCCGGCGCGCGCCCGTACGGCCACGGTGACAGCATTAGGTGAAGCGCTAGTATTGTATATAAAACATTCTGATATGGAAGAGATTGCCGGCAACAACGCTCCGATCCTAAAACGTATGATCGGGGTTGTCACCGAGCATCTTGACGAACGCAACCGCGGTATTGGCCGGACAAACGAAATTCCGCGCGTTTTCGTGATTTCCTCCTCTGAAAAATTAAATGTGGCGGAAGAGATCTTTCGTCATCTAGATTCAGATAAAGTTGCCGTTCAATTATGGAGTCAGGGAACCTTCGGAGTTTCGGATTACCCGATAAGCTCTTTGATGGATGCTATCGAGGAGGCTGACTTTACAATTGCCGTTGCTGGTGCGGATGACACACTCACCATGCGCAACGAAGTTCATCAAGTTGCCCGTGATAATGTTCATCTGGAGTATGGAATCTCACTCGGTGTTTTAGGTCGTCGCCGTTCTATTCTTCTTGTGTGTGCAGACGATGAAGTGAGGCTTCCTAGCGATGTTGCAGGTTTAAATACCCTTAGATATCGAAACAATTCAGAGGATAGTTTCAAACGTAGTATTTTTAAGACGTGTATAGACATAAAGGAACATATTGTAAAAGAAGGTGTTTTTACCGAACGACGCGTTCGTTAAAATAGGAATTTTTTTGGGGAGGTATGGCCGCTAAATAGACCATTGTATGCATTCTGGACTTAATTTCATCGGTTTGACTACGCGGACCTTACGACGCTGGATAAGGAGTTTTCAAGAAAACGGAATTTCCGGTTTAGCCAGAAAACAGCGCCCAAAAAGAGAAATAGCAATCTCAGAAATCTAGATCTCAATCGCTCGCAGAAATCGACGCGGCTATTCGAGAGAAGGTTAAATAGTTTTGACTGTATTAAATTATTAATTCGTTTATTTTCACTTCTCCTCAAAATCTTGTTGTGCTTTTTGAATGATCGGGTAACTCGTTTGGGCCCAGACCGCCAATGACATTACAGGTTCAAGCAATGTTTCCCCCAAAGAAGTCAGCGAATAATAAACGCTTGGCGGCAGCGTGGGTTTAACCTGCCGATGGACTAGTCCATAACGTTCTAGTTCACGTAAGGTGCGTGTCAACATTCTTTGTGATATGCCTTCTATGCTGTGTTGTAATTCGCTAAAGCGTTTTGTGCTGTCTTTGAGGATGACGATAATAAGGATGCTCCATTTATCGCCGACAAGGCTCAAGACTTCGCGCACAGCTTGACAGCTCTGCTCTGTATATTGTGGGGCCTTCTTTGCACGGACATTCTTGTAACTAGCGGACATAAATGTGCCTCCTTGCGAAATTCTATGTGGTTACTAATGTATATTACATTACTACAAATAACCTAATATTAACAAGGCATGCAAAATGACAACCATTCTTCATATCAAATCAAGCAGTAATTTACAGGGTTCTGTTACTCGCAAGGTCGGTGCAGTAGCGGCGGAGCGTCTACAATCACAAAAATCAGGTGCCCAGATTATTGTGCGTGATTTGGTTTCATCTCCTGTCCCGCATATCAGCCCGGAATTTCTAGGGGCTATGGCATCAAATGACCAAGCGGGTCTCGCTTTGTCAAATCAACTGATTGATGAACTTATGGCTAGCGATACTTTAGTCATTGAAGTGCCAATGTATAATTTCAGCATTCCATCCGTGCTTAAAGCGTGGATTGACCATGTCGCCCGCCAAGGTAAAACTTTTGCTTATTCCGCAGCAGGACCTGAAGGTTTAGCAAAAGGAAAACGTGCTATTCTTGTTTTGGGAAGTGGTGGCGTATATAGCGAAGGTCCCGCAAAGACGATGGAACACACTGAAAGCTATTTAAGAATATTGCTTGGGTTCATCGGTATTACCGATGTTGAGGCTATTTATATAGAAGGCGTAGGTATGGGGCCTGATAAAGCTGCAGAGGCACTTGAAAAAGCTACGCAACGCGCGAATGCTCTTGCTTAATTAGCCTTCTTTTTCTCTGGTTTACTTTTAATAGTTGCCGTTTCTAACCATTGACACTTCTGGGCAACCAGAGGTGTCATTTGATTTTTCTTCATCCCGTTGGCAATAAGGTCAATCACGCGGTCATCTTCCATGTAACCGCTATGCGCCGTCATCGGATTGGCAAATGACGCAGCATCGAACAGATTTTTTTGTTCGGCGATATTTAGGCTGACATTCGTGACGGCGGGGCAGATACGGCTGTCAATTTGGCTTGTCGTAAAGTCCAGAGGCACGGGGTATGACAGGATATCGTTCGGATCGCTGAAGGCAACAATTCCCATTCTGCGCATGACACGCTTTTCGGCCATTGTGCCATTCGCGGCGCAGTATGTTTTTTCTTCGTTCGATACTTCCGGTGTATCGCGTCCCATTTGCAGCAGGGGAAGCTGGTTTGCCATCATAAAGACGGTGAAGTCTTTCTTGCTGACATCTTTTCTGATTTTGTCTTGTATGTCTTTCTTAGTCGGATTGCTGTTGTCAGCCGTGATATTCCCAAAATTTTGTATCGTATCAATCGTAATCCGGCTTCCCAGGCTGTGTGTTATGAAGAAATGGTCGTCTGCGGACAGATTGGAGAAGGTTGAACCTTCCCATTTCTCACATTCATGGACCCCTTTATCCGGAAGATTTTCCCAGTTGTTGCTGAGCATCCAGCAAACAGATTCCTTGACGGATGCTGTGATCCGGTTATAGCCGTTGCCATTATAGATCAAAAGGTCTGGAACCGTGGCGTTCATAAAGCTTTTCAACGTGCCGTTGATGCTCGCGCGCGGCAATCCTTCATTGTTGGCGGAGTCTGCCGCCAACTGTTGCTTCTGAGGTTCCGATATCGGTGACCATGTCAACTCGTAGAACAAAAGTTCCTGTGTATGATCGGCGTTCGTGTGCCGCGTTATACGCAATGTGCCGAGCGTATGAGGATCGCCGTCTTTCCATTGAATCTGCGCACTGTCCAATTCTATGTTTTTTACTTCAGAGTCTGTTATTGTAAGGTTTAGCTTGTCATACAATTTTTTTTGCAGGCGGCTGGAATATCCGGGTAAATGGCTACTGATCCCATGCACCATAAGGACTTTGGTGATTTTGGGCGACGAGCTGCTTTGCTGGTTCAGACTTTGCTGAATACCATCAAACTCCGGCCCTTCGATTTCACATTGGCGGGTGTCTTGTTGTGGGCCTCCATCGATAACAGCTTCGGTAATCCCCTTCGCAATACTGGAACAGCCCGTCAGGATGATCAGGCATGCGGACCCCATGAGCAGGGGGAGACGTTTCAGGTTTATGGGGCGCATTTGTTTTATTTCGCTTTCGGGGCTCTGATTTCGTGTGAAAAGTTTTCACGCGCGGAGGCTTGTGCGCGTTGAGTGATGGATGATTGGTTGGTTATCTCACGCAAAGATAACTCATGACCAAATCCGCCAATATCGTAAATATAAGAAGGCAGTCGACCTGATACCAGTATCCGGTAATCCAGTGGCAGGGATGGCACAATCAGCCGTATCATATCGAACACAACGGTCGTACAATTCGCCGTGATCGTATTGTAGAATGACGGGGTTTCTGCCAGTTCATTGCCGCGTTGCATGTAAGAAAGGAAAAGCGATTTTCGCTGTTCCGGCGTCAAATTAACGCGATATCGGGACACATCTTCATGACGAATATTGGTGCGCGTATGGATAATATCCCCCTCATCGGCGGCAATCAGCGCAACCTCATATTGCTTGAAGAAGCCTGCCACTTCAGAAAAAGACTCGTCGTGCTCTTTTCTAATTTCGACGGAGAACGTAACATAATCGCCATTGGAAAATCCAAAGCTGATCAGCGTGTGAGCGATGTCCAGGTTCCCCCATGTTGATAGAAACAGATCCACGGAGTTCAAAGTGGATAGGTCATATTCGCGTGTTTCCCATCTTGCGTCATATTCATCCAATCCGCGCCATTCGAAATTACGCACATTATACAGGGTTATCTGATCGCCGCTAACGCGTCCTGTTACTGTGTGGGCGACATCATCCGCCCACACGCGATTATTGGATGGCGCTATATTCATCCACCATGCGACAAAGGCTATGCTTATTGTTGTGAAGACGGTGAGGGATATTCTCCTGTAGCGAGAGAACAGGGTCACCAGTGTTATCAAAACATACACGAACCATAGGGCACAGAAGGTGAACTTTAGGCTGTTAGAGACAGGGAGTTCATACCAGAAGGCTATACCGAAATACATAGACACAAGGATGACAACAGCGCCGCTAAGCGCCGTTGTCAGGATTTGCAGTTTATTAGTGATGGCTTGTAACCGTCGCATAAAAATCTATTTATTTTTTTGCTCTTTTATCGCAGCATGCACATTGTCGTTAATAGTGCTCAAGGCTTCAGAAAAGAAAGAATTGCCGAATTCTATTTGATTCTGCACGAGGTTTGTCATCAACTCATATTGCTTCTTCTGCAACGCCATGCCGTTTTTTAAAAAGTTTGAAACGAGGCTACTCTGATGTTCTTGTATTTTTTTAAATTCTTCCTGTGCATTTTCAAAATTGCCTAGAAAGGGGTTTCGTTTGTTCATTGCTATTCTCCTTATGTTTTTTGTTTAGAAATACTCAGTTTTACTGCATATAAAGTCCGCCATTCACCGAGAGGGTTTCTCCAGTGATAAAGGCGGATTGGTCGTCGGCCAAAAATAGAATGGCGCGGGCGATTTCTTCGGGGTGTGCCAACCGCCCAACTGGAACCCTATCAATAATCTTTTTCAGGACATCTTCAGGAATGCTTTCCATCATGGCTGTTTGGACATAGCCCGGAGCAATTACATTTACTGTGATGCCACTGCGAGCCGTTTCCAGTGCAAGAGATTTTGTAAACCCTATAATGCCTGCTTTGGCTGCTGCGTAATTTGTTTGCCCAAACTGTCCGGCTAGCCCATTGACCGAACTTATACTGATAATTCGGCCAAATCCTCTCTCCTTCATCGGCGAAACAACTGCGCGTGACATATTGAAGCAAGAGTTAAGATTGGTTGTAATAACGTCTGTCCAGTCTTCAATGGACATTTTATGAATTGTTTTATCACGAAGAATGCCAGCATTATTCACGAGAATATCAATCGGTCCTAATTCGTTCTCGATTTTATGAACCCCATCCAAGCATGACTGAGCATCGCGAACATCCCATTTATATGCAGGAATATTCGTTTCCTTGGTGAAGGCTGTAGCCTGTTCGTCGTTACGGTTATAATTTACAGCGACTTGATAGCCGGCGTTCTTAAGGGCGGTTGCTGTAGCGGCGCCAATTCCAGTGGTCGCGCCAGTGATAAGTGCTATACGTGACAAAATAAACTCCTTTTCTTTTTTTGTTAACCTTGTCGTTCCAGAAAACTGCGGAACCTTATTGTGCTAAAAACAAACAGGATAAGGCCCACAACCGTCACCATCAGCATTTGGGGCCATACGATGGAGAACCCGGCTTCGCGGAACAAGATGCCTTGCGCCAGTTTGATATAATTGGTCGATGGCACAACACTCATAATTTTTTGTAAAATTTCAGGCATGCTTTCAAGCGGTGTGTACCCCCCAGACAGAAGGTTCATCGGCAAGACGATCAGAATAAACAAAAGGCCCATCTGCGGCATGGAGCGTGAGATTGTACCAAGGAAGAGACCAAGACCCGTTGTAAAAAAGAGATAGAGGCCAGAGGCAAGCAGAAACAACGTGATTGATCCGTTAATCTCAACACCGATCCATTGACGGATGACAAGCTGGATGCACAAGAACGTGGCGACAAGGATCACAACGCCATTGGCGATAACTTTTGATAAAACGATTTCGAGCGCCGTAATGGGCATAACAAGAAGATGTTCGATCGTGCCACGCTCGCGCTCGCGGATCAGCGCCGCGCCGGTGAGCAAAATGGCCAGCATCGTGATGTTCTGGATCATCGACGTCACAGCCGTAAACCATGTTGTATCGCGCCCTTGGTTAAAGGAATAACGGACGATCAGGTCGATTGTGGGCTGGATACCGTTTTGTGCATTGAAATAGCTGGCCAGCTCTTTTTGAATGATTGTATTGATATAGCCAGAGCCGATTTGCGCTTGCCCGATGATGGTCGCATCAATCAAAAGCTGGGCCGTGACTTTTTTTCCCGCACGAATATCGGGCTCCATGCGGGAGGGAAAATGCAGAACGAAGCTGTATTTCGCTGATTCAAGCCCTTTTTCTGCCTGCTGTTCGGTGACTTCTTCGACGTTTTTGAAATAAGGCGGGATCAGTGAATCTTTCAGCCTCAGCGAAAGCGGAGAGTGATCTTCGTCGATAATACCGATAGAGGCACGTTTGAGGTCTGTTGAGGTTCCCGTCGCCTGTGAATACAGCAGGAAGGTGAACGAAAACACGATGAAGAACATCATAACCGTATCATGAAACAGCGATTGCCATTCTTTGCGGCAAAGATGCGCAACGGTAGGTATGGAGGGGAAGCGAAAATTCATTATGTTTCCTGTTTGCGCAAAAGAAAGACGTTCACAAAGAGCAATGCTGGAGTGAATATGGCAAGAGATGTCAGGAAAGGTTGCAGCGCTATAAAATCAAGTCCTTTTGTGAAGGTGCCGACGCTGATTTTCATGAAATAGCCGGTTGGATAAAATGTGCCGATCCAGCGCGCGCCCCCTTCAAGGGTGTTAACCGGCTGCAACAAGCCTGAAAATTGTGAGGCGGGAACCATGGTGGTAATGGCAGCACCAAACAGCGCTGCGATTTGCGATTTCGTGAACGAAGAAATAAGCAGGCCAAGTCCGGTGGTTGCTGAAACATATAAGGTAGCACCCAGAATAAGGCCTATCAGGCTGCCCTTAATCGAAAGCTGAAACACCAGCAGGGCCATCACGAGCATGATGGTAAAGCTTATCATGGCGAACAAAACATAGGGGATCTGCTTGCCTAGAATAAATTCAAGCCTTGTCACAGGGGTGACATACATATTGGCGATAGAGCCCATTTCCTTTTCCCGCACAACGGCGAGCGCGGACAGGATAGCCGGAATAAACACAAGGAGGAGGGAGATGACGGCGGGCACCATCGCGTTGACGCTTTCGAATGACTGGTTGTAGAGGTAGCGCATCTCAACGGTCAGCGGGGCTTGGGCCATTTCACCGCGATCCCGAAGGAAACGTGCATGAATGCCTTGCAGATAGCCGCCGATCGTTTCGCCGCGGAACGGCATGGAGCCATCCACCCATGCGGCAATTTCGGTGGGCTGTCCGCTATGCAGGTCTTTGCCAAAGTCGGGAGGTATCTGCAAAGCCATCGAAATACTGCCGCTTTGCATACGATGTGTCAGCTCCGCATCGCTTGTGATCTGCGGCTGCGTCAGGAAATAGGGGGAGCCTTCAAGTTCTTGAATATAAGCGCGGCTGTCCGCTGTCTTGTCGAGGTCAAGTGCCGCAAAGCGCAAGGAGTTTACATCCATCGTGATGCCATAGCCAAAGACCAGCATCAAAAGAGATGTGCCCAGAGTTGCAATGCTTAGGCGAATAGGATCGCGCATCATTTCCATGACTTCACGCCGCATATAGGCGTTCATGCGTTTTGCTGAAAAAAGTTTAGAGAAAAATCCTTGTTCTTTTCTTTGGGCGTGATCGGGTGCTCCGGATGTGAATTGTTTTTTTTCTTCGGGCTGTGCGGCCGCATCTTTGTTTTTCTCTGCAACGGCATCTTCGAGATAGGACACGAAGGCTTCGTCCAGCGTCGTCGATCCTTTTTTGCGGCGCAAATCATCAGGAATACCTGTGGTCAGAACTTTTCCTGCGTGCATTAAGGAAATGCGGTCACAGCGTTCCGCCTCATTCATGAAGTGCGTGGAGATAAAGATGGTGACTTCATCTTTGCGGGAAAGCTCGATCAGAAGCGCCCAGAAATTATCCCGCGCCACCGGATCAACGCCGGAGGTCGGTTCATCAAGGATCAAAATTTCGGGTTCATGAATGACCGCAACAGCAAGGGACAAACGCTGGCGCACGCCAAGCGGCAGATCGCCGGAAGGTGAATCCTTATATTTTAAAAGATCAAAGCGGTCATACAGCCAAGCGATGCGTTTATCGGCGTGCTCCCCGGAAAGGTTGAACAGGCGCGCGTGCAGCGTGATGTTTTGATCGACGGTCAGTTCGCCATAGAGCGAGAAATTCTGCGACATGTAACCGATCCGTTTGCGGTTTTCCATGTCTCCGGGAACAAGTGTCGTTCCAAAGAGTGATGATGTGCCTTCGCTGACCGGAAGCAGGCCTGTCAGCATTTTCATGGTGGTTGTCTTGCCGCAGCCGTTGGAGCCGAGGAACCCGAAGATTTCGCCTTTTGGGATTTCAAAGCTGACATGATCGACCGCCGTAAAACTGCCAAAGCGGCGTGTTAAATCTTTGGCAGAAATTGCGATGGTTTTTTCGGAAAGATCGCGCAGGTGGATTTCGGGGATTTCGTGACCGCTGCGCTTTTCTTCGGGCAGGAAGGAGATGAAGGCGCGTTCCAGCGTGCTTTCGCCGCTTTTCGTTCGCAATTCTTCGGGCGTGCCTGTGGCGATAATCTTTCCGTCATTCATCATCACAACGAAGTCAAAATCATCGGCTTCTTTCATATAGGATGTTGCGACGATGACGGTCAGGCCTTTTTGTTCGGCGCGAATATCGTCGATCAATGTCCAGAATTGTTTGCGGGATAAGGGATCAACACCGGTGGTCGGCTCGTCTAGAATAAGCAGTTCCGGATCATGAATGAGGGAACAGCACAGACCCAGTTTTTGTTTCATCCCGCCGGAAAGCTTGCCTGCAGGACGATCGAGGAACGGCTTAAGTCCCGTTGCCGCTGTCAGCATATCAATGCGGCGGTCGCGTTCTTTTTTCTCGTGGCCGTAGAGGCGCCCAAAAAATTCGAGATTTTCGCGGATGCTTAATTCCGGATACAGGTTCTTTCCCAATCCTTGGGGCATATAGGCGGCGCGTTGTTGCAATTCACCGAGAACATATTTTTTGCGGACGTCGCCATCAAAGATGGAAAGATCGCCGCCTTGCAGTTTTTTTGCGCCGGAGAACAACCCGAGAAGTGTGGACTTTCCAACACCGTCAGGCCCGATAACGGCAACGCTCTGTCCCTGCGGTATTTGCAGGCTAACATCATCCAGCCCAACTACCCTACCGTATCTATGGGTTATATGATCTGCGCGAATTAACATGGGGGTTATTTGCTCTTAACATCTTTCATCAGGGCGGCGTCACCTTTCAGGCGATCGGGCCAATCCTGTTTCTTGTCGGTTTTGATATAGGCCATGCCGGGCAATCCGGTTTTGACTTGGTCGATATATTTGGCGAGCAGCTCGGGCGGGATTTTGACTTTGACGCGGAAGGTCAGTTTTTCGCGTTCCGTGCGTGTTTCTACCTGACGCGGTGTGAATTGTGCTTCGGGGGAAATGTAAGAAATATACGCGGGGATTGCCAGGTCAGGCATCGCATCCAGAACAATGCGGCTTTCTTCACCCAGACGCAATTTCCCTACAGTTTCCGTGGTCAGGAAAATGGTCATATATACATCGGTCAGGTCGAGCAGCGTTACGGCTTTTCCACCTGCGCTCATGACTTCGCCGGGTTCTACCAGTTTGTAAAGGACGCGGCCTGCTTTTGAAGCCGTCAGATGTTGGTCTTTCAACAGGTCTTCGATGCGAGAGACTTCGGATTGCGCGACATCAATGGCTTCCGTTGCGCTTGCAAGGTTTTGTTTTGCAGCGGCAAGTTGTGCCTCAGCGGATTGTTTGGCATTGAAAGCTTGATCGCGGCGACTTTCCGATACAGCTTTTTCTCGAGCCAGCTCGTCGGCACGCGAGAATTCTTTACTGGCGAGCGTGAGAGCTGATTCCGCTTGCGCAACCGATGAGGCTGCCGCATCTTTTTGCTGAATTGTTGCGCGAACATTGGCCTTTGCCCCCGCAAGAGAAGCCGCCAGATCGTTTAAATCAAGTTCAGCCACTACGTCCCCGGCTTCAACCATCTGTCCTTCTTCGACAGGAACAGAGAGTACACGGCCTCCGTGACGTGTCGCGATATCAATGCTTTGGGCTTCTATACGTCCGTTGCCATAGGCGACGCCTTCCAGATCATTGGTTCTTGCTATAGAATAATAATAGCCTCCTGCCGCTATTGATAGAATGGCCAGCGCAAGAAGTATAAGTTTATAATTCTTTTTCATTATGATATTCCTTGTTATTCGGGCGAGGGGCATGAGATAGGGAAGAAAAACAGGTCAAAATAGTCATTTATGTTTTTCTCAAGATTTGTTTGACCGGGATATTTAAAATACTCGGTTAGCATTCCTGTTACATATAGCATCAACGCATCAGCCATGATTTCCGGATTTTTTGCCAGCTTGATTCCTGATTTTTCCATTCTTGAAAAAAACACTTTATAGATATTCCTTACTTCATCGTGGTAGTGGATGGATTGTTCGATGAGGTAGGCGAATTCCTCCGTATATTCACATTTTACAAATGCAATGGATAGGCGCTTTTTAAGTTCAGCGCTGTTAATGATATCCGTTATAACTTGAACGTGGGCTTTTTGAAGCTGTTCAAAACTTGGTATCGGATCTCTTGATATCGTTTCACGAAAAATATCCAGCAAGGGCAGGACGGCACTATCGATTATATGTTCTAAAAGCATCCTCTTATTTTTAAAATGCCCGTAAATTGCTCCGCGCGTCACGTTTGCCCTGTCGGCAATTTGTTCAAGCGTTGTAAGGGCAGCCCCTTTTTCAAAAAAAATATCTTCCGCCGCCTCCAGAATTTTTTGTCTGGTTGCGAGCCCTTGCTCTTTTTTTCTGTGCATTGTCATAGGCACGGGTACGTTTCCTTGTATTACATGAGCTCTTGTATTTGTTCATACATGAATGTATATATAAATTCATAAATGATTTGAGTAGTTTGTCAATATAAAGGAATCTTCAGTGATGATGCACAAATCCGGATTTTTTATGGCCTCAGCGGCTACTCTTTGCTTCATTCTTGCGTCCTGCTCACTGGCACCTGATATGCGCAAACCCAGTACTCCGCTTCCCGAAAACTGGCAATTGTCTGGCCAAAATAGCCAGGAGCAGAGCGGCACATGGTGGGATGCTTATAATGATGAGAAGCTGAATGCACTGATTGCCGAGGCACTTGCTTACAACAGCGATATCCAACTTGCGTCGGCGCGCGTGGAAGAGGCTAGGGCCATTGCTGGTAGTGCGCGTGCCAATAGAATGCCGAATGTTACAGCTGGCGGTGCGGCGTCTCGTGGCGATGTTAATCTGGATGGTCTCCCATCTTCTGGCGCGACAGATGGCTTTGCGGTAGGCGGCTTACTTTCATATGAAATAGATTTGTGGGGGCGTCTGGCGAATGCTGATAAGGCGGCCCGTGAGCAATTGCTAGCCGAAGAGGCGAGTGCGCGTGCGGTTGTCTTAGGTGTTTCCGCCGAAACAGCTTCGAATTATTTTGCTACAGGCGCGCTGAACGAGCAAATTGCGATCACGCAGAAAACCATAAAAACCCGCAAAGGGGCTTATGATCTGGAAAAAAAACGTTTAGATCGCGGTGATGTAGACTCTTTAATAGTGCGGCAGGCTGAGGCCGAGTTGACATCCGCTCAGGCGCGCCTTCCTGCTTTGGAGCAGCAAAGGGAACTTAGATTGTCATCCCTTTCTGTTCTGCTGGGTAAAACACCTAAGCAAATCATGGAGTCTGAGGTCTTTGCAGGGGCTAATAAAACAATTCTTCCTGATCTTCCATCCCTGCCGCAAGCGGAAGCAGGTGATGTGATTGCGGCCCGGCCCGATATTATCGCGGCGGAGCATAGGTTGACGGCAGCGAATGCCAATATAGGTGTTGCAAAAGCGGCTTATTTGCCGCGCTTGTCCGTGTCTGGTCTTCTGGGTGTTGCGACGGGCGATTGGGATGCTCTGTTCGATGGCGGATCAAAGAGCTGGAACATGGGCGCGAATGCCACGGTTCCTCTTCTGGATTTTGGCCGCGCAAGGGCCCAGGTCGATGCGGCTTCGGCACGGGAAAAGCAGGCCTATATAGGCTATGAAAAAACGGTGCGTGTTGCATTTCGTGAAATCAAGGATGCCCTTGTGACGCGTGAGAAAACGGTAGAAAAATCCACCATTCTGGATAAGCGAGTGGCTGTTTTACGTGAATCAGCGTCGCTTGCGCGCAAGCGTTTCGATGCGGGTTATTCTGGTTATATTGATGTTCTGGATGCGGAGCGCAGCCTGTTTGATTCTGAAATTGCCAAGATTGAGGCTAAACAACAAAAGCTCCAGTCTAGTATTGATCTAAGCAAAGCTTTGGGCGGGGGTATATAAATTGGCATGGGTCGTGAGAATTATGTTGTTTCTGGGCGGTGTAATCGCCAGCTGGTTTGTTGCGCCAGATGCAAATAAATTTCATTTTATAAGTTTTGTTGCAGCGATGCTTCTTTTTGTCGTGTTTGTTGCGCTTGCGGCGTTCTGGCCTGTGATTTGGGCGCGTATAAAGATCATGTTGAATGTAAATCGTCCTTCATAAGGGGTTAGAAGTAGCCATGGAAAAAGAAACCACTCACTCTTTTGTTCAGATCGCCGACGAGGTGGATCGTCTTTTTCAGGCGAAGCTGTCGCGTTCTACATATGGCTTATCACCGGCGGGGCTGGTAGAAATTTATGCTTCGTGGTTGGCGCATCTTGCCTTGTGCCCGGGCCGAATGGTGTCGCTGGCCACTTTCCCTTTCCATCATTTCAAGACGATGGCCGAACACGCCATCAATGCAAACCCCGAAGCCATAAAGCCCGATCCGCGGTTTAAAGCGGAAGACTGGTCAAACTTTCCCTGGAACAACTATGTAGAGACGTTCCATGCTTTCGAGGAATTCTGGGATCTGGCAACCAAGAACATACCGGGGCTTTCCCCGCAAACCGAACGGGCTGCATCTTTTGCTGCGCGTCAGATGCTGGATTCCATTTCGCCCGCCAATTTCATGGCGACCAACCCGGAATTACTGTTTGAGACGATAAGCCGCTGCGGAGAGAATTTGCGAGATGGCGCCATGAATGCGCTCGAAGACATTACGCGTAATATGTCCGGGCAACAGGCGGCGGGGATGGAGGATTTCACGGTTGGAGAAAACCTTGCGACCGCGCCGGGTAAGGTTGTTTTCCGCAATGATTTGATTGAACTTATTCAATATGACCCTGTGACTAAGGATGTCAGCAAAGAGCCTGTTTTGATCCTGCCGGCCTGGATCATGAAATATTATATTCTTGATCTGTCGCCTGAGAATTCAATGATAAAATGGCTGGTAGAGCAGGGGCATACGGTCTTTATTGTGTCGTGGAAAAATCCCACGGCGGACGATCGTAACCTGGGCATGGATGATTATGTTCAGGATGGCGCATTGGCGGCGATTGATGCTGTGTCATCAATTTGCGATGGCGCGGCCATTCATCTTGCGGGGTATTGCCTTGGAGGAACGCTGGCCATGATTACGGCGGCGCTAATGGCGCATGACGGTGATGATCGCCTGAAAACACTGACGCTTCTGGCGGCCCAAGGTGATTTTACCGAAGCCGGTGAGATGATGGTGTTCGTAACGCCCAGTGAAGTTTCTTATCTGGATAACATGATGTGGGCGCAGGGCTATCTTGACACCAAACAGATGGCGGGCGCGTTCCAGATGCTGCGATCCTATGACATGATCTGGTCACGATTGGTCAAGGACTACCTCTTTGGTCAGCGTTCCAGACCGTTTGATATCATGGCATGGAATGCGGACGCCACGCGCATGCCGTATAAAATGCACAGCGAGTATCTGAAGCGTCTTTATCTGAACAATGAGTTTTCCAACGGGCATTATACGGTCCTTGGCAAAACTGTTGCGCCGGAAAACATAAATCTGCCTATTTTTGCCGTTGGTACGGAAAAAGATCACGTTGCGCCATGGAAATCCGTTTACAAAATACATCTTATGGCGAGCGGGGATGTTACCTTTGTCTTAACCGTTGGCGGCCATAATGCAGGCATTGTCAGTGAGCCCGGGCATGAGCGCCGCAGCTTTAAAATCGCGCACAAAAAATCGGGAGAAGCGTACCAGTCCCCCGATCAATGGGAAGAGAGCGCTGCTATGAAGGATGGTTCGTGGTGGACTGCATGGGGCCAATGGCTGGGGGATCAGAGTTCAAAGACAAAAATCGCTGCGCCCAAAAAGGCCGGTAACGTAACATACAAAGTGATAGGCGATGCGCCGGGGGCGTATGTCAAATCCAAATGAGGAATTCCATGAACAACGATATGCTTGAAAATGTGACGTTCGATGAGTTGAGGATCGGGCAGTCTGCGGAACTTGTCCGGACGCTAACGCAAAAAGACATTGATTTGTTTGCGGCGGTGTCGGGCGATGTAAACCCTGCGCATATGAATCCGGATTATGCGGAACATAGTCTTTTTCAGGGTGTCATTGGTCACGGCATGTGGTCGGGCGGTCTTATTTCCACGGTGCTGGGCACGATGTTGCCGGGGCCGGGTACGATTTATCTGGGACAGGAGATGCGGTTTGAAAAGCCTGTCAGAATTGGCGACCACATTACGGTGCGTTTGACCGTAAAATCAAAGCGTGAAGATAAACCCATCGTGACGCTGGATTGCGTATGTCTGAACGATGTGGGTGAAAAAATTCTGGAGGGGACGTCAACGGTTCTGGCGCCGACGAAAAAGATACGCGTTGAAAAATCCGATGTGCCATCGGCTGTGGTTCTTCCGAAGGATCATTACAGGGATGTGATGAAGGCCTCGCGCACCCTTGGCAAAATCAAGGTGGCGGTTGTACATCCGGTGCAGGCGAATGTGATCGAGGCTGTGATGGAGGCCGTGAATGAAGGATTGATTGATCCTGTTCTGATCGGTCCGCGCAAACGGATTGAGGCGGCGTGTACGGAGTTCGGCATTCAAAGCGATACATTCACTATCGTCGATACAGAGCACAGCCATGAGGCCGCCGCACAAGCGGCAATCCTTGCCGCAAAGGGCGAAGTCGATGCGATCATGAAGGGATCTCTACATACAGATGAATTGCTGGCGGCAGTTGTGTCCTCAGCCTCTGGATTACGGACGGAGCGGCGGATTTCGCATGCTTATATCATGAGCATTCCAACCTATCACAAGCCGTTGATTATCACGGATGCCGCTATCAATATTGCGCCAGGGCTGGAAGAAAAGGCCGATATATGTCGCAATTCCATTGATCTGTGGCATGTTTTGTTTGGGCAGAATGAAAATCCGAAGGTCGCCATTTTGTCTGCGGTTGAAACGGTAACAAGCCGTATGCCATCAACGATTGATGCTGCGGCCTTGTGCAAAATGTCTGATCGTGGGCAAATCAAGGGCGGCAATCTGGATGGTCCTCTTGCCTTTGACAATGCAATTAATGTGAGCGCGGCGGCGGATAAGGGGATTGTTTCTTCCGTCGCGGGCGATGCAGATATTCTGGTCGTGCCGAACATTGAATCCGGAAACGCGCTGGCGAAGCAGCTTATCTTCCTTGGAAAATCGGACGCCGCCGGCATTGTTCTTGGTGCCCGCGTTCCGATTATTTTGACCAGCCGCGCCGATAGCACGCGCACACGGCTTTTGTCCTGCTGCGTGGCGGTGGCGCTTTCGAATGCGCGTAAAAACGGAAATATCAAGTAAAGGAAAAATGCATGTCACTATACACAACCAAAGTTATCGCAATCGGTGGCCGTCAGGGAAGAGTTCAAAGCGAGGATGGTATCCTTTCCCTTGATCTTTCGATGCCAAAGGAATTGGGTGGAACAGGCGCACACACAAATCCTGAGCAATTGTTCGCAGCCGGATATGCGGCCTGCTTTGGAAATGCCGTCATCCATATAACGCGCAACGCGCAGCACAAGGTCACGGATGATGCCATTACGGTTACGGCTACCGTTTCGATGGAAAAGAACGCGGATGGTGGTTTTGGCCTTGCCGTCACTTTGGATGTTAATATCGCCAGCGTATCTCTGGAAGAGGCTGAAAAAATCGTCGAGCAGGCGCATAAAGTTTGTCCTTACTCCAACGCGGTCAAAGGCAATGTGCCTGTTGTTTTAAAAACATCTGTGAGCGGTTGATCGTGACAAAAGCGGCCATGAAGAGATTGCTTGTTGTGAACACGGGCTCTTCAAGCGTCAAATTTCGTTTGTTCGGGATTTCGGATGATTTGCCGTTGATTGCGGGTGGCAAGATTACGGAGATCGGCGGGGATGCGTCTTTTAAGGCAAAGCTGGAAGGTGGCGCGGAGTTATCGGAAAAGCTTCCCGCCGATACAACGCATGAAACGGCGATTTTCCGCGTTCTTTCATGGCTGGATCAATCAGCCATAAAATCAATCAACGCCGTGGCACACCGCATTGTGCATGGCGGCGATCGTTATGCCGATCCTGTTCTTCTGGATGATAAGGCCATAGAGTATCTGCGTAGCCTTAATTCTTTGGCGCCCTTGCATCAGCCGCATAATTTATCAGGCGTCGATATCCTTCAACGCAAGATGCCGCATATTGTGCAATATGGCTGTTTCGATACGGCCTTTCACGCACGGCATGAAGAGTTGTTTTCCACCTTTGCGTTGCCGGAAAATATCCGTGGCAAAGGGGTTAAGCGTTACGGGTTTCATGGGCTTTCGTATGACTGGATCGCGCACAAGATAAAAGAAGATCTTCCGCATCTGGAAAAAGCACGAATCGTTGTCGCGCATCTTGGAAACGGGGCAAGCCTTTGTGCCATGAAAGATGGAAAAAGCATTGATACGACCATGGGCATGACGGCGCTTGATGGTTTGCCTATGGGCACACGATGCGGCGCGATAGATGCGGGCGCTGTGATTTATATGATCCGCGATTTGCAGCTTGATGTGGGCGAGGTGGAGCGTCTTCTATATGAAGATTCCGGCTTAAAAGGATTGTCAGGGTTAACCAATGACGTCAAAACGCTGTCCGGCAGCCATTCCGAACGCGCCGCTTTTTCACTGGATTATTTTTCCTTGAAAACGGCGCAGCATATCGTCGCGATGGCGGTTTCGATTGGCGGGATAGACGGCCTTATATTCACCGGCGGAATCGGCGAAAACGCACCGGATATTCGGCAGAAAATTTTAGGCCATCTATCGTTTCTTCCTGCTTTTGAGCATCATGTCATCGCTGCCAATGAAGAGCGCAGCATGGCTTTGGAAATATTCGAGCGATTTAGAAAGGATTTTTAAGATGAAGGGTTTAGTTGTTGGGCTTGCGAATGAGCAGTCGATTGCCTGGGGCTGTATTCAGGCGTTTCGTGCGCAAGGCGCGGAGCTTGCCATCACATGGGTGAATGAAAAAACAAAAGGCTTTATCGAGCCACTGGCGCAATCCGTAGATGCGCCTCTGTTTCTACCCCTTGATGTAACCAGTGATGCGCAGATGGATTCCGTATTCTCTGCTATCTCTCAAAAATGGGGAAAGCTTGATTTTATCTTGCACTCCATCGCTTTTGCGCCAAAGGAAGATCTGCAAGGCCGGTTGATTGATAGCTCTGCCGAAGGGTTTAAGATCGCGATGGATGTGTCTTGTCATTCATTGATGCGTCTGGTGAAGAGGGCAGAGCCGTTGATGGCGGATGGAGGCTCCATTCTGACAATGAGTTATTACGGCGCGGAAAAAGCGATTGAAAATTATAACCTGATGGGGCCAGTTAAATCGGCACTGGAATCATCCGTGCGTTATCTGGCGCGAGAGTTGGGTGAGAAGAAGATCCGCGTGAATGCGCTTTCAACAGGGCCGGTAAAAACCCGCGCAGCGTCTGGCCTAGCCCATTTCGACGCGCTAATGGAAAAAGCCGCAGAGACAGCGCCGATTAGAAGTCTGGTTTCAGTGGAGCAAATAGGTGAGGCGGCAGCCTTTCTGGTTTCTGATAAATCCAGGAATATTACAGGGCAGACCATCTATGTTGACAATGGATATAATGCGCTTGGTTAGGAACTTGATTTAGATCAATGCAAAATTAAAAACGCTAATTTATAATTTTTTCTGAATTGGAGATGAAAACATGAGCATAAAATCAATAATGGTGGCCTATAGCGGTTATGAAGAAGAAATATGTGCGCTCGATGTGGCTTTTCAATTGGCTAAGCGATTTCACGCGCACATAGATGTCTGGCATATTTCGGAGCATCCAGTGGATATCATTACAAAATATTCTGGATCGGGCTATGTGGGGCCATTCTATGATGAGATGGTTATTGATGCTCTGGAAAAACCTGTAGAGCAGGCAAAGATCGCGGCAGAAAAAAAATTCAAAGAATTAGCCCTTAACCACGAAATCGAAATTGGTAGCTCTCGCATACAAGGAAAAGCGTCAGCTTCATTCCTGACTGCATCAGGCGATGCGTCAATAATATTGCAAACCAAAGGGCGTCTGGCTGATCTTATTGTTCTGACCCGGATGTGGGATAGGAGAATAGGAAAAGCATCTGAAATTCTCCAGCATTGCCTTTTCAACACAGGCCGCCCGGTTCTGGCCGTGCCTCCAGGCGATCACGCAATCACTTTGAACAACAAAATTGCAATAGCA
Source organism: Micavibrio sp. (assembly GCA_030824965.1). Classification (GTDB taxonomy): domain Bacteria; phylum Pseudomonadota; class Alphaproteobacteria; order Micavibrionales; family Micavibrionaceae; genus Micavibrio_B. The sequence goes on along the minus strand of JAPJQV010000005.1, from coordinate 186,864 downwards.
TGGGATGGCAGCCCTCAGGTAACCCAGACCATTGCGCTTGCTATGCCTTTAATACGTGAGAGTTCTGTTTCTGTTATTACGGCTATGTCTAAAAATGCTAAAGAATTTCCCATAGATCCCGAAGAGATCGCAAATGCTCTTGCGGTTCATGATGTGGATGTAAAAACAATATGGGCCGAAGTTATGGACGGAGATTTGGAAGAAACTCTGCTTGAAAGTGCAAAATCTTCCAATGCAAGCATCCTTATCATGGGGACATATACAAAGAATCGGTTATCTGAAGTAATATTTGGCGGCACAACAGAATATATGCTCAACTGTGCAACTTGTCCGATATTGATATCTCATTGATTAATATCATCATAACACACTGATAATAAACAATATTATTCTTAATTATACATAACAAAGATTATCACTCTGAAATATGGCAAAGGATAGGAGCTCCTGCCAGAACTTTTATCTGCTTCATAATCGGCTCATTCCATGTTTGTAACCTCAATCAAAATCAGAGAACAATGGTCTCATTAGAAAGGGCTAAGGACTCTCATATATCCTGAAAGAAAACCTCTCATTTATCCTGAAAAGAATCCTCCTATTTATCGTGAAAGGAGACAGGAACTTGATATGATGCCTAGTTAATGTGATAATGTATATTATGGTAAATAACATATCAGGCTGTTTCTGGACAATCCATTATCGGCGAAATATTAGACTGCTGTCGCCATAGGAATAAAACCGATATCCGCTACCGATAGCGTGTTCATAAGCTTCCTTCATTTTATCAAGACCAGCGAAGGCCGACACAAGCATAAACAGTGTTGATTTTGGCAGGTGGAAATTCGTCATCAATATATCGACAATGTTAAATTTATATCCGGGCGTTATGAAGATATCCGTATCACCGGACCATGGGCGGACAATGCCGTCGGGACCTGTGGCGGACTCAAGAAGTCTCAACGCCGTCGTACCAACGGCAATAACTCGGCCACCGTAAGCTTTGGCTTCGTTAATCATTTTTGCCGCGCCATAGGAAATTTCTCCCCATTCGGCATGCATTTTATGCTGGGACGTATCATCGACCTTTACAGGCAAAAACGTTCCGGCACCGACATGCAGTGTCAGCTTCACCTGATGCACACCTTTATCGTCCAAAGTGGAGAGAAGGCGCTCTGTAAAGTGAAGGGAGGCCGTGGGGGCCGCAACGGCCCCTTCCCGTTTTGCGAATATCGTTTGATAATCAGTTAGATCTTTCTCATCGATGTCACGCTTGCTGGCTATATACGGCGGCAACGGCATCTGTCCAACCTCGATCAGGCGTGCCTCTAGAAGACCTGGCGCGACTTCAAAACGAAGAGTGATCTGGCCAATCTGATCGTCGCTCGAAACATCCGTAACGATAGCGCTGAGAGAAGATCCGAAAACGATCTTATCGTTGCGTTTCAAGCGCTTCACTTTCTTGGCAAAAGCGATCCATTCAACAGGCCCGAGGCGCTTATGCAGATTGCATTCGACATCGAAATCTTTACACGTGCCGTAGAGCTGCGCCGGAATAACTTTTGTATCGTTAAAGACAATCACGTCATTAGCCTGCAAAAAATCCGGCAGCTCTAATGTCTTATGGTCGTGGATACCTTCGCGATCGATCACCATCATGCGGCTGGAATCTTTTGGCTCGACCGGACGCAAGGCAATGCGGTCTTCGGGCAGATCAAAATCGAATAGATCGACTCTCATATCAATTCGACTTTCAATTTCAGCCCATCATAGGCAGGTTTTATAGTCGATGGTAACGTATTCAATAGCGTTTTATAATCTGCATTAGCTTTCATATGCGTTAAATAAATCTGCTTGGCTTTGATGGTTTGATTGTATTTTTGAATAGTACCAAGACTCATGTGGATGATCGGATTTTCTACATGCAAATTGGCGCCATCCACAATCCATGTATCGATGCCCTTAAGACAATTCAGCGCCTTATCGCTTAAGGAAATCACATCCGTTGAATAGGCAATATTTCCGAAACGAAAGCCGACCGTATCCATCCCGCCATGGTCCTGAATGAAGGGAATAAAAGGAAGATCACCAATCGTTTGCGTTTTGCCGAAATCACCGTCATCCCATATATTCGGATCGACAATCGGCGGATATATAGGCGAAACTTGTTTGAATACATGCGGAAAACGGATCCTGATATCGTCATGCGTTGTCTGCGTCAGATAAATCGGCATACGTTTTTTTGTGCGGTCATATAGTGCTTTGAGATCGTCCATGCCGTTTACATGGTCACCATGGGCATGTGTGTATAGAACCGCGTCGATCTTATTTATATTCTCACGATTGATCTGGTTACGAAAATCCGGACCTGTGTCTATAACGATTGTCGTTTGTTCAGTACGCACAGAAATCGATGGGCGCGTCCGAATATTCTTTGGCTCCAATGGGTCGCAATCGCCCCAGACATTTCCAATTCTTGGAACGCCTTGGGAGTCTCCGCAACCTAGAACAATTAGCTCGGCTTGCATCTATCGAACAATCGGTAAAAGTTTTCTCTAGTAATTCGTGCCATCTCGCTCGACTCAACGCCATGAATTTCAGCCAAACGCGCACCAGTATGAATGACATAGGCGGGCTGGTTCGTTTTTCCACGGTAAGGTTCAGGCGCCAGATATGGTGCGTCGGTTTCGACCAATAAACGATCGAGCGGCACTTCCTTGGCAATAGCACGAAGCTCTTCGGATTTTTTGAATGTAATCATGCCGGAAAAAGATAAATGAAAACCCAACTCTAAAGCCTCTATTCCCATTTTAGGGCTCGACGAAAAACAGTGCATGATGCCGCGCATCCCCTTCCCGTCCGTTTCTTCGCGGATCAGGCGGATAATATCAGCATCGGCATCGCGGGCGTGAACGACTAGCGGTAAATCAGTTTCAAGACAAACCTGAATATGCTTGCGGAAAGACACATGCTGATCGTCGCGGTCGGCAAAGTCGTAATAATAATCCAGGCCGCTTTCTCCAACACCAACAATTTTTTTATTGGCGTTAATTTTAGAAACGATATCGGCAACTGAGAGAGCCTTTTCCTCTTCCATGCTGGCATCGTGCGGATGCGTGCCTATTGTGCACCAGACATTTGGGTGCAGCGTTACAGCCGCTAAAATCGTCGGCAACTCTTCGACGATGCGGCAATTGATCACCAGCATCGCGTCCACACCCGCCTGCGCGGCATTCGCAATAAGCTGATCCGGGTTGCCGAGCTCCGCTATTTTCTCATGCGTGATGTGGCAATGTGAATCGACCCACATAATCTTAACTTTTCAAAAGGATCAGCGTAACGCCGGAGAAAATCAGCAGCCCGCCCATCCAAGTATATAAATTCATATGATTTTCTTTAAAGAAAATTATCGTGAAAATCACAACGAGAAAAGGATAGGCAATTTCAATCAAGCTCGACAAAGAAGCATTCTTCATTTGAATGCTACTAAATACAAAAGCATTACCTAAGATGAAAGCGAGCATGGCAAATAAAACGAGTATTAATACCGGAGAGGTCTTTAAAAGTTCGATTTGATTCCGCGCGTTGCCTTGCGTCAAAAAAAATAGGACCGGATAGGCGATAACCTGACCTGCGACCATCAAGCTTAAAAAAAGATAAGGGCTAACACCGAGTTTAAATATTCGCTCAGACAGCATATATCCCAATCCCCAACAAACGGATGCGCTAACGGCCAAAATAAACCACAGATGAGAAGTTAGATTCATTTCGTTTCGCTAACTTCAATTCGCGGAAAGATACCTTGCGGTTGCGGGATAATCGTCCCGGCTTTTAATGCATGCGCGGCAGATAAAAACTCAAAGCTTCTTTTATCTTTTGGAATTTCCAACTGGTCCAGAAATTTAGAGGATGAGTCCGGCATATAAGGCTGGATGAGCAAACCAAGGCAACGGATGGTTTCGCAAAGAACATATAGCACGCTACCCATGCGCACAGGATCGGTTTTCCGCAATGACCAAGGCGCCTGTACATCAATGTAAGCATTGGCTTCATTTACGACATTCCAGATTGCTTCCAGTGATTTGTGGAATCTTTGATCATCAAGCTCTTTTCGTACAATAATAATGGATTCATGAGCTAACTGTAGCATCCGTTTATCATGCTCATTTAATTCTGCAGGCTCCGGAATCTTCGCTTCGCAGTTTTTATAGATAAACGACAATGTTCGTTGCGATAGATTACCAAGTCCATTGGCCAGATCGTTATTGATGCGATTGAGAGCTTGAGAATGCGAGAAATCGCCATCGGAACCGAACGGCACTTCGCGCATCAGGAAGTAACGTGATTGATCGACACCGTATTGAGCAACAAGATCGGCAGGCGCAATAACGTTGCCAACGGATTTAGACATTTTCTGACCTTCGATCGTCCACCAGCCATGCGCGAAGACGCGTCGTGGTGGCAATAAATCAGCCGCCATCAAAAATGCAGGCCAATAGACGGCATGGAAACGCAAGATATCCTTGCCGACCATATGCGTGACATTCGGCCAGAAGGTCTTGAATTCTTCACTTTCAATATCCGGATATCCTGCTGCGGTCAGGTAATTCGTCAATGCGTCGATCCACACATACATGACGTGTTTTTCATTACCCGGAACCGGCACGCCCCAGTTGAAAGTCGTGCGGCTGACCGACAAATCTTTCAAGCCACCACGGACGAAACTTTTAACTTCGTTGAAACGGGCTTCCGGCATAACGAATGTCGGGTTTTCTTCATAGAATTTCAGCAGTTTGTCTTCCCAAGCGGACAGACGGAAGAAATAGCTTTCCTCTTCCATCCATTCGACTTCGGCTCCGGAGGGAGCGATTTTCTTTCCATTTGGTCCGTCGGTCAATTCATCTTCGCCGTAATAGGCTTCATCGCGAACGGCATACCATCCGGCATATTTATCGAGATAAATTTCGCCCTTATCGACGAGCTTGTTCCATAGCGCCTGACACGCTTTTTTATGACGCTCTTCTGTCGTACGTATAAAATCGTCATTGGAATAATTCATTAAACCAACGAGATCACGGAAATTTTGCGATACTTTATCCGTAAAGCTCTGCGCATCGATACCCGCTTTCTCCGCAGCTTGCGCGACTTTCAAGCCATGCTCATCCGTGCCTGTCAGGAATTTTACCTGATATCCATCCAAACGTTTAAAACGCGCGAGGATATCGCAGGCAATGGTCGTATAGGTATGCCCCAAATGCGGCTTGTCGTTGACGTAGTAGATCGGCGTCGTGATGTAAAAACTTTTAGACATTGTTCTCAAAAATCGTAAAGGCACCCATCACGGCAAATCTTTTATCAAGGTTACCTGTGTGGATGCGGGTGAAATGCTCTTTTAGTGTGTCGCAAATTTGCAGCCATCGGGCAAGGGAAACCTCTTCGCCCATGCATGAGAAAGCTTTTAATGCGGGCGAAACAGGCAATCCAGTTGCTTTGGCCTTTAACAAAGATGCGGAAAGCCAAAGAAGATAATCCTGAAACGCCGCTTGCGCTTCCGGCGTTGCGCCCTTACCCATCGTTTCAGAGAAATATTGAATTTTGACCCAGTCAAGCTTTGGCCAGTCTTTTAGGAGTTCGAAAGTCTGTTTGATCACTTCCATATTTTTATCGTCGGCATATCCTATGGCGCGACCCAAACTGCCCTCAGCCATATTAATGACCAGTTCTTTATCATCTTTATCGAGCCGCGGATTGACCCGCGATAGAAAATCGATCAAAAGCTTCTCATCAAGCGGATAGAAATTGATCAGGGACGAGCGAGAAAATATCGTCGGCAACAAAGCGCCGGGCCTGTGCGTCACGAGTATTAGCAGGGACTTTTCCGGTGGCTCTTCCAGAATTTTTAATATCGAGTTCTGACTATTTCTGTTCATCGTATCAGCATCATCTACGATGACGATACGCCAGCCGCCGTCGATAGCCGGAGTTTTGCGCATGAACGGTGCAATTTTGCGGACCTCATCAACGCTGACTTCCGTCTTCCGACGATCTTTTTTGTCATCATAAAGCCGCTCGATGGTCAAAAGATCGGGATGCCCTCCTGCTGCGACTTTGCTGAAAACCTGATCTTTCGCATCGACGTTCAAATCTTTTGCAATATCAGCCTCATCGCCAAACATGCTGGGACCTAATAGAGAATTATTCGTTTCATCTTCGGCTGACTTCAAAAGATATCGCGCCAGACGAAACGCCATCGTCGCTTTCCCAATTCCTTGCGGCCCGGCAAAAATAATCGCATGCGGATTACGTCCGCTTTGGAAAAGATCGAGAAGTTTCTTTTCGATATCAGCATGGCCGATTAATAAATGCTGCGCCCTCGGTTCAGGATTTTCAAAAAGCTCTTGTGTCGTGTCGGGCGTGAATTCGTCATCATCGTCAAATTCTTCTTCAAAATCATCAAACAGCATCGATAACACCTTTTACGATTTCAAAAATTTGATCTGGTGTCTGGCTCGCGTTTACAACATGACAGCGTTTCGGATTGGCCTCGGCAATTTTTAAAAATCCTTGGCGCATTTTTTCATGAAATGCGATATCCATTTTTTCGAATTTATCTTCAGTTGCTTCCGCTCCGCCAGCTTGGCGTTTTTGTGACATCGAACGCGCCAAGCCTTCCTTAATAGGCAGATCAAATATAAAGGTAATGTCCGGTTCAAATTTATTCACAATCATGTCATCAAGCGCTTCAATCTTCTCAAGATCGAAGCCATGGCCATAACCTTGATAAGCCCTCGTTGAATCCGTAAAGCGGTCGCAGATCACGATTTTGCCATGATGTAGAGAAGGCTTAATCAATGTCTCTATATGCATTTGCCGGGCGGCAAAAAACAAAGCGACTTCGGCCATTGGCGTCCAACTGCCGCTATCACGCTGAACCAACAGATCCCGGATTTTCTCTGCTTCCGGTGTTCCACCAGGCTCCCGAGTGAGAACAACTTCTAAGCCTTTGCCTTCAAAATATTCACGCAGTTTTTTTGCCTGCGTCGTTTTTCCGGCCCCTTCCCCGCCTTCCAGCGTTATAAAGAGCCCTTTTGTCATGAATATTTCGGTGTTCCGACGACACGGATTAGTAATTTTTCTAACGTGCGGGCGAACATGCCTTTTTCTTCGACAGGTGCAGCCGTGATAAGCGGAATTTCCTGTGTCGGTAAATTCGGGATCGTGATAATAAGTTTGCCGACTTTCTCGCCTGTTTTAACCGGTGCCTTCAACGGTGTCGAATAGGATGCCTGAACCTTAACATCCGCGCCGGCCATTTGAGGCAATGTCATTTTGACGTTTTCAGCGACGGTCAACGGTACTTTGGTTTGAAGGCCAAGAACGACATCTGCCTCGCCATAAATTTTACCTTTCTTCGCAATCTCGACATTTTTGAAATTGCGCAGCGTCCAGTCCATCAGCTTGCGGCTTTCATCGGCACGTTCCTGCATACTTTTGGTTCCATTGATAACGAGGATTACGCGGCGGCCGTTCATAACGGCAGAGCCGATCACGCCATAACCTGCTTCCTCAGCATGCCCTGTTTTAACCCCGTCCGTTCCTGGATAAGAATAAAGAAGCGGGTTACGGTTACCTTGCTTGATATTATTGTAGGTAAAATCTTTTTGCGAATAGATTGGATATTCTTCCGGATAATCATGGATCAAAGCACGGGCCATGATCGCCAGATCACGCGGCGTCGAATAATGTTCAGGATCCGGCCAGCCACTCGCATTAACAAAATGGCTGTTTTTCATGCCGAGTTCTGCTGCTTTTTTGTTTAACAGCTCAGCAAAAGACTCTTCCGTTCCTGCAATGCCTTCCGCCAATACGATACAGGCATCATTGCCGGATTGGATGATAACCCCATGGATCAGATCAGAAACTGAAATAGGTTTATTGATATCGACATAGGTTTTGGAGCCCTGCATGCGCCACGCTTTTTCGCTGACTGGCAACTCCTGTGTCATGGAAATCGTTCCGTTTTTAACGGCGTCGAAAGCTACCATGGATGTAAGAACTTTTGACATTGATGACGTGGGCATCTTTATATCTGCGTCCTTATCGTACAAAACCGCGCCTGTCTCATAGTCCATCGCAAACGCTTGGGTCGCCAATGTCGTCGGCGGCTCCAAAGCCAATGCCGGTGATGATATAAAAATAAGAGCTGAAAAAAGAGAAAAAAGCTTAGTTTTCATTTACAGGTTTCCAAAGATTTATTGAACGACGATGATGGCATCAGACTGACCGCCAGCCAGAACACGGTTCAAAACATTATCCGCATTCTGAACACTACCCAGCGGGCCGAGCTTTACCTTATATAAAGTACGCCCGTTATAATCAACAGGCTCGACCTTTGCGTTGGCATAAGAACTCAAGCGCATTGCCAACCTGTTTGCATTATCCGCGCTGCCAAATGCTCCAGCCTGTATAAAAATATTATTGCTTGTAACTTGTTGCTGTGTAACGACGGGATCAGGATAAAATTTGCCCTGGCTCATATGCCCCGGGACCGGTCCTTGCGCGGTGGCTGCATAAACCGGGGGTGCAACCGGTTCAGTTGAGGCAATTTGGTATGATCCGCTCATATATTGATTATAGCTATCAGGTAGTCGGCCCGTTCGGTTCATCACAATCTCAACACCGTTAGTTCGGACCCCATTCCTGGCAGCAGCTGCAATGGCTCTGCTTTCTGCCGGCAATAATTCAATTTTAACTTTCGCGGTCCCTGGGCCAATCATGCCCAGATTTCGGGCAGCCAGCTCCGATACGTCCATGACGCGGCCCTTCGAAAATGGTCCCCGGTCATTGACGCGGACAATAACAGATTTTCCGTTGCTTAAATTCGTAACGCGGACAAGTGACGGCATTTGCAAAGTTCTGTGCGCAGCTGTCATTTCACGCTGGTCATATCGTTCGCCACTGGCAGTTTTGCTACCATGGAAACCTGGGCCGTACCACGAAGCAATTCCAGTTTCAACATAGTCATATTGTTCGCGCGGAGTATAGGATTGACCGAGAACAGTATAGGGCTTTCCAACTTTAAAATTGCCCTCTTTCTCCAGATATTTCTGGCGGTCGGATACAGTTCCTTTTGGCCCTTTTGCCAGATGCGAGGCATATTCAATTTCAGTACAGCCCGACAAGCATAGAGCTATTGAAATCAGCGCCAGCACTTTTTTCATGGTGAGTTTCCTATTCATTCAAATGATAGACTGGCGGCTTTACATTTGCAGGCGCATTTGAGCTACGGCCTGCCGCAATTTGATCAGCTAATTGACCAACACTTAATGCAAAATAGCTCGAATTATTCCATTTCATAATATTTGCGAGATTAGTATATCCTAAATAAGCTTTGCCATTGGCGCCTTGGGGTACAATAACAAATGCGTTTATACTGGCATCATTGGGCAATTCGCCTCCGTTAACATCACGTACGCCCAATCTCGACCATTCGGACAAAGATTTAGTTATTTTTTTTCCAATCAAAGCTTCGTTAAAATTTGGAGGAAGCTTAACTTGCCTGCCCCATCGTTGCCCGTATACCCAGTTACTGCCCGACAAATAGTTTGCGGCAGATGCAAAAGCATCCTGACGCGTTGTCCAAATATCCTTAAGACCGTCTCCATTATAATCAACCGCAAAACGCTGCCAGCTTGAAGGCATAAATTGAACCTGGCCCATGGCACCGGCCCATGATCCTTTGAATTCATCACGTGAGACATGACCTTCTTGAAGAATTTTCAACGCCTTGATCAATTCGCCCTTAAAATAATCGCCCCGGCGTCCCTCCCAAGCCAGAGTTGCAAGGGACGATATAATATCGAAACCGCCAGTGTTTTTGCCGTAGCTGGTTTCCATTCCCCAAAGTGCGACGATATATTGAGCCTGAACTCCATATTGCTCTTCAATCTTGCGCAAGACCGTCCAGTTTTCCTGCAACAGCCGGCGTCCTTCAGCCACACGCGCGGGCGTCAAAACATTTCTTTGATATTGATCAAAGCCGATTTTCTTTTCAGGCTGCTTTCGATCAAGTTCGATCACTCTTTGGATAGGCTGCACGCCATTGAACGCTTTGCGTAAAGTGTCGTCACTTATGCCTTTAGACTTTGCTTCTTGTTTAAATCCCCGAACCCAAACATCAAATGTTGCGGCATAGCTTGAAGAAGACGATATTAAAACAGCGATTCCAAAAACGCTTACCAATAGTTTTTTTCTGTAACTCATATTTTCCCGCTTATTTTATAGGCGATGATACCGATGATTTCCTTGGCGGCAATGTTCAATTTCCAGTAATTCCCAGAAACATCCGTAAATTGCCAAGGCTGTATGCTGCCATTTTCAATAAATCCAGACGGATAGGCTATAACTTTCCAATCTTGCCTTTTAAAAACCGCTACACTACGAGGTATATGAAATGCCGATGTTATCAACAGCCAGTTTTCCCCAGGTTGGGGATAAACTAAGGCTTTTGCGAACGCTACATTCTCAAATGTATTCCGTGATTCAGTTTCAAAAATAAAGTTTTTAACTGGAAAACCAATATCTTTAAGCATATTTTGGACAATTACCGCTTCACGTGACCCTTGGTCGCGCAGACTGCCTGATCCACCAGCGTAAATTACTTTAGCTTGTGGATAAAGTCGGGACAGACGTATCATTTCAAATATACGTTCCGCCCATTCATTTAATTGGGGTTGATTAAGAAGTTCTGAAGATTCAGCGTTAATCGCCCCTCCCAAGACAATAATTCCGTCAATTCGGTTTGGCAAAGTCGGAATTTTAGTACGGCTTTCCAAAATTCCAATCATTAAGGGCCCTAAAGGCATAAACCCGCAGATAACAAAAATAAATGAAGCTACAATCAGGATTTTCCTGCCTGCCGCCTTTTTATACAAAGCCAGTCCGCTTAGAAAAAGAAAGGCTAAAAAAGCCAATGGCTGGGCAAGCGTCCAGAAAATCTTTGAAAGAAAAAAGAACATGAGCGAGTATAGACATAGCCGCTCAATTTGTGTAATGACTTTCTCAGGTTTGGAGAGGTGGTCGAGCGGTTGATGGCTCCAGTCTTGAAAACTGGCGAGGGTTCACGCCCTCCGTGGGTTCGAATCCCACCCTCTCCGCCATTATTTACTAATGTCTTTTATGCTCGAAAAGATTTATTTAATTTTTAATAAGAGCAATTTCTTACAATGGGTTTTGCTTTTTGCTGTCTATCGCCATAAGAGGATCTGAAGGTTTCAGCGGGATCGTTAGCCTCGATATAAACGATACGATAGTTTTTTCGCAAATTCTGAACAACTTCGACCTTCCTGATAATTCGATTAGCAAAGAATATGTAACGCAGTAGGCCAAGGTCGGTTTCACGCTTCTTCCGGCGATATGGATGTCGTCGCTCGATATCCCTGCCGATACCCAATTTATGATTTTCCATCTCGTGCAAATAGCCAGCCTTGCCTTCGGTCTTATCATTCTGGGCCTGCATTTGCGGGGAAGACAATATGGCGCCGTAGCCTTGGTCGCACTGCTTTCCCTTTATCATCCCAGCCATGCTCTCGTTCTACTCACGATTTAGGCGGTCATGCGCTCTGGCAGTATTTCATCCTGAAAGAGAAGACTTTTACCGAGCTTGCTAAACTTGGCGGAGCGATAATCATCCTCCTGATCCCTATTATATTTCTTGTCGTGCTTAAGGTTCCTCACCCGCAATTCAATCATGACGCCTGGTGGTCGTATGTGTTTAGTAAAACCAGCAACTTAACGCCTTTGCAAGACGGTCTTTTTGTTGTTCTGGGAATGCAAGCGGGACTTGTCTACAGGATTGTCGCCATGAGAGCAAAAGCAAATGATTCAAATCCATATAAACTAACATCTGCTGCCATTTCAATTATCGGCATATCGATGATTTTATGGACGATACAGATTATCTTCACTGAATTATGGCCATCCATAAATATCGCCCAAGCGGCCATGGCGCGCGTGACACCTTATGCAGTTATCACAATCATCGCTGTTTTTTGCTGAAAGAGCATACGTCGCCCTTAGTTCAACCGATGACAGAGATAGAATCTATGGCTATCTGCTCGCCGCCTTCAATACTTCCGATACTCCCAATCCCAACCTTTACGCCGCCCTGATCAATACCTATATTTATTTCAGGGCAGCGTTCTGGAGCAACTGAGCATTGCCATTTTGATCGCTGGCCTGGCCTAGTGGATGTGGCTTCCCTATCTCTCATCTGGTAAAGAGAAATTCTGGACCAAGGTAATGTGGCGGCGATGGCTGTTTGCGTTATTTTCTTCGGACTGCGCCTGCCATCACTGGCGGTTATATCAATGTTGATATTCCACGCCAGCTCGCAATGGTTAAAAAAATACCGCCTTATAAACCTGTTATCATCAGTCTTCTTATGGTCGCCTGCGCCCTTGTCCTGATTGCAAGAAAACCATGGAGTTTTTCTCGCGAGGAAGATACCGCCGAAATTATTACACTTCTTGAAAATAACGTACCCGAAGATGGCATGGTTCTAACTTTGCCGTTTCGCAGCATGCATGGGGAAGTCGCACTATGTGTCGCCGCCAGGCTTTCGAAGCCAAAGCCAAGGAGGAAAACACGATTTGGAGAACGAATTTACAAGAGATCAGACTGGAGGCGCATGAATTGACGCATGTATTAATGCCTCAAAGTATGTTATGCGAAGGCGATCAAATTCAGGCAAGCACCAGCTGGGGACTTGTTTTGGCGCCGATATCAAATATTGTAGAAGGCAATTGTGCCATGAAGAGTAACCAATGAAACGCTTTTTCAATCATATATCTGAACGATATTATAAATCTAAACTTAAGTCGCAATCCGGGCTTTGGCGCGAAATTCTGGATTATCAGAACAAGACCAAATCTACGGGTGCGAAATACGCAACCTTATACCAGATTTATAATGGCGTATTAAAGCGCAAGCCTAAAGGCATTGTCGAATGCGGTACAGGGTTATCGACTGTCGTTATGTGTAAAGCTATAGAAGAATTAAAATCCATAGATCCTTCCTATTCGCCTTCTTTTGTCTCTTTGGAGAGCGAAGAATTTTACTGGCGTCATGCAATGGATTTGCTGCCGGAAAAATATAAGCCCTTCGTCGAAATTCGCCATTCTGAATTAATCGAAGACGCTTATTCGATGTTTCGGGGTGTCCGATATAAAGATATTCCTGCCGGACCGTATGATTTCGTCTTTGTCGACGGTCCTGATTACAAAACCGATCAGGGTGGCCCTTCTTTTTGTTTTGATTTGATTAAATATATCGAAAACAGTGAAACGCCCGTTTATGCCGTAATCGATACCCGCGTCTCGACCGTTTATGTGCTACAAAAAATTCTTGGTAAAAAACTTGTTTCATATAATGGAATATCGCGGGTTGGGCTGGTTTATGGCGCGAGAAAATCCGATCTTCTTTCCCTGACGGAACCGCCGTCGGCCCATTTCGTTCAAAATCTAACAGACCGCACGCTGGATTTAAAATTTAAGAAAGTGGCCTAGTCTTATTGGGAAAGCAGAGCTTCAGCGATCTGCAGATCAAGCTTCGTATCGATATCGATCGATTTTTCTGCATCCATTATATATGGCGTAACCGGACTTGCGCAAAACACTTCATTTTTCAGGAAATCATCGATAGCAGTAATATAAATCGCCCCGTTTTGCTGTAGCACATTCGGCAAATTCTGGCGCGGCATGGCCAGATATTCTTCTCCGAATAATGGAACGGCATTTCCGTTATTGTCCTTCTTAAAACATTTATATGGATGGGTATCGACCAGCGTCATGCTGACGACTGAGCCTACGCCACCCTTTTCTTCGTAGAGCCTGACTGACTTTGCGATATCATGCCCGTTACGCAATGGCGAAGTTGGTTGTAAAAGTATGAAATCCGTAAAAGCTAAATTTTTTTTCTTCAATTCTTCGACAGCATGGATAATTGCCGAAGCAGAGCTTGCCGTATCCGTCGATAACTCCGAGGGGCGTTCGATAACTTTCGCGCCATATTGATTAGCTACTTTAGATATTTCTTCGTTATCTGTCGAAACATAGCAATCTCCGGGAAGACCAGAATTTAGAAAGGATTCAATCGTATAAGCGATAAGCGGCTTGCTTTTCAGCGAAAGTATATTTTTGCCAGGCAAACCTTTAGAGCCTCCCCTGGCGGTAATAATTGGAAGATATTTTTGCTTTTCCATTTCAGGCAATTACTTTTAGTGCTGACGGCATATCAAAAAATTGTTTTTGCGATTTCGTCTGCCAGAAAGATGGAGCGGCGATCGCATTCATAAAACCTTGCGCACTATCGCCTTTACCGAAATAAGACGATACATCGTTTTTGCTAACTTTTTTGATATCTGCAATACCCGCCAAAATATCTTTTGTCTCATAATCGCAATTGATAATCGACGAATGAATAAACCGATTTTGCTGGCGGGTGCCAATATTGACGGTTGGCACTGCATAGAATGGCGCTTCCCTCATACCGGCGCTGGAATTACCGATACAGAATTGTGCATATTTCAAAAGAACCAAAAATCTTTCGAACTTGATCGATGGATAAATTCTAAACCTGTCATTACCTTCCAGTTGTTTATACGCATCCAAAATATAATTCGTGCCTTCATCATTATTTGGATAGATTACGATATAATTATGATCGTCCTGCAATAATGCTTTTACAAATTTTTCAGCATTCTCTTCCATATGATTCAGTTCCGTCGTTACGGGATGAAACATAGCAATCGCATAGTTATCAAAATCGATCTCATAATATTTTTTGACAGTGTCGAGTGACGGCAGGTTTTCCGAACGCATTACATCGATGTCGGGAGAACCGATCACATATACTTTCTCCGGCGCTTCGCCCATTTGCCGCACGCGGCTTGCCGCTTCTTCATTGGCGACGAAATGGTAATGTGAAAGTTTTGAAACCGCATGGCGCAACATTTCATCGACTGTGCCTGAACGCTCGCCACCCTCGATATGGGATACGATCACGTTTTTGATCATGCCGACAATCGCCCCGGCCAAAGCTTCGACACGATCGCCATGCACGACGATCATGTCGCAAGGATGTTCCTCAATATAACGCGACAAGCCGCTAATCGTATTGGCCAAAATCATTTCCATCGGTTCGCCGATACGCTGATTTATGTGATGATATACATATGTGAAATTGTATTTCATTACTTCGTTCGCCGTATTGCCGTAAAGTTTAAGCTGGTGCATGCCCGTGCAAAAAATACGGCAGTTGAAATTATGGTGCGCTTCGACCGCCTGAATCAATGGTAAAAGTTTTCCGAAATCGGCTCGCGTGCCGGTCAGGAAAAGGATATTATGCGGCGCCACTTTTGCGTTCCTCAACCTGAGCCCAAGATACATGACTGTCATGATCTATATCCTGATTGGCCGTCATACCAAGAAGAGATTTATATTCTTCCGCACTAATCTGGCCAGTGCCGGGACGTTTGACCCATATATTCTCTTTTGAGAATTTTTCGCCTTTTTTTATCGGCTTGATACTGACAACCGTGGCATAGGCAAAATCACGCGTTACCTGCTCTTCCGGCAAAAGAAGATTTTTATCGCCGCCACGCGCTTCCCAGATCGCCTTGCTGCCGATAATCAAATCCCGGCAGGAATTTTCATCCATTGAAACTTCTATATCAGGCCCGGTGCGATCCAGGCGGTCGGTAAAATGCCGCTCTAGTACCGACGCGCCAAGCGCAACTGCGCCAAGACATGGATAATTTGTCAGGCAGTGATCCGACAATCCCACAACTGCATCGGGAAAAGTTTCTTTCAATTGGACCATGCCGTTTAGACGGACCAGATTATACGGTGTCGGATAGATATTCGTACAATGAAGCAGCGCAAACGGAATTTTATAATCGCGCAGAATTTGTACCGACTTGGCGACCGTTTTGAGATCATTCATGCCGGTGCTCATGATCACCGGTTTACCAAACTCCGCGATATGTTCGATCAACGGGAAATTATTGCATTCGCCTGAACCGATCTTATAAGCCGGAACATCCATGGATTTAAGGCGCTCGCTGGCCGCACGGGAAAAAGGCGTGCTGATAAACTCCATTCCTTTAAACATGACATATTGCTGCAACTCGCGTTCGTCATCTTCATTCAATGCGCATCGCGCCATGATGTCGTAAATAGAAACATCTGCATTCCCGGGAATGACTTTCTTCGCCGCTGCGCTCATCTCATCTTCGATGATGTGGGTCTGATGTTTGATAACCTCGGCGCCGGCCCTTTTCGCTGCATCGACCATTTGCTTGGCCGCTTCTAAGCTGCCTTCATGGTTGATGCCTATTTCGGCAATAACCAGAGGCGGGTGATTTTCGCCTACCAAACGATTGCCTATACTGAATTCTGCCATTTTACTGTTCCTTGCCGAATTATGAAATTGGCTGATCTTAATGGATGACTTGCCCGGTGTCCATATTCAGAAAGCTTTGGATATGCATAATTTTAAATATTTCCAAGTAACAATGCCTCATTTATAAGCTTGGCATAACATGCCTAATGGGATTTCAGATTTGAGTAAGCAAAATGAACGAAAACGGATAACTGTTTTTTGTAACAGATATCTTGGCTTTACCTTGCTGGCTTCCGGCGGAGTTTTGGAAGATTTGATCGATCATTTCGATGTTACGATTATCACGGCCCCGTCAGCGATATCGAGCATTGAATCTGCCACTGGAAATAGATGTAGCGTCATCCCTTACAAACCTAAATCCCGGCAGGATAATATATTTAGTGCCATCAGCGATATTTTCGCCATGACATATGCACGATACGGGACGAGAAAAAACCTTACCGGTCAACTGCATAGGAAAGCCCATCTCGATCTTGCTAGAAAAAAAGGCTTTATCCGATACTTGAGAAAATCCTTTATCGTATTCATCGCCGCAATGGCGGAAAATTCAAAACCGTTGCGGCAGTTTTTATCTTTTTTGTTTTACCGTCTGGCACCGAAAATTGAGCTTATAAGTCTTTTACGCCAGACCGATCCCGCGCTATGTATCGCAACCACGACAGGCCTCGGCGAAGACGGCATTTTTTTTGCCGCATCCCGCGCTCTCGATATTTCCGATCTCGCCTTGATTCAGTCATGGGACCGAACGGCGTCAAAAGGATATCCGCCTCTGCATCCCGATCACTGCATAGTCTGGAATGAAGCCATGGCCGATGAAGCCGAATATTTTTTAGATATGCCAAGAGAGCGCATTTATACCTGCGGCGCACCGCCTTGGGATAAATATCTTTCCGATCATGCTCCTCTGAATGAAGCCGATAAGATCAATTTTTTTAAAAAATGGAATCTCGATATTTCCAGGAAACTTATTTTTATCGCCCTAAACGGACCGGCAACACACACCGAGAATCTGCGATTGATGAGGACGATCGCTAATGCGAAAGGTCAGTTTGAGAATGTCCAATTCCTGTTTCGTAGCCACCCTGCGTACCTGACCGACGCGAAAAAATCAGGAGAAATTTCAGCTTTATTCGAAAAATTCCAAAATTCTTGTCTACATCTGATGACGCCCATCGTCAAAAATCCTGAAAGTAAGGATTATATCGTCACCGACGATGATCGGATATTTATGCATCAAATGTTCAAGGCTTGCGATTTAACGATATCGATCATGTCGACATGGATGATCGAAAGCTCGATTTTCGACAAACCGAATATCTGTATCGAATATGGACGTTATATGACCGAACTCTATGATTTCGATTTAAGCGAATATAAAGCCGAGCATATTCAGCGGATTTATAATTATGACGCCGTTTATCGCGTGCGTTCCCCGGAAGAACTTATCGCAACTATTAGCAATGTTCTTCAAAACCCTGCAGAGAAACAAAAGCAGCGTAGAATCCTGAGCGACGGGGAAACCGGCCCACATAAAGGCGCTTCCCGCCAGGCTTTTCTATCTAAAATATTAGAAATCACAAATAATAAATTATGAAAATTTACATCTGCTTTTAAAAGCTTTAAAAATTCCTTGCAGATCGCATCTGATCCGCTATTGATAAGCCCCGTACATAAAATATTCATAACATGAAAAAATACAGAATTTTAATCACTGGCTGCGCAGGTTTTATCGGCTCGCACTTGGCTATCAAATTATGCAAAGAGAACCCGGAATGGAGCATTCACGGGATCGATAATATGAATTCATATTATGACGTAAAACTTAAAGAAGACCGTCTCGAAAACGTTAAAGCCTCTCCTAATTTTCAATTTCATCAGGTCGATCTTGGCGATCGCGCGGGTATGGAAAAGATCTTTAAAGATTTGAAACCGGAAATAGTTGTCAATTTGGCCGCGCAAGCCGGGGTTCGTTATTCGCTGGAAAATCCTTACGCTTATATCGACAGTAACGTGACAGGCTTCATGAACATTCTGGAAGGCTGCCGCCATCATAACGTAAGCCACTTATTATATGCATCTTCCAGTTCCGTTTACGGTGCCAGCACAGAACTTCCTTTTTCCGAACATAACGTAACCGATCACCCGGTCAGTCTTTACGCGGCAACGAAAAAAGCCAATGAAATGATGGCTCATAGCTACGCTTCAATGTATGGCCTTCCCTGCACAGGTTTGCGTTTCTTTACCGTATACGGTCCATGGGGACGCCCTGACATGGCCTTATTTAAATTCACTAAAGCGCTATACGATAACAAACCTATCGAGATATATAATCACGGCCAGATGGGACGTGACTTCACTTATATCGACGATATCGTCGAAGGTATTTCGCGCCTTCTTCCTGTCATTCCGCAAAGCGATAAGAACTGGAACAGCAAAGATCCGGATCCGGCCACTAGCCGTGCCCCGCATCGCATCTATAATATCGGTAACAACCATCCCGAAGATTTAATGGAATTAATTTCACTTCTGGAAGAAGAAACCGGGCTAACGGCCCTCAAAGAAATGCTGCCGATGCAAATCGGCGATGTCGAAAGCACCTATGCCAATACGGATGATCTGGCCGCCGCTACGGGTTTCAAACCTTATACTCCTTTAAAAACAGGCGTGGCGCGTTTTGTCCGCTGGTATAGAGATTATTACAACTTGGGAAATCAATAATGGATATCAAAACTCTTAAAGTTGCAGTTATCGGACTTGGATATGTCGGCCTGCCTGTTGCCGTTGCTTTCGCTCGCGCCGGGGTAAATATATCCGGTTTCGATGTCAATAAAACACGCATCGAAGAATTGAATTCCGGTTTTGACCGCACCGGGGAAATAGAAGACGATGTTCTCAAATCTTCCAGTTTCAAAGCCACGGCCAATATCGAAGATATTACCGGGTCAGATATTTTTATCGTATGCGTACCGACTCCAATCGATGAAAACCGCCAGCCTGATCTGACACCGGTTCAAAAAGCTTCCGAAACAGTCGCTAAAGCGCTCAAAAAAGGCTCCATCGTTATTTATGAGTCTACGGTCTATCCAGGTGTTACGGAAGACATCTGCGGTCCTATTCTCGAAAAAATCTCCGGCCTGCGCCAAGGGCAAGATTTCAAACTCGGCTATTCGCCGGAGCGCATCAATCCCGGCGATAAACAACATACGATTGAAACTATAACGAAAGTCGTTTCCGGTGAAGATGCCCAGACTTTGGAAACGGTCACGGCCTTATACGAAACAATCGTCAAAGCCGGCGTTCATAAGGCCCCATCGATCAAGGTCGCGGAGTCCGCGAAAGTGATCGAAAATATTCAGCGCGATCTGAATATCGCCCTCATGAACGAATTGGCGATTATTTTCGACAAGCTTGGCATACGCACGAAAGACGTTCTTGCAGCATCGGGAACGAAATGGAACTTCATCCCCTTCACACCAGGCCTTGTTGGCGGGCACTGCATCGGCGTCGATCCCTACTATTTGACAGCTAAAGCGGAGCAAATAGGTTACAGCCCCCAAGTCATTCTGTCAGGCCGCCGCATTAATGACGGAATGGGCGCTTATGTTGCGCAAAAACTGGTCCGCATGATGATCAAAAACGACATCACCGTCAAAGGCGCGAAGGTCGGCATTTTGGGCATTACGTTTAAAGAAAATGTTCCAGATATTCGCAACAGCCGCGTTCCCGATATTATCGCTGAACTGCGCGAATTTGGCATTGAACCGGTCGTTCACGATCCCCTCGCCGATAAAGACGAAGTAGACCATGAATACGGCCTTTCCCTGGAAACAGATATATCGGCGCTGAATAAAATGGACGCCGTTATACTGGCCGTACCGCATAAAGAATACCTCAATGAAGGCGATGCTGGTATAAAGAAAATGATGTCTGACCGAACAATTCTTATAGACCTGAAATCCGCTTGTTCTCCGGAGCAATTCGAGAAAGAAAGCTATTGGAGCCTGTAGGCTGATGGAAACCATCCGCAAGATATTCGATTTACTCGACCGGCAGGAAAAAATCCAGGCCGGCGGCCTGATGGTTTTATTTTTGCTGCTCTCCCTGACTGAAGTCGCAGGAATCGCTTCCCTTCTCCCTTTTATGTCGGTTCTGGCCAATCCTGAAACCATTCAGCAAAACAAGTGGCTCTCATCCGTTTATAATTTTTTTGGCTTCGATAATCCAACGGATTTCATGTTCCTGCTCGGCCTTGGGGTTTTTTTGATCCTTGTCATTTCGAACGTTATTAAAGCCGCCACCAGATGGACTACTTTGATCGTGACCCAAAGCTGGGGGGAAAGCTTGGCTATCCGCCTTTTTGAAGTCTGCCTGCGCCAGCCGTATGACTTTTTCTTAAAAAGAAATTCTTCCGATCTGGCAAAAAATATTCTTGCCGAAGTTCATGCCGTCACCAGCAATGTCATCCTCGCCTTTCTTGATATGGTGACTAAAATTATCGTTTCGGTTGTGATCCTGATTTTTCTGGCGGTAATGGAGCCGGGCCTGGCTATTGGAACTGCTATCATCCTCGGAGGGTCCTATATAACCGTTTTCATGATCTTCAAGAAATCGCTAAAAGCGGAAGCCCATCGCAGAAGTCTGGCGCAAACCGGGAAGTACAAAGTGGTCAATGAAGGTATTCAGGGAATAAAGAATATAAAGCTTGGCGGACATGAAAGACTTTATTTGAATTACTTTTCCGCCCCCGCCAAAAATTTCGCGATCAGCAGCGCCAAAAGTAATGTTATGGGAGAAATTCCACGTTTTGCCATGGAGATCATCGCTTTCGGCGGAGTCCTGCTGATACTTCTTTATCTCTTGATGCACAGCTCCCAGAGTTTAAGTCAAGCTCTGCCGATTGTTGCCGTGTATGTTTTTGCAGGCTACCGTCTTTTACCGGGCCTCCAGGGCATTTATTATGGCTTCACAAAATTGCGTTTCAACGGACCTATCCTCGACACGATCCGTGAGGAGTTATCTCATGCTGCAACAATGCAGCAAACATCTCCTCCTGTTATAAACCCTCTTCCCTTTATTCATTCCATTAAGGCAGAAAATTTATCTTTCAGATATGAAAACGGTCGTGAAATAATAAATGAGGCTAGCTTTGAAATTAAAGCGCATAGCATGGTCGGGATTATAGGTAAGACCGGCGCAGGCAAAACAACCCTGGTCGATCTCATACTCGGTCTTCTACCAGCAACGTCAGGAAAAATTCTGATAGACGGCGCAGACTTGACGCCTGATAATATACATGAATGGCAAAAGAATTTATCGTATGTCTCACAGCATATCTATCTTTGCGATGATACTATCGCCGCCAATATTGCTTTTGGTGTTTCGCCTGAAAATATCGACATTGAACGTTTAAAATATGCAGCTTCTCAGGCGAGCCTGTCACAGTTTATCGAGCGCGAACTTGCGCAAGGTTACGATACGATTGTCGGCGAAAATGGAATTCGTTTATCCGGCGGGCAAAGACAGCGTATAGGCTTGGCCCGGGCTCTGTATCTAAACAGGCCGGTTCTGGTTTTGGATGAAGCGACGAGCGCCCTCGATCCTCACACGGAAGAGGAAGTCATGACATCCATCCATAGATTGGACCAAAAGAAAACGATTCTAATCATCTCGCATAAAATGGATCTCCTTTCCAAATGTGACGAGATTTTCATTGTTGAAAACGGAAACGTTACTTCGCAAAACAAAGCAAACCTATCCGGTGATTTAAGGAACATTCACTTGGAGAACGCTCATGTTTAAGATTGGTTCGTCGACTATTTCAAAAGACGATAAATCTTTTATCATTGCCGAAGTCGCTCAGGCACATGACGGCTCTTTGGGTTTCGCTCATTCTTTCATAGACGCCGCCGCAGAAAGCGGCGCCGATGCCATCAAATTCCAGACCCATATCGCGAGTGCGGAGTCGACAAAAGATGAATCTTTCCGTATCTCGATGAGCGGGCAGGATGCAACGCGATATGATTACTGGAAACGCATGGAATTTTCGGAAGACCAGTGGGCCGGACTTTTCAAGCATGCGAAAGAAAAGAATATCGTCCTTCTCAGCTCCGCATTTTCAGTCGATGCCGTAAGGCTACTCAAAAAATTCGATATGCCCGCTTACAAGATCGGTTCCGGAGAATTCAAGTCACATGATTTGATTGAAGCGATCATGAAAACCGGTAAGCCTGTTTTATTTAGTACCGGCATGAGCACTTACGCGGAAGTCGCAAATATTGCCCATGCATTCAAGCAACAAAAAACGCCTTTCGCTTTATTCCAATGCACAAGCAACTATCCGACAAAACTCGAAGATGTCGGTATCAATGTGCTGGATGAATACGCCGTCGCGCATAACTGCCCGGTAGGTCTTTCCGACCATTCCGGCACACTTTATCCGTCCCTCATGGCTATGGCAAAGGGTGCCAGCCTTATAGAAGTTCATGTGACTTTCGATAAAAGGCTTTATGGGCCTGATGCTGCCGCCTCGATAACTTTCGATGAATTATCCATGCTTTGCCGTGCCCGCGATGCTTATGATGTTATGAACCGTAATCCGGTGAATAAAGATCAAATGGCAGATCGCATGAGCCAGATGCGAGATCTTTTTACCAAAAGCATTGCCTTAAGCGGTGATTTGAAAGCAGGAACGATCTTGACCGCAGATATGCTAGTTCCGAAAAAGCCAGGTACTGGAATTCCTTACTCTACTAAAGAAACGATAATTGGCAAAAAATTGATAAGGGACGTGTCTGCAGACCGCCTTTTAAAAACAGAGGATTTTGAATAATGAAGCGCAAGATTTGTGTTGTCCTGACGATGAGGGCCAGCTATGCCAAAATCAAACCTATTCTTCAGGCAATTAAAAAACATGATGAGCTGGAATTACAGGTCGCGCTGGGCGCATCCGCTCTGTTGTCGAGATTTGGCAATTTGGAGCCCATCGTCGAGAAAGATGGCTTTCCCGTTAATGCCCGCGTTCATATGGTTTTTGAAGGAGAAAACCTTGTAACGTCCGCTAAGAGCACTGGTTTTGGTGTTGGCGAGTTTGCAAGCGCTTTCGATATGCTCAAACCAGATGCCGTTGTCGTTATTGGCGACCGTTATGAATTGATGTCACCTGCCATTGCCGCTTCATATTTGAACATTCCGCTCGTCCATGTTCAGGGCGGCGAGATTACCGGCAATATCGATGAGAAAGTCCGTCATGCGGTCACTAAACTCGCCGATCTTCATTTTCCCTCGACGGCACTTTCTGCGGAACGTCTTAGAAAAATGGGCGAAAATCCTGAAAAGATTTTCTTCACCGGCTGTCCGTCCATCGATATTGCCAAAGCAGCGGCGGAAAAACCTGAACTTGATTTCGATCTCTATCAAAAATACCGCGGCGTCGGCGCACAACCCGATCTGTCCAATGGTTATTACATCGTTATGCAACATCCCGTAACGACTGAATTCCCGAATGGCGGCGAACAGATCGAGCAGACATTAAAAGCCATTGAACGCGTCACACTGCCTGTTATATGGTTCTGGCCGAATGTCGATGCGGGCAGCGATGATGTATCGAAAAAAATACGTATCTTCCGCGAAACTAAAAATCCATCTCACATTAATTTTATTAAAAATATGGAGCCGCAGGATTTCTTGCGTCTTTTAAATAAGGCAAGCGGCATTATCGGGAATTCAAGTGCCGGAATCCGGGAATCTTCCTATCTCGGCACGCCATCGGTAAATATCGGCTCTCGCCAGGTTCACCGCGAACGCGGTCCCAATGTGATCGATGTCGGTTATAATGCAGAAGAAATTTATAACACTATCAAAAATCATTGCACTGGCAAGAAACCATCTTCGGATTTATACGGCAAAGGCAATGCGGGCGAACTGATCGCGGGTCATCTGGCGACTGCAGAGCTCAGCCACACGAAATATCTCATGATTTAAACTTCATATATGCTTCGCAGACATCCCAGTCGAATGGGCCGTCTATATTGAAGCATCTTTCTTCTGGCATGACATGCCCTCTGATATCTTCACCGTATAAAGATTTATGCATCATCAAAACGTCGCGTTTCATGGCATAAACCGCTCCTGTGCGCCAGTAAAGCTCTTCGAAATTCTGACGCAGAACTCCGGCACCGTCGCTTTCAAGATAAGGAAACACCCGCCCGCTTTGATCTTTGTTATATAACGTACGCGGATGACGCCCGCCGACATCTGTCACGGTAATCGCGCTGTCTGCATTCGATGAAATGAGTAATTCGAGAGTCGCATCGATATCTTCCGCAATTCTCATCGGGCAGGTCGGTTGCAGGACGCAAATAATATCGTAATTCTCGCCGTTATCTTCCAGAAAATTTACCGCATGTATCATGGCATCGATCTGTTTGGCCGTATCGCTCGCCAATTCCTGCGGTCTTAAAAATGGAACATCCGCGCCGAATGATTTTGCAACTTCGGCGATTTCAGGATCGTCGGTGGACACCAGCACTTTATCGATAAACCTGCTTTGTCGTGCGCATTCAATGCTATAGCCGATCAATGGCTTTCCGTTCATCAGCTTGATATTCTTGCCGGGCACCCCTTTGGAACCACCGCGGGCATTGATCAAGCCAAGAATTCTTTTGTTATTGAGCATAAGGGCGTTTATTGACAAGTTATTGAAATAAAATTAGAAATATCACAAATTTAAGCCCAGCAAAAACAAATTCTACAGGCCAGTCGTGCGGATTTTAAATCTTGAACCTTTGCATTATTCGCCGGATGCGCAATCTGTTTTGGAAACATTGGGCGACGTAACCGATGGCCCTCTCTCCCGCGCAGAACTTCTGGAGAAAATCGCCGATTTCGACATTTTGATTACGCGCCTCGGCCATCAGATCGACAAAGAAATTCTCGACGCCGCCAGGTCCTTAAAGATAGTCGTCACAGCAACGACTGGCCTTAACCACATCGATCTGGAAACGACGCAACAGAAAAAAATTGAAATCCTTTCATTACGCGGCGAGCGTGAATTCTTGGATAGTATTTATGCAACGGCAGAACTAACCCTCGCCCTGATATTAGCTTTATACCGAAAGCTACCATCCGCACATCAGAGCGTAATGGAGGGACAATGGAACCGCGATTTATTTAAAGGCCACGAACTTCAAGGAAAAAGCCTCGGTATTATAGGACTCGGAAGGCTCGGCAGCAAAGTTGCCGCTTATACAAAAGTTTTAGGTATGAATGTTTATGCCTATGATACAAATAAAGATATATCGCTCGACGGCGTAGAAAATTTATACACCCTCGATGAAATTGCTCAATCATGCGATATTGTCTCGGTCCATATTCCTTCGACGCCTGAAAATCATCAAATCATCAATTCCGCTTTTATAGACCAGATGAAACCCGATTCCTGTCTGATCAATACCTCCCGCGGCGATGTTCTCGATCAAAAAGCTCTGCTCGAAGCTTTGGAAAATAATAAAATCGCCGGTGCCGCGCTCGACGTTCTAGAAGAAGAATATGAAGGCGACATTAAATCTTCGCCCTTGATCGACTACGCTCGCAGCCATGATAATTTGATCATCACTCCTCATATCGGCGGTGCGACGTATGAGTCTATGCATAAAACTGAAATATTCATGGCGGAAAAGCTTCAACAGTTTATCTCCGGGTCATGAAAATTTATCTCACCTACAAAACGACCGATAAACCATGGGGCGGCGCCAACAACTTTCTGCGCTCCCTCGTTGAGGAATTATCTTCAAAGCCTGATATCGAATTTACCGACGATGCCTCCGATGCCGATATCATTTTCATGAATCAAATTTCGAAAGGACCTGGCGGCGATAAAGGTCATTATAAACTGGCAGACATTAAAAGGATGAAAGCCATCAATCCGAAAGCAAGGCTTATCATTCGCGCAGTGAATCTAAAAGCTCATGGATATCCGACCGGGCCGATTAAATATTATCTGGGGGAAGGATGGCGCTCCGACCGCAACGTGCTTTCGATTATGCGCCATGCTGATTTGGTAATCTTTCAAAGCGCGTATCAGAAATCGTTTTTCGAAAAAAACGGATTTCGTCCCAAATCGTTTACGATCATTCATAATGGCGCCGCCAGTATTTTCGGCCAAAATAAGTCAAGGCCCGGGCTGGAAGATATTGCCGAATTAAATGTTCTTTCCAGCTCAGTCGGCAAAGGCAAGGCAAAACGGCATGATCTCATCGCTGCTCTCTCCCTTGAAAACGGCGTTCAGGTTTTCCATGCCGGCACTTGGCCGGATGATATATCGCCTGCGAAAATAAATCTTTGTGGCGTACTTGATCATTCCGGACTTAAAGACCTCATGTCGCGCTGTCATTATTTTTATCACCCCGCCATAAGGGACGCCTGCCCTAATTCCTTGATTGAAGGGCTTCATGCCGGCATGCCCGCGCTATACAATGCAGGCGAAGGATCGAGCAAAGAATTGGCGGAAAAACTCGGTGTCGCCCTGAATGAATCCAACCTGTCTGCGACAGTTTCGAAAGCCCGCAATGCCTATTATTCACTGACAACCGCATTGGCAGAAAATAAAGATCAATTCGGTATAGGCCGCGCCGCAGAGGATTACTATAAAACCTTTCAATCTCAGATGGGAAATGCGAATGTCTAAATGGCTTTATATCCCTGTCGAAGTGAAGGTAAGAGAATTGCAGGCAAAATTGCTGCTTGCAAAATTCGCGGCTTTACAAGGATATGATGTCGTCATCGGTCGCAAGTCGGAGCTTTTGGATATAATCAGCTGGCTTCCGCGCGGTATATTTTTCGGTATGTGGGTGCCGGTCAATTTTAAAGATGTTTATTCCAGACTAAAAGCCAAAGGTTTTAAAACGACTGGGCTTGATGAAGAAGGTCTCGTTACTTTCTCTGATGAAATTTATGCGCGCATTCGCCTTTCTCGGGAAACCTTGAAGCATGTCGATACGTTTTTCGCCTGGGGCGGATACCATGCAGACGTTATAAAAAATTTTACGACTGACGCGACGAAGATTTCGCCGGTCGGCAATCTTCGCTTCGATCTTCTCCGTCCTGAAATGCGCTCTCTTTTGATGCCTGATGTACAGGTTATAAAAGAAAAACACGGTCGCATCGTTTTAATCGTTTCTAGTTTTGCTTTTTCAAACCATTTCAGCGGCGCAGAAGCTTATATGGAGGCGCAAAAGAAAAGCAAAATTATCCAGACGCCGGAAGACGAGCTATTCTTCCGCCGATATATGGCTCTGCAGGATAAGAACTTCGAGTATTTTATTAAATCCATTCCGGTGCTTGCCGAAACTTTCCCGGATCATACATTCGTCATCCGTCCCCATCCTGCGGAGAAAATATCCGTGTGGGAAGAATGTGCGGCGCAAAGCGACAATATCGTCATCGATCATTCAGGAAATGTTCACGCCTGGATTGTCGCAAGTGATTGCATCGTCCATCATTTCTGCACGACCGCGCTCGAAGCTTTTGCTGCAGGAACTCCTGCCATTGCGTACAGGCCGTTTAAAGACGAAGTCCTTGAATCCGATCTGCCGTATTGGGGCAGTATAGAAGTCGATCAGGAAAATGATTTAGTAATACAACTAAAGAATATTCTTGATGACAATACAGATGCCATGGATCAGCGTCGCCGGGAAAAACTGCCGCTCCTCAAAAACTATATAGAAAATCTGGACGGACACTTATGCGTTGAACGCATATTGAAAGAATTAAACGAACTTCAGACCGCCTCGTCGAGATTTGCGCCATTGCAATTTATGATTCTATCCATGCGGATTAGAATCCGGACCGTTCTTAAAAGTTTTAAATCCTTTTTACTCGGCAAAGGCGGCTCGGCTTATATCGACCACAAATTTTCCACCTTTACGAAGGAAGAAATCGAATTTGTGTTTCAGTCCATCCCCGGCAATGCGGATATCAAGATAAAAAAGATTGCTCCGTTTTGTTTCCGGATTCAGAAAAAATCATGATAGGCGCAGCGAAGAGATTTATCGGTCAAAACTTGAAACAGGCAGGACACGCCATCCCTTCCCGATACCCTGAGGGCACAATATTTCTTAAAGACGATCAGGCGCAGATCTATTTCGGTTATTACGATATAACCCCTTTCGATCGCGAAAATAAAAGCGTTCTCGCCATGCGAACAGCAATAGGCAATGAAAGCCCGCATGACAGGGAAACTCCCATTGAGCTCGGATATTTCGATCTTTCTGAATCTGGCCATGCATTCCGATCTTTCGGCAAAAGTCATTGTTGGAACTGGCAGCAGGGATGTCGTCTTCAATGGCTTGATGACGACCAGGTTATTTATAACGATTACAGAGACAGAAAATTTATTTCTTGCGTTTACGATTTTGGCCAAGAAAAAATCGTCAGAGTTTATGATGCACCTGTTTATGCCGTGTCAATGGATAATCGCTATGCTTTGACGCTTGATTTTTCAAGACTTCATCGCTTCCGTCCCGGTTATGGATACAGCAACACGCCACATCAATATAAAGACCAGGATAGTGCCGTCGATTATATCGACATGGAAACGGGCGCTATACATACTTTGATATCTTACGAAGCGATAAGAAAAATTCCGCCACTCAGTGAAGTTAAAGGAGAACTTTATATCAACCATCTCTCCTGCTCACCTGATGGTAAAAGATTTATTTTTTTCTTCATCACTTTCGAAGATGGGAAAAGAACAACCTACTTAATGACTGCCCAGACAGACGGCTCCGGTTTATCCTTATTGGCACAGGACATACAGCCCTCGCATTATGCTTGGAAAAACAGCAATGAGATTTTAATAACCGGAAAGAAGAATAATTCCATTTCTTATAATCTGGTAAATTGCGAAAGCGGAATGTTGACCAGGGTAAGAGGAAAATCCTTGAACGTAGACGGTCACCCCTCGTTTATTGATTCCGAAATTTTCATTTCTGATACATACCCTGACCGGCTAGGACATCAGTACCTCTTCCGCCAAAATCTCCAAGGCGGCGACTTCAAATCAATCGCTCATTTCCATCTGCCCCCATCATTTTCCGGAGAGAAAAGATGCGACTTACATCCAAGGCTTTCATCCGATGGAAAGCTCATTTGTGTCGATATCGTTCAGGATAACAGGCGCTGCATGGCACTGATCCCCGTGAAAGATTAAAATGAAAATACTCTATGTCACGCCCGGCCAAATACCGTCCCAGGCCGCCAACAGTGTTCACGTGATGAAAATGGCGCAAGCCTTTGCCGTCAATGGCCATGAAGTGACGCTTGCGGCCAGCACATCGGAAAACATGCCTGCGCAGGATATTTATAAATATTATAATGTTCGTCAGATATTTTCACTTTACCGCGTTAAATCCAATAATAAATTTCTGGCGCGTTTTTATTTCTCATTTTTGGTCGCCGTTAAATCATGGAGCGGGAAATTCGATTTTGTCTTTAGCCGCTGTATTCCAAGCGCTTATTTTTCTTTGTTATCCGGCAAGCCTACCTTTTTTGAAATTCACGAAAGCCCGAAGGCCTTTAATAAAATCGCACGCTCTATGTTCAATCAAATCGTCCGGCATAAAAAATTTCTGGGCCTGATCGTAATTACGGATTCTTTAAAAAATCATGTGCTTGATATTACTGGTTTAAGTCCTCAAAAAATCCTGACCTTGCATGATGGGGCCGACTCTTATAATGACCTGCAACCCGCCGAACTAAAGCATGGCTCAGAGCATGATTGTCAGATCGGCTATACCGGCCACCTCTATCAAGGCCGAGGAATTGAAAATATTATTTATCTTGCCAATGAATTACCTGATTGCTTCTTTCACGTTATTGGCGGACGGACGGAAGATGTCGATTTTTGGAATGCAAAGGCAAGCCATCTTCCGAATATCCATTTTTACGGGCATTTTCCGCATGCAAAAGTCTCTGAATATACTGCGTCGATAGACATTCTGCTTGCGCCGTATCAGAAGAAAGTTTCTGTCGCAGGTAATAAAGGCGATACCTCCGCATGGATGTCGCCTTTGAAGATTTTTGAATATATGTCGGCAGGACGCCCGATGATATGTTCGGATATTCCGGTCCTGAAAGAAGTTTTGGAAGATCGGAAAAATTGCCTTCTCTGTCCACCAGAAGATTTATCCGCTTGGAAAAATGCGGTTATGCTACTCAGAAATGATAAAGATTTGTCATCTCGCTTGGGAAATGCGGCCCGCTGTGATCTGCTGGAAAAATATACCTGGACAGCAAGGGCGAAGAAAATACTCGAATATTACGAAAGCAATCGCTCGAAATCTCTTTGAACGTTTTCCCGGTAATAACATTCAGGAAGCAAAGATAGCCTTGTTTCCTTCTTCTCAACTTTTTGCATCAAATCGATAAACTCTTCCATCGTTCCGGCAAGATGGACAGCGCCGCTTTGGGCTATGGCCGCGATTTCCCCAATGCCACCCGCCTCTTTCACCGCGATAACGGGCGTACCGCAGGCCAGCGACTCCAAAGCAACATTCGGCATCCCTTCTGAACGGGATGGCAATAGAAAAGCATCGGCTTGGGAATAATAAAACCATGGGCTGTTCACATGACCCGGTAAGTCAACATGTTCCTGTAGGCCATTCTGCTCGATCATGGCTTTTAGTTCTCTTTTCTCCGGCCCTTCGCCCAGGATGGTCAAGCGCCAGTTCTTTTTGCTTTGCCATGACGATAAAGCTGAGATAAGCCTGTCGAAACCTTTCTGATGGTGGAGCCTGCCTGATGCGATAAAATGAATGTTTTGTGAGTCATTTATTTTATCAAAATTTATATGGTCTTCTATTACATCAATATCGACCGGATTATGGAGTAATGCATGGTTTAGCTTGCCTATAGACAAAATATTTTTAAACTCATCGATAATCGCCTGAGAGGGACTAATAACAATATGGGCTAATGGATAGAGAATTCGGTATGCCATTCGCAAAAAAGGAGACATTGCTCTATGTGTTTTCAATATATATGAAGGCAAAATGGCTTCACGGACGATAAATTTCGTTTGTGAAAAAAACGGCTTTAGAATAAGTACTGAAAAATTCATATGCACCATTGTCGATACAACAATATCAGGTTTTTGCCTTTTCAGAATTTGAAACAATTTAGGAATAGACCGAAAAACGCCACTACTATTTAGTTCGTACCGATTTATGGCAGGATCAATTAAATTCCCTAAGCTTCCTTTCGAAATAACATTTATAAAAACCGGATTGAAATGATCTCTATTCAAACCGTTCATTAATGTTATCAATACACGCTCCGCGCCACCTGCCGAAAGGCTCGGTAGAATGAAAACTATTTTCAGCTTTACGTTTTGCATATTTATTGTAACTTTCAATATATCTTTTGACTGAATCGGCATAGCTGCGTCAAGTTCGAAACTTTTATAACTCACCAATCCGGTAAAAATGCTTTTTCCTTTTATTAAATTTTCCTGTTATAAATCTTTATAAACAAGGCTTATAAATGAAAAAAATTCTTATGGTTGACGATTCACGAACAATTAACAAGCTTTTGTCTAATACGATTGTCGAAGCAGGCTATGATGTCATCAGCGCTTTTAACGTCGACGAGGCTATAGCAGCCCTTAAATCCCATAGCGATATAAAACTTATTATTACAGATTTAATCATGCCCGGCGATAAAGATGGCCACGATTTGATTGATTACGTTCATAATACAAGTCTTGCAGGTGTCCGCCCGCGCATTATAGCGATAAGTGGTGGCAGCGCAGGAACGGTAACAGCGGATACAGCTGTGCAATCCGTGGCCCACCGGGTTGAGAAAGTGCTAATGAAGCCTTTTACTCCCAAAGATTTGATCTACTATGTTAACCAACAAATATTAGCCTAAGGAGATTATTATGCCGGTTATTTATACAGCTCATGCAATAGCGATTGGTGGACGTACAGGCGAAGTCCAGACCGATGACGGTAAATTGTCATTTCGATTAGATAGTCCTGGCTCTAATGGTCCAGGCACAAATCCAGAGCAATTATTCGCATGTGGTTACTCTGCATGCTTTAGCGGGGCAGCATCTTTTATTGCTAAACAACAGGGCCTTGAAATAGGTGATATCCAGGTCAAAGCCGATATCAATTTAAACAAAGAAGATGATGGTTTTCATTTAAGCGGATCTCTAGATATTTCGCTGCCAAGTCTCGACAAAGAAAAAGCCGTTAAATTAATAAATGACGCTCACGCCTTTTGCCCTTATTCCCGCGCTATCGACGGAAATGTAGAAATCACCCTTAAACTGAACGGTGAGGTAATTTAATGTTTCGTATCGCTGTTTTGGTTGGAAGTCTTCGCAAAGAATCCATTAATTTAAAATTCGCAAAAACCTTGGCGAAGCTTGCCAAAGACAAAATGGATTTTAAGATCGTCGAACTTCATGATTTGCCGATGTACAATGAAGACCTTTGGGAAAACATTCCGGAAAGCGTGCCTCGGCTGAAGAAGGATATCGAATTTTCTGATGCGGTGATTTTTGTTTCGCCCGAATATAACCGCTCTTTTTCTCCAATTATCAAAAATGCTATTGACTGGGGCACGCGTCCTTACGGCACGAATTCATGGAACAACAAGCCGGCCGCCATTATTGGCGCCACCGAAGGAGCGATTGGCACAGCCGCAGCGCAATCGCAACTTCGCGGTGTTGTTCCCGTTCTCGGCATGCCGCTAATGAATCAGCCGGAAGTCTACCTCCAATATAAAAAAGATGACTATGACGCAGAGCACAACGTTATTAATCCGAAAACTAAGGAATTCTTTGAGAAATTTCTGCTAAGCTTTGAAGAGTGGATTAACAGAACAGCGAAAAAATAATCATGGATGCTTCCGCCTACGTCGCCCGCGAAGACAAATATCTGGCCCGCAATTACAAATCCTTTCCTTTTGTATTGAACAAGGCTGATGGCGTCTGGCTCTGGGATACAGACGGCAAAAAATATCTTGATATGGTGGCGGCCTACAGCGCGGTCAGCTTCGGACATTTAAATCCTCGCATTCACGCGGCGATAACCAATCAGCTCGGCAAGATGGATGTTCAGGCCCGCGCGTTCCGCCACGATCTGCTCGGAGAGTTTGCGGAGAAACTGTGCAATCTGACCGGACTTGACCGGATGCTGCCAATGAATACCGGAGCTGAAGCGGTTGAAACTGCTATCAAGGCCGCGCGCCGCTGGGGTTTCGAAGTCAAAAAAATCGCGGACGGCAAACAACGGATTATTGCTTGTGCAAATAATTTTCATGGCCGCACGACGACTATTATCGGCATGTCATCCGATGCCGATTACCGAAGAGGCTTCGGCCCGTTTGATGGCGGGTTTGATCTTATTCCACATGGCGATGTTGCTTCTTTTAAAAAAGTAATTACGCCTGATACGTGCGCCTTTATCGTTGAACCTATTCAAGGCGAAGGCGGTATTCTTGTCCCGCCTGTTGGCTACCTTAAGGAAATCCAGACCATCTGTAAAAAGAACAATATCCTTCTAATTCTTGATGAAGTCCAAACGGGCATGGGCCGCACGGGTAAGAATTTCGCTTTTCAACATGAGATTGACAAACCCGATGGTCTTATCCTTGGCAAGGCACTCGGCGGCGGAATCTATCCTGTTTCAGCTTTTGTCGGTACCGAGGAAGTCATGAATGTTTTCGATCCTGGTAGTCATGGCTCCACTTTTGGCGGCAATGCGGTTGCCTCGGCGGTTGCCATTGAAGCAATGAATATTCTCACAGAAGAAAAACTTTCTGAACGCAGCGCAGAGCTGGGCGATTACCTGATGCGTAAACTGCAAGGCATGAATTCTCTGGCTATTAAAGAAGTGCGGGGCCGCGGCCTTCTGGTTGGCCTTGAGCCAAACCCTGAAAAAATTACCGCTCCAGACCTGTGCAGAAAGCTTTTAGATAAAGGAATTATGTCGAAAGACACCCATGGTACAACTATTCGTTTCTCACCGCCGCTTACCATTGAAAAAGAGCAGATAGATTTTGCTCTTGAGAAACTAACTGAAATTTTCAGTGAGATTTAACGCACCTATTGCTGCGTTTTAACCTGTCCCCAAGGTTTGACCTGCCAGACCGTTGTGACCACAGCAATGATCTGCCTCTCGCCGTTCACGTCTCCGGAAATATTCGTTGTCATTTCTATAGTGGGAATTTCACCCGACTGAAACGTCACATGGGCAGCTTCCAATACGCCGGGCGCGGCAACACATTCACCCCAGATATCCCCTCTCGCCTGTTTGGAATAATTGACTTTGACATCCGACATTAAAGGACGAAATTTTTCGAAAGGAAAATTTCGGATAATCACTAGCCCTGCGCAAGTCTCGCCAAGCGTAAACAAAGCTCCGGCATGAATACTACCGACATGATTTTGCACATTGCGTCGTTTCTTGACTAAAATCAGGCATCTGTCATTCGTCCATTCGACCAACCTGGCACCCAAATGGTTGTTAAATGGCGATAGCCTATTCAAAAACGCTATAGTCAGATATTTTGATATTTTTGGATGCCTGTCCTCTAGGCCACGCAAAAACTTGAAAGGATCAAAGGGCATTACGTGCCTCCCAATATTCTGAAGCGATCTGTCGAACAATCTCCGCCGCAGGCTTGATGTCCTCTATCAATCCAACGCCCTGTCCTGCGCTCCACACTGTTTTCCACGTTGTATTCGTAGCCGCCGCCTCCAAGGATTTAGATCCGAGAACAACACGTATCAGCTTGGCATATTTCATTGTCAGTGGATGCGACCGAAGGAATTTTTCAACTGGATGAAGGTCCAGACCTATCTTTTGAATATAAGGCGTATTAATCACTGCTGCGGGCGTTCCTGAAATTCGCCGCGTCATGACAATATCTTCCGGCTGGGAATTTAAAATTGCGTCCTTATATTCCTGATTGGCCGTTGCTTCGGTCGATGCAATAAATCTTGTACCGATCTGAACGGCATCCGCTCCCAGAATAAGCGCCGCCAGCATTTGCTGGCCATTGACGATACCACCTGCCGCGACGACTGGAATTTTTAAATGCTGTTTCAAATAAGGAAGAAGTACAAGCGGCGATATCCCGCCTGCATGCCCACCCGCTCCGGCAGATACGGCAACAACCCCATCAGCTCCCTGCTCCTGAACTTTTAGCGCATATTTTAAGTCAACGACATCGCAGAAAACTTTTCCACCATAGCTATGAACTTTCTCGATTACTTTTCCTGGATTGCCGAGTGAGGTAATAACAAGCGGCACTTTCTGTTTGACGATGACATCAAGATCCTGCTCCATCCGAAGACTAGTCTTATTGACGATTAAATTCACTGCATACGGTTCGCTTGTGCGGCTCGATATTTTTACTAAAGCCGCATCAAAATCCTCAACCGACCGCCAGTTTAAAGACGGCGTGCCGCCCACGGCTCCGGCTTCTGAAGTCCTGATGACCAATTCCTCATTGCTGACGAGAAACATAGGTGCCGCAATGATAGGATAGCGGCATTTCATGATTTCGGTAAATTTGGTCTGGATCGATGGGGGCATTGAGTCGGTCATAATCTATTCTATCCCAAATTATTTGCTTTTTAGTGAACAAATGATAGATTGCTTTTCCTTAATCAAATTCGGGACTCGCATCGCCAAATGTCGGAAAAGTCGCTGGCAGACTATAAACCACTTTATAATGACTTTATGACGCCGGATGAGCAAGTCCGCGAGAACGCCAATCGTATCCAAAGTCTTGGTGACAATCTTCCTAATGGGGCGATTTATCAAATTGTTGAAGATCCCAATAAGAATATTTACTTTTCGTATATAAGCGCAGGTATTGAACGCATATTGGGTATCCCTGTTGCAGAAATTATGGCTGACGCCCAATCGCTTTACCAGTTAGTCTTAGAAGAAGATCTGCCCTATATGTATGAGCTGGATGCCAAATCCATGCGTGAAATGACCACTTTCGATGGTCAATTCCGTATGCAATCCAGAAATGGTGAAATAAAATGGGTTCATTGCCGTGCCGCACCACGTTGGTTATCCGACGGCACCATCGTCTCTGATGGTATTCTAACTGACATCACGGCATCGAAAGAAGCCGAAAAAAGATTGCAGAATGCTCTTTTAAAAGCTGAAGCCGCCAACGTGGCTAAATCTGAATTTCTGGCCAATATGAGCCATGAAATTAGAACACCAATGAATGCAGTTGTAGGCATTTCAAATATTCTTTTAGGGTCGCAGCTATCTGAAGCTCGTCAAAAAGAATTATTGCAAACACTCAAAGACAGTGCGGACAATCTTCTCAATCTAATAAACGATATGCTGGATTTCTCCCGTATTGAAGAAGGTATGGTCAACTTTGAAGAGATTCCGTTTAACCTGACACAAATCGTCGATAAAAGCTTAAGTGTCTTAAAAATTAAGGCACAGGAAAAAAATCTTCCTATTAAAGTAACATACGCTCAGAACACTCAAACAGATCTGATCGGCGATCCATTGCGGATACAACAGATAATTCTCAATATTGTCGGCAATGCAATTAAATTTACCCATACTGGTCATATTTCAATTGAAATTTCGAGCCTTGATAAATCTTCAGATAAAACCCGGTTGAACTTTAAAATTAGCGACACGGGAATCGGCATATCGCAGGAGAAGCTGGGAATAATATTTGATAAATTTACCCAAGCGGATGCGTCGACCAGTCGCCATTTCGGCGGAAGCGGCCTTGGTCTGGCTATATGTCGTGCGCTTGTCGAAAGAATGAATGGGAACATTGAAGTTGAAAGTAAACCTGAGCAAGGCTCTGTTTTCACCATTCAGATAGAAGTCGCGATAAACGAAGAATTGCTGCAGAAAAAAAATAATGCAGCCAATATCTCTTTTGAAGACGCAACTTCTCAGGAAATTGCAACAATTTTACTGGTCGAAGATCATTATCCCAATATTCTTGTCGCAACAACCTTGCTTGAAGAATTTGGTTTTAATTATGAAGTCGCACAAAATGGTAATGAAGCAGTCGAAAAAATCGAGCGGCAAAACTTCGATGCTATTTTAATGGATATTCAAATGCCTGGAATGGATGGCTTTGAAACCTGCGCCATGATCCGAAGCATAGAGAAAAGAAAAGGAATATTCACACCTGTAATTGCCATGACAGCCCATGCCATGGAAAGCGATCGGCAACAATGTCTAAATTCCGGTATGGACGACTATATCTCTAAACCTTTTCGTCCAGCAGAGTTGAAAAGCAAACTCGAAGAAGCTATCGCAAAAAAAACTGAGCAAACGTACTAATTTATTCGGAACACAAGCATTTTCCGGGCGTTGGCTGTTCATAACTTAAACTTCTCAGAACCTAAAAAGGAGTTTTTACCATGCCAAACCCACGCCAACCTATTGATAAAAATAATGAAAATATTTCCAGTGGCCGCCTTGATGATTCATTGCGCGAGGCTAGTCCACTTGACTTGGAAGATGATGAAGTTTCTTCTGAGTTCGAAGAAGAAGACGACATGGACTATTAATTATAATCAATAAGACCCTCTCAAAGGGTCTTTTTTTATATCATAAGGAAACAAAATGCCTTTATCCAATGCGGTAATGCAAAATCCTCCCTTTATCCTTACGATCTCCAAATTTTTTAACGCGCCATTGTAAAGTCAAGCTTATGCTTTTAGCTATGGCTGAATAAATATCTCCGTCCCAAGCGGCACTAAGGCATAAATCTCTTCAATATTATAATTATTCACTGAAACGCATCCCAAGGTCCAGGCAGGATTGTTGCGGTCTTTATAACCTTGCCAGCCGCCTCTATCACCGTGGATCCCCACGCTTCCGCCAGGGGAAACGCCAAGCTTCATCGCATTTATTTTATCAATTTCGTTTGGATATGAAATATTTAGAAACTTTTGAAACTTCTTACTCGGATGTTTGTCGTTAATATAGTAATGACCTTCTGGGGTTTTACCATCGCCTTCCTGAACTTTATGACCTATCGGATCCCATCCCATGGAAAGTATTTCATAAGTTTTTAACGGCGCACCATTTTCCCACAATGTCATCAATCGATCGCTTTTATCCATTGTAATGTAATCCGCCTGATGTCCATCGCGGACCAATGGACTGATAGGCGCAGCGCAAGCTGAAAGAAACAAAACACACAAAAAAAGAACAAAACGCATTTATTTAGCCAAGAGCCTGTTTGATCGTTTGGCTTAATTTGTCAAAATTGATGGGCTTTGCCAGATAAGCTGTCGGCTCAAGATGATCGACTCCCGATTTATCGCGCGGATCAGAAAGCGCAGTCAGAAAAATAAATGGTAT
This sequence comes from Micavibrio sp., assembly GCA_030824965.1. Lineage (GTDB taxonomy): Bacteria > Pseudomonadota > Alphaproteobacteria > Micavibrionales > Micavibrionaceae > Micavibrio_B. The sequence continues at coordinate 148,024 of JAPJQV010000005.1, read as the reverse complement.
TCTCCTGTACTGGGGATAAGCTCCACGCAATCTTTCTAGCAATTGATAACCTGTCATTTGCGGCATTGAACGGTCACAGATAATCAAATCCGGCTCAACATCCTGCAATTTATCCAAGCCTTCCTGTCCGTTCAGAGCAATTTCGACCCGATATCCTTGAGCGCCTAATTCGTCTTTTAGGATTTCACAAAGTTCTTTTTCATCTTCGATTACTAAGATTGTTTTAGCCATTGGAATCGCCTCGTTCTTGCATGAATGGTAATCTTACTTCAAAACTTGTGCCCTTGCCTATCTTACTTTCAACATAAATCGCACCATCGTGTAATTGTATTAATTCCTTGACAAGCGACAGGCCTATTCCCGTCCCTTGTATACCTTCGGATGTCGTAGCGCGATAAAAACGGTCAAAGATATGAATGATTTCATTTTCAGGAATTCCAACTCCGTTATCCGAAATACAAATCACGATTTCATTTCCCGTCTGTTTTCCGGTGATTTTTATATTCGGCTCAACGCGCGTATATTTGACGGCATTAGCAATCAAATTTGAAAGAACAAGCGTTACGACTTTTTTATCAAGAAAAACACTTTGTAAACAAGGCTGGACATCGCAAAAAATGCTATGATCGCGCGATAACCCACGCTGTTCATCGCAAAGCATTTCAATTAATTCTTTAAGATCAAAAACTTCATAATCAAGTTCAAGTTTTCCTGTTCTTAAAAGACTGGAAGATAAAACCGCTTCCATCATGTTAACCAGCCTTGAAACCGCGCTACGGATTGTATGCAATCGCCGCTTTATTTCTTCTGATGCCAGCTTATCCCCGCGCCGCTCCAGTATCTGCGCATTGCCGTCGACGATTGTCAAAGGAGTGCGGAATTCGTGACTGACCATGCTGATAAATTGTTTTTGTAAGGCATTGGTTTCCTGCTCGCTCTCTAAAGCCCTTTCTGCCTCCTGCCGGCGATAATCAAGCTCTGCTTTCTGAAGAGTTAGCTCTGTGATATCGCTTGTTGAAATGATTGTGCCCTGCCCCCCAGGTAAAGGTACGGCAGTCATGCGTAAAACCTTGCCGCTATCAATAACGAATTCGTGCTGGCCTTTTTGCCCAACCCAGAAACTCTTGACGGTCTCATATCTTGGATCATCCTGAACTAACCCCATCTCTCTCGCAACCGCCTCAAATGCTTTTTGCACTGGCATTCCCCGAACAAAGAATTCGGCGCTCTTAGGATAAACTTTCAGATAATGTTCGCTGACAAAGAAAATTTTCTTCTCTTCATCAAACACAATAAACGCATCGGCACTTACCGATAGAAAACCCTGAAACTTCTGATATTCGTCTTCCTGCAGACGAGCCTTAAGTCGGCGAATACCTTTGCCAAGTTTATGGCTGAAGATAAATTTGAATTCCGGCATGTCGAGAATTTCACGATTATAGATTGCATCGAATTCCTGTGACATTAGCTGAAGCCTTTTCCTTATATCTTGTTCGGAAGTTACGGCTATGACATCCGCAACGACATGCGGCATACTGCTTAACTGACGAGCCAGAAAAATATTTGCATCCGACAAATCCGAGACATTTATAAAAATAAGCGCACTGTTTTGCGCTTCGGACATTAATTCGTCTCTGGTTGCGGGATTTAAGAAGCGAATCTCCTGATCCGCCACCATTCCCCACAAAATCTTTGCCAGATCGCCATATCTGTCACCATAAACAGTAACCGCAGGTAACTGCTTTTTACGCAGATTTACTGGTATTAATAGGTCTTTGTCGAGAGAAACGGGCATTTAACAAGTCTTTTGCAGGGGGCTTATCTGCCGTTTACCTTGACATGAAAGGGTTAAATTGTTTATAAGGGCGCTTCCTAAACAGAAAAAGGCTTTCATCTGTTAAAAACGAAAGCAATTTGACAACAGAATCAAAGGTTTAGACCAATGTACGCTATTATTAAAACTGGTGGAAAACAGTATAAAGTCCAAAAAGACCTCCGCTTGACAGTCGAAAAACTTGCAGGTGAGCCAGGCGATAAGATCGATTTAGGCAAGTCTTTATTCCATTTCGATGGCGATAAAGCAACAGCAGCTGGATCTACTGTTACAGCTGAAATCGTCGAACATACGCGCGGAGACAAGATTTTAGTCTTTAAAAAGCGTCGTCGTCAGAATTCACGTCGCAAGAATGGCCATCGCCAGTCCTATACGACAATTAAAATCATTGATATTAAAGCAGCTTAAGGGAGACTCCTCAGATGGCACATAAAAAAGCAGGTGGTAGCTCCCGTAACGGTCGCGACTCAAACGCACAGCGCCTCGGCGTAAAACGCTTCGGCGGTGAAGAAGTTCTAGCTGGCAACATTATCGTTCGCCAACGCGGTACAAAATTCAAACCTGGTAAAAATGTCGGACTTGGCAAAGATCACACGATTTTTGCTTTGGTTGATGGAAAAGTCTTGTTCAGCCGTCAAGCCGGCGGCAGACCTGTTGTCTCCATCGATCCGGCGAATGATGGACAAGCTCAGGCCGCGGAATAAGAATTTTATAATTCTAAAAGCCCGGCGAGAGCCGGGTTTTTTATTGGGATCGCAATGAAGTTTCTCGACGAAGCAAAGATTTTTATTAAAAGCGGAGACGGCGGTGCCGGTTGCGTTTCGTTTCGCCGTGAAAAATACATAGAATACGGAGGACCGGATGGCGGGAATGGCGGTCGCGGCGGTGATCTCTATTTCGAATGCGTGGGCGATCTTAACACACTGATTGATTTCCGCTATACCCAGCATTTTAAAGCCCAAAAAGGCCATCATGGTGCAGGTCGCGAGCGCACAGGTGCGGATGGAGAAGATATTGTAGTCCGCGTTCCCGTGGGCACCGAGGTTCTGGCCGATGATAAGGAAACAGTTCTTTTTGAAATGATGACGCCTGGTGAAAAGCGACGCATACTTAAAGGCGGCGATGGCGGATTCGGCAATGCTCATTATAAGACTGCGACAAATCAGGCGCCCAAAAAGTTCACCCCTGGCTGGCCAGGCCAGGAAATGGATGTATGGTTGCGCTTGAAGTTGATTGCCGATGCCGGAATCGTCGGCCTGCCAAATGCTGGTAAATCAACTTTTTTGGCCGCCTCTTCGGCCGCAAAACCAAAAATCGCGAATTATCCGTTCACAACGCTTCATCCAAATCTTGGCGTTGTAAAAGTCGCGAATTACGATTTTGTTTTGGCTGACATACCGGGCCTGATCGAAGGCGCATCCGAAGGCGCTGGTCTTGGCGACCGCTTCCTCGGTCATGTTGAGCGCACTCGCGTATTATTACATTTGATCGATATAAACCAGCCAGATCCTCTAGCCGATTATTATACGATTCGAACCGAGCTTGAGGCCTACGGCGCGGGCCTTGATGAAAAACGCGAGATTATCGCTCTCAATAAATCTGATACAATACTGGAGGAAGAATCGGCAGCGATTATTCAGATATTTGAAGAAGAATTGGGTCAAACCCCCTATCTTATCTCGGGCGTATCTGGTGACGGTGTCCGTCCCGTTCTGTTCAAACTGATCGAAATTATCAGGGAAGAAAAAGAGAAAGATGACGATAATAGCGTCTCAGATACTGAAGAGTTCCAAACGACTGATCATTAAGATCGGTTCGGCACTCGTAGTCGATAGCACAAATGGTCAGCCTAAACTTAACTGGCTGAATTCTCTGGCAGACGATATAGCATTCCTTAAATCTCAAAAAATTGAGGTTTCACTGGTAAGTTCTGGTGCTATAGGCCTTGGCCGCTCCAGCCTGGGCATTGACTTGCATACCCCCTCTAAATCAATTGAACTTGAAAAGAAGCAAGCCGCCGCCTCTATTGGCCAGATAAGACTTTGCCAGATTTATCAGGATATTTTTAAATCCCGGAATATCGGTGTCGGTCAAATTCTTTTAAGTCCAGCCGATACAGAAAACCGGAAATCCCATCTTAATGCGCGGGCTGCCATGAATGAGCTTTTACGCGCAGGTATTCTTCCTGTTATAAATGAAAATGATACGACAGCGACAGAAGAAATCCGTTTTGGCGACAATGACCGCCTGGCCGCACGTGTTGCACAGATGATTGCGGCAGACACATTACTTATCCTTTCGACTACTGATGGACTGTATACAGATGATCCACGTATAAACCCGCGAGCAGAACACATTCCTTTTGTCGGGACATTGACCGCTGATACGATGGCACTTGCAAAAGATGCGTTAGCTGGCCTTTCAACAGGCGGAATGAAAAGCAAAATTGAGTCAGCACGGATCGCCGTGAATGCAGGGGCGAATGTTATAATCGCTTGCGGCACTGGTCAAAATCCAATCCAGCCATTAATAAACGACGATACGACTTGCACAGTGATTGCGGCAAAAGGAAATCCTGCTTCTGCACGCAAAAAATGGATACAGGCTCACGTCAAAACCAAAGGTCGCGTCATGATAGATGACGGTGCCGCCACGGCACTTCGCAACGGTAAAAGCCTTCTGCCTGCCGGTATACGCCAAGCCGATGGCATATTCGATTCCGGTGATGCTGTACAGATTTTCGATCTTCAACTAAACGAGCTCGGCATCGGCCTGTCAAAATACGATTCAGATGAGATGCTCAAAATCATGGGCAAGAAATCATCCGAAATATACGATATTCTTGGATATATTGGCCATGACGAATTTATTCACCGCGATGATTTAGCTTTGCATTAAGGAACATACGATGCGCACCGACTCCGCCCCTAAAACCACTTATCTCAAAGATTACAAAGTTCCTGACTACAAAGTCCGCGACATCGAAATGACGTTCAGAATTTTTGACGATCATACAGAAGTCACGTCAAAAGCCCATTATATCAAAAACCATAAGGGCACTGACGATCTTATCCTTAACGGCGAAGAACTGATCTTGAAATCAGTCTCAATTGGTGGACAGCCTATTGCCGAGAGCGAATACAATGTCGATGAAAAATTCTTAAAGATGCGCTGTCCCGGCGAAGAATTTATTCTTGAAATTACGACACAGATTAATCCTGCGACAAATACATCTCTCGAAGGCCTCTATAAATCCGAAGGTAACTACTGCACCCAATGCGAGTCCGAAGGTTTTCGTAAGATCACTTATTTTCCGGACCGACCTGATGTAATGAGCATTTTTACGACACGCATCGAAGCGCCAAAATATCTTCCCGTCCTTTTATCGAATGGTAACCTTATCGAACAAGGCGAGCTTAACAATGAGCGTCATTTCTCCGTCTGGAACGACCCCTTCCCTAAACCTTGCTATCTGTTCGCCCTTGTGGCCGGAAATCTAGATCATATCAAAGATGAATTTACGACAATGACTGGCCGTAAAGTGGATCTTTATATCTATGCCCGTACGCCCGATTTGCCGCAATGTCATTGGGCAATGGAGTCGCTCATTCGCTCAATGAAATGGGACGAGGAAGTTTATGGCCGAGAATACCAGCTTAATCGTTTCAATATCGTTGCCGTTTCCGACTTTAATTTTGGCGCGATGGAGAATACTTCGCTGAATATTTTCAATACCGCACTGGTTCTGGCAGAAGCGGAAACGGCTACCGATAACGATTTTCTACGCGTTGAAGGCGTTGTCGCGCATGAATATTTCCACAACTGGTCTGGCAACCGTGTTACCTGCCGCGACTGGTTCCAGTTATCCCTAAAAGAAGGCCTGACTGTCTTTCGCGATCAAGAATTCACCGCCGATGTCAATTCACGTGCCGTAAAGCGCATTGACGATGTGGTATTACTTCGCGCACGGCAATTTCCTGAAGACGCCGGTCCGCTTTCCCACCCTATCCGCCCGGATAATTACATTGAGATAAATAATTTCTATACGCTGACCGTCTATGAAAAAGGCGGCGAAGTTATCCGCATGCAAAAGACTCTGATGGGGCCGGAGAAATTTCGCGAAGGAACCGATCTTTATTTCAACCGCTTTGATGGCCAGGCTGTTACATGTGATGACTTCGTGCAAGCGATGCAGGAAGCATCAGGCAAAGATCTGTCTCATTTCAAACTCTGGTATTCACAAGCCGGAACACCTGAGGTTATTGCCAGCGGTCATTATGATGATAAAGCGCAAACATATACATTAAATCTTGAGCAAGTCGTTCCGCCTACAGTCGGGCAGCCGATAAAAAAACCTATGCATATTCCGATAACAGTCGGATTGCTTTCTTCGAACGGCGATGAAATCGTTCCATCGACCGTTCTTGAGTTAACAGAAAATAAACAGGAATTTACTTTTGAGAATATTCCATCAAAACCGGTTCCGTCGATCTTGCGTAATTTCTCCGCCCCGATAAAGCTAACGACAGACTTAAGCGATGATGACTATCGTTTCCTGATGGTCCATGACACGGATGGCTTTAATCGCTGGGAATCCGGCCAGATTATCGCCATGCGACTGATCCGGAGCTTGTTGAAAGGCAAATCGACAGATACGTCTTCATTTATTCAATCAATGTCCACCCTTCTCGGCCAATGCCTTGATCCGGAACAGGATAAGGCTTTGTTGGCCCGCATGTTGAGCCTGCCTGATATTTCAATCATCGGGCAAGAATGCGAAATGATCGACCCTGACGAAACTTACAATGTATTGATGCATCTTAATCGCGAAATTCTTTCGCATTGCCGCGACAAGCTTCAGGCCGTTTTCGATATCGTCAACACTCGCAAGAACTACAAACCTGATCCAGTGTCCATGGGCGAGCGAGCATTGAAAAAGATTACTCTTAAATATCTTTCTGCGACCTACGACGAACATGCGGCACGTCTTGCAAAATCAGTCTATGATGACGCCAATAATATGACAGACCGCATGATCGGATTATCGGCATTGATGGACACGTCTCATCCTGAACGCACTGATGCACTCTCCCATTTCCATGATAAATTCAAGGATTATGCCCTCGTCATCGATAAATGGTTCAGCGTCCAGGCAACATCTATTCGCGAAACAACTCTGGATGATATTAAATCTCTCGCCCATCATCCGGATTTCAATATTAAAAATCCAAACCGTGTCCGTTCGCTTTACAGCGCTTTTTCAATTAACAATCCCGTGAAATTCCATGCGCGCGACGGATCGGGCTATGATCTGCTTTTGAAAGCAGTGATCGATACCGATTCAATTAATCCGCATGTTTCATCGAGATTGCTAACCGCCATTCGCGACTGGAAGCGTTATACACCTGATCGTCAGGAGAAAATGCGGAAAATTCTTGAAATTATAGTCGAAACTAAAGGATTATCTCCTCATGCTTTCGAAATCGCCAGCAAGACACTGAATGGTTAAGCAAATCGGCAGACCTCAAAAAAATCCGAACTTTAAGCGCGAGTTTGAAGGGATTATCTGCGGCTGCGATGAAGCGGGCCGCGGCCCTTTGGCCGGTCCGGTAACAGCGGCTTGTGTTTTCATACCACATGAAAACCGTTCTCATAAAATCTGGAAAAAAGTCAGGGACAGCAAATTATTATCTGCTAAAGAGCGAGAAGATATATTTGTCCTGATTCAGGAAAATTCCTGCTTTGGTATTGCGTCTGCAACGGTTGAGGAAATAGATCAGATTAATATTCTCCAGGCCGCAGTCCTGGCAATGCATCGAGCCACTGAAGAAATGTGTTCCGAGTTCAATATATGTCCCGACTTGGTATTGATTGACGGAAACTATAAACCTCGTCAATTTCCTTACCCTACCCAACCGGTTATAAAAGGTGACATGCTATCCGTATCGATTGCTGCAGCGTCTGTTTTAGCCAAAGTTACACGCGATCGTATCATGAAGAAATTGCATGATGAGCATCCGCATTATGGATGGAATACGAATGTCGGCTATTCCGCACCAATTCACTTAAAAGCACTGAAACAACATGGCCCCTGTATTCATCACAGGCGCGAATTTTCTAAAGTTAAGGAACTACTTGCAGCATGAAAAATTCAGGATTTACTCTAGTCGAACTTTCAATTGTCATGATCATTATCGGCCTTTTAATAGGCGGCATTCTGAAAGGTCAGGAATTGATTCAAAACGCGCGCATCAGCTCGACCATCGCACAGGTCAAAGGTTACTCTGCGGCGACTCTGACATTTCAAGATAGCTACGGCAGCTTGCCGGGCGATATTGTCAGCGCAACGACATTAGTGCCTGACTGCAACGCAGCCAATTTTTGCGGCGGAGGGAATGGCAACCTTTGGGTTGGATTAAAAGATCAATTAATTTACTCCCTCGATCAAGCCGGAGTAAATACCTTGCCGGAGGCCGAAACGACTTATTATTGGAAGCACTTGCTCTTGGCGGGGCTTATCAACAATCTTCAACCTAACGGCAATCCGACTGCTCCGGCCTGGGATGTAACTCACCCATCAAATAATCTTGTTACAGGCGGTTTCACGGTTTTTAATGCCGACTCCGACCGCGATGCAGGAAGAGGAATTTGCCTTCGTATGCAAAAATATCCAACCCGCGTGAATGGCGACTGGCAAAGGGTAATTGAGCCACTTATAGCTCAAAAAATTGATACAAAAATGGATGATGGTAATCCTAATTTCGGCTCGGTTCAGGCCGATTACGATGGTACAAATTGCGATACAGGTGGAAGATATCAGGTTACAAGCAGATCACCTGTATGTGTTATGTTCTTCCAACTCTATTAATTAACTTTAAAATTCGAACTCAAGCCTTTGATTCCCATATTAGATTCAAAATAATTGCTTGACGGCGAATCAAGTTTGAATCATGATTCTTTCTTCATAAGGGAAAGAATAAATGTCGAGCAAAAAAATAAAGAAATCCACAGAATTTAATAAGAATAAGATTTATCAGGGCGACTGCGTTGAAATCATGCGCTCCCTTCCTAAAGCCTCTGTCGACATGATTTTTGCCGACCCGCCTTATAATCTCCAACTCAAAGGCGATTTGCATCGTCCGAATAACACGAAAGTTGACGCGTGCGACGACCACTGGGATCAATTCAGCTCGTTCAAAGACTATGATAAATTTACCCGTGATTGGCTATCTGCTGCGCGTGATCTTTTAACGGATGACGGTTCCATCTGGGTCATTGGGTCCTATCACAATATTTTTCGCGTCGGCGCGATTTTACAGGAATTAGGCTATTGGGTGCTTAACGATATTATCTGGCGCAAAACGAACCCTATGCCGAATTTCCGCGGACGCAGATTTACCAATGCGCATGAAACCATGATCTGGGCGGCAAAATCGGAAAAAAGCAAATACCGCTTTAACTACGACGCCATGAAATCTCTGAATGAAGACATGCAGATGCGCTCTGACTGGACATTGCCGCTTTGCACGGGCGGCGAACGGCTGAAAGATGAAAACGGTGAAAAGGGTCACGCGACCCAAAAGCCGGAATCCCTTCTCTATCGTGTAATTACAGCTTCGTCACAACCGGGCGACACTATCCTCGATCCGTTTTTTGGAACAGGGACAACGGGCGCCGTCGCTAAAAAACTGGGCCGTGAATGGATCGGCATCGACCGTGAAACTGATTACATTAAACTCGCCACAAAGCGCATCGACGCGATCGAGCCGATTGAAGATGATGATGTCCTTCACCGCCCGCAAAAGCGCGAAGAAGCCCGCGTTCCATTTGGCTGGCTCGTCGAGCGTGGTATGATCAAACCCGGCGCTATCATTACCGATAGTAGCCAGAAATTCGAAGCAAAAGTCGGTGCTGACGGCTCCCTGATTTCTACATCAGGCTTGAATAAATATCGCGGCTCGATCCATAAAGTCGGCGCCGCCCTACAAAACGCACCAAGTTGTAATGGGTGGACTTATTGGCATTATAAAGAAGGCAAGCAAAGCTACCCTATTGACCGTCTGCGCCAACGTATCCGCGATGAAATGACGGTGACAAGACCAACAGGATCGTCGCTGCAATAATGGATCAAACGAAAATCTTCATCCGCGATTTTAAGATTGATGCCCTCGCCGGGATTTTTCCCGGCGATGAAATAAATCCGACATCTTTATCCATCTCGGTCGAAGCGACATTTGCCGATTACAAGATTGCGAGCGACGATATCTCCAGCACGATGTCTTACGACCTCATCGCAAGGGAAATTCGTGATATTTCGAAACGTCATTTTCATCTTATTGAGAAAATGGCCGAGCACTTGGCAGATTTCTGCCTGAAATATGAAAGAATAGATTCCGTAAAAGTCACAATCGAAAAACTCAAAATGTATCCCGAAGGCTTTTCAGGGACTGAAATTATCCGCTCAAAGGAACAAAATAAGCGAATATAAATTAGTGTTTTGTCGTAATTTTAATTAGGGAATTTTATCATGAAAAATCGTATTTTAGCGCTGACAGCCGCTATTCTCTCTCTTACTTCTGTTCATGCTTTTGCCCAGGCGGAGCCGGATTACCAGACGGCCATCAACCTGCATAATCTATTTCAGAAACAGTGCTTTGATAAAATGCCACATATAGAAAAAATCCGTGACGAAGCGCATACAGGAAACTGGGTTGTTGGCCCCTTAAATAATGGCAAACCCGTTTCATGGGCGGTTAACGAAGGAATAGATAATTTTTCCATTATGGTTGTCGACAGTGTCGGCAATTCCAGTAGAACATGTGAAGTGCGTGGCAAGACATCAGAAGCAACGGCTGTTGGGGTTTTTAACGGTATTTTCGCTGATAAGATTAAGGCGCGCCGAACTGGCGCGCCTGAAAATTCATGGACGACTCCAAACGGAACTATTACGATACAGCCTGCCAATGATGGCAGAACATCCGTAATTCTTTCGCAATAATGGTCTATAAACCGAAAATTGTATTTATAACGGGCGCAACCGGGGACTTTGGCAAAGCTTTCGCTCAAAAATTTGCAGATCTTGGTTGTCCACTTATTCTTCATGGACGAAACAACGATAAACTGGAGTCTTTGAGAGAAAATTTCTCCGTGCCGGTTCATACGGCTCTCTTCGATATAACCAATCGGTCCGCTATGGAAACCGCAATTGCAGAACTGCCGTCGCCCTTTAAAAATGTTGAACTTTTAATCAACAACGCTGGCGGAGCGCTCGGCCTTGACAAGGCTCAAGACAGCGATCTGGATGACTGGGATGAAATGGTGGCAATGAATGTATCAGGGCTTATTCGTATGACACGCCTTATACTGCCTATTATGGTCGACCGCAAATGCGGGCATATTATAAACATTGGCTCTACTGCAGGAAATTATCCATACCCGGGTGGGCATGTTTACTGCGCCTCAAAATCCTTTGTAAAACAGTTTTCATTGTCGCTGCGCAGCGATCTTCAAGGCACGAATATTCGCGTCACAAATATAGAACCCGGCATGGTGCAGACCCAATTTTCCTTGGCACGTTTCAAGGGTAACGTTGAAAAAGCCGATGCGGTATATGCCAACACCAAACCATTATTTGCGGATGACGTAGCAAATTCCGTAGTATGGGCTGCTACTTTACCACCTCATGTGAACATCAACCGTATTGAGATGATGCCAACAATGCAAAGCCCCGGAGCCTTGCAAGTCGAAAGATTCCCCGAAAACTAGAGTTTTACTTCTTCAAGTTTGATAAAAAGACTTTGATCGCCAAATATGCTGACGCTTTCCAAAGTACCAAAGAAGTTGGCAAAAACTCCGCCATTCATTCGAACCGGGGATAAGCTTTGCTCTACTTTAAAACGATATCGAATATAAGCAGGTCTCCCAAAATCGGAAGTAATGTCATTTTCTTCCATGTATTTAAGATATTCCTGAGCTGCCTCAGGCTTAGTTTGCACAGATGTATACGAAAGAGGACGCGACAGCTTCAGCACCGCATTAATCGGGAACAGCAAGGGGTTATATGCGCTTGTGTCGATACATCTGTAATTCATTGAAGAATTACCTGACACCTGTATTTGAAGTACACCCTTGATTTGACTATTTTGATTTATAACGAATGTCTGACTATTGGTATCGTATCTATCAAGATAAATAGGCTGTACAAACTCAAATCGTCGAGGAAAATTCTGTTTGTTTAGTTTGATATAGCCGCGTGTAGCATCACGGATTTTGCTCCATTCGATGTCGTTCGCGAAATACTGCTCATACAGATCACATTCCGTAATCATTAAGTATTGATCGATATTTTCGTTATCATCAATATTCAGCTCATTAAGAAGCCAATAGCTTTTGGCCAGATATTCCGGCGTTGTGGGCGAATACAAAAGCTGAGGAGCCGATGATTGCGCCTTCGCATACGAACTTAAAAAAATTGATAATAAAAGAAGTAGAAAAATCCGGATCATTTCTTGATGACCAATCTGGCGGCTTTTTTGAATACAGTCGGCAACCCGCACGAAAGAATTTCCGATTTATTTACCCACGCAAATTCTTTATCTGGCCGCATTGAAACACCTTCCCAAATCTCAAGCTTTAAATCAAAATGCGTAAAGCTGTGATAGACATCTCCTATATATATTACCTTATTTACGACATCCTTGGGAAGAACGCTATCATCTTTGCCGTCCCAGCCGTTTGTCGGCAATGCCCTCATACCGCCCAGCATTCTTTTTTCGTCTCGACGTTCAATTAAGATTTCGCCCTGCCCGTTCTCTATCCAGTAAACCTTTCCGGTCCTTTGCGGCTTGACAGATTTTTGCGGTTTAACCGGCACCTGATTCTGGATCCCTTTTTTAAACGCCGTACAAAAATTACTGACTGGGCAGGAATGGCATCTCGGTTTTTGAGGAATACAGATGGTTGCGCCCAAATCCATCAGGCTTTGAGCAAAATCACCGGCGCGCTTCACGCCTGAATAAATCGCTGAAGCTTTTGTACGGATCAGAGGCTTGGATAAACGGATCGGTGTTTCAATCGCGAAAACACGCGCAATGATTCTGTCTACATTTCCGTCGATAACAACGGCGTGTTTATTAAAGGCAATCGCGGAAATGGCCGCTGCCGTATACGGCCCGATACCCGGCAATTTTAAAAGATCCTCTTCACTTTGGGGGAAAAACCCTTGCCAGTCGCTGGAAATTATTTTTGCGCATTTATGAAGATTTCTGGCTCTTGCATAATATCCAAGACCTGCCCATTCCTTTAAGACATCTTCATGCCGGGCAGCGGCAAAACTCTCTAAATCCGGCCATATTTTCAAAAATTTCTGAAAATACGGAATAACCGTTGGAACGGTCGTTTGCTGGAGCATGATCTCTGATAGCCAGACATGATAAGGATTGGCCGCCACACCCGCCTTTGCTCTCCACGGCAAATCTCGGCGATGCTTATCGTACCATTTAAGCAGATTTTTCTGAAAATCGTGACTTTTGAGCATTATCTGGGCTATTACTTAAATCATGCACTATCTAAAGCCAATCTCCGATTCCGTGTCTAAGCTGACAAAGGATACTTTTAGCCGTAAATTCGTGTCCTTAGGCCGAATTTTAACACAATGGGACGATATTATCGGCCCTGATATGGCAGGCAAATGTCAACCGGTTAAGCTTCATTACCGCAAGCCAAAAGCATCGAACGAAATACCGCAGGCCACTCTGGATATCGCCGTTTCCAGTTCCGACGCCACTCTGCTCCATTACCAAAAAGACCTTATTTTAGAGCGTATTAATCAACTATTTGGCGATAAATGGGTAACAGCCGTTAAATTTGTCCATATCCCCTTTACTTCCCGCCGTCATGAATCTGGAACTCTCAGGTCCAGACAGCCGACACAAGAAGAAATAGCCGATTTAAAAGCTGCACTCCCGGTGGCTGCTGACGAAGAACTTAAAAAACGGCTTGAAAGATTGGGCCAAGGCATATTAAGAAGACCTCTTAAATAATTCACCAAGCCTCGTTAATCAGGAATTCCATAATGAAAGTTGCCGCTATCACGATCCGCAAAGGGAACGTACTCGAAATCGACGGGAAACTCTGGGCTGTCTCACATTCCGAGATCATGCAGCCAGGTAAAGGCGCATCCGTCATACATATCGAAATGCGAGACATCAAAACCGGAACGAAAGACAATGTTCGTTACCGCACACAGGAAACGGTTGAAAAAGTCCGCCTTGAACAAGAAGAATATCAGTATCTTTTCAATGATGGTGAAAACTATACATTTATGCACCAGACATCTTTTGAACAGATCAATGTTCCCGCAGAAGTTGTAGGCTCACCGGGCACGGAATTCCTTCAAGAAGGCATGGTTGTCACGATAGAAACTTATGAAGGTACACCGCTTGGCGTTGAATTGCCTCAAACTGTCATTTGTGAAATTGTAGAAGCTGATCCTGTTGTAAAGGGCCAGACTGCCTCTTCTTCTTATAAACCAGCCAAACTTGATAATGGACTGCGCGTTATGGTTCCGCCGCATGTCGAATCCGGTACACGTATAGTTGTCCGAACCGAAGATGCGACTTACGTAGAACGTGCGAAGGACTAATGAGCAATCTTTCCCCTAATTTGAATATAATGTTGCGTGCTGCTGAAAAGGCGGCGCGTTCCTTATCCCGAGATTTTGGCGAAGTGGAAAACCTTCAGGTTTCACGCAAAGGTCCGGGTGATTTCGTATCCGCTGCCGATAAGCGTGCGGAAAAGATCATCTATGAAGAGCTGTCCTCTGCACGTCCCGGTTTTTCCTTCCTGATGGAAGAAAGTGGCGAGCTTAAAGGCACTGACGGCGAGCATCGTTTTATTATTGATCCTTTAGACGGCACCACGAATTTTCTTCATGGAATTCCACATTGGTGCATTTCCATTGGCCTTGAAAAACAAGGCGAAATGATCGCAGGACTTATTCTTGATCCCATCAAGAATGAAGTCTTCCATGCCGAAAAGGGTTCCGGCGCTTTTACCGGCAAAAGACGTTTACGCGTGTCCGCGCGAAGCGACCTGACATTTGCGGTTATCTGCGGTGGCGATAGTGTTCGTCGGACGCCTGAAATTCGTGCAGGGCTTTTGAAATCCATAGAAAAAGTTATTTCATCTACGGCGGGTTTTCGCCGTTCCGGCTCTGCCGCGCTGGACCTTTCCTATGTCGCAGCTGGTCGCTACGAAGGTTTCTGGGAAAACAATCTCTCTCCTTGGGATAGTGCGGCAGGTACCTTGATCGTACGCGAAGCCGGCGGCGCAGTTGCCAGCTTGAAAGGCAATACAAATCCCGTCTATGCTGAAACCATCCTCGCCAGTAACATGGCGCTGCATAATGTCTTGAAGGATATGTTGAAGCTTTAAACTTTACGGAATGGTTATGAGATCTTTGAAATACGGCTATGCCTTACTTGCTCTGACCATTCTTGTTCCGTTGAGTGGGTTTGCTGATGAACCTCAATTACGCGGATATACCCCGCCACCAATGTTCGGCAACTCTATGTCAGTACCGGTTGAGATGCCACCGGCGCAAGAGCCCCCTGTAGTTAAACCTGTACCAACTGAAAAACCTGTCAGCAAAGAACAGGCGAAGTCTCTTGTAACAAAACCGCCGCAGGATAAAGAAATCGTTGTTAAGGATACCCCGCTTCCGATTAAGCCCTTAAAGCCAAAAGCCATTCCGCCAAAACCGACGACTGTTCCTGAAAAAACAAAGCTGCCGCCTTACATACCGCCTAAAGTTACAGAAAAACCAAAGCCGGAAAAAGCTAAACCGAGACCGGCTAAAACACAACCTGCGCCAAACGTAAAAGATGCAGCGATTGGCATAAGCGCCGAAAGCCTGTTGAGCCATCCTGTTACTTCGGAATCAAATCCTATACCTGTGTCAAAGCCGAGTAATCCTTTGGCTGTTCCAGCCAGCAAAGTAGAAGAAGGGCTTCCCTTGCCCGGCAGCGTTCCTGTTCAAAAATCGGTACTGCAAAAATCGAAAACTTCAAAGTTCGGCAAGAAAGCCGAAGCCAAAAAGCTTCCGGCCACCGTAAAAAAACCTGAAGTAAAAAAAGCTCAACCAAAAAAAGCCGAGCCTGAAAAGAAAATTAAACCTTTAAAACCTGTCACTAAAACCGAAACACCTAAAAAAGCGGAAATAAAATCACAGGCGAAAAAGGAAAACAAAAAAGAAATAGTTAAGCCTGCTGCTCCTGTGAAAACTGAGTCTAAACTTGAAGAAATAAAACCGGCGCCGAAGCCCCAAAAGCCTTACAGCGTAAAAGGCGGCAAGACGATGCCGAAAGTCGCGCCCACGAAAGTCGACAAATCGGAAATAGCCAAACTGCCACTTCCTGCTATTGAAACACCTGCCGTAAAAACCATGCCAACGATCAACGAACAGATGATCGACAAGGCGCTTAATGATCACATGGTAGAACCTGATCTTAAAAAAATCATGGGAGAAGATAAGAAGCAGCCAGTAACTCAGGGCAAACCCAAGCTTGCCGATACTCCTGCCACCATTCCGGCAAAACTCCCAGCTAAAAAAACGACACCTAAACCAGAGCTAATCAGTCTGGAATTCACAGGTGCCTCTGCTGATTTAGGGGCGGATCAGAAAAATGTCATTGAAAGCTCGATTATTGCCAAGCTGAAAGAGGATGATAGTCGCCGTCTTCAGATACTAAGCTTCGCTTCGCCTGCCAAAGAAGGCCAAAGCAGCGCACGCAGGATTTCACTATCTCGCGGCTTGGCTATACGGTCTTTTTTACTTGAAAAAGGAATTCAGCCAGGCAGGATAGATATCCGTGCTTTAGGAGAAAACACTAAGGAGAAACCCATAGACAGGGTCGATCTGATGGTAGTTTACTTGAGATGACCTTCTGGCTTGCCTTAAATGTGGATAACAGAACGTTGTCTTGGGCTTTTGTTTGAATTTCAGCGCTTTAAGCCTTTAAGGTAACTTAATCCTGAATTACACGAAAAGAACTTTATATATGCGCTGCGCATATATTTATGGCAAACAGGGCCATATTTTGTAAATTTAAAACAAGGTGAACAATGGAAGACTTAAATAAAAAGAAATCATCGGCAACATCGATCATAGCCATCGTTATCGTCGCCCTTTTAATCGGCGTTGCCGCTTACATGTTCACAAAACAGAAAGCGCAAGCGCCGCAAACCGCGCCTGAAATGGCCCAGACAGAAGAAGCCCCTGCTCCTGAAAACACGGCAACAGCACCGGAAGAACCGGCTGCTCCTGTTGTAGTTGAAACCAAAAAGCTCGATATCCCTTCAGTAGAGACACAGCCGCCATCGGCAACCAATACCGATCCTGCTATTGTTGCGATGATGGCGCCGCGCTCGGTTGGCGATGTAAACGCACCCGTTAAGATTACGGAATATTCATCTTTGACCTGTTCTCACTGTGGCGCGTTTCACCGTGAAACATTCAACAAATTAAAAGCGGAATTCATCGATACAGGCAAAGTACAAATGATTTTCAAAGAGTTTCCATTGAATCAGCCTGCAATGGACGCTTCCCAGATCCTACGCTGCATGCCTGAAGATAAATTTGTAAGCTTTATGGACCTGCTTTTCCAGGAGCAGGATAAATGGGCTTTCAACGCAAATTATAAAGATATCCTGCGCCAGAATGCGAAACTGGCAGGAATGTCTGACGAGACTTTCGATGCGTGTCTTGCCAATAATGCTCTGAAAGAAGCCATTCTTGGTGACATGAAGGCCGCGGGTGAACAATATAAAGTTCAGTCAACGCCATCTTTCGTCATTAACGGCGGCAAAGTTCTCGTCGGCAATCAGCCGGTCGAAGAATTTGCAAAAGCTATAAACGAAGTTCCTTCTGCGCCGGCCCCTGCGTCGTCAACTCCTGCGCCTTCGGCCACTGAAACGGCTCCGGAAGCTGCCGTGGGCGCTGCCGTAGATGCGGCTGCTCCAGAGACAACAGAAGAAACGCCTCCGGCCGAATAATCTCTCTAACCTGATAGAGTAATACGATATGGCAAATTTCAGCCGTCTTAGACTGCAAGGATTCAAATCTTTCGTCGACAAAACCGATCTCGACATCGCGCCGGGCATGACTGGCATTGTCGGGCCGAATGGCTGCGGAAAATCTAATCTTGTCGAAGCTCTGTCCTGGGTTATGGGAGAAACATCCGCCAAGCGTCTTCGCGGTTCTGGCATGGATGATGTTATCTTCAACGGTACGTCGACGCGTCCACAGCGTAATTCAGCCGAAGTTTCCGTTGTTCTCGATAATACGGACCGAACGGCGCCTGCTATGTTCAATAATACGGACGAAATTGAAGTTGTCCGCCGTATCGAACGGGATATGGGATCGAGTTACTACGTTAATTCCAAGCCTGTTCGCGCACGCGATGTGCAGATGTTGTTTGCCGACCTTGCCATTGGCGCACATTCCACCGCTATCGTTTCTCAAGGCCGTATCGCCGCAATCATTAATGCGAAACCAGCAGAGCGTCGTCAAATTCTTGAAGAATCCGCAGGCGTTTCCGGCCTTTATGTTCGCCGTCATGAAGCTGAGCTTCGCCTGCGCGCCGCCGACAATAATCTGGCACGGTTGCAAGACGTTATAGCGAATTTGGAAACCCAGCTTGACGCCTTGAAACGTCAAAGCCGTCAGGCCCGTCGTTATAAGGATGTTTCCGAAAATATCCGCAACCTGGAAACTATTCTCGCTCTCGCTGAATGGACTCACGCGCAAGAATCGCAATCCAAATCGCAGGCTGCGCTTTTGGAAACCGAAACGCTTGTCGCTGAAAAAACAGCGACAATTGCCCAACTTACCCGTCTTCAGCTTGAACAGGCCGATGCCGTTCCGCCGCTGCGCGAGAAACAGGCGGAAACGGCCGCCGCATGGCAAGCACAGAATTTTGAACTTCGCCGCATCGAAGATGAAGAAAATCGCATTACGGCGCAAATCAACGAAGCGACCAAAGGCCTGGAACAGGTTTCAACAGACCGTGTTCATGAGCAGGAAACATCTGACGAAAACGCGCTTGTGTTAGTCCGGCTTGAGCGCGAGGAAGCGGACCTGCGGGCACAGGCCGGAAACGAGATGCAGCTTAAAACGCTGACATCGCTTAAAGATGATGCCGCCGCCCGCGTTGAGAAATTTCAGGGAGAATATCAGGAAAGCTTCGAGCAATCGGCCAATAGCCGCGCCAGCCGGAATACGCTTCAATCGCAGTTATCCAAGGACGAACAATATCTGCAGAATATCCAGAACCGTCTCGATAATCTCCGCCAACAGATCGAAGCTAAAAAAGCCGCGCGTGGTGATTTTATTTCTACCGAAGATATGTCGGCTGAAATCGACCAGCTTCAGATTGATCTGGATAATCAGCGTCAAAACGAACAATCTATCCGCAAGAACATTGATACACTCCAGGCGGAGCTTGATGAAAAGCGTCCCGCCCTACAAAAAGCACAAGAAGTTCTGCAAAAAACAAAGGCTGAAATCTCCGCACTTGAATCCGTTTTGAATGCCGAGACACAGCAAGGTTTCCGTCCTGTTCTTGAGGACATTAAAGCCGATGAAGGTTTCGAAGCCGCTCTTGCCAAGGCTCTCGGCGATACGCTGATGGCCTCGACCCAATCCGATGCGCCGATGATGTGGTCACCGCGCAGTCATGTTGAAGCGCCAAGCTTCCCGAACGGTGTCCAGGCGCTCCTGCCGAAAATCCGTGCCCCTGAAGCTTTGAAAACTGCGCTTAGCTTTATCGGCTATGTCGAAACGTCGGAAGAAGGCGATGCGGCTGCGTCGCAACTTAAAGCAGGTCAGTCCATTGTTTCCCGCGATGGTGCTTACTGGCGCTGGGATGGCCTGACCATTTTGGCAAAAGCTGTTGACCGTAATGCTATCCGTCTGAAAAACAAAAATCGCCTTGAAGAATTGCAAAGCCAGTTACCGGCACAGGAAGCAGATTTCGAGAATGCTCAAAAAGCTCTCGACAAAGCGCGTGAGGATTTGAACTCCGTCCGCTCGACATTACAGCCGCAAGAGCAAAAGACACGGGAGACAGAACGTAACCTTAATAATAAACGCAATGAGCTGCAGCGTACGATTGAGAAACAATCGCAAAGTGAACAAGAGCTTTTGAAACTGGAGGAGGCTTTGATCCTGCTACAGGATGATGCGGCGCGCGTGACCGCAACCGTTGCCACTCACCAGTCATCACTCCAGGCCTTCGATGATTCCGCTCTTGAACGTTTGACCGAGGAAGTCGAGCGCAAGCGTCAGGCCTTGCAAGGCGCACAGGAAGAGTATCGTCAGGCTTCGACAGATCTTGAGGTTTACCAGCAAGACCAGCAACGCCGCTCAGGCCGCCTGCATGCCATTGCCGATGAACGCATCAACCTAACAAACCGCTCAATCCGGGCGAAGGAACGCATTAAGCAACTCGAAGATCGCGAAGTTGAACTAACCGCGAAACTTGACGAGCTTAAAAATCGCCCGGAAGAATTGGTTCAGGCTCGCATCAATCTTCTCGATAATCTTGCCAGCCTTGAAAATGCGAAGAATGCCGCCGCCGATAAACTGGCCGAAGCGGAAAAAGATCTTAGCGAGACAAACCAGTCACTGAAGGAAGCCGAAGCTGCCAACATGCAGGTCCGCGAAGACCGCGCCCGTATTCAGGCAACACTCGAAGCCGCGACAGGTTCCATCGACATCATTCGCCAATCTATCCAGGATCAATTCTCTTGTGAGCCAGACGAGCTCTGGGAAAAGTCGGAAATGACTACGGAGAAGATGACCGCCGAACCGATTGACCGTTTGCGCGGCAAACGCGATCGCTTGATCCGTGAGCGTGACGGCATGGGCCCTGTAAACTTACGCGCCGACGTCGAAGCGCAGGAAGTCGAACAGCAGCTTGCAACTTTGCAACAGGAACGTAACGACCTAACACAGGCTATCGACGAACTCCGCCAGGGTATTCAGAAACTGAACAAGGAAGCGCGCGAGCGTCTTGTTTCCGCTTTCAACACCGTCAACGAACATTTCAAAGTATTATTCACGCAGCTTTTTGGAGGCGGTTCAGCTCATTTGGCTTTTATTGAATCTGATGATCCACTTGAAGCCGCTCTGGAAATCTTTGCCCAGCCCCCGGGTAAATCCCTGCAATCCCTGTCTCTTCTTTCAGGGGGAGAGAAAACATTGGCGTCGACCGCACTTCTGTTCGCGATGTTCATGACCAACCCGGCCCCGATCTGCGTCCTCGACGAGATCGATGCCCCGCTCGATGACGCTAACGTTGACCGCGTCTGCACGGCGCTTGAGCAAATGGCCGCCACAGGTAAAACACGCTTCATCGTCATTACTCACCACAGAATGACCATGGCCCGCATGAACCGCCTCTACGGGGTCACCATGTCAGAGCGTGGGGTGTCGCAACTGGTATCGGTTGATTTGCAGCACAAATTCGATTTTTTGGAAGCGGCTGAGTAGTTTCTTCTTGCTGTATGTCTGCCAGGTAAAATTCCTTGAAATCTTATCCAAACCGCGTCACATTTTAGATGCCCGTTTGTGACGCGGTGTCAGCCGGTTTTTCCGGATTCCCCGAGGTATAGGACCCAGAGGGCGAAGAAATCCATCAAATTAAAAAACGAAGTATTATCCCTCTCCCTCACAAGGAAGGCAGCGGGAGAAAACAAAAATAAAAAAACTTCTACAAACGAAATAG
Source organism: Micavibrio sp. (assembly GCA_030824965.1). Classification (GTDB taxonomy): domain Bacteria; phylum Pseudomonadota; class Alphaproteobacteria; order Micavibrionales; family Micavibrionaceae; genus Micavibrio_B. The sequence continues at coordinate 126,403 of JAPJQV010000005.1, read as the reverse complement.
ACAAAATGACGAACGAAATAGACAAAAGTTAAATTTTCGCTGTGATCGCTGTGCCCGCTGTGGTTTAACAATCCTATGACCGACGAATTAAACGACCTCCAAACCCGAATCCAGCAGGCCAAAACTGCCGCCGATCCGGACAAATCCGCAAAAAATCCTGACGATGCGACCGCAACCCAGACCGGAATTCGGGCTGTGACTGACATAATTGCGACTCCAATCGTTTGCGGAGCAATAGGAATAGGCGTAGACCAATGGTTCGATACCAGCCCTATTTTCTTTATTTTACTGGCACTTTTGGGGCTTTGCGCGGGGTTTTGGAACCTGTCCCGGATGATGAATGGAAATGATTCATCCGTAGGGTTTAAACGCTTGCAAAACAAAGAAAAAGACGCTAATAAATCGCAACTTTCAGAGAATGAAATAGACACTTAACAAGAGGTTGCACCGTGGCTAGTCCGATGCATCAATTTGAGATCGCTCCCCTCGTCCCGTTTGCGGCAGGGTCTCTCGATCTCTCCTTCACGAATTCATCCCTTTGGATGATGATTACGGTTTTCGTTTCCGTCGTTTTCTTTTCCATTGCCGTATCGCCAAAAGCGCTCGTGCCGGGCCGCATGCAGGTTATGGCTGAAGGCGCGTATAATTTCGTTGCCAATTTAATCACCGACAATATGGGTGGTAAAGGCAAAGAATACTTTCCCCTTATTTTCACCTTGTTCATGTTCGTATTCCTCGGCAATGCACTGGGCCTGATCCCCTACTCGTTTACCTACACAAGTCATCTTGCCGTAACCGCCGGCCTGGCTTTACTTGTTTTCTTTGCTGTTTTGATTATTGGCATTGTTCGTCATGGCTTCCATTTCTTTAGCCTTTTTGCCCCTGCGGGTGTTCCGGGCTGGCTGATGCCGCTTGTCGTCATGATCGAATTTGTTTCTTTCTTAAGCCGTCCGATTACACTTTCTGTGCGTCTTTTCGCAAACATGGTTGCCGGTCACGTTCTTCTTAAAGTTATTGCAGGATTTTGCATCATGTTTGCCACAATCGGCGGCGCGGCCTGGCTTGGCGTTGTTTTGCCGGTTGCTATGAACGTTGTCATGCTTGGCTTCGAATTGTTTATCGCTTTCATTCAGGCTTATGTTTTCGCAGTTTTGACCTGCATCTACCTGAAAGACACAATCGAAATCTCTCACTAATTAAACCTATCAAACTCTAAAAAAGGAAAACTAAAAATGGAACTAGAAGCAGTAAAAATCCTCGCAGGTGCAATCGCCCTTCTCCCTTTGATGGGTATCGGTATCGCTCTCGGTTGGATTTTCTCCTCCTATAACGAAGCCGTTGGCCGCAATCCAGGCGCAGCTCCGATTTTGGACAAACGCTTCATGTTTATGTTTGCGGTTACTGAAGCTCTTGCGATTTTCGCTCTTCTAATCGCTTTCTACCTCGTATTCGCATAAGGATAGAAAGACCCTTGATGATCCGCCTGTTTGCAACTCTTTCAGCATTAATAGTCACCAGCCTGCCTAGTTTCGCGCAGGAAACCGCTCCTGAGCAAGCCTTGGAACATGCGGTTGACGAAGCTGTTATTGAAGAAGTACATCAGGCTCATGAAGGCGGCGGCTTGCCACAATTTAATCCTGAAACATGGGCGAGCCAGATTTTCTGGCTCGCTATCTCTTTTGCGTTTTTATATTTCTTCTTTTCTAAATTCATCTTGCCGTCCATGACGTCAACGATAGAAAAAAGAACAAATAAAATTCAAGCCGATATCAAAGCTGCCGAAGAGCTGTCTTCTAAAGCTGAACAAATCCGCCTAGGCTATGAAGCTGAATTCAAAATCGCTTCAGGAAAAGCCGCTGCGGATATAAAATCCATTGATGAAGAAGCAAAAACAAAACTTGCTAATTCTCTAGCGGATTTCCGCTCCCGCTATGAAGCTGAAATTAAATCCGTCGAACAACGTCTTGAAATTTCAAAAGAAGTCGCTCTTTCTGATATGAATAAACTCGCTGCTGAAATTGCATCACAAGCTGCGCAGAAGATAGCCGGTATTTCCGCAGATCCATCACAGGCAGATTCGATCGTGCAATCCATTAAGAATAAGGCTGCGTAAGATGAATATCCTGCTTGAAGATGCCACACTCTGGGTTCTTGTCTCATTTGTTATATTCGTAGCCATAGCATTTCTAAAAGGCCGCAAGGCTATTACTGAGATGCTGGACAACAAAATCGCATCCATCCGTGCGGAAATCGCTAATGCGGAGACACTTCGCAATGACGCTGAAAAGCTTCTCCTGGAATATGAAGCCCGCAAGAAAGCTGCTCATATCGAGGCCGAAAGACTTTTGCTGGATGCCAAAAAGCAAGCCGCTGAGCTTCATGAAAAAGCTGAGCGCGAGTTGCAGGACACGATGCAACGCCGCGAATCAATGATGAAAGAACGGATCGAGCGTATGGAAGAACAAGCCATGGCCGATATCCGTAAATATGCCGCTGACTTGGCTATTTCCGCAACAACTGAGATTATTGCACAAAAACTGGATCAAGCCGCATCTTCACAACTGGCAGATCAATCGATTAGCAAAATCGCAGGTAAACTTAACTAGCGTTTACGTCATCCGAACGAATATGAGGTATCTCGACTTAAGCTGAGATTTCTCTCTACGCTCGAAATGACAATTATGTTAGCGTCTATTATGACTGACCTAATCGAAACCTTGGGAAAATCCGCCCGCGCCACTGCCAATCTACTGGCCAATAGTTCCGACGAGATAATCTCTAAGGCTCTCAAATTCGCAGCTGTGCAACTAGCGGCACGTACAGAAGTCATTCTTGATGCCAACAAAAAAGATTTGGCCGCAGCAAAGAACAAAGGTCTTTCGACAGCCCTTCTTGATCGTCTAACCTTGACTGAAGCGCGTATAAAATCGATCGCTGATAGCGTCGACATTATCGCTGACCTGCCCGATCCTGTGGGCAAGATCTTGCACGAAATCGTACGCCCGAACGGTTTAAAAATCTCACGTGTTTCCGTTCCTCTCGGTGTACTGGGTATTATTTATGAAAGCCGTCCGAACGTGACCGCCGATGCCATAGCGCTTTCGCTTAAATCACGCAATTGTGCGATTTTGAGAGGCGGTTCCGAAAGTTTGAATTCCAGCCTTACACTATTCTCTATCTTTGAGAATGTATTGATCGAATTCAACCTTCCTAAAGGTGCAATCGGTTTTGTGACGGATACGGACCGCCAGCATGTCGGAGCAATGCTCGCCGCTTCAAACTATATTGATGTAATTATTCCCCGTGGCGGTAAAAGCTTGACGTCCCGCGTAATGAACGAAGCCAAAATGCCCGTTTTTGCCCATCTGGATGGCATTTGTCATACCTATATTCACCAGTCTGCGGATATAGATATGGCGCGCAAAATCATCGTGAACGCCAAAATGCGCCGCACGGGAATTTGCGGGGCGACTGAAACCTTACTGATCGATAGTTCTATACCGAAAGATCAGGCTAAACTAATCATCGATGATTTGATGAAAGCAGGCTGCGCCATTCATGGCGACGGCCAGGCCCAGCTTCTCGATCCTGATATTGCCGCTGCGACAGACGAAGACTGGTCTACAGAATATTTGGATGCCAAGATCAGCGTTAAAATGGTAACAGGCGTAGAGGAAGCCGTAATCCATATTAATCAGTATGGCTCACACCATACGGATGCGATTATTGCCGAAGACAAAGGTGCCGTTCAATATTTCTTTAATCATATCGAAAGCGCGATTGTTATGCATAACACATCGACACAATTTGCCGATGGGGGTGAGTTCGGCATGGGAGCGGAAATCGGTATTGCCACCGGTAAATTCCATGCACGCGGCCCTGTCGGTTTAGAACAACTTACTACTTACAAATATATTGTCGAAGGCAATGGCCAAACGCGCAGCTAGAACAGCCCCAAGAAAATTGTCTCCAACTTTATGGAAGGGAATGCGTATCGGTCTTTTAGGAGGATCTTTCAATCCTCCTCATGCAGGACATGTTCATGCAGCTTCCGTGGCGAAAAAACACTTGGACCTCGATGCAGTCTGGTGGCTTGTATCGCCCGGTAATCCGCTTAAAAACAACAGCGGTCTACCCGATCTCGAATTACGTATCCGAAAATGCCTTGAAATAAATGCCGATCCTTCAATGATCATAAGCGGCATTGAGAAGCAATTCGGCACAAGACGCAGCTTGGACACTATTCGCGCCTTAAAGAAATACTTTCCCGAGACTGAATTTGTCTGGCTTGCCGGTACCGATATATCATTTGAAATGCATCGCTGGCATAAATGGAAAGATCTCGTGCAACTTCTTCCCCTTGCTTTCATCGGACGCCCGACAAAGGCTGGTCTAGTCCGGAAAAACCCGATACGCAATTTACCCTTGAAACATCTCGTCCGGCTTCATGGCTTTAGACCCGAATTAAATCCCGGGACAGTTTTCTGGCTTCGCTCCGACCCCCTGAACCATCTATCCTCTACTGCCCTACGGGATAAGGCCTGATTGCCAGGTCAGCACAAAGAGTGTAGAATGACACTATGAACATGAGTCTTTTTGCAAAGACCGATTTTAAATTCCCGAATATAATCAAATGCTTAAAGCATAAGAGCTGCTTATCCTTGATATCAGACATACAGCTTGCTTATAACTACGTAATAAACACAATAAAGGAGAGCTATTCTGGCAATTTCACAACACCCTGAACATCTTGATTCCGTTCAATTAAAAAAAGTAATCGAACAGATATTGGACGATTCAAAAGCCGAAGAAATAGAATCTATCGACCTGCGCGGCCAATCCTCCATCGCAGATTTTATGATCGTTGCCAGTGGCCAGTCGGGACGCCAGATTGCAGGTTTCGCATCTAAGCTTAAGGACAAACTCGCTGAATATGGTATGAAAGTCCGCTCGGAAGGCGAAGCGCAAGGCGATTGGGTCGTTATCGATGCTATTGATGTCATTGTCCACCTTTTCCGCCCAGAAGTTCGCGAGTTCTATAACATCGAAAAAATGTGGCGTTCCGTTGAAGATAGCCGCGCAGCAGCAAGCCACTAATATTTACAACCCCTGCGAAAGCAGGGATCTCTCTTTCCATGAATCATGCTATAAAAGCACATGTTCAGAATCGAAGTCATTTGCGTTGGCAAACTCAAAAAAGGTCCTTGGTATGATTTGCAAGAAGAATATTCTTCTCGCCTGAAATGGCCTATGACTATTCATGAAGTTGAGAGCAAACAGACCGATCCCAAAAAGCAGCAGGAAGAAGAAAACAAACTAATTCTTTCCCGCCTTGATACCAAATCATTCGTAATCGCGCTTGATGAGCGAGGCGATGGCCTAAGATCACTCGACTTCTCCCAAACCTTGGAAAAACTTCGCAACAACGGCGAAGATCGCCTGACCTTTATTATCGGAGGCGCACTCGGTTTCAATGACGACGTTCGTAATCGCGCCAATATTCTTTTGAGCTTCGGCCAGCAGACTTGGCCGCACATGATGGTGCGGGTGATGCTGTTAGAACAGGTTTATCGCGCTCAGACTATCATCGACGGACACCCCTATCATAAGGAAGGATGATGCGCTTCATAGTTTTTGTCTTATTATTCCTTATTAGCTATCCAGGATTTGCCGCTGACAGCAAAGAGTCGCTGAAAGAAATAGAAGCACGTGTTGCCGCTGAAAAAACCAAACAGGAAGAAATTGACAGCAAAATGAAAGATCTGGAAAAAGGCATGAAAGGCCTGAAAACAGATCTGATAAAAACGACTTCTTTGGTTCAGAAAAACGAAAGCGAATCGGAAACTCTCGAAGCGAAACTTAATGATTTAATAGAACGTAAAAGGTTATTGTCTGATAACCTTAGAAAAGATCGCACTTCGATGGCTGACTTGGTTACCGCTTTAGAGCGTATTCGCCGCTTGCCGCCTGAAGCATTAATCGCGCGTCCAGGCGCACCACTTGAAACAGCTCAAGCTTCTATAATCCTCGGAGCCATCATACCCGAATTAAATCAGCGTGCTCAGGCTGTGAAAAGCAAACTGGACGAACTCCATGAAATTGAAAAAAACATTTCTTTGAATAAAGAAAAGCTGAACTCAACCGCTCAAAAGCTAAAAGAAAATAAAAAGCGCATGGAAACCCTGATGTCAGAACGTCAGGATACGATTAAGCAGGTAAAATCGGATTATGCCGAACAGGAAAAGCAGGTTGCTACATTATCGCGCAAGGCAAATGATCTGAAAGATTTGATTGCCAAGCTAGAAGAACAAAGACGTCTGGCGCAAGAGAAACGCCGTAAACAAAAATCTTCGGAAAAAACTGAGAGTAAAAAACGAAAAAACAAAATAGACGAAAGTCAGCTAGGCGGAAGTCTTGCCAGCCTTGGAGATTCTCGTCTTCCTTCAAATGGCGCCATTACCATAAAATACGGACAAGAGGATGATTTTGGTGCTCCCAGCGAAGGCCTTCATATAAAATCGCGTCAGGGTTCGGTAATCGTTGCGCCTATGAAGGGGGTTGTCAGATACGCTGGGCCGTTTAAGTCATATGGCAGTATCGTTCTGATCGAACATAAAAATAATTATCACAGCCTTATTGCAGGTTTAGGAAGAATTGATACAGTGGTTGGGCAAAGCGTGGACGCAGGAGAACCTATTGGAACACTTGGCGCGACACCTTCTCTCTATTACGAATTAAGATACAACGGACAACCCATCAACCCTGCTCGCAAATTTGCCGGCTTAGGGTAATATTTCGGAGATTATATGTTTCGCAATTGCTTTCTCGCTGCCCTCGCTCTTTCTACAGCCCTGACTCTATCCCTTACCGTTAACTCTTTTGCTCAAGAACCTAACATTAAGGTATCTCCGCCGGTCGATAGTAAAACACAGGAAACTGAGCCTAAAAAAGGTAAAGCAACAACAGACCCACAGGAAACATATAAGCAACTGAATTTGTTCGGCGATGTATTTGAACGTGTCAGGGCACAATATGTTGACCAGATTTCCGATGAGCAATTAATTGAATATGCCGTCAATGGCATGTTATCGAGCCTCGATCCTCACTCGTCTTATCTTAATGAAAAAGATTTTGACGATATGCGCGTCCAGACAAAGGGCGAATTCGGCGGCCTTGGTATCGAAGTTACGATGGAAGAAGGACTTGTTAAGGTTGTTTCACCAATTGACGATACTCCCGCTTCAAAAGCTGGCGTAAAGGCCGGCGATTACATCACTCATCTTGATGGCAAACCAATTTTGGGCATGACTCTGGCTGAAGCCGTCGAGAAAATGCGCGGTAAAGTTGGTTCTCCGATAGAGATTACCGTTCGTCGCGAAGGCGTCAATGAACCGCTAAAATATAAAATGAACCGCGACATTATAAAAATCAAAGCGGTTAAATCCAGATTGGAGACCGATGATATCGGCTATATAAGGATTACGACTTTCAACCAAAATACATTCGACTCTCTAAAATCCGCAATTGAAAAAGCGAAAAAAGATTCGAAAGGTAAACTCGCGGGCTATGTCATCGATCTTCGCAACAATCCGGGTGGATTGCTGGATCAGGCAATTGCCGTGTCCGATGCTTTCCTCGATAAAGGTGAAATTGTCTCAACTCGTGGCCGCGATGATAAAGACATCAAACGCGATAATGCGACCGCCGGGGATTTAACCGATGGTTTGCCCATCGTCGTTTTGATCAATGGCGGCTCTGCCTCCGCGGCAGAAATCGTTGCAGGCGCGCTTCAGGATCATAAACGTGCCATTATCATGGGAACACGATCTTTTGGTAAAGGCTCTGTTCAGACAGTCATTCCATTACCAGGACATGGCGCTATGCGATTAACAACGGCACGTTACTTTACACCATCAGGTCGCTCTATTCAGGCCAAAGGTATTTCGCCTGATATTGTTGTCGAAGCAGCAAAAATTGAAAAAATCGGTGAGGAAAGCTTCCATGAAGAAGATTTGAAAGGCGCTTTGGCTAATCCGGATGTCAAAAAAGTCATTCAGGTTGAAAAGAAGGACGAAGATCAGAAAAATGAAACGCCTCACAACGAAGAAGCTGATCCGGAAGATACACCTGTTCAGTCAAAGCTAAGCAAAGAGTCTGAAGATGATTATCAAATCGGGCGTGCAATAGATCTTCTTCACGGCTTGGCCCTCTACAGCAAGAAAGATCAATAATGGTCGCCGCAAGGGAAATGTTGACCCGGCTCGATGAAGTCATTGCGGTTAAGACATTCTCCCTTGCCTCGGCTATATTATTTACATGTATTGCCGCAATCTTTATAGCTTCTGGCCTGACCGGTATGGCACCTATAGGCGGGATAGAAAAAACATTGTCTATTCCATCGCATAATACGGTCGCCGTAGATTCCGGCGATTTAAACCAGCTCGATATTACTTCAAAACCTGCTTCTAAATTTTATTCCGATGCACCAAGGCTTGTTGAGATCGAAGATGCAGTGGCAGGCCTTCATACCCAAACTCCTCAAGGGTTGGTTCCGGTTATTAGAAAAGATGATGGCTTAACTCCATTTAAAGCTTATGCAGCCTCCTTTAGTGCCGATCCAGCATCTAAGGCTGTAGTTTCATTTGTTATGACCGATTTCGGATTGTCTGAAAAAGCATCTAATACGGCAATAAAGAATTTGCCGCCAGGCGTTTCTATGGTGCTGGATGCCTATACTCGGCATGCTCAGGAATGGACAAGCCAAGCCAGACGTCATGGCCATGAAGTCTGGCTGTCATTGCCATTGCAATCGAAAGACTACCCGACTGTTGATACCGGTCCCAAGACTGTTCTCGCGAATATGGAAGATAAAGAAGCTAATAACCGTTTACTTCAGACTTTGGGAATAGCGACAGGATACAGCGGTGTTGTCGTTGCAAATTCCTCAGGTTTTACAAAAGCCGGGGCGTTGCTTGAGAAGATTTTAGCGGATATCGCGGGCCGCGGGCTGGGCATCGTCCAATCGGATAAATCCGATCGGATGCTTCCAGATATTGCGGCAAGCACGAGAGCCCCCTTTGCTTTTGCCGACTTGAATATTGATATGATGGACCCTGGCAAAAACTTGCAAGAGAAGTTTATTGATATTGAAACACAAGCCATTCAAAAAAAGAAACTTGTCGTGTTTTTTTCTCCTTACCCAGCCACAATAAAAGCTCTTGAAAATTGGTCCAAGAAAGCGTCTGGCCGCGGTATTCAGTTGGCACCTCTTTCAGCAGTTGTATCCAAATAATGACGACTTACGATCATCTTCCTTATCGCGCCTGCGTCGGCCTTGCTATTTTCAATGCTGAAGGAAAAGTGTTCGTCGCTGAACGTCTCGATAACAACACCGCATGGCAAATGCCGCAAGGAGGTATCGATGAAGGAGAAGATCTAACGCAAGCAGCCTATCGCGAAATGCTTGAGGAAATAGGAACCGATAAAGCCGAAATACTTGAAATCATGCAAACCCCGTTAAAATATGATTTGCCTATAGATTTGATGGGAAAACTTTGGGGCGGCAAATATCGCGGTCAGGAACAGATCTGGATCGCCCTGCGTTTTACAGGTAAAGATGCTGATATAGATTTAAATGCGCATGAACCGGCGGAATTCACTGGCTGGAAATGGGTTGAACTCGCAGAAACCGTAAGCCTTATTGTACCTTTTAAACGCGATACTTATGCTGAAGTAATCAAAGCTTTCCTAAAATACACGATTTAATCACTGCATTTTAAAGAACATAACGCAGCTTTTGACATTAATGCTCGCGTCAAATCCAACCGTGCCATCCGCCCGGTTATCGCATCCGAAATCGCCGTAATCCCAAACGGTTACTTCTCCAGACAACGGCGCACCATCGTCCATCTTGCGGTCTATTCTCTCTCCCATTCTTGGAGTTACAGCCGCTTGGCCGGCCGTATCCTGCAAAGTAGGGCTTAAGCCTTGATTGGTATAGCGAAGAAAATGACCTGGGCGAGGATCGCCAGGTATTCCGACGCCTTCATAATAAATTTCCAGCCCCCCTCCCAAGGCCAAAGCCGGATGAGTTTGGCCCCATTCCGGCGTGGCAGGATTGGCACCCGGAACAATGCCACCAAGCAAGTCAGCCAAGGCCAGGTGTTTCCAGTATTGAGTTGTCTCAGCATCGTTAAAGAATTTCGCTCCAAGCGCTTCTCCGCCTGAATAAGGCGTACCGATTTTTAAATTCCCGTTACCGCCGGCACAGAACTTTGTCGCGTCACAGCCGGCAATCTTTCCTTCCGGGCTTGTTAGGTCTCCAGGAATACCTTTATAAGAATCTACAAAAGTATTATGCGCGGTCTTAATCGCCGTAATAGTTGAAACAAGATTATTGATCCTGGAGTTTTCAATCAGCTCCTGACCTTTGAGGACGCCACCGATTAGAAGACCGATGATAATCATCACAATCGATAGTTCGACGAGTGTAAAACCTTTCATGACAACCCCCCTTTAATTTTATGGGTTCATTGGTGACCAGGCAGGATCAGAAGCATCGCCTGGTGTCTTTAATTTTCTCTCATTAAAGCCTGTCAGGTCAATACTATAAAGTCCGGCAGAATTACCCTGCTCGCGGAAGAAGGCAATAACACGCCCATTCGGCGCCCATGTAGGGCCTTCCATGTGGTAACCATTCGTCAGGAGACGCTCTCCGGTTCCATCCGGGCGTACGACACCAATATAGAATTTGCCTTTAAGCATTTTCGTGAAAGCAATCAAATCACCACGCGGCGACCAGACTGGTGACGCATAGCGACCTTCGCCAAATGTAATGCGTTTTGCACCGCCGCCGCCTGCGGACATCACGTAAATTTGCTGGGTGCCGCCACGGTCAGACTCAAAAGTAACTTGGCTTCCATCAGGAGAATAGCTCGGCGCGGTATCGATCCCGGCTTCTGATGTCAGACGTTGCGGGCGACGGGAACGTAAATCCATAGAATAGATATCGGTATTACCGTTTTGTGCCATGGAGTAAATCAGTCTTGATCCGTCCGGCGAGAAGCGTGGCGAGAATGTCATCCCTGGGAAATCCCCCAGAACTTCCTGACGACCGGATTCCAGATCGTACAAATAAACCCGAGGTTTGCCGCCAACGAAAGCAAGATAGGTCAACATATGCTGGTTCGGTGAAAAGCGCGGTGTCAAAACAAGATCACGGCCATCGGTCAGCGCTCGTTGATTTGCTCCATCCTGATCCATAATCGCCAGACGTTTGACACGCGCCGTCGCCGGACCGCTTTCGGAAATGAAAACGATGCGGGAGTCAAAATATCCGTTCTCACCTGTCAGGCGTTTGTAAATTTCATCGGATATAATATGCGCGATACGACGCCAGTTTTGCGGTGTCGTCATGTAAGCCATACCGGCTAATTGCTGCTGGCCGAATACGTCGAACAGGCGGAATTCAACCCGGGTACGGCCGTCACCGGCTTTTGTTACGACACCAGTTACCAAAGCTTGTGCATTGATCGCTTTCCATTCAGGAAAACGAATTTGTTGCTGCATGGAGGCTGAGTCCTGAATAAAGGCTTTTTTATCGATTGCGCGGAACAGGCCTGTTCCGACGAGGTTGTTCGTAATGACCGATGGAATACCGGTTGCAAATTCCGATCCGCTGGCGTCTGCCGAAGCAAAATCTGCAATAGCGATTGGAATAGGCTCTGACACACCGCGGTTGACATCGACGCGCAATTCGGCAAACGCCGGAGAAGCGGCAAAAAGAATAGCGACAAAAGCTAGGATAAAGCGGGTCATTTAGAACATTTCCTTAGGGTCAAAAACTACGGTCATATCTCGCCAGAGATTATACTTATCTTCCGGCAATCTTAAAGGGCTGCAGCGCGGATTTTGCACAGCGCGAAGAGCAGAATCCGCCATCGCCCGGAAGAATGTGTCGGAATTATATCTTGCCTGATCGACGATCTTTACAGAATTGACAGTCCGGTCTGGATTTACGGTCACCTTAACCTCAACCGCCAGATCCTGAGCGTTCATCAAACCAGGATTGATATTCCAGCATCCCGCCAATTGTTGACGAAGCGCATCCTGTTCCGACATGCTTAAAACATCGGAAAATTTGCTAACGTTAGGGGAAGGCGTCGGTTCCGTCATTAATTTACTTTCCGGTTCATCCGAGTCAGGCTGAGGCGGATCATCCTCTGCTAGATTTTGCAGAAGCTTATCGAAATCCTGTGTCGTGTCTTCTTCTTTTTTCTTTTCGGGTTTTTTCGGGGTTGGTTTTTTCGGCTCAGTCTTTTTAACTGGCTTAGGCTTTTCCTTCGGCTTCGGCGGCGCAAGATCGTCTTTCACTACCGCTTCTTCTTTCTTTGGCGGCTCTTTTAATTCTTCCTGATCGGGCGGCGTCGCCTCTTTGGGAGGCAAAGGTTTCGGCGGCTCCTTCTTTGGCGGTGGAGGCTCTTCCTTTTTCTTTTCTTCTTTTGGTTTTGGCGCTTTGACCGGAGGCTTATTCGTTGTCGTCATCTCCGAAATATCGGCAACCATATCTATTGGTATGGATTCAGCTATCTGAGGCTCTGTCTTGAAATGCGGCAGACCGAAAATCACCAGCAAGAAAACCACAGCATGAATAACCCCTGATATAATCAGCGGCGTCTTCATCGTATCGTTGGTTGCAGTTTTTTTATCTTCAGACATGATTTCCGATAAGGAATAGAGATTATTTTCTAGAAGGTTTGCCTGGCTGTGAAATCAAGGCGACTTTGGTATATCCTGCTTTATTGATCGCGCCGATAATTCCCATGACATCGCCATAGGAAACGGTCGTATCTGCTTTAATAAACACGCGGCGATCCATATCGTTTCCTGTGATAGCCGAAAGCTTTTCGATCAATTGCTCGCGGTTTACGGATGTCTCGCCGATATAAGCCTGCCCGTTTTTATCAACGGACACTTCCAACGGCTTCTCGTCCTTATCATTGATTGCATTGGCTTCGGATTTCGGAAGGTCTACCGGTACCCCCGTGTTCAAAAGCGGCGCCGTTACCATGAATACAATCAGAAGAACCAGCATAACGTCGATGAACGGCGTTACGTTGATTTCGGACATTGGGCGATAACCGCCCCTCCCCGATCCGCGTGTTGGAACGTTCATACCCATCGTTATGCCACCCTGCGGGAAGAACCACGATCGGAACTATCCAGATGACGCGACATAATGGCGGTAAATTCCGTTGCGAAAGCATGCAGGCGGTCCGCGTAACGCGCCAGCCGAGATGAAAACACGTTATACGCAACCATCGCCGGAATAGCTGCAACGAGACCAGCGGCCGTTGCAAACAAAGCCTCGGCAATACCCGGCGCAACAACGGCAAGCGATGTATTATTCATAGAAGCAATAGCGGTGAATGAGTTCATAATCCCCCACACTGTCCCGAACAAACCGATAAACGTTGCGGTCGAACCGGTCGTCGCAAGAAATGTCATGCCGCGCTCAAGGATTTGCATCTCGCGGATAATGGCGATCGACATGGAACGCTCAACGCGCTGCTTCAAACTGGCCTGAAGGCTTTCGCTAGATGGAATACCTGCCGCGATCCCCGCCTGCCATTCTTCCATGCCCGCAGAAAATGTTGCCAGAAGCGGATCGGCAGGCGATTTCTTGACGCGCTGGTAAAGCTTGTCCATCGGCTCGCCGGACCAGAACGCATCTTCAAAACGGTCCGCGCGACGGTTCAGCTTTTTCAATGTCATGCGTTTATGGATCATAATCGTCCAACACCACACTGACATAACGATCAGACAGATCATGACTGATTTTACGATCATGTCGGCATTCATGAACAACGCAAAAGGGGAAAGATCGTGGGCGACTGGAGCTCCGGCTAAAGTACTTTTCAGTGCTTCGTCGGCGACGGGTACGGTGGCGGTTTCTGCGGTCATGTGCTTGGCTCCCCAAAACTTTCTATAGATGACTTAAATAATTCTTTTATAGTATCGGGCAAGGCCGTTGGCCGTCCTTGCGTGTTTACGGTAACAAGAAGAACATTCATGCCGAACAAAACCTCTTCATCTTTGAAGATTTCCTGCCTCATCAAAAAACTCGTATTTTTAATGCTTTTCAGGGAAGTTTTGACCGTCAGAAGATCGTCGAGTCGCGCGGGCTTAAAATAGTCTGCTTCCAAATGCCTGACAACAAATAAAACGCCGTTCTCAGCATGCAAATTACTATTTTGCAGCTCAAAGGATCGAAGAAATTCCGTCCGCCCGCGCTCGCAGAATTTTATGTGATTGGCATGATACATGACCCCGCCGGCATCGGTGTCTTCGTAATAAACTCGGCATTGGATTTCGTGTGTCATTATTCGTCAAAAAGCGCTGTTTGTGAGGATTGGGTCGGCTTTAAACCGAGATAACGGAACCCTTCCGCCGATAAGACACGCCCACGAGGCGTCCGCTGGATAAGACCTTGCTGCAATAGATAAGGCTCAACAACATCTTCGATAACATCGCGCTGTTCCGCCAAAATTGCCGCCAAAGTCTCAATACCCACTGGGCCGCCGGCATATTTCTCGGCGATGCATTTCAGATAACGTCTATCCATGCTATCCAGACCCTTATTATCAACATCTAGCCTTGTCAGCGCATAATCCGCCGCCTTGGCATCGATTTTATCCTTGCCGCCTACATGCGCGAAATCCCGAACGCGGCGCGTTAAACGCCCGGCAAGACGCGGCGTACCGCGCGATCTTTTGGCAATCTCTTGCGCGCCGTCCTCGGTGATAGGCACATCAACGACTTTTGCAATTCTCTTCACAATTAAGGTTAACTCGTCTGTATCATAAAATTCCAGCCTCAGCGGAATTCCGAAACGGTCCCGCAAAGGATTGGTTAATAAACCTGACCGCGTTGTCGCGCCGACAAGTGTAAACGGCGGTAGGTCGATCTGCACCGAGCGGGCTGCCGGACCTTCTCCGATCATCAGATCAAGCTTGCGGTCTTCCATCGCCGGGTAGAGAATTTCTTCGACGGCAGGATTTAAACGGTGAATTTCATCGATAAACAATACATCGTTCGGCTGTAAATTTGTTAGCAACGCCGCCAGATCGCCGGCCTTTGCAATTACTGGTCCTGATGTGGCGCGAAATCCGACACCTAGCTCTCGGGCTACAATCTGCGCCAGAGTCGTTTTGCCGAGTCCCGGAGGGCCAAAGAAAAGAACATGGTCCAGAACGTCCTTGCGTGACTTGGCCGCTTTGATAAAAACGCTTAAGTTTTCGCGCAGGGCCTTCTGGCCGACAAATTCAGCCAATGTTTGCGGACGTATCTGGTTCTCGTCCAGAATTTCATCTTCGCCGATCTCTGGTGATAGTTCATTCGCTTTCATGATGATAGTTCTTTCAAGGCAAGACGAATAATAACATCAAGGCTATCATCATTCGATGTCTGGCGTACATTCATCACAGCGGTGAACGCATCCGTGCGTCCATATCCTAAATTCACCAAAGCCGACACTGCATCTTGATCTACATTCGGTGCAGGCGCTTTTTCAACTTCGCCTTTTTTCTTCGGCACGAATTCAGAGACTGGCACAACACCGATATTCATGTTCTCGACTTTGCTTTTCAGCTCGGAGACGATCCGCGTTGCAAGTTTCGGGCCGACACCTTCTGCCTGGCGCAAAATCGCCGTATCATTGGCAGCTATGGCGACTATTAGCCTATCAGGGGGACATGTAGTTAAGATGGCGAGTCCGGAACGCGCACCAACCCCTTGAACTCCTGTTAAAATCTTGAACCAGTCTCTTTCGGCTGCACTTGAAAAACCGTAAAGATGAATATGATCTTCGCGGACATGGGTTTCGATCAAAAGACTCGTGGGGTCACCTAAATTCCCAATCAATCCCAGAGTCCTGCCGGACGCAAAGACGTGATACCCCACGCCGTTCACGTCGAGAATAAGGCCGTCCTGAAACAGCGTATCGATTTTGCCCGTTAATTTTGCGAACATTATTGGCCTTTGAGAGCGTTACGAATCGTATTTGATGATTGTGCATGATGTGCATGGCAAATCGCAACTGCCAAGGCGTCACAGGCATCAGACCCTTGTTCTCCACAATTAGGTAAAAGCATGCGTATCATCATCCCAATTTGGGTTTTATCTGCATGCCCGTTTCCGACCACGGATTTTTTGATAAGATTGGTAGAATATTCCGCTACTTCCAACCCTGCCCGCGCCGGAACCAAAAGCGCGATTCCCCGCGCCTGCCCAAGCTTCAGCGAAGACGCTGCATTTTTATTAACGAAAGTTTCTTCAACAGCCGCACTTTCTGGTTTCCATATATTCAAAACATTTTGCAATTCGGCATCAATATGGACTAAACGCGCTGCAATCGCGGATTTGGGACTGGTATTGATAACTCCTGCCGCGACAAAACTTATACGTGATCCAGTAGATTCAATAATTCCCCAACCCGTATGCTCAAGGCCTGGATCTATGCCAATAATTCGCACTGCAGAAAACCTTTATAATCATTTGAAAATAATATCTTTCTTATTAGCTTATCTGGCATAAAAATTGTAAGTTATTTGAAGCTTATGACTCGCGCCTGCCTCCTCTCAGGAACAGCCCTGATCGGTATTCTGACACTTGCCTTTTCATCAGGGGAGGCTATAGCCGCGTGCTCGACAAATACTCCCACAGCAGGAGCAATCATATCCTGCAATGGCACCGACACCACAGGCGTTTCAGGCAATGTCGATAATGTTAGCCTTACCGTAAATCCAAGCGCTTCCATAAATACTACCGGGGTGAATGCAATAAACCTTGGGTTTAATTCAACGATAACTACGAACGCCAGTTCCACTGTCGCCAGCAATCTGACGGCAATAAACGTTACCGGCGGTACAGTTTATGCGAATGGTACAATTACGGGAGGTGGCGGTACAGCTATCAATTTTGGCAATTCCAATGCTAATTTCAATATTTATTCTACCTCCAATATCACTGGAAACGTTGTTGCCGGAAGCACCGCGGATCAGTTCCGCTTGAGGCAAGGCGGCGGCACGCTAAACGTCAACGATATCGGCACTAAATATATCGGGTTTGATCAGTTCATAAAAAATGACACAGGAACATGGATTCTAACCGGCACAGGTAATCAAGCATGGAACATTACCGGGGGAACACTTCAAGGCAACACGACAAGCATGTCCGGCAACCTTGCCGTTTCCAGCGGCGCAAATGTAACATTTGATCAAGCCAGCTTTGGTGGTACATCAGGAATCATTTCAGGAGCCGGATCGCTTACGGTCAGCGGCTCGACATTGTCGCTCGACGGCGCGAATACTTACACAGGCGGAACTACGATTAATGCGGGTGCAAATCTCCAAGGCACAACCTCATCTATCACTGGAAATATTACCAATAATTCAAATCTCACTTTTACACAGAATACAAATGGGACTTATTCAGGTGTTGTATCCGGCTCGGGTAGGATAAACAAATATGGGACGGGAACCGTCTCTCTTACAGGGGCCAATACCTATTCAGGCGGTGCATACATATATGCGGGCGCATTGAATATAAGCGCTGATAATAATCTTGGCACAGGGTCGGTCATACTTGATGGTGGCAGGCTGCAATCTGGCGCAGCCTATACGAATACTCACGCTATATCACTCGGCGCAAATAGCGGTGGGATTGATACGAATGGATTTAATACGACGTTCTCCGGCGTGATATCAGGTGCAGGCTCTTTAACAAAAACAGGCTCAGGAACTCTTAGCTTGTCTGGCTCCAATAGCTTTTCCGGCGGCTTAATCATTTCGGCAGGAACCGTTGCCGCAACACCCGGCACCTTGGGCACAGGGAATGTCGCTAACTCCGGCACTCTCTCGATTAATACGGCTTCTAACAGTACTTATAACGCGATCATTTCGGGCACAGGCAACCTTCTTAAACAATTAGCGGGCACTGTAACGCTCACCGGAGCCAGCACATATACGGGGGGCACAACAATTCTAGGCGGAGCTTTGAATGTAAGCGCCGATAATAATATAGGCGCTGCCTCCAGCACATTGACCTTAAATGGCGGCACGCTGCAATCCGGCGCAGCCTATACAAACACTCATGCTATATCTCTTGGAGCCAGCAACGGCACAATCGATACGAATGGATTTAATACGACAGTTTCCGGCATTATTTCTGGAGCAGGACGTTTAACGAAATCCGGTATCGGCACCCTGACACTTTCAGGTACCAATACCTATACAGGCGGCACGACCATAACTGGTGGCACAGTAACATTTTCCTCGGATAATAATCTTGGCGCAACATCCGGCGCATTAACTTTAGACGGCGGCATTTTAAGAGCACAACTTGCATCCAATACTATCAGTTCAAGAAACATTGTCCTGGGCGCAGGTGGCGGGACCATTCAAAAAGTTGTCAATGGTACGACCTACAATATCGCAGGAACTATTTCCGGCACAGGTATGCTAACCGTAAACAGCACCGGCGGCGCCTTTGTAACTCTTTCAGGTGCAAATACCTATTCCGGTGGAACAACCGTTTCAAACAGCGCCATTAACGCTTCTGCAGATAATAATTTCGGCACAGGCTCAATCGCACTCAACAGTGGAACACTTCAATCTGGAGCGGCCTATACGAATACGCATGACATTTTGCTTGGTGCTAGTAATAACGCGATTGATACGAATGGTTTTACCACAACAGCTTCAGGTGTTATTTCGGGCACAGGCACTCTAACTAAATCCGGCACAGGGACCCTAACACTGTCAGGTGCCAACACATATTCCGGCGGAACTAATATAAATCAAGGAACTCTTGCTATTTCTTCTGATAGTAATCTTGGAAGTGCAAGCGCCAATATTGCCATGAGTGGTGGCGGCACACTGTTGTTTACTTCGGGAGTATCGAGTGCGCGTAATATAAGCGTGGTAAATGCAGGGATCATTAACACCAGCTCAAATAATGTTACTTTATCCGGTGCGGTTTCCGGCTCCGGCGAATTAATTAAATCCGGCTCTGGCAGATTGATCTTATCCGGAACTAACACTTATTCTGGTGGAACAAGTATTACTAATGGAATTGTAACTGTTTCCGCTGATAGCAACCTCGGAACGGGCTCCGTTACTCTTAACGGTGGCACGCTCCAATCCGGCGCAGTCTATGCTAATACGCACGCTGTTTCACTTGGATCTAGCGGCGGCACGATAGATACGAACGGGTTTAATACAACCGCTTCAGGCGTTATCTCTGGCACAGGAGTATTGACAAAAACAGGAACGGGAACTCTCACTCTTTCGGGCTCTAATACTTATTTTGGAAACACCCTGATCAGTGGGGGCACCCTAAGTGGAAACACAGCAAGTGTCAGAGGGAACGTCGCAATTTCAAGTGGTGCGAACCTATTATTTGACCAGTCAACTGATGATAGTTTTTCAAATATTATTTCAGGTGCAGGAAGCTTAGCCAAGTCAGGCGGCGGCGTTCTCGTTCTCTCTGGCGCTAATACTTACACTGGCGGCACAACTATATCTTCCGGTGCCTTGGTTGTAGATTCAACGACACTGCCAGGTAATGTCACAAACAACTCGTTACTTGCATTCAGCCAAGCCTCAACCGGAACTTACGCCGGTGTTATATCGGGAAGCGGATCTCTCTTAAAAGCGGGCGCCGGTACCCTTATCCTGTCGGGGGGAAATACTTATACTGGCGGCACCCTCATTACCGGCGGCACCCTTGTCGGGACGACAACATCGCTTCAAGGAGATATTGCCAATGACTCTGTCCTTGCCTTTAACCAAACCGCCAACGGAATTTACGCAAGCAACATCTCCGGTACGGGATCTTTCATCAAGGCAGGATCGGGCAACGTAACGCTGACCGGACTGAATACCTATTCCGGTGGCACAACGGTTTCTGCAGGAACTTTGACAGGCAATACGGACAGCATTCAAGGCGATATAGACAATAACGCATCCGTCGTTTTCAATCAGACGATGGATGATATTTATGCCGGGAACATGTCAGGTCTTGGCTCATTGACCAAAACAGGCGCAGGTATTTTAACGCTAACCGGACTGAACAACTATTCCGGAGGCACAACAGTATCTGCCGGAACACTTTCCGGTAACACAAATACTCTTCAAGGTGATATCACGAATAATTCAACGCTTACTTTTGATCAGTCCTTCAACGGCGTTTACGCCGGCGTCATCTCAGGTACAGGATCGTTGATCAAATCAGGAAACGGTAATCTTATTTTATCCGGCAATAACAGCTATACAGGCGGAACAACGATATCAGGCGGCCGCTTATCTATAAACGGGACGATTGCAGGAACCACGACAGTAGGAGCTTCCGGCACTCTCGGAGGAAACGGTAATTTCGGCATCATTATCGCCAATGGGCGCATCGCGCCGGGAAATTCCATTGGTACTATGAATGTCACCGGACCTGTAACTTTTAATTCCGGATCCGTCTTTGAAGTCGAAGTAAATGCGGCAGGCAATAGCGACAGGTTGATCGCCACTGGCGCTATTACCATCAACGGTGGAACAGTCGATATTCGCGCCGCTTCCGGGACTTACGCGGATACAACCGTTTACAATAATATTATCCAAGGCTTATCACGCACGGGAATTTTTTCTGGAGTGACAACCGACCTTATGTTCCTGACACCTACCCTTTCTTACGATGCGACATCGGTTGATCTGACGCTAGCACGCAACGATGTAGATTTTGCAGTCGTTGCCGATGACGAAGTTCAGGCAGGCGTCGCCAATGCGGTGCAAGACCTTGGTTCAGGTAATGATCTATACATCGCCTTTTCCGGCTTAAACATGACCGAAGCCTCTGCTGCACTCGATACTTTATCCGGTGAGCATAATGCAGGAATAACAACTGCCACCGCACAGTCCGCTTCAGTGATTAAAAATGTAATCACGTCTCGCATGCAAAATCTCGGATCGGAAAATATTGATGACATAGCCCCTGCCGCAGGTAATGATAATAATTTCGGAATAAAGAAAAATTTCTGGAGCGAAGTATTCGGCTCTCGCGGTCACAGCGATTCAAAAGACACAGCTCCTGCCCAAAACCGCGAAAGCTCAGGCGCTTTGTTTGGCGGCGACGCCGAACTTGCAGATGATGTATTTATCGGCGCTTTCGGCGGCTATGAAATTGGCGAGGTTTATACAGATAGTCAGAATGCCAACAGCGATGTCGACAGCTATCATGCCGGTATTTACGCCAGCAAAAATATTACCCCGTCATGGCGCATTTCAACTAGCCTGATCGGCAGCTATCATGATATCAGCACAACACGCCATATTTCATTCACCGGTTTCTCTGAAACGCCCAAGGGCGAGACCAACGGTTATACAATTACACCTGCCATTGAAACCGGTTATAAATTAAGTGTCAGTAATGCTACGCTTGAACCCTTTATGGGCCTTAGTCTGACGCATAGTTATATAGATTCTTATTCGGAAAAAGACGGCGGCTCAGCCAATCTCGATGTCGACAGCGTCAGCCAAACAAATTTCTCTCATGTTCTTGGTTTCCGTTTAGGCAAATCTTTCCAGATCACAGATGAAACGGATGTCAGCTTAACAGCGCGCGCCGGGTGGAACCATATCTATGGCGATCTCGACACCTCACAAACAATGCAATTTTCTGGCGGCACAACACCATTTGATGTAAAAGGCGCCGGACTTGCCCGCGACTCTGCTGTTTTTGGCGCAGGTGCCGATATAGCTCTCGGCTTTTCTGACGCTACCGCCTATCTTAACTATGCAGGCGAAGTCTCAAAGGACACGGATAATCATGGCGTGATGCTCGGCATTAAAGTGCCGTTCTAGCCATTCGCAATCAATTTCTGCATATCGGCTTCCGATACTTCAAAATTCGTATAAACTTTTTGTACGTCGTCACTATCTTCTAAAAGATCAACAAGTTTCAACACAGTTTGCGCCGTTTCGGCATCTACCATTGCCATTACATTCGGCTTCCAGATCATACCAGAACTGCCAGGCGCACCATATTTGCCTTCAAGAGCTTCCTGTACCGCCATTAGATCATCTGTCGATGTAATAATCTCGTGACCGTCATCGGTGGTTTCGACATTTTCTGCGCCTGCTTCTAAAACCGCCTCGAACATCTGGTCGGCATCGGCCTTTTCCAGCGGATATAAAATTTGCCCGACATGATCAAACATAAACCCGACAGATCCTGTTTCTCCCAGATTACCGCCGATTTTTGAAAACGCTGCACGAACTTCTCCAGCGGTCCTGTTTTTATTATCGGTCAATGCTTCGACTATCACCGCCACGCCGCCCGGCGCATAGCCTTCATAACGCATAGTGACATAACTCGATGTATCGCCGATACCCAAGCCGGCATCGATGGCTTTTTTGATACGCTCATTCGTCATGTTATTTTGACGAGCTTCGGCCAAAGCTGTACGCAATCTTGGGTTTGAGGCGGCATCGCCACCGCCAATGGAGGCCGCGACTTGGATCTCACGCCCTATTTTAGTAAAAATTTTTGCCCGTTTGGCATCTTGAGCGCCCTTACGGTGCATAATGTTTTTGAATTTGGAATGACCTGCCATAACGTTTCTCTAATATTTGTTATGTATAGCCGAATAACACTAAATATTAACTTTTTCAAGACAACTTGTTAATAAAATTGCGCGATACTATCGTGTGTTTAATAAGGAATAACTCTTGGCTTATCAACTTGAACAAATCACGATTTTGATCGTTGAAGATTCGAAACCAATGATGGAGATATTGAAATCTCTCCTTCAAACATTTGGCGTTAAAAATATTTTAACCGCGACTGATGGAGCCAAAGGATATGATTTATTCAGGCAGCATAATCCAGATATTGTTATAGCGGACTGGATGATGGACCCTATCGACGGGATCAAAATGTGTGAATGGGTCAGGACACGCAATGACAGCCCTAACCGTTTCGTTCCGTTTATCTTGATGACAGGGTACAGTGAGCGTAAGCGGGTCTTTAAAGCGCGAGATACCGGCATTACAGAATTTCTGGTTAAACCTTTTAAAGCACAGGATTTATATAAACGTATTTATCAGGTTATTGAACGCCCGCGCCAATTTGTTGATTCAGGTAATTTTTTTGGGCCTGACCGCCGCCGTACGGCGATAACTTATACCGGTCCTGACCGCCGCGGTAGAAAATATGTCGAGACAGAAACAACACCCAAACATCCAATTTCTTTTTCCGCTGAAGATATAGATTTCGCATGACCCAAATGGATTCCGATCATTTTAATCAATCACCCGTTCGGGCAGCAAAATTTATTACGCCCCCAAACAAACTAAAACAAAAAGTCGGCTCTGGCGGTATCAGTGATGACGTCATTAGTAAAGCCCAAAGTCTATTGGATGATAACAAGTTTAATTTCAAACCCGACGGCGAAGAAATTTTAAACTCTATGATTTTGGCTATTACCAAAGCAAGACGTGATAATGATCCTTCAAATACAGAAGATCATATCGTTGCGATTATGTTTCAGGCGATGCTTCTTAAAACAAATGGTGGCATGTTCCATTACGAGCTAGTAACCAAGGTCGCTGATAAACTCGTTCAGTTCCTAGAAGTGATAGAGAAAATAACCGAGCCAGAGTTGAAAATAGTCGAAGCCTTTTACTCAACAATTCGCGCCATATTTCTATCTGAAATCAGAGGAACGGGTGGCACCCAAGGACAGCAGCTTTATGCCGCTTTAGTCGAAGCTTGCATGCGTTATTTTGAGAAGTATCATCAAAAATAATTAGATAGGAATAAAATTCTGCAGTCTCGGGCCTATGCGCACCGGATCAATAGAGACGGCCAAGCCTGACTTGTCATCCGTAGTCAGAAAAGTACCGCATAAGGTCCCCTCACCGTCACCTGGACTTAATTTATCAGTGGAAAATGACTTGGTAAATCTTTGAACAGGCACATCATATTTCATGCCTATAACAGTATCGTAATCACCGGTCATACCGGCATCTGCCTGAAACCCAGTCCCTTTGCTCAAAATTTGTAAATCCGCAGTTGGCATGTGGGTATGAGTACCAATAACCGCCGAAACTCTCCCGTTCAAATATTGCGCCAAAGCCATTTTCTCCGATGTCGCCTCAGCATGAATATCGACGAAAATGGAATTCACGTTCGATCCCAAAATGTATTTCGACAGGACTTCATCGGCGACACGAAATGGGTCTTCCAAATCAGGCATAAATAAACGACCCATCAAATGCAGGATTAGGATCTTGCGACCATCAGCCAATGTTTTCAAATAATACCCGCGCCCCGGTACACCCTTAGGATAATTCTCGGTCCGCAGTAATCGTTCTTCGCGTCCAATAAAAGAAATAATCTCGCGTTGATCCCAGACATGATTGCCGCCAGTAATACAGTCGACACCCAATCCAAAAAACTCTTCACATATTTTTACAGATATACCAAACCCATGAGCTGCGTTATCGCCGTTAACGATAATAACGTCGGGCTTCAATTTATCCTTAAGCATCGGCAAATGCTGGATAAAAGCATCCCGACCTGAACGGCCTACTATATCGCCGATAAATAAAATTCGCATAAGAAGGGTTTAGGCCCTTTAAGTCCGAAAGTCAAAAACCCGCTGTGGCGTCACGACCATATCAATTTTCTCATCATGGTTTTCAGTAGGGAGTTTCATCAAAACCGCCTGCTCAGCATAAGCATAGCCGACCGCCAAGATATTCGTCCTATTTCTTAAAGCTCTTAAAGTGGCATCATAATAGCCTTTACCAAACCCTACTCGGTTTCCTTTCTGGTCAAACGCCACGACTGGTACGATCAAAATATCAGGATCATGAAATTCGGGCATTTCAGGCATGGGAATATTAAAAGTTGCTGGCAAAAGCTTTGTGTCCTTCTCCCATCTTGCAAACTGCATAATACGATCTTCTTTACCAAATACGGGTAACAGGCACATATTCTCACGCCGCCAGAATTCTTCTATCAAAGGAAACGTATCCAGCTCATGACCAAGAGGAAAATAAACTGCAATTTTTTGATGGGCAGAAACCAGAACGTTTTGGAAAAAATTATGGGCAGCTTCGTCTGCCATATCGGGATGCGGTTGCAATTCCCCGCGAAACTTTAAAGCGTGTTCACGAATAGCTTGTTTTTCATCATTCATAACTGGCCTTTAGGAAATGTGGATGCCACGAAAGGCCGTGGGTTGCGAAATATCCGCGATGACCCTTAAAATAAGGTGGGAGCCATATAACAGGACCACGATCCTGCCAGCGACAGCCCCCTGTCGCAAATATGTATCGGTCAGTGGGAAAATTGCACCTGCACGTGTCCCCGCAGCATCCTTTTATATCATATAGCATTACAGATTGGTTTGTCACGTTCGGCAGCGCAACTTTACCATTCGGCTTATAAAGGTTATTAAGGGCGTCCCCTAACCAAGAATCAGGAGACCTTTATGAAAATTTGGATTCTTTTCCATGGAGAAATGACAATCGATTACCCCGAGTATGAAGAATGTCTTCGCCTAAAAGATGAAGCGACCAAATTAGGGCATAGTCTTGATATATTAAGTCCAGGAGACTTTGACCTGGTTATAGACTCCACGGATGAATGGAGAGCCATTCATAAAGGCGAATATATTTCACCGCCAGATCTTATTATCCCGCGCACAGGTGCCGAGACTGATTATATCGGTTTTTCCATTCTTCGCTTTTATGAGTCATTGAATATTCCAATGATCAATAGTTCAGAAGCGATTGAAACAGTCGCTGATAAAATTCAGACGGCACAACGGCTTGCTTCTAAAGGTTTTCCTATCCCCCGAACGATCTTAAGCAAATTCCCTGTCAATACAGCGATGGTGGAGGAAAAACTCGGCTTTCCCCTAGTCATCAAAACACTTCGTGGAACGCGCGGCGGCGGCGTGTTCCTGGCACAGAGCAAAGAGCAATTTGATGATGTCACATCGCTTATTGCCAGCTCCAATCCGAATATCCATTTCCTTTTCCAGGAATATATTTCCCGCAGCCACGGCCGGGATCTTCGTGTATTCGTGGCGGGCGATAAAGTCGTTGCGTGTATGGAAAGAAAATCTCAAGGTGATAATTTTAAGTCTAATATCTCTTTGGGCGGACGTGGACAAAATTATCCAGCCGATGAAGAAATCGCAAAATTATCCGTCGGCGTTGCCAAAGCTTTAGGGCTGGAGATCGCAGGAATCGATCTTTTGTTCAATGAAGGTAATTATGAAGTCTGCGAAGCAAATAGCGCTATGGGCTTTTGTGGCGACGACGGACTTGAATCCGTTTGTAAAGTAAATGCGGCAAGAGAAATAATCGAATTAGGGATCACGAAAGCCCAAAAGCATACAGAGCGAAGAATGCCAACGAATGAGAATTTCAGCTCTTCGCCATTTTTTTCGAAAGCTTCTCAACTTTGGCAGCGAGTTTGGAAATCGCCTCGGTGATTTCCTTCTCTTCGGTTGGGGCAAGGCCCTGATAAACTGGCGGCGCTTGAACGACTTCCTTGATGACTTCTTTTACAACTTCGCGCGGTTGATTGCTGTTGGCGACGTGATGCAGATGATCTTTCAGGTCGAAAATTTCATCAGCCAGTAAAAGCGTCGTTAAAACCATCAATTGGGCTTTATTGCTCGCACCGGAGCCTTGAGATAACTCGCCCAAACGTTGGTCGACATAACGGCCTAGATGTTGAACGCGCTGTTCTTGGCCTGCATCACAAGCGATAGGATAGGACTGACCACCTATGGTGACATTTACTTCAGCCATCAGACAGCCCCTTCTTTCAACAGGTTTTGAATTTTATCAATCGTGCTATCAAGCTTCTTTGCCAAAATAGCATTATTCTTATCATTTGCAGGTCTTGGCGACCAGCCACCGAACATATCGATTTGCGGTGAAGCATTTTTAGGCGCTTTAGCCGCCCTTTCATTGGCTTGAATCTGTTCTTCAAGGCTCTCGACGCTTTCAGCCAAAAGCTGGAGCGAGATGCGAATATCTTCTAATGCCATGGCGGCCCTCGTCGCTAGATGTATGGATAGTGAAGCCTAAACATCCTTAACCTTCCTGGTCAAGCATCGCATTTACTTATCCCCTTAAATCCTTGGGATAATTGATAATTCATATCCGCACTATTAGATCGGCTATGAGTGCTTGATTTTGCCATTTCAAAAATGCATTGTTCGCCCAACAAAAGGATCCTGATATGACCGCTCAAGCCGCTCCAAATACATCTTCTGAAACAATAGCTTCCGACCGTCAATTATCGAACGCGATCAGAGCCTTGGCGATGGATGCCGTTCAGAAAGCTAATTCAGGTCACCCCGGTATGCCAATGGGAATGGCAGACGTGGCAACCGTCCTTTATCGTGACTTTCTTAAATTTTCACCTCAACATCCAACATGGGCTGATCGCGACCGTTTTATTTTATCGGCGGGTCATGGCTCAATGCTACTTTATGCCCTGTCTTACCTGACGGGTTATGAGAAAATGACTTTGGATGAAATTAAGAATTTTCGCCAGCTCCATGCATTGACCGCAGGCCACCCAGAAGTCATGCCCGAAGTCGGTATTGAAATGACGACAGGTCCACTGGGTCAGGGAATTTCGACCGCTGTTGGTTTCGCACTGGCTGAACGCATTCAAAATGCCCGATTTGGTAACGATATTGTCGACCATAAAACTTATGTCATTGCCTCTGACGGCGACCTTCAGGAGGGCATCTCCCACGAGGCATGTTCTTTGGCAGGACATCTAAAACTGAATAAGCTGATCGTCCTCTGGGATGACAACAAGATCTCTATCGACGGACCGACGGATTTATCTTTCACAGAGAATGTCCTGAAACGCTATGAAGCTTATGGCTGGAATACGGCTTCTGTTGATGGCCACAATTTCGAACAAATTGAAGCCGCGCTGCGCGATGCTCAAAAATCCGATAAGCCGGTCATTATCTCCTGTAAAACACGCATCGGTTACGGCGCGCCAACAAAAGAAAACACATCTTCTTCGCACGGCTCACCACTTGGTGCAGAAGAGATTAAAGGCACGCGTGCCAATCTTAAATGGGAGCACGAAGCTTTCATCGTTCCTGATGAAGTTTTGAATGAATGGCGCGAAGTTGGTAAAAAAGGCCACACTCAATACGCGAACTGGAACAGCCATCTTTCTGCTTCGAACCACAAAAATGACTTCGAAAAAACACTGAATGAAGATGTCTCCCACGAAGTCAATTTAGCAGTTAAAGAAGCCAAACAATATTTCTTCGAAAACAAACCTTCCATGGCGACACGCGCCACTTCCGGTAAAGTTCTTGAATTCCTGATTCCAAAACTGCATCAGCTAATCGGCGGCTCTGCCGATTTGACAGGCTCTGTAAATACAAAAATCAAAGGCCCTGAAGTTATCTCTGCCGATAATAATTATGTCGGCCAATATATCCATTACGGCGTTCGTGAACATGGCATGGCGGCGATTATGAATGGTATGGCCTTGCATGGCGGCGTAATTCCTTACGGCGGCACATTCCTGTCCTTTACCGATTACTGCCGTCCGTCTATTCGTTTGGCAGCCTTAATGAAAACACGTTCTATCTTCATCATGACCCATGATTCAATTGGCCTTGGCGAAGACGGCCCGACGCATCAACCCGTTGAACATTTGGCTGCTCTGCGTTGCATTCCAAACCTGCAAGTTTTCCGCCCATGCGATGGCATCGAAACAGCAGAAGCCTGGGAACTGGCTTTGAAATGCACAACAGCGCCTAGCATTCTTGTTCTATCACGCCAGAACATGCCAACAGTTCGTGATGGCGGCGGAATCAATCAATCAGCAAAAGGCGCCTATATTTTATCTCCATCGATCGGTGAAGCTAAAGCGGTGATCTTCTCGACAGGCTCTGAAATTCAGGTAGCTTTGGAAGCACAGAAAAAACTGGCCGATCAAAATATCCCGGCATCGGTTGTTTCTGTACCAAGCTTCGAACTTTTCGCAAAACAGGATGAGACTTACCGTCAATCCGTTCTTGGCCCAAAATCAGCCGTTAAAGTCGGAATTGAAGCAGCTGTTCGTATGGGATGGGATTCAATTATTGGTTCAGACGGCGTGTTCATCGGCATGAAATCCTTCGGTGAATCTGCACCAGCTGAGATTCTTTACAAGCATTTCGGCATTACATCTGACGCAGTTGTTGCCGCTGTCGAAAATAAATTAAGAAATATTGCCTAAGTTATTGAAATTATATAAAAATTAGCGTTTTTTGTCTTGGATTTATCTTGCAATCCAAGGCAGTTTTATTTATATTACCGAAAATGAATTTACTGAGTAAAGGAGACGCAAGTGAAATCAGCATTTTACCGCTACGCCGCCTACCCAATAGCGCTAGCC
Source organism: Micavibrio sp. (assembly GCA_030824965.1). Lineage (GTDB taxonomy): Bacteria > Pseudomonadota > Alphaproteobacteria > Micavibrionales > Micavibrionaceae > Micavibrio_B. The sequence goes on along the minus strand of JAPJQV010000005.1, from coordinate 96,907 downwards.
ACCCCTGTAGCTTTAATAGTTGGAACTTCTACAGCACAACAAATTTATATGCCCGAAACTGTGCATGCCCCTGCTAAAGATAAAAAAAACAATGATGAAGCCATAGCGCCGATCGTTGTTTCCTATGCATCAGCAATGATATCCGCGCCTTAGAACCAATAGTTTAAATACAGTTGAACTTGTCAAATCAGATGCAATAAGGGGAACCAGTGTATCTAGTTGGATAAAGTCAAAAAACAAGACTGCCTAAAAAAGTTTTTTTTAGGCATAAGCACCTGAATTTAATAACAAATAAGGAGATAAATTATTGTCCGATAAAACTCTGTCGCTTTGGTCAAATTTAAAATTTGACCTTCCCGCCTCTGTTGTCGTTGTTCTTGTAGCTTTACCTTTATGCCTTGGCATTGCCCTGGCGTCAGGCGCCCCGTTATTCTCAGGAATTATTTCCGGGATAGTGGGAGGAGTAGTTATCGGCAGTTTAAGTAAATCACCTTTAAGCGTCAGCGGTCCGGCCGCTGGACTTACCGTTATTGTCCTTTCAGCCATCGCTGAACTAGGCTCTTTCGAGACTTTTCTTCTGGCCGTCTGCCTTGCAGGAGCCATGCAGATTATTTTCGGGCTTTTGAAAGCCGGTGTGATCGGAGACTTTATCCCATCAACTGTTATTAAAGGTATGCTGGCAGCTATCGGTATAATCCTGATTTTAAAACAAATACCGCATGCAGTAGGCTATGATGCCGATGCTACTGGCGATTTTAAATTTGTTCAAAAGGACGGACATAATACTCTTTCATCTCTATGGTATATGTTGGATGCCCAACTTTTTCTGGGTGCCGCTATTATTTCTTTAACTTCATTGGCTTTTCTTTTCTGGTGGGATAAAAAGCAACCAAAATTCACCAACTGGCTGCGTTACATACCAGGCCCACTGGTTGTTGTAGCTTTTGGAATTACAGCGAATATTTTATTTTCTAAATTCGCACCGGAATTAGCCTTATCCGGACAACAGCTTGTGTCCGTACCTGTAGCAAACAATCCGGCTGAATTTTTCCAGAATTTTACATTTCCTGATTATAGCCAGATAGGGAATAAAGCGGTCTGGTTTACAGCCTTTACTCTAGCAATGGTGGCAAGCGTCGAAACTCTTTTAAGTATTGAAGCTGTCGACAAGCTGGACCCTTATAAACGTACCACACCGACAAACCGTGAACTATTTGCTCAAGGCGTGGGTAATATGATCTCAGGATCTCTCGGCGGACTTCCTGCGACATCTGTCATTGTAAGAAGCTCGGCTAACGTTTCATCCGGTGCGCGTACAAAGCTGTCCACTATCATTCATGGTCTGATGCTTTTAATATTGGTTATTTCCATTCCTGCATATTTGAACATGATCCCTTTGTCAGCATTGGCGGCAGTTCTTATTGCGGTCGGTTATAAATTGGCGAAACCTGCGATCTTTGTAGAAAAATATCAGAAAGGTATCAGCTATTTCGTACCTTTTGTGATTACGATAGGCACCATTCTTCTAACAGACCTTCTTGTAGGAATCGGCGTTGGAATAGTTGTGGCACTAATCTTCATCGTTTGGGAAAACTCGCAATCGACAATTACAACGGTTGAAGATGATAATAACTATCTGATCCGCTGCAAAAAGGATTTATTCTTCATGAATAAATACAGTTTGAAAAAAGCCTTGGCCGATCTTCCGGATGACTGCGGCGTACTTCTGGATTTCTCACGCGCTTCATTTATTGATCTCGATAATATTGAAATCATAAACGATTTTCTTGAGAGCACGCAGCATAGAAATATTCGTGTCCGAATTAAACACCCCCCTGTAAACATAGCTGAAAAAATCAAATACGAGGTAACAAATGCTTAGACACAAACAAATGCTGCTTGAAAACAAAGCTTGGGCAGCCGAAATTCAACAAGCGGATCCAACCTTCTTTGACAGAATGGCCAGCCAGCAAAATCCACAAGTCTTATGGATTGGATGTTCAGACAGCCGAGTTGCGCCTGATGATATCACGCAAGCGAAGCCGGGTGAAATTTTTACGCACCGTAACATCGCCAACATGGTTGTTCATACCGATCTAAATCTATTTAGCGTGGTAGAGTATGCTGTTAATGTTTTAGGTGTAACTGATATTGTTGTTTGCGGTCACTATGGTTGCGGCGGCGTTAAAGCCGCCCTATCGAGATCATCCGTCGGAACCATTGATAAATGGTTGCGCTACATTAAAGACGTTTATCGCATTCACAAAAAGGAACTTGACGCACTCGAAGGTGAGGACAAAGTAAACCGTTTGATTGAGCTTAATGTGCAAGAACAGATTTATAACCTTGCTAAGACTTGTCTGATCCAGACCCGCTGGAAAAACAATCAAGCTCCTTATCTGCACGGATGGGTTTTTGACTTGCAAAGCGGAACATTGAAATCAATTATTGATATTGAGCCTCAAAGCTCTCTAGAAGATCCGATCTTTGAATACGATAATCTGTAATCTGCATTAGATAAAAAGATATAATTTATAGCCGATGGATTCTTACCATCGGCTATTTTTATCAAAGTTAGGGAAAAGATCGAAGCGTGTTGAAACCGGTTTGCATCGCCCCATATCGTTGGCTATAACAAATATCTCAATAATTTTTGATTACAAAAGGTTTCTCATGACAACTAAAGTAGCAATTAACGGATTTGGCCGCATTGGCCGCTTGGTCGCCCGCGCCTTGTACGAGGCGAAACGTTCAGATATCGAACTCGTTGCAATTAATGATCTGGCCGATACTGAAACCAATGCTCATCTTTTGAAATATGATTCTGTCCATGGTAAATTTCCGTTTGCGGTCGAAGTCTCCGGTAATGACATGAAAATCGATGGAAAAACTGTCAAAGTGTTTAATGAAAAGGATCCTGCATCGATTCCGTGGAAGGATGCTTCCGTTGACATCGTTCTAGAATGCTCAGGCGTTTTCACCGATCGGGCGAAAGCTGAACTTCACCTTAAGGGAGGCGCAAAAAAGGTTCTGATATCTGCGCCTGCAACTGGTGAAGATATTACCGTGGTATATGGCGTGAATGATGACAAGCTTTCTAAAGACCATATCATCGTATCGAACGCCTCCTGCACAACAAATTGCCTTGCTCCAGTTGTAGCTGTAATTAATGACGCCATAGGGATCGAACACGGCTTTATGACGACCTGTCACTCCTATACTGGTGATCAACGTCTTGTTGATACGATGCATAAAGATCTGCATCGGGCCCGCGCCGCCGCTTTGAACATGGTCCCATCATCAACAGGTGCTGCGAAAGCCATAGGCAAAGTCATTCCGTCACTTAATGGAAAGCTTGACGGCGTTTCAATTCGCGTGCCGACCCCAAATGTTTCGGTTGTCGATTTTAAATTTGTTGCAAAAAAATCTACGACACCGGAAGAAATCAATAACGCGATAAAATCCGCAGCTGATAGCGGTCGCCTGAAAGGCATCCTTGGTTATTATGACGAACCATTGGTTTCCTCTGACTTCAATCACGACCCTCGTTCATCGATTTTCTCACTCGACGGCACTAAAGTTATCGATGGGACACTCGTACGTATTATGACATGGTATGACAATGAATGGGGTTTTTCAAACAGGATGCTTGATACTGCGGTAAAAATGGCACAGTTGGGATAAAAACTCCCCTTATTGTTGCATAGCAACACTTCGTTAAGATTGACCGTTTATGAACGGGTTGATACCTTTTTGGCATCAACCCGTTTTTTCTTTCTCGAGGGATCATCATGAAAAATACTAAAATCGCTTTAGCCGTCTTTGGCGCGCTTATGGTTTCTACTTCCGCTCATGCTGCTGGTTTCTATATCCAGGAACAGTCGGTTTCCGCTGGTGGTTCAGCCTATGCGGGTGCCGCGTCAAACATCAAAGACGCCTCAACTATATTTTTTAACCCGGCAGGCCTAACAAAATTGTCTGGTCCACAAGCAAACTTAGGCGTTCAACTTCTTATTCCTAACGGTGAACTCGAGGATACAGGCTCAACAAGCCCTCTCGGTGGCCCTATCTCTGGCGGCGATGGTGGCAATCCTTATAATCCAACACCTGTCCCTTCAGGCTACGCCGCAATGCCGGTTTCGGCTATTGATGGCCTTTGGGTCGGTATTGGTGTAACGGCTCCTTTTGGACTGGCCAATAAATATGATGCAGATTACTTCGGACGTTTTGATTCGATTAAAACTGAATTGCTGACAACCGATATTCAGCCTAGCATCGCTTATAAAATTAACGATAAAATTTCTATCGGCGGTGGTTTGAATATTCAAAGAGCTTCGGCAGAACTAACAAATGCCGCGCTTTTACCAATTGCTCCTTTTGGCACTGGTACAAGCAAACTTAAAGGAGATGACTGGGGCTTTGGTTACACCGCGGGCGCTCAGATAGAACTTACACCAACTACAACCCTTGGCTTGAATTATCGGTCATCTATCCACTACGACCTAAAAGGCCGTGTTGAAATTGCGGATACACCGACAGGTGCCTCTTTCTTCAGCGCTGACGCACAAGCCGCTCTTGTAACGCCTGATAAAGCATCTATCGGTCTTTCGCAGAAACTCGACAGTAAATGGACTGTTATGGGTCAGGTCAACTGGATGGGCTGGAGCAACTTTAACGACATTACGGCTATCCCGACGGAAGCCGGCCTTCCTACAACACCTGCCCCAGTGGTTCAGAATTATCAAAACGTCTGGTCCTATGCTGTAGGTGCGGAATATGCTTATTCTCCTGAGTGGACATTCCGTGGAGGTGTTCAATATGACAACACTCCTACTGTAGACGAATTCCGTACTACACGTACACCCGATGGTGACCGTACATGGTTTGCAGGCGGTGCGACTTATAACATCAATGACAGACTATCTCTCGATTTGAATGCAACTTACATCCACATCGCCTCTGAAACGATAGATGTTGTCCGTAATGGTACGGCTGTTGTTTCAGCAGACACAGAAGGTGATGTTGGGATCGTCGGCATTGGATTGAACTATAAATTTTAATTTACTTTGAACTAAGGGCCGTGAAGCTTACGCTTCACGGCCCTTTTTCATGCTTTTTTGAAATTTTAAGGCTATAATCAATTCTATGTCTAAAACAGGCCTAAAATCCGCCCATAATCAGGCCAGTGCAAGTACCATTCAGCAAATGGGGCTTGTATTTGATCATCTTGTCGATGCTCTGGGCGGCGATCCATCGGCACCTCTGCGCCGCGCTATAATTTTAGCAGACATTGATGAATATCCTGAAACGACCCAGACCGCTGTCATGGAAAGGCTTGAAATCGATAAACACACTCTGAATCGGGATATCCAGTGGCTCTATGATCAGGGATGTATTTTACGGCAGGCGGGCAAAGAGGATGGCAGGGTTATACACATGATAACTTGCGGATATTCCAAGAAAAACTTGGGTTTAACCCTAGATTATTTCAATAATTCTCATAAAAACTTGAAAAATTTTTTAAATGGGTATATATCAATCTTCAAGGATCACAAACCGACCTTACGGGATGCCAAAATAATGGCTACCATGGCCGATTTGCAGACAGCTTCTAAACAGGAATTGTTCAGTCGCTCCTATAATGGTCCCCAGACAACCAATGCCCGCGCATTGGATAGTTTAATAGAAGAAGGTTTACTGGTTAAAAACGAAGATGGCTAACATATCGATCAACCCAGATGTCCTGAACCAGATGCTTACTTTGGCGCAAGCCAATCTTGGCGGTAAAACCGTGCCTAAATCTGCAGCCATTGTCACTGCTTCCGCTCCATCCTATGAAGCTTTTGAAGCGAAATAATTATCTCTTATTGCTGTTACACAGCCAGCGTCCTCGCTGGCTTTTTTATTCTTAAATGTTTATAAATCAGAATAATTACGCTCAACCTGACATGATTGGAACGATTAGATGACATCTCTGAAACCTGGCGTCGTAACTGGCAAAGATTATCTGGCCCTCGTGAAAGCGGCAAAGGAAGGCAGATACGCTTTACCTGCCGTAAATGTCATTGGTACAAGCACGATCAACGCGGTAATGGAAGCTGCGGCAAAAAATAAATCAGATGTAATTATCCAGCTTTCTAACGGCGGTGCAGAGTTTTACGCTGGGAAAGGAATGCCGGATAGTTTTCAGGCGAAAGTCTTAGGCGCAGTATCTGCAGCTCATCATGTTCATTTACTCGCTGAACAATACGGTATTTGCGTTGTGCTTCATACAGATCACGCCAACAAAAAACTCGTCCCTTGGGTTGAAGCCCTTTTGACGCATGGCGAGGCTTATTACAAAACACATGGTAAGCCGCTGTTTACTTCTCACATGATTGACCTTTCTGAAGAGTCTCTTGAAGAAAATATCGAGATTTCTGCGCGAATTTTAGAACGGGCAGCGAAGATCGATATGTCGATTGAAATCGAGCTTGGCTGTACAGGAGGCGAAGAAGACGGCGTTGGTTCAGACGATATCGACAATTCAAAACTTTATACCCAGCCCGAAGATGTACTGGCTGCGTATGATGTCCTGTCGAAAATCGGTAATTTTTCAGTCGCCGCGTCTTTTGGAAACGTGCATGGTGTTTACAAACCAGGCAATGTCCAGCTCCGCCCTGAAATCCTGAAAAACTCTCAGGCTTTAGTTGCTGAAAAGCGTAACCTTCCTGCCAATCCGCTCGACCTTGTCTTCCACGGCGGCTCAGGCTCGGAAAAAGACAAGATTACAGAGAGCCTGAACTATGGCGTCTTTAAAATGAACATTGATACTGATACACAATTCGCTTTCGCCGAGGCTGTCGGCAAATATGTCGATAAAAATGCAGCAGCTTTCAAGCACCAGATCGATCCGGACAACGGTAAGCCCTATAAAAAAGAATATGATCCTCGCGCCTGGCTGCGCGAAGGAGAAAAAGGCATAATTGAGCGTCTTGATGAAGCGTTTAGAGATCTTAATTCAGCCGGCAAATCAGTAGCTCAGGCATCTATTAATTCAAAAGCAGCCTAAAAGGCTTCTATCCTTCATAAGGTAATCCGCCCTGAGGTTTCACTTTATGAAAAAGATTAAGGCATTGATTTGCTTAAGTAAAAAATATTCTTTAAACTTCTTGCCAAATCAACTTCCTCACTGGTATATACTTGGCACTCAAAGATTCAGGAGCAGTAAATGAAAGCCGAAATACACCCGGATTACCACGAAATTACAGTCGTGATGACCGATGGAACAGAATACAAGACACACTCTACATGGGGTAAAGCTGGTGATGTAATGAAATTAGACATCGACCCGTTGACACACCCTGCGTGGAAAGGCGGAACCGTTAAAATCATGGAAAAAGGCCAGCTTTCGAAGTTCGAAAAGCGTTTTGGTAATTTCATGGGCGGCGCAGCCAATACAGATACGAAAAAAGACGAAGATAAGAAGTAATCTTTTTTCTCAACAGTTCAGGTTGATCCTGATGAGGTAGAACTGATCCCCGGATGGCAACATCCGGGGCTTTTTTCGGTCCCTTACATACTTCCGTAGGAAGACTATCTATTAAGGGATTTATAATTGTAATACTGTAAACTTTACAATGGGATAATCCAATGACGGGATGCAAAGGCGGATAAGCGATCAAAAATCAAAAAGGAAACGTTCTTTTTCTAATTTTGATAGCAGTCGTTCTATTTGCGGCCCTGTCTTTTGCCATCAATTCATCTACACGTACCAGTGGTCCCTTTGTTTCCAAAGAAAAGGCACAAGCAAATGCCGCGCAGATTTTACAATTTGGGTCTGCCTTGCGCCAGGCCGTGCTTAAAATAAAAACGATTAATGGTTGTGACGACACATCCCTCGATTTTAGCAACGATGTCTATAAAACAAACGCTGGCGGGCGCATCAATCAACCGAACGCGACATCTCCTTCAGATTACAGATGCCATATTTTTTCTAGCTCAAGGAGGAAACATGGTTCCGGTAATCCCTCCATCAACCGCATTGGATATTCCAAATTCAGATCCTGCTACGACAGCATTTAAGCCTGGGCATGGAGCAATCAGAATATATCAAGTCAAAGGCATCGGCACTGACGCCGCATCGGGGACAGAGTCGGCTAATGATATAGTCTTCAACATAAACTATCTAACACGCGATACCTGTCTTGCGATAAATGATCTTCTGAAAGTGACCAATCCTAATGGAAATCCACCGGCAGGAACGACTACGGGTTCTGCTGGTTCTTACATTAATGGATCGTTATCAGGAGCAAGGATCATGGATGAAGCTAATACAAATGGACAGTTTGCATTTTGCCGCTATCTGGCCACCAATCAATATCAATATATACACGTTCTGGTAGAGCGCTAAACAGGTCTTTCCGCAAACCTCTTAATCTATTACAATAATAATATGCTCAAACATAAACAATCCGGCAATGTTTTGTTTCTGATTCTAGTAGCTGTGGCTCTTTTTGCCGCGCTTTCTTATGCTATATCACAATCCAGCCGCTTAGGCGGAGGAAATGCAAATAAAGAAAAAGTCCGCGCCGACGCAGCTGCTATTATCCAATACACCGCCACATTGCGAAGCGCAGTTATGCGTCTGCGGGCTAATGGCTGTTCTGAGGAACAATTGGATTTTCAGAACACGATCTTCCAGCGTAATAACGGAACTGCCATCGATGCCGCGAATTCGAACACGCCTTCTGACGGACGTTGCCGCCTGTTCTCGCCAAGCGGCGGTGGCGTGGTGCCCGTAGTCGCCCCAGTCTCTGCGCTTGAGCCACCAAGCGCCACACCGGGGAACTGGAAGCCAGGGCATTACGGACTTTCAGTCTATCAGATGAAAAATATTGGCACGGATGGAGCCGCAGGAACAGTATCGGCCAACGATCTCCTTTACCAGATCAACATGATAAAGAAAGAAACCTGCATGGCTATTAATGATCTGCTCGGCATCAATAACCCTTCCGGGGACGCTCCTGCCAGAAATCTGACAGGAACAGTCGAACAATTTATCAACGGTTCTTTCGCTTCGAATGCAATTGCAACCGGGCCGGATGTAGATGGGAAAACCGAATTCTGCTATAAAGGCACAAATTACTACTACACCTCTGTTTTAATATCCCGATAGATTGCCAAAAATTTACACCTAACTATGCAGCCTCTAAATGCTTCAACGCCTGCGATAATTTATTAATAATCGTTTCAGCGGTAATCTTGCGCTGCTTCATTTCATCGATAATCTCTTCCGAAGCGCGTGACATGAAATCATTATTGCCAAGCTTCTGATTTGTTTTCTCCAAATCAGAATTCAGTTTCTCGATTTCTTTCTTTAAACGTGAGCGTTCTTTATCGAGATCTATAATATCCGCAATTGGCAGGATCAGCGTCGCTTCATCGACCACGGTTTGCACCGCACCTTTGGGCGCTTCACTTACAAATTCGGCGCCATCTATCTTTGCCATGCGGCGCAGGATTTCATCATAGGTTGCAAAACGGCCTTTGGTATCCTCGCCAGCCCCCTGAACCAGCAATTTGATCATCGCTTTCGGTGGTACGTTCATATCGGCGCGTACCGAACGGATTTCTGTGATGGTACGAATGAGCCAGTCTATCTCTCGCCCCGCGTTAACATTGTATGTTCTGGCTTCATATTGCGGCCAACTTTGTGTCATCAGGAAAGCACCCGTCTCACGGACTGCGATGCTTTCGTATAATTCTTCTGTAATGAACGGCATAAACGGATTAAGCAGCAATAGAATTTGATCAAGTACCCATCCTGTCGTGTCGCGTGTTTCCTGCTTTGTCGCCTCATCTGAATTCCCCTCTCCCAATAATGGCTTGGTGAATTCGATATACCAGTCACAGAAAGTGCCCCATACGAATTGATAAATTACATTTGACGCATCATTGAAACGATACGCTTCAAATGCTTCTTCCAGTTGCTTCTTGGTGTCGGCGACTTGTCCGATAATCCAGCGATTGATCGTATGCTGGACATTCAGCGGATTAAAATCCTCGCCCGGCGGATTACATCCGTTCATCTGACAAAAGCGCGTTGCATTCCAAAGCTTGGTTGCAAAATTGCGATAGCCTTCGACACGGTCTTCCGACATTTTGACGTCGCGTCCCTGCGCCGCCATGGCAGACAACGTAAAACGCAACGCATCCGCCCCGTATTTCTCGACGATATCAAGCGGATCGACCACATTGCCTTTTGACTTGGACATTTTCTGTCCCTTAGCGTCACGTACAAGCGCATGGATATAAACTGTATGGAACGGTACATCGTCCATAAAATGCAGTCCCATCATCATCATTCTGGCGACCCAGAAGAAAATAATGTCGAAACCAGTAATCAGCAGATTGCCCGGATAATATTTATCCAGCTCCGGCGTTTTCTCCGGCCAGCCCAGTGTCGAGAATGGCCACATCGCGGATGAGAACCATGTATCGAGAACGTCCTCATCGCGTGTTAATTTTACTTTATCACCGAGCTTGGCTTTTGCCTCGGCATAAGCTTCTTCTTCGGTTTCGGCGACAAAGACGTCACCTTCTTCCGAATACCATGCCGGAATTTGGTGACCCCACCATAATTGGCGAGAAATGCACCACGGCTGGATATTCCTCATCCATTCAAAATAAGTTTTCGACCAATTTTCCGGCACAAATTTTGTCTTGCCAGTTTCAACTGCTTCTATCGCAGGCTTCGCGAGTGTTACCGCGTCACAATACCATTGGTCCGTCAGGAAAGGTTCGATGATAGTTTGTTTTGATTTCTCATCATGCGGCACCGCATGTGTATGCGGCTCGATCTTGACTAACAAATCCAAGCTTTCAAGTTCCGCCAATATTTTCTTACGCGCCTCAAAACGGTCGAGACCTTGATATTCCTCCGGTGCGTTTTCATTGATGCGCGCCTGTACGTCGAAAACGTTGATCTGTTCAAGGCCATGACGCTTACCCAGTTCAAAGTCATTGAAGTCATGCGCCGGCGTAACTTTCATCGCACCCGTTCCATATTCGACATCGACATAATCATCGGCAATGATTTTGATCAAACGCCCGACAATCGGCAGAACGGCGAATTTGCCGACAACGTCCCGGTATCTTTCGTCTTCAGGATTAACGACAATTGCCGTATCGCCCAGCATTGTCTCAGGTCGTGTTGTAGCAATCGTGATAAAACGCTCCGTATCACCTTCAACCGGATAGTTGATGTAGTACATATTTCCTTTGACTTCGATCGTCTCCACTTCGAGATCGGAGACAGCCGTCTGCAATTTCGGATCCCAATTGACGAGGCGTTTATCTTTGTAGATCAGACCTTCTTTATAGAGTTGAACGAAGGCTTTACGGACAGCAGCATTCATGCCCTCGTCCATCGTAAAGCGTTCACGCTGCCAGTCCGGTGTCGTGCCTAAACGGCGCTGTTGATTGGTAATCGTACCGCCGGAAATTTCTTTCCATTCCCAGACTTTCTCAAGGAATTTTTCACGGCCCAAGTCACGGCGGTTTATTTTGTCTGCTGCTAATTGGCGTTCGACAACCATTTGCGTAGCAATACCAGCATGGTCCGTTCCTGGCTGCCATAGCGTATCTTTGCCATTCATGCGGTTATAGCGCACCAGAATGTCATGCAGCGTATTGTTCAGCGCATGGCCCATGTGAAGCGAGCCTGTCACGTTTGGCGGCGGCATCATAATGACAAACGGTTTTTTATCGCTCGACGGATCGGCGGCGAAGATGCCTGCAGCTTCCCATTTTTTGTAATGGATCTGTTCTATTTGTTTTGGATCGAAGGTTTTATCAAGCATCTTTTTTCCTGCTATCGGATAAATAGAAATGCCTGCTTCCGCAGGCATAATAATTGCGATTTATGGCTTAGTTTTTACTGGTCGCGGGCTTGTCTGGCAAGCTTTTCCAGTTCTTTTTCAACGAGGCGCTCGACTATGGCCGGCACGTTTTCATTGACCCAGTCACGTAGCATAGGCTTGAGCATATCGCGAACCATATCTTCGATTGTGACGCGGCCATTGGCATACATTGTCATGTTTTCCTCGCGCTCAACCGGAATGTTGCCAACGAGTTTGGAAAAGGCAGCAGAGGTCGCCTGCGCTGCCGTATTGGTGAAAATAGATTCAGCCATATCGTCAGATGGATGAGGTGTAGCCGGAAAAGGTGTTACCCTTGGCTCCGGCGCTTCGTATCTTACTGGCTCTGGTTCCGGCTCTGGTTCCGGCTCTTCAACAGGCGGCGAACTGAACATAGTATCAAAATCATCTACAGAAGCCGTGACAGGCTCCTCCTGCGGGATTTCGTTGGTCAACTCAAGAACTTCGGCAAAAGAAGCTTTTGGCTCGTCTTTAGACTCTGGTTGAGCCACAGGCATTTCAAACTTTTCTTCGGTTTGTGCGGACAGGTCTATATCTGCCTCACGTGGCTGATCGTCGTCGGAAATGATCTGACGGATGGAAGCTAGGATTTCCTCGATCGAGGGTTCCTGTTCGGGTTTGGAAGCCATGCCCAGCCTTTTAATGAGTAATTACCTTAAGAGCTTTAACGAAAGCATTTTGTATCAAGGATAAGCCCTTGTCAAAGCAGGATTTTATGGCCATGTCGACTCTATCCACAAGGGATACTACCAAAGGTTACATAATTCGCTAAAATGTGAACTCTTGCTTTGGTTCATATCCAGGAATGTAGGCCGAAATCGCATCTTCAAAAACCTGCTTTGCGATTGCTCCAGACGGCTCTTTTGTAGCCACCACGATCTTACCAACACCTTTACCGTTTGGAATCAGAATGCATGCGAGCCGTCCGCCAGCGTCGAGTTTATTTATAAGTTTTTCAGGAATTTCGGCCACTGCGCCATTGATAAGTATTATATCGAATGCTCCATGCGTATTTTCATCACCCGGCACGACAGTTCCGGCAAGTTTCGCGAGTACTGCCGCTGAATAGCCTGTGGTATCGCCGATATCCAACGCGCGATCTGTAGACTTTATTTTCAGTTCTTCGACCATTAAGCCATGCAACATGGGTTCCAGCATGACCTGCCCGTTATCAAGCTTCAGTGATTCGTCGACATAACAAACAGCTTTTAGATGTTCTGGCAGGAAATCTTCCCGCGCCACGTTGCGATATGCATCGAGTACCGCTTCGGAGATAATTCCGGCTGGCTGTAATTGGGATACAACCATGCTTTCGCGAGCTTTTTGAAGGTTTGAAGCTGACATATCTGAAATCCTTTGAATTAAGTCTTTGTTTTACAGGAAAAATACTGTTTTTGCCAATGGACTTTCTAAATAAAAACTGCTAATTCCCCTATTCTCTTCTTAGAGAGTGGCGCGATGACCGAGCGGTCAGGTAGAGCTCTGCAAAAGCTTGTAGGCCGGTTCGACTCCGGCTCGTGCCTCCATTTTATTGTTCTGTTCAAACGCAATTGCCGCAGGTCGAACCTTATTTTAAAATAGCAGGCGAAGCCTGCGGTTCGACTCCGGCTCGTGCCTCCATTTTTTGGAAATTATAATGCCTATTAAAATACCCAATAATCTTCCCGGACGTCAGATTTTAGAACGTGAAAACGTACCGTTTATCGATGAAAGCGTAGCTGTACGGCAGGATATCCGCCCTTTGCAAATCCTTATCCTGAATCTAATGCCGGATAAAATTAAAACAGAAACCCAATTATTACGAGTTCTCGGCGCAACGCCTTTGCAGATTGAAATCACCCTGCTTTATATGAGTACGCACGAGAGCAAAAATACCGCCAAAGATCATTTACTTGAATTTTATGTCACGCATGACGACATTAAAGACCGGAAATTTGATGGAATGATCGTTACAGGCGCACCAGTCGAACAAATGGAATATAAAGACGTTAATTACTGGCCTGAATTGCAAAAGATTTTTGATTGGGCCGAAAACAATGTTCACAGCTCATTCTTTATTTGCTGGGGCGCACAAGCAGCTCTGAACCACTATCACGGAATAGCCAAGCACATGTTACCGTCGAAACAATCGGGCGTTTACCCGCATAGGGTTGTGGCACCGTATCAATCGCTGATCGCTGGTTTTGACGATGTTTTGGGCGTGCCTGTTTCACGCCATACCGAAATACGTCATGAAGATATAGAAGCAATTCCTTACCTCTATATTATCGTTGATTCCGAAGAAAGTGGCGCCTGTCTTGTTCATGAACCGTCCAAAGCGCGCGTCTATATGTTCAATCATTTAGAATATGATACTGACACTTTGAAAAACGAATTCGAACGGGATTTGTCGGCAGGGCTCAACCCGTCAATGCCTGCTCATTACTTCCCTGATAATAACCCTTCCCGTAAGCCCCAAATGACGTGGCGGGCACACCGGAACCTTTTATTCGGTAACTGGATCAATCTGGTTTATCAGACGACCCCTTACGACATTGAAAAAATTAAAAAATAACAGGATTTCCAGTCTGGCCTATTGACAAGGTTTAGGAACATCTTTAGGTAATCTTCACCGCACTTCTAAAATGTTCCCTGATAGCTCAGCGGTAGAGCTCTCGACTGTTAATCGGGCGGCCGTAGGTTCGAATCCTACTCAGGGAGCCATTTTTCAAATCAGCCCATTTTTTTGCTTCCCAGCGATCCATTGCCATCTAATTGGGCAAGTTTTAATGAAAAGCGACGACTTTTTCTTCCGGCTCGACAACAGGGAAATATGTCGCAAGCGTGCTGAATAATGCAAACGGCCTGATTGGCTTACCTATATGATCGATCATTCCCGCCTCGCGGCAACGTCGGATATCGTCTTCCATTTCATTAGCGGTCAGCGCGATAATAGGCGTTGTAACACCGGCTTCAATAATTCTCCTTGTGCCTTCCAGACCATCGACGACGGGCATCTGCATATCCATCAGTATCAGATTAAAATCCTTCGTTGTGGCTGCTTCCAAAGCTTCCTGCCCGTTCTCAACAATCTGTACGAAATGCCCCTGATGCTCGAGAATACCGCGAATGACTTTCTGGTTTACGCGATTATCTTCAGCGACGAGAATACGGATCGGCTGCAATACCGGAATATTCTGTGATTGCTCCGCCCCGGTCAGCGTGGCGTCGCCAGAGGCGACTATGACAGGAATATCGATCCAGAATGTAGAGCCTTTGCCGAATTCACTGGAGAATTGAATTTTACCGCCCAAAAGCTCGGTCAGGCCCTTACAGATCGACAAGCCAAGCCCGGTTCCGCCGAAGCGTCGGGAAATGGAAGAATCAACCTGACTGAAGTTGCCGAACATTTTTTCTTTGGCCTCGTCCGGAATTCCAATGCCTGTATCGCTCACCGCAAAACGAAGAATGATCTTATCTTCAACGGCAAAAGACGGCTCATCTTTTTCAAGCAAACTGACCTTGATCTTGACCCCGCCTTTTTCGGTAAATTTGATAGCATTGCTTGACAGGTTGAGAAGTATCTGGCGAAGGCGTGTCGGATCGGACGTAATGTAAGCAGGAACGTCATCCTCAACTTCATATTTGATAGTGATATTTTTTTCTGCGGCGCGCGACCACATAAGATTTGTTACGCTATGGACCAATCTAAACGTATCAAAAGCAACATTTTCTATATCGACTTTCCCTGCTTCCATTTTGGAAAAATCCAGAATGTCGTTAAGCATGGTCAGCAATGTCTCGCCCGAGTAGCGAATGGTTTCGACATGCTCATCTTGATCCTTTGTCAGTTTTGTGTATTTCAAAAGATTAATAATGCCGAGAATACCGTTAAGCGGCGTGCGGACTTCGTGGCTGATTGTCGCGAGGAAAGCCGACTTGGCATTACTCGCCTGCTCTACATCTTCTTTGGCTTTGGCAAGCTGGTATTTTTGATTCAGGATCATGCGCTGCGAGCGATTAACCGTAATTGCGATCTTTGTAAAAAACAAAGAACCGAAAAATGCAATGATAACTATACCGTCAAAAAATACGCCTCCCTCGGGGAGCGCAACTAAAGCGATGGCAATAAGCTTGGGTATCATCTCCATAAAATATATCGGCAGATAAGCTCCGCTTTGGGATGCATTCATTGCCATTGTCGACATTAATAAAGCGACTACCATAAAAAATGTTTCAGGGTGTTCTGGTGTCCAGGCCCAAAATGCCATGGATGCCCAGCAAAAAATAAATAACATGCGCGGTATGGTTATCAGAACGACCCAATCGTCTAGTCGCTCATCAGAAATGTCTGATCCATCACCGAATTTACTGTTGACGATGTGACAGCCAATTGTGGCAAGCATCGATGTGATTAACCATGGCAAGACATGCATCCAGCTTTCCCATTGGCTGAGCATAAGAGCCAATAATATACAACTAAACGGAGTGGCAAATTTACTGGTAGAATGATTACGTACATACTGCGCAAGAAGATCGCGCTGCAACTGAGGCGTATCTATCGGAAATATTTTCGTTCTAAGAGTAGACAGCCCCATTATTTTTCCTTTTACTTAGAGAATAGTAATAGGGAATGGTTAGCAACTTGATAAGATTCTTTCAAATACGATTGTTTTAATGCAGCGCGATAATACAGTATTTATCTATATAAGACGCTACTAATTAAGATTTTTAAGTTGTGATTTCCAGACTTGGAAGTTCAATGATTTTAACTAAAATTAAACAATCACTATTCTCTTCAACAGGCCTGACAAAATGATAAAAAACGAGAAACTTATCGCGGCTAGAAATTCAGGCATTATGCAGCCGGAAGAATTATTCGAGCTTTTACAATCCGGCGCACCTAATATCAAACTTGTCGACGCCTCTTATCCGCCCAATATGGCTCTGCCCGCAATCGGCAACGCAGTAACCTTTGATATAGATGATATAGCTGACCCAGAAGCGCCGCTACCCCACACTCTGCCTTCACCTGAAATTTTTGCCTCTAAAATCCAAGAGCTTGGGATAACGAAAAACGACTTTGTCGTTTGCTACGATCAATCCGGATTCATCATGGCTGCCAGCCGCGCCTGGTGGATGTTCCGTGTTTTTGGTCACGAAAATGTTGCCGTGCTCGACGGCGGCTTGATTAGTTGGCTTCAAAAAAACTTACCGGTTACTGAGAAAAAAATTCCCGAGCCAGCTTCTGTAGGATTTAGCGCTGAATATCATCCTGAATTAGTAGTGGGATTCGATGCCATAAAAGTCGCTTCTGAAACAGGATCCCACCTTATATTGGATGCGCGCCCGCCTGAGCGCTTTGCCCCTGCTAATATTCCCGGCTCACAAAATCTTCCGGCATTAAGCATGATGGGACAAAACCACCATTTATTGCCGTTTTATTTCGAATCAGAGATCGATGCTCCTATTATTGCCACTTGCGGCAGTGGCGTTACGGCCTGTGCTATCGCACTGGCCTTATTCAAGGAAGGAAGGAAAGACGTGGCTGTTTATGACGGATCATGGACAGAATGGAATACTAAGGCAGGCAAATAAGAAACAGTTTATAGAATTTTAATATTTTTGAGTGAATATTGTGGCACCTTTATGGCACTCAAGTATCCATATTCGCAACTAATTAGATATTAATCAAAAATATAAAGAAATATATCTCTAATACTCAATAGTATTACTTTTATTATTTAGTACATAAGCAATATAAGGTATTTTTATAAAGAAATTATTTAGTAAAATTATTGATATCCATTCGCAATTTCTTATCTTCACCCTAAGTCGTTGCGAATTTGGTGAAAATTTTCATTAAATTTTGTTTTTTTCACTTGAATTCAAACTGTGGTTTGCGTATAAAGAACTCACACACCCTCTATTACCGCCGTTTGTCCGGAGCACCCACAAGGTCTCCGGACCTTTTTTTTTGCCCTAAGTGCCACAAAATGTCTTATAGCCGTAATCATGCGTCGGTAAGGCATAAGTCTCGAAACCCTGCCGCTCGGTAAACGGTGCGGCTATGATTTCCAGCAACTCTACGACTTTGCTTAAATCCTGATCCTCGACCGCCGAAGAAATTGCCGCTTCGACTAAATTATTGCGCGGAATATAAACCGGATTGGCTTTTTGCATCACAGACAAAGCATTGTTTTCTTCTTTAAGGCGAGCTTGCCATTTGCTCATCCAGCTCAACAGTGACGGCTCCGCCGCAACTCTATCTCCGGCTACGCCTTTCGTCAGCTTTGTAAAGGTCTGGGTAAAATCCATTTTCTGCTCGTTCATTATAGAAAGAATTTCATCAATCAGACTTTTATCGTCATTCGATATAGTTGAAAGACCTATCTTATGGCCCATGCTTTCCAGCCAGATCTTATCGAACAATGGTATAAAATTCTGAACCGCCCGTTCGGCCTTTTTAATAGCCTTTTGAATATCCGTGTCAAAAAGAGGCAAAAGAGTTTCTGCAAACCGCGCTAAATTCCATTGCGCTACATAGCTTTGCTCGCCATAGGCATATCGTCCATGAATGTCTATCGAACTAAAAACCGTATCAGGACTGTATACATTCATAAAGGCACAGGGCCCATAATCGATTGTCTCGCCGGAAATGGCCATATTGTCGGTATTCATGACACCATGAATAAAACCGATCTGCATCCATTTTGCGACTAATCTGGCCTGTCTTTCCATCACGGCTTCAAGAAAACTGAAATAGGGATTTTCTGCCTGCGCCACCTCCGGGTATAAACGCGAGATAGCATAGTCAGCTAAAGACTTAATGCTATCTATATCTCCTTGCGCCGAAAAGTATTCGAACGTGCCGACACGGATATGGCTTGACGCGATACGTGTCAGGATGCCGCCCGGCAACTCGGTTTCACGAAATATTTTTTCTCCTGTCGAAACAACGGCAA
The DNA here is from genome assembly GCA_030824965.1 of Micavibrio sp. Lineage (GTDB taxonomy): Bacteria > Pseudomonadota > Alphaproteobacteria > Micavibrionales > Micavibrionaceae > Micavibrio_B. The sequence continues at coordinate 78,042 of JAPJQV010000005.1, read as the reverse complement.
GACTCCGTGTCGTCGGAACACCAAGCGCGAACATAGCCTCGCTGATTATATATTCTCTCAACACTGGACCCAAAGGTGAGCGTCCGTCCCCTCGTCTCGAAAATGGCGTCTTTCCCGACCCTTTTAAATGGATGTCCCACCTTTTACCTGACGGATCTATGATTTCTCCCAATAGATGTGCCCGCCCGTCACCCAAGCTTGGGACAAAACCACCGAATTGATGCCCCGCATAAGCCATTGCAATCGGTTTTGCCTTGGCAGGAATTTTATTCCCTGAAAAAACTTGTGCCGCAACGTTAGCATCGATATTCCCCGCATCGATCCCTAAAGAGTTCGCAAGTTTATAATTGAATAAAACCAGTTTAGGATTTGCTACAGGAACAGGCAAAACCCGTTCATAAAATTTTACCGGTAAAGTAGCATAGCTATTGTCAAAATTCAGACGATCTAAAAAATTTTCTTGCATGAATATATAATAGATCACATTTGAGACTGCAAAAGTCGGCAATCCAAAAGCAGATAAAATAAATGGCGATTCCGGCAGGGCTCGAACCTGCAACCCCCTGCTTAGAAGGCAAGTGCTCTATCCAGTTGAGCTACGGAACCGTTTAGGCTTTCCCACCGATTTCTGTGATTTCGTCCGGGATATATTTGAAGTTGTCGACATAGTTACGGGGTTTAACGATCCGTTCTTGCGTCGGTAACACTGTATAAGCCCAGCCTTTATTTTCTGCAAATGCAATTGCATCTTCGGCCGAAGCAAATTTCAATTTTACCTGATTCAGGGTATCACCGGACGATGTCCAGCCCATTAGATTTTCCGGTTGGCGGCGGGTTTCCGGCTCATATTCCAGAACCCAGCTACCGACACGACCGCGGCCCGATTGCATGACATTTCTCGAAGGTGAGTAAATCTTGACGTTCATAAGATGGTTTTAGCGGAAAAGAGTTAACTTGTCACTACCAGCGGAAGAGCTTCTTAGCCGCCAATCCGACTACGATACCGACAGCCAGAAATGGCAGGAAATTGACAAAATATGCTTTGCCAATGGTCTCAAACGGACAAATCAATCGCATGCCGATCCACCCAAAGGATGCCACAGCCAGGACGGCATTTAACGCAAGCAATCTAGGCTGAACCGTAGCCCCGCGCTTTATCAGCACTAGCACTAATGTTGCGGGCACTCCTGCCATTAAAATCATATCTATCCAGCAATGCCCAAACCAGTCACTTGGGACGACACCAAAGCCTTCGACACCGAAACGTACTAGCATCCAGACCATGTGAACGCAAAACAATGTAGCCGGAATAGAATAAAGCCATTCCTTGCCCCGACTATCGGGAACGGAAAGCATGAAAGTTACTATGGACGCCGTGATGCCGGTAGCGAAAGAAAGAATGATTTCATAGAGAAAATGATGATGGGATAAACGTTCAATATTATCCATCTGTGGAGCAACGAACAAGGCGACACTTATCACATAAGATATTACGATAACAATCCATAGAAGGCTGCGCCATAGCGGATTGCGCAGTCTATTGCATGGCTTCAATCCGCAGCATAAATTATCGATAGTTTTATTTATATCTTCTTCACTCATCCTAGTTTCTCTTTTAGCTTCTGCAGGCTGCGGTGAACCGAAACCTTAACCGCCGATATAGACATGCCGGTTTTATCAGCAACCTCTTTCGCGGAATAACCTTTCATTTTTACCAGATCAAAAACTTCACGCTGTTTTGGCGCCAATGCCGTCAGCGCCTTTTCGATATCCTTATATTCGCCCTGATGACCGCTAAAAGTTACATCCTGCAGGTCAAGCTCTTCGATTGGCGCCGATAAATTATCCCGCGCTGCATAATGAGACCTTAGATAGTCGGTGCGGCGGAAATTCAGGATCGCCATCAACCAAGGCACAAAAGGCCTCTCGGGATCATACGTGCTCATGGCCTTATGGACGGATAACAGAACTTCCTGCGTGATATCCTCGGCCTGATCTTTACGCGATAGTGATTTCATCAGCATACGCTGGATAAATGGCGCGATTTCGGTCAATAACTGGCGATAAGATGCCTGGTTGCCCGTCTGGGCTTCAGCCATCAATCTCTGCCAACGTTCCGCATCTGCACTTGCCATGAAAGCTTTATATTTGAAAAGCGTCGATCAGGCACCTGCAAAAGTACTTTCAAACCAATATAAGAGAATTATCGTTATTAACTCCTTCGCGCATAACACAAATGGCTGCACCCCATTCGCCACGGTTGAAAGCCTCAATCTCATAAGCCAGACGTTCTTGAAACTCTGAGTGCCGCGGCATAAACGTCTCTACGTAATATTTATTGCCGGAAAACATGCTGTCCAGCACGCGCTCGGAGGCCGCCTTTAGGATAGAAGTACAATCCTGATTAAGAGGAAGCCCTTTAATCTTTCGAAAATTTATCATGTGAAATAAAATTACATCTAAAGGAAGCTCGTGACGCTTACTTTTTATGTCAACGATTTGACAGGTTTGTTTCTTCAAACTGACCTCACACACTCTATTTTATTATATTTTTTAATAAGTGTGCCTACTTGAATCGCGGCTGTCAAGAAATATGGCTAAATTGTGTCAATCGAGGATAGATCGTCAAATCCTAACATTGTGAAAGATATAGCTAATATTGCCTGACTTAACTGGTAAAGAGTTCTTATATGTTTTCGGATGTAGGTTTAATTGTAGAAATGGTCGGAGCGGAGAGATTCGAACTCCCGGCCCTCTGCTCCCAAAGCAGATGCGCTACCAGACTGCGCTACGCTCCGACGTCTTGAGGAGGGGTTTCTAACACGATTATTGAGATTTCGGCAAGGGCTTTGATGCAGAACTTTCAACCTTTTTTATCAAAGGGTGAATAACTCGGTCTCCAACCTTGATTCCACGTCTCTTTGTCTCGCCCGCGCTGACTTCCAGAGCAGCGACAATTGGCATGCCTGAAGGGATTAATTTCAGATCGTTCGCCTTGGCCTCGGCAATTTTGATGATTTTACCGCCTTTTTCGATGAAAATTATATCCAGCGGGATCAGTGTGTTCTTCATCCAGAAATTCTGCGCTGCTTCATATTTGAAAACAAAAAGCATACCAGAATCTTTTGCGAGACTTTTGCGAAACATAAGCCCCTTTTCCCTCTCCCAATCTTCATCGGCAATCTCGACCATGAAAGCCTGATTGTCCTTGCCGGATTTTATAGTCAGTTTTCTAAGATCAGTGGCAAACACATGAGATGACGTTAGTAAGAACAAGAAAAAAATAAATCTTTTAATCATGGAAAATATTTACCAAGAAAATCATCGACGATTTTCATCGCACCCTGATTATAAACATTGATGTGGCTTGCCTCTTCAAGAACATAAGCCTCTTTTGGGTCAGCAGCTGCTAGAGCAAGCTTTTTACCGTATTGCATAGGCACGATTTTATCCTGACCAGCCAAGATAAAAAGTTTTGGAGCAGTAACAGATACGATTTTATCCTCATTTGGAAATTTGTTTTTCATCATATAATTAATAAACGGAATATAAGGATAATGCCATGAGGCAACTTCGGACAAATTATTAAAAGGAACCTCTAAGATAAGCGCCTTTGTTTGAGGATATTTGGAAGCTACATCGACTGCGACACCGCTTCCAATAGAAGAACCATATAGAATTACAGGGGAATTCTTTATATCTGGATTGGCCAAGATCCAACGCATATAGGCATCGCCATCTTTATAGAGACTATTCTCGTTAGGCGCACCAACATTTCCCCCGTAACCCCGGTATTCTGCCAGAAAAAGTCCATATCCCTTTTCAATGAGCCTAGAAAACTTGGGATATTCCCAGGCTGGATGACTACCATTCCCGTGAAATTGGAGAATAATCGGCCTGCCTTGCAATGGCTGCTTATAATAACCTTTAATCTTTAGTCCATCAGCCGTTTCAACTTCTTGATGAACGAAAGAATTTAAGCGCGAAAGGTCAACTTTAGACAAAGATGGAGGAATATAAACAAATGTATTTTGAAGCAGGTATAGCAAAACTATAAAGCCGATATAAACAAGAAATACCGGCCAGACAATCTGCTTAAATAAATAAACTACTGCCTTCATCAAGTCGTTTCGCTCACCAACGCCGAATTGTACATACGGGTATAAATACCGTTCTTGGCCATAAGTTCTTCATGCCGCCCCTGCTCCACGATCATGCCGCGATCCAGTACGATAATCTGGTCGGCATTTTGAATCGTGGACAAACGGTGGGCGATAACAAGCGTCGTGCGATCTTTTTCAAGCTCGCGCAAAGATTGCTGAATAAGTCTCTCGGACTCATTATCAAGCGCGGAAGTAGCTTCATCCAAAAGCAAGATCGGTGCATTACGGAGGATCGCGCGCGCCAGTGCGATGCGCTGTTTCTGACCGCCGGATAGGCGAACACCATTTTCACCAACCAGAGTCATAAAGCCAGCTGGCATGCGCGAAATAAAATCATACGCCGCAGCTTTGCGCGCCGCTTCTTCTATTTGATCCATTGTGGCATTTTGCGTGCCATAAGCGATATTGGCCGCTAATGTATCGTCGAAGATGGTGATGTCTTGGGAAACGAGTGCCATTTCGTGACGCAAGGAAGGAATTTTAATATCACGCAAATCGATCCCGTCAATTTGGATAGAGCCATTATCGGGCTCATAAAAACGCAGCAGTAGATTGAGAATCGTCGATTTCCCACCGCCGCTTGGCCCTACCAAAGCCGTTACCTTTCCCGGCTGTGCAATAAAAGAAATTCCGTTCAATGCTTTATCCGATGTCTCTTCATAAGAAAAAAATACATCATCAAAACACAGTTCCGGCAAAGAAAGCTGCAAAAGCCTTGCTTCCGGTTTTTCTAAAATACCGGGTTTAAGATCAAGCATTTCCAGCACACGTTCCGCCGCCCCTAATCCAAGCTGCAGCGAATTATTGAGCTTCGCAAGTTTTTTCATTGGCTCGTATGCAAGACCGAATGACGCGATAAAAGAAATCAGACCGCCCGGAGTCAGATTGCCTTGCGCAATTTGATATCCGCCATAAACGATAATACCAAAAGTGACGAGCCCGACTAGCGTCTCATTGATCGGTGTAGAAAGATTCCCCACTCGCACGGCCTTGATATTGAGTTCGCGAACACTCATGACAGCCTCACCTGCTTTGTGACGCTCGTAATCTTCCATCCCAAAAGCTTTCACTTGACGTATACCTTGAAAGATTTGTGTCAAAACGCCCATTAGATGCGCGGTCTGCGACTGCATATTCTTTGAAATTTTTCTTAAGCGGCGACCGAGAATATAGACCAGACCCGAGGCTAAAGGAAAAACGGTCAGGCATATCAATGTCAGCTTCCAGTCCTGCATAATCATAACGCCCAAAAGGAAAAGAAGTGTCAAAAGATTATTGCCGATGCCCGTCATCGTATCAGATACTGCCGCGCGCATCACGTTGACATCGTTGGTCACGCGGCTGACCAGATGACCGCTTGGATTGTCATGAAAAAACTTCAGATCAAGCGTCATGAAGTGAGAAAATATGTCTTTCTGGATATCGGCGACGATAGACTGGCTGACCTTATTCATTCGCGTCGTGTGCAGGTAAGTTGCAACGCCCCGCACGATAAAAGATGCCATGATGGCCAGACCCAGTGGAATGACCACATGAAGCGTCTGGGGGTTTTCCTGAACCCCGATCATTGCCTTATCAAGAATAGGTTGCAACAGCTTGGCGAAAGACGCAGTCGCCCCGGCAGCTGTCAGCATGAAAACCATGGCAATGCCGATCTGGCCCAGATACGGTTTTGTATATCTTTTGAGCAAGCGGCCAAGAATGTGCAAGCTCGATTTTGAGGCAGGTTTAGTCATGGGCGTAATATAAACATAACGCAATGACGGTAAAAGCGGGAATATCGATTAGGAAACTACTTTACGCTTTTTATGTTTGCGATCAGGCAAAGCCTTACCCCATTTCAGCTTATCGACCAGATAAGTCGGCTTAACCTGATTGAACTGGGCGATCAGCATGTTGAGTTTTTTATTGACTTCCGCAGGTGTCGCGACATTTTTAAAGAAAGAACCGTGTGTGCCGTTTTTAATAAGGCAAGTGTCCATATTCATTAAAGTTGCGCCTAAGATATCATGGCTCATCGTATCGCCTACCATAACGGTTTGTCCTGGATATATCCCATTTTCATGCAAGATTTTTATGCATTGATGGAAAATTGGCTTATACGGCTTGCCTATGAAATGGACCACGCCGCCGAATTCCTGAAAACGTCGAGCGATTTGCCCCGTGCCGGTTGTATATCCTGTCCCGAATAAAGCGCGACTATCCGGGTTGATACAGATAGCTTTCATGCGAAGGCGAACGCATTCGCGTAAAGCCGCATCATAATTTTGCGTAACAGGATCGAGCTGATCCCATCCTGCGATCATAAGAAATTTGGCTTCGGCAGGATTTTCAACGACTGTAATGCCGGCAGACTGCAGGAATTTTTTGGTTCGTTCACCACCGATAAGGTAGCAGTTTTGGCCAAGCCCCTCAAAACCGGGATCTTTTTGTTCCGTCAGGCCTTTCCATGCCATTTCGCCTGACGTCATAATCTTGTCGTATAAATTCGGTGCAATGCCGAGACTTTTTAAATAGGTTGCACTTTCCTCGGCGCGTTGTTCTGTATTGGAAAGTAAAAGCACGAACTTCTTGCGGTCACGCAATTCTTTCAAACACTCCACGGCGGAATCGTATGCAGCCTCACCGTCATGAAGCACTCCCCATGTGTCGATGATGAAGCCTGTATAGCTATCTGAAATATCAGAGATACCCTGACAGAATTTGGTATTGGCCATTAAAGTCCCCAGAATTTTACCCAGTATATAGGCAAAATACTGAACAGAACATTACCAAAATGCAGATAAGGCGATTAATGGAATATTAACGTACCTTATCATACGGCTTTCGCCGACCGCCCGGATATATCGCACAACAATCTGTATAGTTTACCTACATCGCTCGACACGAAAATAGAACTGAGCAATTCACCATGATCGTTACTCTGCGCAGATTCATAAAGCTCTTCGAACTGGCGAATATAGCGGTTTGTATAATTGCGGAATTCACCGTCTTCACTGAACTTGCGGCGAACGCGCTCCATTGGCACTTCGTCAGAAATCTGGACAAGGCGACGTGTAAAGACAGACACGTCTCCTTTCTGATAGGCGCGCCAGCTGCGGTCGTCGACATTGTCTTCCAGATGACGCGACACATCGACAGCCAGAGAATGCAGGCTTTCAATAATAAACTTTGCCGAAGACAGGAAGGCTTCGCGGTTGGATCTAACTTGCAATGTGCGGATACGCTCGGCATGTGAAGAAATATCTTCTGCCGATTTCATGATTGAGGAACTGTGTCGCGTAAATCTCGACGCCGCATCATCCGAGGCATCAGTTGCTTTCTTGGCCACCATATCCAGACGTTCGGTTTCTTTCTCAAGCCCCTGACGTGCCTTTTCGACCTTCTCCACCATTCTATCGCCTTGACGCGTGCTTTCTTCCGCTTGCATTTGCAAACTATTAAGCGCATCGCCAATAGCATCGACGACGTCCGACGAACTTTCAGAGATAATTCGCGCCTGTTCTTTGAGGCTTAAATTATAACTTTGCGTGTTATTAAGCGCTGCCTTGGAATATTCCTCGATCTCGCGGGCGCGGATAGACAGACTGTCGCTCGCACGCTGGATATCAGAAAGAGTTGCCGTGGCTTTATCGGCAAGTTTCAAGCCTTCATCTTGTATCGATGTGACGATACGTGACGCTTTATGCAAGGTCTGCTCACCACTCAAGGCAAGACGGTGCCCCTCCTCAATAAACATATTGCTCATGATCTCGATCTTGCGCGAACTCGCATCGGCCCGATCATCGATGGCATGGGATGATTTTTCAAATTGCGCGGTCGCATCTTCCATTTTCGATGTCGCTTGCGTCAGCGCTGTTTGCATTTCTGCAGTATTCTGTTCCAGATTACGCTGCAGGCTTCCGATTTTCAGTTCCGCCTGATCGGCCAATAGCTGTAGATCTTCGCTACGTCCTTGAATCGTCGTTTGCAGATGCTTGAGTTTTTCCGTCGCCTGATCTGCGGACTGTTCGATATCAACGACGGATACTTTAATATCTTCCGTCAATGATGTCAGACCTCGCTCGGAATCTTCCACTTCAGAATTAAGCTTGCTGATCTGGCTTTCCAGTTCTTGGCTAAGCGCTTCCATGCGGGCAAGAATATCGTTGCTCGATGCTTCGGCGCTATCACGGAGGCGGTCGAAACGATTGTCGACAACTTGCGCATTCTCGACCATTTTCTTGTAAAGTGGCTCTGTAGCCTCGACGCTCTTGCGAATGCCCGATTCATAGTCTTTTATGATAAGGCTTGTCTGCATCGTCTGGGCGGATAATTTGGATAATTGATCCGTAACATCGACTTCGATTACTTTAAGTTCTTCGACGTAGGACGTTGTGTCTTCAATTGCTTTGCGACCCTTTTCATCAAGCTCTTTACCTAGATTGTCGATATTATTTTCGACGACCTCGACAGTTTGGACAAAGATACCCAGCTGGTTTTCGATACGGTTTTCAAAACTGTCGATGCGAATTTCCGTTTCTTCAATGAAGTTACACAATTTCTCCTTGTGATCATCGAGCTGGTTATTAATCGTTTTGGCATGACCCACGACTTGACCTGATAAAGACGTCATATCCTGAGTGTGTTCGCGCAATGACTTGGCAATGTCTTCCGCCGCAGAACGCGCTTTGGCAGTATTGACATCAATATCGGCAATCCCGCTTTGCAGGCTTTGATGGATACGGTCGACCTGACTCGCCAGTTGCTCGGTCGCCTCACGAATTTCCGTGACAGGCTTGGCAGACTTTATGTCTATTTTCTCGGCTGACTGGTCAAGCAAATGAACTGCCGTCGTCAGGCGATCCAGCGCCGTATCGGTCACAACAGATACGTTATCGTTCTGCTGGGTCAGTTGCTCCAGAACTTCCGCGATATCTTTATGGCGAGAGTCAAAACCTTGCATCATATCCTGAATTTTCGTCAGGCGATCAGCGGCGGTCGACGACATGTTTTCGATATGCTTGTCAGTTTGCTCCAGTAGTTCTTCCGCTTTATTCGTTGTATCGATAGCGGTTTTTTCCAGTTGCTCGCGGGCGCGGCGAACAGCGGATACGATTGAATCCGATCCCGATAATGCCATTGACAGAGCTTCGCCAAGTTTATGGGCGGCTGTGTTGCCGACTTCATCCAACGCATTCACGCGAGAACTTAAATCTTCGGCAGCCTCTTTCATCAATTGCGATTGTTTAGCCAGGTTTTCCTGAACGGATTCAGAGCGCTCGAAAATTCCTTTTGAAATATCGTCGAATTTTTCAAGACTGCCTGTGATTTTTTCGAATGATTGAATACCTTTGTTGCTTAAATCTTCAAGCTTTAAGAAACCTGCTTCAAAACCGGCTTCCATTTTAACTGCATCGCTGGACAATCTGCCCGATGCCGCATTGAGAAGCATTGTTTGATTTTCGAAAGCCTGCGTGGATTTATCGAAATTCGTTTGAATTTCTTCGACTTTTCCCAACGCTTCAGTTGAAATCTCAGACCATACTTCGACGCCGGATTTTACCTCCTCCTGAATGTTTTTCGATCTTTGTTCTATTTGATCGGTCAACTTCAACAACTCATCGGCGCGTTTATTAAGCGTATCCGTCAAGCGATCTATATGAAATTCCGTCTTCTGGCTGACACCGGAAAAGTCACGAATTTCCGCGCGGAGTCCCTGACGCGCTTTTTGAATGGCTTTCAGCGCGGCGCGTGATGAAGTTGAAATTTCAACCGCTTGCTGAACCAGAAGCTGGATATCGCGGTTAACGGCACGGCTTTGCTCTTCCGTCGGAAAAAGCAGACGCTGCAATTCCCGGCGCAAGGCTTCTGCGTATAAATGAGCATCGCTCCTACGTTGCCATGTGGTCACGCAAAGCCAAAGGAAAGCAACGGGAGCCAAAATTGCTGCCAAAACGCCACCTGTTTTAATAGGCGATGAAAATACATCCGCCATGATATTCGGGATGGATGACAGGTAAACAGAACTATAAGTGAGCCATGCAACGGTCGCGAAAACCGAAACATATTGGACAAGTTCAAGCCATTTAGGCGTATTAATATTGAACTTATCATTATGCGCGGACTTAAGGCGCGACATTTCTTCGTCGGTTTCGTCAAATCCCGGGACATTCGCATGACGCGCTGAAAAGTCATTTTCCGAAGAAGAAATTTTCCAGTTTCGCAGCGCAGGTTTTTGTCCCTGAAAAACGCGAGCGGTTGTCGGTATTTCCTTTACCTCTGTTTCCAATTCCAGAACGGAATCGTCGCTCATAAGCTTGCTACGCAAATTAGACTGGGATGACTGGACCATTAAAGACCGCTCCTCGGAAATATTCTCGATGTTGTTTGAATGGATGAACAGTCGCACGCACCGTATCAAAACGGCAAGACAGGTTTTAGGGTTATCCCCATACTTGAGAGAATCAGTCTTAGTTATTGAAATATTATAAAAACTGCATCATGATTGAAGGGCGGAGGGGGTTTTGTCCGGTTTTGCATTATTCCAGAAATCAGCAATCCAGACACAAATATAACAATTCCTGACCTTACCAACGGTTTCGAAGCGAACAAAGCATAAAAAACGACGAACGAACTGGAAGGCCGTTTAAAGGCCTACTTTAGCAATATCTAATTATCTATTTGAACATAGAGGACGGCTTGGACCGAAACCGGGGAAGAATGTCGATGCCCATTTATGCAGAGACGCCTCGTTCATGACAGCAGCCTTTTGAATACGCGGCATATACGCTGAACAAAAGGCATCCGGGCGCATTGTTGCCGCATCTTTTGAAATACGATTGGCATAATTGGTACGCAACGTGTGCATTTCGCGATCCGGGTTAGAACTGCCCGTCTTTTTAAAGAAATTGATTAACAACATCTCATAAGTAGAAAAAAGAGCTGCATTTTTAGCCGTAAATTTGCGGAATTGAGAGTAAAGATTTTCCTGCCCGGACGGTGTCAAATGCTGGCAATTCAGGGCAATCACCATTAATTCAGAATGGATACGAATTCCCTGCTCAGCCTCGGCTTCCAGAGGAGAAAAGCAAGCCGCTCCAACACTTAGCCTTGTTTCTGCAATGGCACTCGAAGAAATGGCTATAACTGACAGAAATATAATGACGAACTTCATTTAACCTCAGAATGATGTTACAGGTGTTACTAGCGCCTTGCCTTCAAAATGCGCCATGATATTCGCCAGAACCAGCTGTCCCATGACAGTTCGGGTTTCAAGCGTTGCCGTGCCTATATGGGGCAAGAGAACAACATTGTCCATGGATTTTAAGGCTTCCGGCACTTCCGGCTCATTTTCATAGACATCGAGCCCTGCTCCGGCGATTTCTTTGTTATTCAAGGCAATTAATAAATCCTCTGTCTGGACTACACTGCCTCGAGCTATATTTATAAGAAAGCCTTGCGGTCCCAAAGCTTTCAAAACCTTACCGTTGACGATATGACGCGTTCCTTCGCCCCCAGGGCAAGCAGCTACCAGCACATCGATATTCTGGGCCATCTGTGTTAGATCGGCGTAATACTGATAAGGCACTTTCTTTTCAGTTCGGCCATGATAGGCTATTTTTATATCGAAACCTTCACAGCGTTTCGCGATCGCTTGCCCGATCCGGCCTAAACCAATGATACCGACAGTCTTACCTGCCAACGTTGATCCTAAAGGGAACGGACGCCATCCTCCGGTTCTAACCGTGACATCGGCCTCGACGATCCGGCGCATCACCGCCAATATCAAAGCTAAGGCAATGTCTGCCGTATCGCTTGTTACAACGTCTGGTGTATTTGTGACCGCGACACGCCGCTCTGCCGCAGCGGCAAGATCGATATTATCGACTCCAACCCCAAACTGGGCGATCAGCTCAAGATTGGGCAACCCGTCAATCATGCGCTTGGTGACTGCCATGCCGCCGGCCGTCGATAATATGCCGACAATATCGTTCTTATAAACATGAAGCGCTTCTTCGGGATCTGCCTGTTTCCACAACTTCAAAAGGTTAAAATGCTTTTCAACCTCCTTCATTTCAGAGGGCAAAATGGAGCCGAGCGCAAGAATGGTTTTTTTCATGGAACATAGGCTTATCATGCTTTATAACCCCGTCCAATCATGGAAAACGCGCAAAAGAAAAAACTCTTCGTTAAGACCTGGGGCTGTCAGATGAACGTCTATGACAGCCGCCGGATGGCCGACGTCCTGCATCCGCTGGGCTATGAATCGGTTGACGCGCCTGAAGGCGCCGATATGGTAATCCTGAATACCTGCCATATCCGCGAGAAAGCCACGGATAAGGTTTTTTCCGAGCTTGGACGCCTGCGCGAACATAAAATCGATAAGGAAAAAGATGGCGGACAAATGATTTTAGCCGTCGCCGGATGCGTGGCGCAGGCCGAAGGCGAAGTCATTACCGACCGAGCCAAATATGTTGATATGGTGATAGGTCCCCAAGTTTATCACGAATTACCTGAAATGATCGCCAAGATCACAGGTGCCTATGGACGTGAACGCGTTATAAACACCGATTTTCCCACGGAAGAAAAATTCGATCGCTTACAAGGTGAGCACTCAAATCAGGGGCCGAGCGCATTTCTGTCCATTCAGGAAGGCTGCGATAAATTCTGTACCTTCTGCGTCGTGCCTTATACGCGTGGCGGTGAATTTTCCCGCAACGCCGCAGGTATTCTTGACGAGGCAAAACGTCTTGCCGATATGGGAACCCATGACCTGACTTTGCTGGGGCAGAATGTAAACGGCTATCACGGGGAAGGACCTGACGGCAAAACCTGGAGCCTCGGCCGTTTGCTTGAAGCGTTGTCCGAAATAGATGGCATCAAGCGTTTGCGCTACATGACATCCCACCCGCGCGACGTCGATGATGAATTAATCGGCGCTCACCGCGACCTGCCGAAAGTCATGCCGTTCCTGCATTTGCCTGTTCAAAGCGGCTCGGACAAGATTCTCAAAGTCATGAACCGCAAGCACACTTCGGATTGGTATCGAGAAATTATCGGGAAATTCCGCAATGCACGCCCTGACATGGCATTTTGCTCCGACTTTATTGTCGGTTTCCCAGGAGAAACGGATCAGGATTTCGAAGATACGCTGCAACTGGTTAAAGACGTTAACTATGCGCAATGCTTCTCATTCAAGTATTCCGCCCGCCCCGGGACGCCTGCCGCGAACATGCAGAATTTAGTGCCTGAACGTGTGAAAACAGAGCGCCTGAACGCATTGCAAGCTTTGCTGGTGGAACAGGCAAGAAGCTTTAACCAATCCTGCGCTAAGCGCGTTATGCCTGTCCTGTTCGATGGGTACAAATCGGAAACAGGCACGCTTCATGGGCGTACCGAATATAATCAGTTGATATATGTGGATGGTCCCCAAGAATTTTATGGCACGATTCAGGATGTTTTGGTAACAAGAGGAACACCCAATACAGTAATAGGTGAAATAATAAAAAAGTGATCCGAAACAGGGATTAATGCGTGGAATACAAATATTATAGTACAGTACGACTTCCCCGGGATGTAGCCGTAGACAGACATTCTGCCAAAGGCATATTCATAGATCGCTGCATTACTCAAATCCTTCATACAGCTTGCAGCTATGGCGAAGATGTTATTGTTTACCCCGAACTTGTTGGCAGCAATAAGCTGGCCATCCTTGGCAACGAAAAAAATTCAATCGTCGCTAAAGAATTAATTCGTGCCACGATCATCGAAATTGAAGCCGGAACGCTCGACCGCTTCGCGATGGCAGAATTTATCGATGCTAAATTCGAAGAATATGCGTCTTCCCAAAAGATAACGGATAAAACGCCCAAACCCTTTACTCAACGAGTTGACTTAACCAAAGCGCCCCATGACATGGACCGCCGCCAGCTTAAATCCTATGAGAGATTAAGGGATCTTTTCGAAGGACTTAATGTCGCCATCTCAGGCGTGGAGAACAAGCCAAGCTTTATTGAACTAAGCTCATGCGACGGTAAGTCGCTTAAGGTTGCCTTTCAAATGGCGCAATGGGCAGCAAAAGAAATCAGTGCCGAGCGTGAAATCAGTAATAACCAGCTGCTACAGAATTTTACGGCGCGAAGTATACAAACTCTCGGGCGCGAACGGGCGACTTCTTTATTAGACATGGTCATGAGATAGGCAAACATGAAACCTTTACGTTTTGCTGTCGGCGAAATTTTTAAAGACGACACGGCCCCTCGCTCACGCTATGCGTTCGACCATCTTTACCTTCCCCCCAGAACCTTTTCAAAATGCAGAATGGCCGCTCGGCTTCCCAAAGGAGAATATCCCGAAGCAGGAGCGTTTGGAAATGGGCCCCTATTGAAAAGCATTGGGTCTTTTGCAATCAACATCAACCGCGCGCTCGACCGCGATAACCAGATAACAGTTCACATTCCCGACCCTTGCGGTCGCAGCGTTTTTATTCACGGCAATAATGAATTGACCGTGCATCACGTGAAAGAAAGCATAGAGGCAATTCTAGATTCCTATGCCGAAAATCTAGGCAACAAAGATTTCAACCTACATACGGTGGCCGCCCCAGAGGCCAGCCGGGCTAAACGGTTTATCGATTGTCTGAAAGCATTCACGTCGGCCAGTTTCATGCCTGTACCGGAAGCAGCCAGACCGGCCGCTTTAATGCCGGCCGACCTTTTGATGGAGCGGTACCTGAAAGGAATTTCGGTCGAAAACCTTGCTTATCCGGAACGCGACATCGCTTTTGCCAGCGTCGATCTGGATTACGGCTTCCGTGAAATTTATGTATCGGATTTTGAGCGCGACGAGCGGAATAATCGGTTCAGCAACATGCCTGTTTTCGATGATGAAAAAATTCTCTCCGCAGAGAGCGCAGAAGCGTATTCGAAATATTGGGATATAAACCGTTTTGAAGGGGGCAAGGCCGATTATTTCCGAAAGTTTAAATCCTTTCTTTTGAATGAGCTCTCTGTCAAAGTCAGCGTTTCAGAATATCACACCGCCAGAATTGAACTACGCGGGCATCCTGACAATGTGGCGATCGCCGAACGTATTGCTCGCCGCGCCGTGCCTCTTTTAAATGAAGGTCAGGCTTTGCAGGAGAAAGACGGCAAGCTCGGCAAACCTCTCGATAAAGAATGGCTGGAAAATGCATTATCGGATGCCAGACGTCATTTTGCGGTCAAAGCCGTAAGCGAAAAGCTGGGCGTTACAGTTCCATCTACTCGCACAATCAGCCGCAAGGCCGAACCTAAAGATTATCCTGACTTTCATTTGCCAGGCTTCGCGCCCGCTTAAAAATATTTACCTTTTGCCTGCTCAAACTATGTTATAATGGGTAACAGCAACAAGGAGTCGCCCTATCGCCACAACGCTTGAATTTGACGATCTCTCACTCGTCCCTCTTCTTTTCGGAGAACATAATTCCCACCTTAACTATCTTGAAAAAACACTGAATGTTCAAATTTCCGACCGCGGGAACACTGTTTCTGTCTCGGGAGATAATGAGAATGTTGCAACTGCAAATAACGTCCTGCAATGGATGTGGAGCCATATTGAGAAAGGCCGAACCATGACCCCAGCCGATATCGACGGAGCAATCCGCTTTGCCAAGCATGGCAATGACGACAAGAAAGAAAACACTACGCCAAAGCATGACGACCACGGCAAACAGGTCTCGCTTAATATCCGCAAGAAAACCTTGATGGCGCGGACACCGACGCAAGCCGACTATATCAAGGCGCTGCGCCGCCATGAAATGACATTTGGCATCGGCCCTGCCGGTACGGGTAAAACCTATATAGCCGTCGCTGCCGGCGTTGAAATGTACGAACAAAACAAAATAGATCGCCTTGTCTTTACCCGTCCGGCAGTTGAGGCAGGAGAAAAGCTTGGCTTTCTTCCCGGAGACATGAAAGAAAAAATTGATCCTTATTTGCGCCCGATTTATGATGCACTTCATGATTTCCTCGGTGCCGAGCGCGTAGAAAAAATGATGGAGCGTAACGAAATCGAAATTGCTCCTCTCGCCTTCATGCGAGGCCGTACGCTGAGCCGCGCCTATGTACTTCTTGACGAGGCGCAAAACACGACAACATCGCAGATGAAAATGTTTTTAAGCCGTATGGGCGAAGACTCGCGGATGGTCATTACAGGCGATCCGTCACAGACAGATCTCTTAAATGGTCAAGTATCCGGGCTTAAAGAGGCCCTTCTTATTTTGCGAGATATTCCTGATATTGCTTTTATAGAGTTTAATAATCAGGACGTGGTTCGACACAAGCTTGTAGGTAAAATCCTGCAAGCCTATGACGACGTTCCATAATGGCGAAAATAATTACCGATATTTCCATTGAGGACCCGGCATGGTTAAAAAAGCGGCTTGGCCTGCAAAAAATGCTGGAAATCGTTCTCACCGACACATGGAAACACGTTAAAGGGAAAAGCAAAGCATCTCCGCTTATATCGGCGGTTTTTACAAATGATGAAGCGATCCGGAAAATTAATAAAAAATTCCGCAAAAAAAACAAACCCACTAATGTTTTATCCTTTCAAGTATGGCCACAGGCTTCAGCCTTGCCACCGACGATTATTCCTGCAGGCGATCTTGTTTTTGCTATTGAAACTATTGAGCGAGAAGCGCGAGAAGCTCGCATCTCTTTCAAGCATCACCTGACCCATCTGATGGTCCATGGATTTCTTCACTTGTTCGGCTATGATCACATGAACGACGAAGAAGCTGAGATCATGGAAGCGCTCGAGATCAAGATTCTAAAGAAAATGGGCGTTAAAAACCCCTACGCGGAAGACTTAAATTCTGATAAACCATAGGAATGAACGATAAATCGCCGCCGGCCCCGCAATCCTCAAAACCCGACTTAAAAAGCTGGATCAAATCCCTTCTTTCCAAAAAGGAAACGCAAGATGACGATCTGCGTGAAGCATTGGAAGAATATATTGAGGAACTATCTGAAGCCGAAGAGCAGTCAACTGAAGAACGTGCACTTATCACAAATATTCTGAATCTCCGGGACATGACTGTCGCAGATGTTATGATTCCTCGAGCAGACATCGTTGCTCTCGATATCGAAACATCTTCTCTCGATTTGTTATCATTGCTAAGCGAAAAACAGTTCAGCCGAATCCCGATTTATCGTGAAACGCTGGATGATATTTTAGGCAGCGTTCACGTCAAAGACGTGCTGGCTAATCTGGCGCAGAATAAACCCATTGTCATTTCCGAACTTATCCGCGAAGCGCCGATTATTTCTCCGTCCTTGCCAGTGATTAATCTCATCCTCCTTATGCGCGAAAATAAGAAACATCTTGCTTTTGTGGTCGATGAATATGGAGGGATCGACGGTCTTGTTACCATCGGCGATTTGATTGAAAGCATCATAGGCAAAATTCATGACGAACATGAAAATTCCGATGCCGACGAGATCATTCAAAAAGAAGACGGCATAATAGCCGATGCCCGCCTTCCAATTGAGGTTTTCGAAAAAGAATTCGGTACTATTTTAAATGACGATGAACGCAATGAAATCGACACGCTTGGAGGGTTAATTTTTTCCTTGGCATCACGCGTACCGAGCCGTGGAGAAATTATATCACATGATGAAACCGGACTGAGCTTTGAAATTCTCGATGCCGACCCGCGCCGGATTAGTAAAATCCGCGTGCGCCGCCCAAAACTGGCGGAAACTGCTGAAATAGAAACCAACTAATGCAAACTTATCTTAAAAGAAACTGGTTGCGCCAGATTATGCTTCTTGGCCTTGGAGCTTTATCGTCATTTGCCATGCAGCCTTATGAGTTCTGGCCGATCCTTGTTTTGGGCTTATCGGGTTTTTGGCTTCTCCTGACTGAAAATGCCAAAATCTGGCAATCATTTCTTGGCGGCTTTCTGTTCGCTTTTGGCTATTTCGTTGCAGGGTTGTGGTGGGTTGGCAACGCGCTTCTTATTGATGGAAACCCTTATTTATGGGCGCTGCCTTTGGCGGTTTGCGGACTACAAGCCCTTCTTTCCTTTTTCATCTGCGTCGCTGCCGGATTGTCGCAATGGCTGGCACCCGGCAGATCGTTGAAAGCTTACCTTTTCTTTGTTGCCATGCTCACATTCTGGGAATGGGGTCGCGGCCACATGTTTACAGGATTTCCCTGGAACCTCTTTGGCATGACTTGGACAGCGTCTCTTCCTTTCGCTCAAATCGCATCAATCGGCGGTATCCATTTCCTGAATTTACTAACGATCCTGTTTATGTCCCTTCCCGGCTTTCTCTGGGTTGGACAGGCATCCCGCAAAACCAAGGCAATCATGACGACTTTGGTCGTTACCTTGGCCATTGGAAATTTCACTTATGGGCAGATGAGATTAGTCGCGGCTGATCTTTCCAATAAAAAAGAATCACACAATGTCGTCGTGCAAATCGTTACACCGAATATAGCCCAAAAGGATAAATGGAATTCGGATTTAATGGCTGACAATTTCTGGAAGACTGTCCGTCTTATGCATCCGCAAAACTCGGAATCGGGAAAGTCGGCACCTGCCCGCGTGATTGTTTTGCCTGAAACGGCTTTATTGCCGGAAGTGTTTTCAAGCCCTGAAGCGATGAATGCGTTGCGGGTAGCCATAAATGCCTATCCCGAGAAAACCTATCTCTTGGCAGGAGCGCTTCGCCGCGAACAAGATGGAAATGGTAATCCGCGCCATTTCAATTCTTTAATTGCCATGGACAAATCCGGTGAAATTAAAGACTGGTTTGACAAGTTTCATTTAGTCCCCTTCGGTGAGTATATTCCATTTCAAAAATACGTTCCATTTGGACCTGTCGCAAAATTTGCAGGTTTTCAAGGAGGGAAAGGTCCAGAAACATGGTCTCAGTTTGACGGGCTCCCACCTTTCAGCCCTCTGATATGCTACGAAGTTATTTTTGCCGGCCAAGTTACTGCAACAGATCCTGAGCCACCTCAATGGATGGTTAATGTTACCAATGACGCATGGTACGGTATTTCGCCGGGTCCATATCAGCACTTGGCACAGACCCAGTTTCGAGCAATTGAAGAAGGAATACCCGTTATACGATCAACTAACACTGGTATTTCAGCCATTATTGACTCCTATGGACATGTGTTATCCAAAAGTCCGCTTTACGAGGATTTCGTTCAGGAAGAATATCTTCCCGCTCCTGCAAAAACGAAAACAACATATTCTGTTCACAAAGACAGTATATTCTTCTTGGCCATCTTTGGGTTAATTTTGCCTCTCATCTATGGCATGAAAATTAAGAAGAAATTATAGGAATAGATTCTTTGCTAATATAAAATTTTTCATTTTACTTTTCATGCTTATGTATGCAAAACAGCATGCATGAGTAGATCCGCCTCCCATAAAGATTACAAAGATCATATCGAACCAGCTGATATTCTTATCGGCCAGAAGATACGTCTCCGTCGCAATCTGATCGGGATGACCCAAACCGAACTCGCAAATGCATTAGGCGTTTCTTTTCAGCAAATTCAAAAATACGAAACAGGAAAAAACAAAGTTTACGCTTCCAAACTTTATAATATTGCTAAAATACTCCAAATGCCACTGACCGATTTTTTCGAGGAAGAAAAAACGCGTAAAAAAGGCATGTCCGATCAGAAGCAACAATCATTCAAAGGTCCCGACCCTTTATTTGAGCCAGAAACACCTAATCTTCTTAAAGCCTTTTACGACATCAAAGATAAAAAAAAGCGTAAAATGGCGATTGATTTGATGAAGAATCTTCAGTCCTAATCTACCTACCGCTACTTGCGACTCTTCTTTTATAAGTATAGGCTCGTTTACCTTTAATTTTCAGGGAAACGGTAATGAAAAACGGCATTTTAAAAGATTTTATTTTCACTAGTGAATCCGTATCGGAAGGCCACCCCGATAAAGTCTGCGATCGTATTTCAGACGCTATCGTTGACGCATTTCTATCCCGGGATCCTGTATCACGCACGGCCGTTGAAACCGTCGCCACAACCGACTATGTCGGCTTAATCGGCGAAATCCGCAGCGAAGGTAATCTAAGCAAAGCGCAGACTGAAGAAATAGTCCGCCAAGCTATCAAGAAAATCGGGTACGAGCAGGAAGGCTTTGACTGGAAAACAGTCAAGATCGATAACCGCCTTCATGCACAATCCGCCGATATTGCTGTTGGCGTTGATGCGGCTGGCGACAAAGACGAAGGCGCAGGCGATCAAGGCATTATGTTCGGCTTTGCCTGTAACGAAACACCTAGCTTGATGCCGGCAGCTATTTATTATTCCCACGCTATTTTGCGTGACCTGTCTGAAGGCCGCCATTCCGGCGCTTTTGCAGATCTGCGCCCGGATATGAAATCTCAGGTCACACTTGAATATAAAGATGGTAAGCCCGTTCGCGCCAAATCCGTTGTCGTGTCTACCCAACATGCTGAAAGTGCTAATCAGAATGACATCCGCGACCTCGTCCGCTCCCGCGTTGAAAAAATTCTGCCAGATGGCTGGATGTGCGATGACAATGAACTCTATGTCAACCCGACAGGTCGCTTCGTGATTGGCGGTCCGGTAGGAGACTCAGGCCTGACAGGCCGTAAGATTATCGTCGATACTTATGGCGGTTCTGCTCCGCATGGCGGCGGCGCTTTCTCCGGCAAAGACCCGACAAAGGTTGACCGCTCTGCCGCTTATGCTGCGCGTTATATTGCCAAGAATATCGTTGCGGCTGGCTACGCCGAAAAGTGCCTGATCCAATTATCGTATGCAATCGGCGTTTCCAAACCAATTTCTTTCTATGTTAATACGCAAGAAACAGGCTCCATTCCAGAAGCTAAGATCGCCGAAGCGGTTAACCAACTGATCAATCTCACTCCACGCGGTATCCGCGAGCATTTACAACTCAACAGGCCAATCTATGAGCGCACAGCAGCTTACGGTCATTTTGGCCGTGAGCCGGATGCAGATGGCGGTTTTTCATGGGAGAAACTGGACTTGGTTGAATCTTTGAGAAAAATTCTTGGATAATTCCGGCTGATCCTGTACGTCATTCACCGTTATGAATGAACCAAACCAACAAGATAAAAAACCGCGCCTTGTCTATGGCCGCCGCAAAGGAAAACCATTGAGCGTCAGCCGTGCTGCCGTCATGGATAATCTTTATCCAAAGCTGGCAATTCCACGGGATATCCTCAAGCAGGACAAGACAACCTCCCTAAAGCAAGTCTTTGGTATCGAACCTAAAGTTGTCCATTTCGAAATAGGCTTTGGTGGCGGCGAACATCTGAACTGGCGTATGCGCCAGAAACCACAGGATCATTTTATCGGCGGTGAAATTTTCTCGAATGGAGTCGCCTCTCTATTAAAGGCGGTAAATGATATTCCCAATGATAATTTACGCGTTTGGATGGATGACGCCCTAATCGTGCTGAACTCACTGCCCGACGCATCGGTTGATTACCTTTATATCCTCAATCCAGACCCATGGCCGAAAGCACGGCATCATCATCGCCGGATGATAACCCCTGATAACCTAGACGTCTTCGCGCGGGTACTAAAACCTGGCGCCACGCTTCTTGAAACCACCGATGTTGCGGAGCTTTCCGATTGGATGGCCGAGCATACCGAAAATCATCCGGCGTTTGAGTTCGCGAACAAGGCCGATATTTACATGCCACCCAAAGGCTGGGAACCGACCCGCTATGAAAATAAAGGGAAAGCAGCGGGACGGCGGCAGAGTTATCTTCTTTTCAGACGAAAATAACTTGCCAAATTCCCAAAACATCCCTATAACCCGTTTTACATTACTGGATTAAACCCAGGGTGGGCTCGAAAAGAGGCCCGCCTTTTTTGTTACCTAAAGTATTGAGATAAATGAAACAAACGCCTCTAGAGCGCAAAATTACGGAGATCATCGACCCGGTCGTTAAGGACCTTGGATTCGATGTCGTGCAAGTGCGCATGATTGGGAGTGCCAAAATGCAGACTTTGCAGATATTGGCGGAAGACCCTGCAACAGGACGTATCGATCTGAATGGTTGCACCGCAGTTTCTCGCGCCGTGTCCGCGATTTTAGATGTTGAAGACCCTATTCCCGGGGCATACCAGTTAGAGATCAGTTCACCCGGCGTCGATCGTCCTTTGATGAGAGCGCAGGATTTTGAAAAGCATAAAGGCCTCGATATTTCTGTCGAAACCGAGATGCCGCTCGATAACGGTCAAAAGCGCTTTAAAGGCAAGCTGACCGATTTCGTCGATAATGTCATTTACATGACAAGCGAATCCGGCGAAGTAAAAATCGATCTTGAAGATGTGGCCAAGGCCAAGCTAGTTTTGACCGAAGAACTGGTAATGGGCAAACCGAAAGGCCAGAAAAAAAATTTAAACCCGCAGCGTAAAATAAAGCAGAAAAACGCTGCACCGAAAGTTGAAGACCTTGAAAGTGAGGAACTATGAACCGCGTTGAAATCCTGCAAGTGGCAGATACTGTCGCCCGCGAAAAAAATATCGAGAAAGAGCTTGTTATTCAAGCTATCGAGCAAGCCATTCAAAAGGCTGGCCGCTCCAAATACGGTCATGAGCATGATATTCGCTGTCACATTGACCGTAAGTCCGGTGAGACACAATTGAAGCTGTACCGCACGATTGTCGAGCCAGATCAGATCGAAAATGAAGTTTCCCAAATCACTGTCGAGCAAGCTAAGAAAATCGGCAAGAAAGATGCAGCCGTTGGCGACGTATTGATCGACCTTCTTCCTGCTTTCGATTATGGCCGCGTAGCTGCCCAAACGGCGAAACAGGTTATCATGCAAAATATTCGCGAAGCGGAGCGTGAAAAGCAATTCGGCGAATTCAAAGATCGCGTTGGCGAAATTGTTTCCGGCGTTATCAAACGCGTCGAATACGGCAATGTAACTGTCGATCTTGGCAGAGGCGAAGCTATCTTGCGCCGTGACGACACTATACCGCGCGAACACCTGAAAAACGGCGACCGCGTCCGCGCTTATATTTATGACGTACGCCGCGAACAACGCGGCCCGCAAATCTTCCTGTCCCGTACCCGCGGCGAATTTATGGCGAAATTATTCGCGCAGGAAGTGCCTGAAATTTATGATGGCGTCATCGAAGTGAAAGCCGTTGCCCGCGATCCGGGTTCACGCGCGAAAATCGCGGTTTACTCCCGCGACAATTCTATCGATCCTGTCGGTGCGTGCGTTGGTATGCGCGGCTCCCGCGTTCAAGCCGTTGTCGGTGAATTGCAAGGCGAAAAAATCGATATCATTCCATGGTCTCCCGATGTGGCGACATTTATCGTTAACGCGCTGGCTCCTGCGGAAGTTGCAAAAGTCGTTATGGATGAAGAAAAACGCCGCCTCGATGTCGTCGTGCCGGACGAGCAATTATCCCTTGCTATTGGCCGCCGTGGTCAGAACGTGCGCCTCGCCTCTATTCTGACTGGCTGGTATATCGACATCCTGACAGAAGAAGAAGAATCTAAACGCCGTACGGAAGAATTCAACACACGTTCTTCTCTCTTCATCAACGCGCTGGATATCGATGATGTTATCGCACGCCTTCTTATCGCTGAAGGCTTCAATAAGATCGAAGAACTGGCTGAAGAAAGTATCGATGAATTAGCCCGCATCGAAGGCTTTAACGAAGATCTAGCGGCTGAACTACAGTCCCGTGCGCAGAATTATCTTGCAAACAAAGCGGCTGAATTCGCACAAAAACAAAAAGATCTTGGCCTCGCCGAAGACCTTCTTTCTTTTGAAGGATTGGATACAGACCAGATAATGAAACTCGGTGAAGCCGGTATCAAAACGCTTGATGACCTTGCCGATCTTGCCGGTGACGAACTGGTTGAGATTTTAGGCAAAGACTCAATGAACGAAGCCGCTGCAAACGATCTTATTATGAAAGCTCGCGAGCATTGGTTTACAGATGAAGACGCAGGTGCAGCTTCCGCTGCATCCGCGTAACATGGAAACGAGGACACAGACGTGGCGCCTGTCAGGCCCGAATTCTTCTATCATCCAGCCGTCGGCGTAGTTTCGCCGGCGTCGCTGGGGCTGTTTGCATTTAAGTCTGGTCCTCTAACCATTACAAAAGCGCCGCCTCAGGCAACTATCATTTCCAAAGCGAAACCACCTGAGCGTATCGCGACTCCGGAACCGTCCCCTACTATTCTCAATACGGCTTCGCCGATGGCGATTGCCGCGGATACACCGGCCCCGCTTCTAACCGAACAGGATGACGATATGAAGAAATCAAAAGTCTCCAAACTGGGCGTGGAAACCTGCATCGTTACAGGCGAAGAATTGCCGATTGAAAAAATGATCCGCTTCGTCGTCGATCCGGACAATTCGATCATGGCGGATTTAAGCGAGAAACTCCCGGCTCAAGGCTTCTGGTTGAAAGCCAGCCGCGACGTGATTAAAAAAGCAATCTGGCGCAACAGTTTTACAACAGCCAACCGTTCGCCTGTGACCATTCCGAAAGATTTGTTAGAGAATATCGAGCTTGGCCTTTTAAAACAATCTCTTGAAACTTTAGGCCTTGCCAAGAAAGCGGGCCTTGTGACCCAAGGCTTTGCCAAAGTCGAGGAATTGTTGAAAAAAGACGGCGCCGTCCTATATATAGTCGCATCCGACGCGATGGAAAACGGGCGCGAGAAACTCGAGCGGATGGCGGATAAATCCAATCTGCCTATCCTTGAAACATGGACATCTTCTCAATTATCGGCCTCTTTAGGTGTAGACAATGCAGTGCACGTTGCGCTTGCACCGGGCGGACTTACCGACAAACTCCTGACCATTGCGCATAAAATGAAAGACATCAGATGACCGAAGAAAAAAAGACATTAAGCTTAGGCGGATCCGGTAGTGGCAGTAAGGGCACACTCAGTCTCAAGGGCAATGCTGGAAGCGGCACGCAAGTTATCACCCAGACACTGGCACGCGGCCAGAGCCGTGGCGTGGCGATCGAAGTCCGCAAGAAACGAGGCGGACATCAACTTGGCGAGGCACAGCAGTCTTCCGAACAGACAGCAAAAATTGCCTCACCTGACGGCCTGACGGACGAAGAGCGCGAAACACGCGCCCGCGTTCTTCTTGCCGCCGCCGCCGAAGAAGAAAAACGCCGCACGGAGGAAGCGAAGCGACGTGCCCTCGAAGCTGAAGAGCAGAAAATGCGCGAAGAAGCCGAGAAAACCGGCAGACGCCCGGGCAAGATCGATGCTGCGGAACTGCGCCGCCGCGAACAGGAAGAGCTTGAACTTATAAAAGCCGAAGAAAAGGCGAAAGCTGATGAAGCTGAAAAAGTTCGTCTCGCGCAAGAACGCCTGAACGAGAAAAAGCGTGAAGAATTTTCACCTTCTTCTCCATCGTCTCCATCTTCTGATGATGCGCCAAGCTATCGTGATCGTATAAAACGCAGCGCAGGACGTGGAAGAAATGACGACGACGATTCAAACCGTAATGTAAATACAACCGGTAAACGCTTTACCGTCAATCAGGTATTGAACGCTAAATACGAAAAAGCAGATCAGGGACGCTCTTTAGCTTCCGCAAACCGCCGCCGCATGAAAATGCACGGTAAGAATACGGCTGAAGCTGCGCCCAAGGTAAGCCGTGAGGTAACGCTGCCAGAAACGATTACAGTTCAGGAACTGGCGAACCGTATGACGGAAAAATCATCCGACGTTATCAAGTCATTGATGAAAATGGGCGTCATGGCAACGATCAATCAACCGATCGATGCAGATACGGCCGAACTTATCATCATGGAACTTGGCCATAAAGCGAAGCGTGTCACGGAAGGCGATGTCGAAACCGGGATCGAAGGGGAAGTCGATACGGACGAACAACTCTTGCCACGCCCTCCAGTCGTGACCATTATGGGCCACGTCGATCACGGTAAAACATCCCTGCTCGATGCCTTGCGTACAACAAACGTTGTCGCAGGCGAAGCTGGTGGCATTACCCAGCATATCGGCGCCTATCAGGTTTCTATGCCGACCGGCAAAAAAATCACTTTCCTCGATACGCCGGGTCACGCGGCCTTTACGGAGATGCGTGCACGCGGTGCCAATGTTACTGATGTAGTCGTTTTGGTCGTTGCAGCGAACGACTCTATTATGCCGCAAACGGTCGAAGCTATTAACCACGCCAAGGCTGCCAAAGTGCCGATGATCGTCGCCATCAATAAGATCGACTTGCCGGATGCCGACGTTTACAAAGTTAAACAGGATCTTTTGCAACACGATGTTGTTGTTGAAGATATGGGTGGCGATGTACAGACAGTAGAAGTTTCTGCCAAAAAACGCATGAACCTTGACAAACTTGAAGAAGCTATTCTGCTTCAAGCAGAAGTTCTCGATCTGAAGGCCAATCCAAACCGCACGGCGCAAGGCGCAGTCGTTGAATCGAAACTTGAGCAAGGCAGAGGTTCTGTCGCTACTGTCCTGATCCAAAAAGGCACGCTGAAAATTGGCGAGATTTTTGTTGTCGGCTCTGAATGGGGCCGCGTACGCGCCCTTGTCAACGATCGCGGCGAACAGGTGAAAGAAGCCCTGCCCGGCCAGCCGGTTGAGGTCTTGGGCCTGACTGGCACGCCTGATGCAGGCGACCAGTTCTCGGTTGTCGAGAACGAAGCCAAAGCACGGGAGATTGTCTCTTATCGTGCCCGCAAGAAACGTGATGCAATGGCGGCAGTTTCTGCTGGAACAAGCTTTGAACAACTTCTTGCTGCTTCCAAAGACGGCAAGAAGGAACTTAACGTCGTTATTAAAGCTGATGTTCACGGCTCGGTTGAAGCGATTGCAGGCACGCTCAATAAGATTGCAGAAGATAACGCTGAAGTCGGCGTCCGGGTTCTTCATACTGGCGTCGGCGGTATTACCGAGTCCGACATCACGCTCGCCAATGCTTCCCGTGCAATCGTCATCGGTTTTAACGTTCGTGCAAACGCACAGGCCCGCGACATGGCGAAACGCGACCGCGTCGATATTCGCTATTACAATATTATCTACAATATCATGGATGATGTAAAAGCGATGCTCTCCGGCATGCTATCGCCCACGCTTCGCGAAGAATATTTGGGTCAGGCCGAAATCCGTCAGGTCTTCAATATTACCAAAGTTGGTAAAGTTGCAGGCTGTATGGTTACGACTGGTCAAGTCAAGCGCGGCGCGAAAGTCCGATTGCTGCGTGACGATGTTGTAATTCATGAGGGCATGCTGAAAACCCTGAAACGTCATAAGGACGAAGTCCGTGAGGTTAAGGAAGGCATGGAATGCGGGATGGCATTTGAAAACTACGAGGATATCCGCGCCGGCGATATTATCGAATGTTTCGAAGTCAAATCCGAAACTCGCTCTCTGGCTTAATGATAAAAACTAAACTAACTGCGTAAAGGAATAAGAAATGCCACAAGCTGACAAACTGACCGTCCAATTTGTTTATAGAACAGGAAAAGAAGAAAAACTGCCTTTGATTGAAAGACAGGTTGTAGACAGGTTTTTATCTGCGACTGGAATTCAAGCTGAAATTAAAGGTAATATTTCAACTTACAGGTCGGACCTTTCTATACCTTTACGCGATGTCTTCTCAGCTTTAGACGGAATTGCGAAACCTGTTGAAGGTGTAGTGATGTCAACTCTTTCGAAGGCCGACAACAATATCATTACTTTCATGGAAAGAACGCCAGGCTAAGGACTGGAAAAAAATATGCGGCATAAAACCCCAATAGGGCCGACGCAAAGGCAACTCCGCGTCGGCGAACAAATAAAGCATATCATCGTCGAAATGCTTCAACGTGGAAAATTTTCCGATGCTCTATTATTTGATGCCGGGCACATGGTGACGGTTACAGAAGTCAGCGTCAGCCCTGATTTGAAGCAAGCAACTGCTTTCATTATCAAGCTCACCGGTTCAGAAATGGGTTCCATGCTAACTGCATTGAATTCAGAAGCTCACGCTTTCCAAAAAGAGATTGCCAAGCGTCTCCAGACACGCTTTACACCGAAACTTAAATTTGTCGGTGATGATTCTTTTGAGAAATCGGCAAGGATTGAAGAGATACTGCACAATCTGCCCAAAGCGGCCGAAGAAGACTAACATGCCCCGCAAACCGAAAAACGATATCAGCGGCTGGATAAATTTGAACAAGCCCGCTGGAATAACGTCCAACGATGCGCTGATGAAAGTCAAACGCGCCCTTAACTTCCCAAAAATCGGTCACGCGGGAACACTTGATCCCCTCGCCTCGGGTATCCTGCCAATTGCGCTCGGTGAAGCAACCAAGCTTGTCCAGTATATGATGGAAGACGATAAGACCTATCTTTTTACAGTCAAATGGGGAGAACAAACGACAACGGATGATCTTGAAGGCGAGATCATGGCGACATCCAATGTCCGCCCATCAGAAGAACAAATCAAAGAGATTCTACCTTCCTTCACCGGCGAGATCATGCAAAAGCCGCCAACCTTCTCCGCCATAAAAGTAGACGGTCAACGCGCCTATGATTTGGCTAGGGCAGGAAAACCGCCGGAACTCGAAGCTCGCCCGGTCAATGTTTATGAATTGTCCATTGTTACGCATACCGAAGAGAATACTTCGTTCCGTGCCGTGTGCGGTAAAGGCACCTATGTCCGTTCCCTTGCCCGTGATATGGGGCTGGCTTTGGGCACTTTTGGCACAATTACGAGCCTTATACGCGAAGCAGTTGGACCTTTTAGCCTTGAAAACGCGATTTCGCTTGCGTTTTTTGATCAAAATGACGATAACCCAAATCACGAAAGCATTGTGCTTCCGGTCGAGACCGTACTGGACGACATCCCGGTACTGGCCGTAACCGATCCGGAGGCTCAAAAGCTGCGAAACGGCCAAAAGCTGACCTTCGTGGCACGACCTGATGTTCAACGGCTGCTATCTATCGGTCATGACTTCAAGTCGGGAGTACCGAGCCTAATTCTGGCCTCCTATCGCGGGAAAGCTCTCGCGATTTTGGAAGCCACCGGAGTTGAGGCCCAGCCAGTGCGTGTATTTAACCTCTAACCCTGAAAAGGAGAAGACGATGTCGGTACTAAGCGAGCTTAAAGCTCAGGCCATTAAAGAGAACCAGACGGCCGCCAACGATACAGGTTCACCAGAAGTTCAAGTCGCCATTTTGACAGCGCGCATCAACATGCTGTCCGGCCACATGGAACAACACAAAAAGGACATGTCCTCCCGCCGTGGACTTTTGGCGCACGTTGCCAAACGTCGTAAGCTTCTTGACTACCTCAAGAAAAAAGACGAGAGACGCTATAAAGCATTGATCGAAAAACTCGGTCTTCGGAAATAGAAATTCAAAACCCCGCCCCGCTTTAACAAGTCCGGCGGGGTTTTTTGTTTGGGACGGAACTTTTCTTGGCCTTATCAATTGGTTGTGTCCAATTAACCCAAAAGGAATTTTCAAATGGCTTCAAATACAAAAACAATCATCGGTGTGATTGCCGCCGTTGTCGTTATCGGTGGTGCTTATGCGGTTCTAACTATGCCAGACCAACGTAATGGTTTCGAAAAGGCAGGCGACGCGGTATCAGAGTTGCCTAATGGCGTAGATAACGCGGCGCGTGAGCTCGAAGATCGCACACCCGGCCAACGCATTGCCGACGATGTTAAAGACGCCGCTAATTAATCTCTTTTTGCCACATCAATTTCAAAAGCGCCTACGGGCGCTTTTTTATTGCGGTTATCCACAAAGCCTGTATATAAATCTGCCAAAATTAACTGTATAAAAATGGTGTGTAATGCGTAACCAAGCGGCTTTAAAAGTCATATTCGAGCAGGAAGTTATCCCTGCCAAAATTGAAACTCCAAAATTCTTTATGCAACAACAAAGTCCGCGCTATCCCGACGAAGCTACACGTCAACTAGCCATCAAACAGCAGCAAATGAATTTCTAGTCACATCTTGGCGACAAGCACGGCGAGGTTTCAAACTCTAACGTGCTGTGATTAATATCGAGCGTTTTTAAACATTTTTTAATCGAGCTTTTAATTGGATCGATAATAGCATTTTCCTGCAGCAAGATATGCGCTTCCATAGCGTGGCTACCCTCGCCTAATTGGCGCAGATGGATATGATGGATATTTTTAACGCCTTCAATATCCATGATTTTTTCTGAGATATCCTTGACGGATAAATCCGCAGATTTCCCGTCGATTAAAATATTGATGATATCCGGGAAATCATGCATGGCATGCAAGACAATATAAGCTGAGATTGCGAGTGTAATAAGCGGATCAACCCATGTCCAGCCGAACTCGACAATCGCAAGCCCCGCCACCATGACACCGACAGACGATACGGCATCGGCAATATTATGCAGATAGGCGGCGCGCATATTCTGGTTGGTTTTCGCTTCCTTGCGGATCAGTAACGCCGTTCCTATATCGATAACTAGTGCAATGCCTGCCAAAATAAACATCGCCTGTCCGATCACAGGTTGCGGATCGAAGAAACGCATGACGGCTTCAACCGCAAGCCATAGCGCAATCAAAATCAACAGAAGAAAATTTGTAAAGGCCGCAAGCGTTTCTACTTTTTTATATCCGTATGTCCGCTTGTCATCCGGCGCTCTACGTGCGATCTTCCGGGCAATCAGAGCTAGAAAAAGCGCTCCTGCATCGGAAAAGTTATGAATCGCGTCTGCAATCAGAGCCAGCGATCCGGCAAATATCCCGCCGATCAATTGAGCCACCGTAAGCACCATATTAATGCCAACAGCCCAGCTTATCTTACCATCCCCATGGCTGTGATGGTGATTATGGCTGTGATGATGGTGACCGCAATTTGCGCCCATTACGACGCTTCGACCTTCTGCGCCATGCGCTCAGTCAGATAATATTTATCGACGCGCTGACCCTTTTCGAATTCTATGACGAGCGGCGATCCTGTCGGAATTTCAGTTTCATTGATGTTCTCGGGTGTGTTTTCACCGAGAATGATCAGCAAGGCACGAAGAGAATTTCCATGCGCCGCGACAAGAATATTTTTGCCAGCGTCAATGTCCGTTTTGATCTTATTCGTATAATACGGACGGACGCGCTTTTCTACAACGTCAAGAAGGCTCTCGCCGCCCGGAGGCTGAACGTCATACGACCGTCTCCAGATATGCACTTGCTCATCACCGTATTTCAAGGCTGTTTCCGCTTTGTTAAGACCTGTGAGATCACCGTAATCGCGCTCGCGCATGTCCTCGCTTTTGATCATCTCCTTCAGCAGGTCTTTTTCTCCTGCCGCCGCCAAGGCGATCTCTGCTGTCATATAAGCGCGCTTTAGCGTGCTGGTGTAAACCTTATCGAATTTAATGCCTGCGGTTTTCAGGTTGTCACCGGCCTGCGCCGCTTCTGCCCGGCCTTGTTCACTTAAGTCCACATCATGGAAACCCGTAAAGCGATTCTCCAAATTCCACTGGCTTTGACCATGGCGAAGCAGGACGAGATAGTTTGGCATAATGACCTCAAAAACAGGGTTGGAAATTGACTTAATAGCTAGAACATGCCAGAACTAAGGCCGCAAGAAAAGGTCTAGGTAACCGAGATGTTTCGGTTGACCGTCAAAGACAGAAAATTTCTGTTTTTCGCTGTCCACCGACACTCCCCATCCCTCCCTTAATTTTTTGCATTTTTGAAAACGCCACAGGTCTCAATAAAGTGACCTGCCTTGGCATATATGAAAGGACTATTCTACATGTTTAACGTCATCCGCAAAGAAATCGACTTTGCAGGTAAAAAAATCATTCTTGAAACAGGCAAAGTCGCCCGTCAGGCTGACGGCGCTGTTTTAGCGACAATCGGCGGCACGACCGTTCTTTGTACAGCCGTTGCGGCGAAGAAAGTAAAAGAAGGTCAGGATTTCTTTCCTCTGACTGTTCACTATCAACATAAATATTATGCGACAGGCCGCATTCCAGGCGGTTTCTTCAAACGTGAAACGCGCCCTTCGGAATTCGAAACATTAACATCCCGCTTGATCGACCGTCCGATCCGCCCGCTTTTCCCTGAAGATTTCCTAAACGAAGTTCAGATCATTTGTACGACAATGAGCCACGATCTTGAGAACTCTCCTGATATCGTCGCCATGATCGGTGCATCAGCAGCACTCACCTTATCCGGCGTTCCATTCATGGGTCCGATTGCCGGTACCAGGGTCGGTTACAAAAACGGCCAGTATATTCTGAACCCATCACTACAGGATATGGAAGACTCTGAACTTGACCTGGTTGTTGCCGGTACAAAAGAAGGCGTCTTGATGGTTGAATCAGAAGCGAAAGAATTGTCTGAAGAAGTTATGCTCGGCGCGGTTCAGTTCGGTTGGAAAGCATTCCAGCCGGTGATCGACGGCATTATCGACTTGGCGGAAAAAGCGGCAAAAGACGCTTGGGATCTTCCGGCTGAAAACCTGATCCACAAAGATCTCTACGAAAAAATCAAAGTCGGCTTCTCTGCCTCTATGACGGAAGCTTATGCCGAGAAAGTGAAACAGACCCGTCAGGAAAAGGTCAAAGCGGTAAAGCAAAATGCTTGCCAGACTCTGGTTGACGGCGGCGACATCACGGAAGGTCTCGTCAACGATCTTTGCCACAAGCTCGAAGCGGATGTTGTTCGCGGCTCTATCTTGAAAACCGGCAAACGTATCGATGGCCGCTCAACCGTCGATATCCGTCCGATCACTTGCGAAGTCGGTATCCTGCCGCGCGTGCACGGTTCTGCGCTTTTCACACGCGGTGAAACACAGGCTATCGTCGTCACAACCTTGGGTACAGGTCAGGATGAGCAAATCATCGATGCGCTCGAAGGCGAATACCGCGAACGCTTCATGCTCAACTATAACTTCCCTCCATACTCGGTCGGTGAGTGCGGCCGCATGGGTTCTCCTGGCCGCCGCGAAATCGGTCACGGTAAACTTGCATGGCGCGCTCTTCGCCCGATGATTCCAAACGGCGAAGAATTCCCGTATACGATGCGTGTTGTCTCTGAAATTACGGAGTCGAACGGTTCTTCTTCTATGGCGTCAGTCTGCGGCGGCTCTCTCTCCATGATGGATGCAGGCGTTCCTTTGACAAAACCTGTGGCGGGTATCGCAATGGGTCTTATCAAGGAAGGCAGCGAATTTGCCGTTTTATCTGACATCCTTGGTGACGAAGATCACCTCGGCGATATGGATTTTAAAGTTGCCGGAACGACAGATGGCGTAACAGCTCTTCAAATGGATTTGAAAATCGCGTCCGTAACTGAAGAGATCATGAAGATCGCATTGGCACAAGCTCAGCAAGGCCGCCTACACATTTTGAATGAAATGTCTAAAGCATTAACAGGTGCCCGTGATGAGATCAGCCAGTTCGCACCACAAATGGCGGTTATTACAATCCCGACTGAAAAAATCCGTGAAGTTATCGGAACAGGCGGTAAAGTCATTCGTGAAATCGTAGAAAAATCAGGCGCAAAAATCGATATTGACGACAACGGCACTATCAAAGTGTCTGCGGTCAATGGCGATGCGATCGACCTCGCCATCGAAATGATCCGCGGCATTACGGACGAGCCTGAACAGGGTAAAGTCTATAACGGTAAAGTTGTGAAAATCGTTGATTTTGGTGCGTTTGTAAACTTCATGGGCGGCAAAGACGGTTTGGTTCATATCTCCGAACTTGCCGACCAACGCGTCGCAAAAACGTCCGATGTCGTATCCGAAGGTCAACAAGTAAAAGTCTTGATGCTAGGCTCTGACGATCGTGGTAAGGTGAAGCTGTCGATGAAACGCGTTAATCAGGAAACCGGCGAGATTATCGAGAAACCAAAGAAAGAAGAATCCGAGCGCGAAGCGGGATAATTTTCCCTTCCCTCTGGGCAAAATTAAACCCCGCTTTGGCGGGGTTTTTTATTATCAGGCTTCATCAAACCATAATTCGCAAGAGTAATTCCAGGTCAGCTCTTCATTGGCCTTGATGTCTCTCAAAGCTGTCGCAGTCATGGTGTAGTTTTCCAGATCCATCTCGATATTCATCGTCGGCGTTTTGCTGTGATTATATAACATGATGTAGCCTAGCGGCATGCAGTACTCTTCGCCCTTGGTATCCTCGTCCCATTCAAGCAAATAACCGTCAGGCGCACTGCCGTTATGTTTGATATCCTTCATTGCGACAGGAACCACAGGTGAAACCTCGATCACCTCGCCCTTTTTAATTGCACGAAGTGCAAATACACCGCGCCCTTTATCGTCGCTGATTTTACGCCAGGCAATTTTTGCTCCAAGAATAGTCTCCGGTTCATTTGCCACTACGTTCTGATGCCAATTGACTACTTTCTTCGCCGCGCTGCTTTTCATGTATGTCTCGTATGTTTTGTTGGGATGGCTTTTTGTACATCAAACAACCAAGAAAACTCTACAAAATTCTTTACCTATGCTACGGTATCCACGAATAAAATCAGGATTAAAATGACTACACTAAAATTACCTTCCGTTATCGGCCATCGCGGTGCCGCTACTTATGCACCGGAAAATACTCTCGAAAGTATCCGCACAGCTGCCGAGATTGGCACGAAATGGATAGAGCTTGACGTCAAGCTGACTAAGGATTCAGTACCGATCATTTTCCATGACGATACGCTGGAGCGCACCACGAGCGGCTATGGCAATGTCGCAGATACAGATTACAGCGATATAAAAGAGCTTGAAGCCGGTTTCTGGTTTTCCGAAGGTTTCACAGGCGTGATTGTGCCAACCCTTGAAGAAGCGATGGAAGTCATTCTTCATCATGATCTTGGCGTGAATTTTGAGATCAAGCCGTGCCCGGGCCGTGAAGTCGAAACGGCGGAGGTCATGTTGGACATTTTAAGTCAAGGCTGGGACGATACAGCTAAAGTGCTGATTTCCAGTTTTTCTCATGTTAGCCTCGAAGTTGCTTTTGATATGGTGCCCGATTTTCATCGCGGTCTTTTGCTCGAGGACGAATGGCCGGAAAATTGGAAGGAACTTGCCGACTATTTGCAGGTTAGCTCGATTAACTTTAATGGAAACACCGCAAGCCGCGAACAGGTCGAAGAATTGATAGAACTGCAAAAACCTGTTTGTGCTTACACCATTAATGATATCCAGACCGCCAAGCGTCTGCGCCAATGGGGCGTTGATGCTTTTTTCACGGATGACCCTGAAACAATCAACGATAAGCTGTTCAGGTCACATTAATGTCTCTTATCCTTGGCGTTCTAAGTATACTTGTTGGCGTTGTAGGCCAGGCCTATTACTTGCGCTCCATCTTTCGTGGGCATACCAAGCCGCATCTCTATACCTGGCTGATCTGGTCGATATTATGCACTATCGGTTTTTGCGCGCAGTTAACTGAAGATCAGGGACCGGGAGTTTGGGCACTCGGCATCACGTCCCTATTCTCATGGCTGAATGCAGGCCTTGCTTTAAAGTTTGGTGAAAAAGAGATTACGAAATCCGATAAAATAGCTCTCGCTTTCTCGCTGCTTGCTATCGTGCCATGGGCCTTGACCAACGATCCATTATGGTCGGTTATCATGATTTCACTGATTGATGTCGTAGGTTTTTATCCGACCATCCGCAAGACATGGAAAAAACCGCATGAAGAAAATCTTCAGGCCTATTATTTTGCCAATTTGAAATTATTGCTGGCTACGTTCGCGCTTGAAAAAATAACCGTTGTAACCGCGCTTTACCCTGTAACGATCATCGTTGCGAATTTTGGATTTCTTGCAATGGCGCATTGGAAGCGTCACAGAACAAAAAGAGCTGCTTAATCAGGCTAGAAGCTCATCCCATTGATCGGTTGGGCACATGCCGACGACATTGAAGCCGCAATCGACATAATGGATTTCCCCAGTGACGGCGGTCGACATGTCGGAAAGCAAGTAAACGCCTGTTTGGCCGAGTTCCTCGAGTTCAACCGATCTACGAAGCGGGCTTGCCAGTTGGTTGTATTTAAATGTCTTTCTGGCGCTGCCAATAGCAGAGCCGGCTAGGGTCCTCATAGGACCCGCAGAGATCGCGTTAACGCGGATCGCATCCGGCCCCAGATCAGCCGCCAGATAACGAACAGAGGCCTCAAGGGCAGCTTTGGCCACGCCCATGACGTTATAATTCGGCATGACCTTCTCAGCCCCGAAATAGGTCAGTGTCACGGCAGAGCCGCCCTTGGTCATGATTTTCGCAGCGCGCTTCATCACAGCCGTAAAAGAGTAACAGGATACGTTCATCGTGTGCAGGAAGTTTTCCAGCGTGGTATCGACGTAACGACCTTTAAGCTCTTCCTTATTGGAATAAGCAAGGGAGTGAACGATAAAATCGATCTGGCCCATTTCTTTCTCGATAATATCGAAAGCCTTGTCTATATCGCCCGCGACAGACACATCGCAGTCGATCAGAGTTTTGACGCCGATTTCTTTTGCCAAAGGCTCTATGCGTTTCTTGAACGCGTCGCCCTGGTAAGTGAAAGCGATTTCCGCACCTTGCTCTGCACAAGCCTTGGCGATACCCCAGGCAATCGAGTGATCGTTAGCAACGCCCATAATAAGGCCGCGTTTGCCCTTCATTAGTTCCATTAGTCGTTATCCTGTATATTTAGAGAAAGCGAGAGTGGCATTCGTGCCGCCAAAGCCGAAGCTGTTGGAAAGAATTGTCTTGTGAACGAAGTTATCGATACGCTCACGCACGACCGGCATATTCGCGAAAGCCTCATCGAGCTTTTCGATATTTATACTCGGCGCAATAAAATCATGAGCCATCATGAGCAATGAATAAATCGCCTCCTGAACGCCAGCCGCGCCCAGAGAGTGACCTGTCATTGATTTTGTAGAGCTGATAAATGGAATTTTTTCTGCTTTAGAGAACACATTACCAATCGCGCCCATTTCAGCCTTATCACCCACAGGCGTCGCAGTGCCATGCGTGTTTATGTAAGTGACTTCCCCTTCAACGGTGGAGAGAGCCTGCCTCATGCAACGCTCGGCCCCTTCACCATTTGGTGCGACCATGTCTTCGCCGTCAGATGTTGCGCCATAACCTGTAATCTCGGCATAAATTTTTGCGCCACGGGCTTTCGCATGCTCAAGTTCTTCCAGAACTAAAATACCGCCGCCGCCAGCGATCACGAAACCGTCGCGGTTTTCATCGTAAGCGCGCGATGATTTTTCCGGCGTGTCGTTAAATTTCGAAGACATCGCGCCCATGCCGTCAAACAGGCACGACAATGTCCAATCCAGGTCTTCAGCACCGCCAGCAAACATCACATCTTGCTTGCCAAGCGCAATCAGTTCAGCCGCGTTACCAATACAATGAGAAGATGTCGCACAAGCAGACGAGATAGAGTAGTTCACACCTTTAATCTTGTGGTTTGTGCAAAGCGTAGCCGACGTTGTCGACGACATACATTTCGGGACCGCAAACGGACCGACTTTTTTGGTCGCGCCAGATTCTTCAACCGCTTTCACAGCCTCAACCTGATATTTTGTAGACGGGCCACCGGAGCCGACAATCGCGCCTGTGCGCTCATTGCTGACTTGTTCAGGAGATAGCCCTGCATCCGCAATTGCCTGCTCCATGGAGATATGAGCGTAAGCTGCCGCCTCACCCATAAAACGCAACAAGCGGCGATCAACTTTTTCTGCTATATTAATATCCGGACGCCCGGACACTTGTGAACGGAAGCCATGATCTGCATGCGTCTGGTCAAACTTAATGCCAGATTTTCCCGCTTTCAAAGATTCCAAGACTTCTTGTGCGGAATTACCGATACAGGAAACAACTCCCATACCTGTAACGACGACACGGCGCAGTTGTGGCGGCATTTGAAATAAAGCCATTCTAACCTCTAATGTTGAAATTAATTCTGCACGTTACATAGCAGCCGGATTTGCGAATAAACCAACGCGCAAATCCTTTGCTTCATAAATAGTTTTACCGTCAGCGATGACTTGCCCGTCGGCAATACCGAGAACCAATCTTCCATTCATCACCCGGCGGATATCAAGATGATATTGAACGAGCTTGGTCGTCGGCAAAATCTGGCCTGTCATTTTCATTTCGCCCAGACCCAAAGCACGGCCTGAACCGAGCGCGCCTGTCCAGCCAAGGTAGAAACCCAGCAATTGCCAGATAGCATCAAGGCCCAAACATCCCGGCATCACCGGATCGCCTTCGAAATGACAACCGAAGAACCAGAGATCAGGATTGATGTCGAATTCCGCTACGCATTCACCTTTGCCATACGCGCCACCTTCTTTGGTAATCTTGGTAATGCGGTCAAACATTAACATCGGTGGCAAAGGAAGCTTGGCATTACCTGGACCAAAAATCTGTCCATGGCCGCAAGCAATCAAATCTTCGCGTGAATAGCTGTCTTTAGGGGCAAAGCCATCAAATGGCTTAACTTGTACATTTTGATTCATGGCCATAGTTATAAAGACTTCAAGCCCTTGGTACAAATAGGAAATGTAACAAAGTGTAATGGTTCGTGTTTTATCCACGAACCCCTTATTTTCATATAAATGAAATTAAAACCCTCTCCAGAAGGTCTTATACGTCTCCGTAATCGCTGCCATCGCCAACGGCTTGGCTATCACTGGCGCAATTTCCGGTTCGTCACCGACAGCCGCAACTGCCAGCATACGCCCCGCCGCTTTTGCGCAAGCTACTGCCTGCTCTCTTAAATCCGGCATCGGGATTGTCGAGAAGAATAAGAGCGCATAAGGCTCGATCCCGTTCAATAATTCCAGCGGCGGATTAAGCGGGCAATCATTGGCAGGTAGACCAAAGCGCCAGTCGCTGCCAGCGGGAACGCCCATGCGCGTTGCCTCTTTCGTCATCACGTAAACCAATTCGTCAAACTCGGCTGGAAACGGAACAGACTCCTTATCTTTCTTTTGTTGAAGCAGGGAATATTTCGCCAGTCTCCATCCTGCAGCGCCCGCAAGGCCGCCAAGGCAATCGCCAAGCGTCCAGCCATCGCGTGAAATCTTTTTCTCGATCAGTACATCGCAAAGCTCCTGAGCTGCTAATTCATAGCTCATACAGCGCGTTGAATATTCAATCAGCAAACGAAAGGCTTCAGCGCGCGGAATACCGTCTTCTTCCCATGACGCTAGCATGTGATGGACAAGCGTGATCAACATATCATGAAAAGCAAATTCGCAATCGGACCAGTCTTCGATTGCCAAACGCGCGAGCTCCCGCCCACGCTCGGTATTGGCATCAATCAAATGCGGCTCGAAATCGATCCATTCAGGCAGGTCGCCTTCAAACGCATCGCATTCGAGCATCAGGCTGATTTTATTCAAACTGACCTGAAGTGTTTCATCAGGATTTTCAAAGAAGAATGCCGTTTCGGTTAAAATGCCCGCCATGACTTGCAGCATAACGCGAATATCGACTTGATCCGATACAGCGGCATCAGGCTGCTCCACCTGAACATTGGCTAATTTTGCGAGATTCGCATGAAGAAGGTGAGCGACCTCGACCTTCGCGACGTTCGTTATGGACATGTGCTTTGTAAACTGAAATAGGGTGGATAGTATTAGGCAGGACTTGGGGATAAGTATTTCATCCCCTTGATTCGTTTATACTAATTCAAAACCTCGGAACCGTAAACGCCCCAGAGGAATTTTTTTTCAGTCCAGCCTTCATAGGTGCCGAAATGCAACAGGCACATCGTTTCTTTGCATTCTTCGATCTTGCTGACAATACCTGGCTCCAATAGAGCGACAAGCTTCTCTTTATCCTCAGCCTCGAACGCCTTAACCGGTTCTTTTGATTCAACAATTACCGATCTGTTGCCAGATAGAAGAAGCTTATGAACCCATCCGGTTTCGCCTGACGGATCCTTTATTTTTCGCCATGCATCATATTCTTGAACGATTTCAACCGGCAGTCCGGATTTTTTGTAAACCCACTTAATCGGGTAATCCATTGAAGGCCCCGTGCGCACAAACGCATTATCAGATTTTAAAGACGCAAAACGTGGTACCGGCAAGCCTGATCCTTCCATCGGATCGGCGGCAATAGCAGGAAAAGCGAATAAAACTATAAAAAGGGCTAGAATTCTCATGAAAGACTGGATTAAAGGCGGGTTGGGTATTTATAAGCATTATATGATGAATGAATCTAAAATCAAAGCCGTCGTTTTCGATATTGGAAATGTATTGATCGATTGGGACCCGAAGCATCTTTATCGACAATTAATCGAGGATGAAGCTGAGATCGATAGATTTCTCAATGAAGTTTGTCACTACACATGGAACCTTGAGCAAGACCGCGGACGCTTATGGGCAGAGGCGATTGCAGAGAAAACCGCTGAATTTCCCCAGCATGCCGATTTAATCCGCGCTTATGACGAGCGTTGGGCCGATATGGTTTCCGGCCCGATCTCGGGAACCGTCGATATCCTGACACAGCTTCAAGACAATGGAATCCCACTTTATGCGATTACAAATTTTTCGCGCGAGAAATGGGATGTCGCTACAAAAGTTTTTCCCTTTTTAAATGCCTTTCTTGGCGTCACGGTTTCTGCCGATGTGAAATTACTTAAACCAGACCCTGCAATTTATCATCATTTCCTCAAAACATTCGACCTCGACCCAACAACACTTTTATTTATCGACGACCGTCTTGAGAATATTCAGGCTGCCAAAGATATTGGGTTTCATGGAATTGTCTTTACAACCCCGGAAGACTTAAAATCAGATTTACAGACGTTAAACTTACTTGTTTAAGAACAGGACTGTTATTCCGTCCGCAACAAATTGAACGGCGAGCGCTGCCAATAAAATCCCCAACACGCGAGCAAGCAGCGAGCTTCCGGTTTCGCCGACGATTTTGATTAGCTTTGTCGAACTTAGCATTAACATCACGGCAATAGCCTCGATAAATATCACTGCAGCTATAACGGCAAACTTCGCGCTTAAAATTCCGGGATGCGCCGTCATATGCAATAGAACTGCCGTCATACAGCCCGGCCCTGAAAGCAATGGAATAGCCAATGGAAAAACAGCAATGTTTTCATCGCGGCCATAGGATGATTTTTCGGACTCTAATTGATCGGGATCATGAAAACCCATGATCATACGAAAAGCGGTCACAAATAATAAAATACCCCCGCCGATACGGAAAGCCGCCAAAGTAATTCCGAGTTTGCTTAAAAGCCATGCGCCGATAAAACCGAATATAATCAGTAATATTGCGGCAATCACTCCGGCTTTAATAGCAATCCGTCGCCCCTTCTCGGCTTCCATGCGACGCGTCAGCACGGCAAAAATACCGCTGGTGCCGATCGGGTCGACAACGACAAAAAGCGCGATGGATGCGGACAGAAAAACGTCAAAAAAGCTCATCATGCATGTATATTTGAAATCTGCGGAAATTCCAGTTAAAAGCATCCGCATGACACGCAATTTCCGCATATCCGTGGCACCAATGATGGACTGGACAGACCGGCACTGCCGGTACTTCCATCGTCTGCTCTCGCCCAATTCGGTCTTATACACCGAGATGGTAACGACTGGCGCGCTTTTATTCGGCGACGCGGAACGCCATCTACGCTTTTCACCGCAGGAAAACCCTGTGGCTTTGCAACTTGGCGGATCGGAACCCAATGCTCTCGCAAAATCTGCCAAAATGGGCGAAGAGTTTGGCTATAATGAGATCAATTTAAATTGCGGCTGTCCGAGTGACCGCGTACAAAAAGGTAAATTCGGCGCATGCCTGATGGCGGAGCCTGAACTGGTCGCCGATTGCGTTTCCG
Source organism: Micavibrio sp. (assembly GCA_030824965.1). Classification (GTDB taxonomy): domain Bacteria; phylum Pseudomonadota; class Alphaproteobacteria; order Micavibrionales; family Micavibrionaceae; genus Micavibrio_B. The sequence continues at coordinate 36,039 of JAPJQV010000005.1, read as the reverse complement.
CCATGGCGGCGCAGGTTAAAATTCCAATGACGGTCAAATGCCGCATCGGCATCGACGATAGTGAAGACTATGATTTCCTGAATGCCTTTATCGAAAAAGTAAAAGTATCAGGTTGTACAACTTTTATCATTCATGCCCGTAAAGCATGGCTTAAAGGTTTAAGCCCGAAAGAAAACCGTGAAATTCCGCCGCTTAATTATAATCTCGTAACTCAAATCAAAAATAATCATCCTGATTTAACTATCGACATCAATGGCGGCCTTAATACAATTGAACTGGTTCAATCCGTTTTGCATCTTGACGGCGCGATGATTGGACGCGAAGCTTACCAAAATCCTTATTTCCTCGCCGAGCTTGAACATAGCCTAAACGGTCTTTCCCTGCCGAACCGTTTCGATATTGCACGGTCTATGATCCCCTATATCGAAGATCAACAAAAGCGGTTCGGGACCCCTGTTCATACGATAACCCGCCATACGATTGGCCTGTTTAACGGCCTTCGCGGAGCCAAATTATGGCGTCAAAGGCTCTCGGACGCCCCTCAAATGAAAGATCCGGCCTTTATATTGCCGCTTTTGGAGCAAATAGAGACTATGCAGCTTGAGCCGGTAGCCGCCTGAATTTATTGAAATTTTCTTTTCTTGCCCCCTTGATGATATAGTCTAAGTCACTACAATTACAGGCTGACTCGAGATTTTCTAAGGACCTTATGGACTGGCACCGCCTTGACCGCGATAAAACCGAAAATATGATCAACAGCGTAAAATCCGCTGCGGAGTCTTCGTTGTTTTCGCCGATAACGTCAGAGGCGAAATGCGCCCGGTTGCCATTTTACACAAACCATCTTCTTTACCGCTTGACGAATTTTTCCTCAATGCCGACGTTCACCATGGATTTCATCGGCGATGGAGAAAAATATCTCTATCTTGACGGATCGGATTTCCCGATAAAGGAAATCAATATCGCGAATGGTCTTTTGCTCAATGAAGATAATGTTATCGCTTACCTAAATTTCTATTTCTTCAACGTGCGCACGGAAGACGGCGATATCCTAATTTTGCGCAATCCTGATGAAGGTCAATCCATCGATCTATACGACGATGAACGACGCGAGAATCTTTATGTCGAACCTGATGATTTTAAAATCGAACAAGATCCGACGTCAGGTGCCTTTGTTGTTCATGCGCCGCTTTACTATCTTGGGGGCTTGGTTGATGCTAAAATAGTTGTAACGGCAGAGGGCAAAGTCACCGTTGTGCCGATTAAAATGCTGACAGGCGGAATGCAATAATGAGTGACACCTTACACGATGCCTTTGCCCCTTTAGGTCAAACAGGCCCTAATTATATCCATCCTGAAGCAGATAAAATCGTTCGCGATGCTGTAACGCTTTTAAATGAAATTCCTGAAGGCAAAATGCTAACGCCTTTGATCAAAGATCTAAATCTTGCGATACGCGTTATCGTTGGAAAAGAACCCGGTTTTTTTGTTCCCGATGAAAAAACAATTACCCTCATACTTCCTAAATTTATTACAGGCGTAAATTCGTTTGAAACTGCCTGCAATCTTGGATTAGCCATAAAAGAAATCGACATAAACATGGTTAATATACAAAGACTTAACGCCGACCCGCAAATCCTTAACAAAAAATTAATTGACATAGTCTTGGAAATGTGCAAAATTGTTAGTGAGTTTGAGGATGTGCATAACCATACTAAACTCGTTGACCTTCTAACAAAATTAGGTCATTCTGATGTGTATAAACTTTATAAGGCTAAAGCCTCCTATCAAGAGATGGCAGACCTTATATTAAAGAGTAATTAGAGAGGGTTTTAAAATGAGAAAAATGACAGCAGCAGCAGTTAAAGCAGCATCAAGAGAAGCAGCAAATTCAATGTCTTTGAATTACGGTCTGGGATCTTCTAAATAATATTTTTTCTTAAATTATGGATTAATCAGGCCGCATGAACGCGGCCTTTTTCATGGCTGATTAAATTATTGAGTTTTTTGAAAAAAATGACGAACGAACTAGTAGCCTATACTAAGCCATTGAAATAAATCAGAAACTTACAGACAAGCCACAGCCGCATTTGCCCTTTTCATTGGGATTGATGATCTCTATCCGGCGGTTGCCGACACTATCTTCAACATAATCGATGGTCGTACCGAAAAGCATTAGGACATCGGTTTTGGGAATAAAGATCGTAAGCCCTTCTTCAACCTCCAGTCGATCATCGGTTGGATCGAGCGTAGCCTCAGTTACGCCGCGCAGGTCGTATTCATTGCCGCCGCAGCCTTTTCCTTTGAGAATCATCAGGCGCAAACCGGCATTATCGCCAATTACGCGCTTTAAATGCTCGCGAGCGGCTTGCGTTACCTTTACTTCCTCTGTGGTCAATCCGAACATGTTGAAGCCTTAAGTAAACATATTGAGTTGAAGCTTGGCGGTTTCCGCCATGCAGGACGGGTCCCATGTCGGTTCCCAGACAATCTCGACATCGACATTCCCAACGCCGGAAAGCGGGAAAATCGCCCCCTGCACCATTCCAGGCATTTCCTGGGCAACCGGGCACGCCGGGGATGTCAGAGTCATTTCAACTGCGACATCAGAGGTTTGGTCCGGCTGGTCTGTAATGACGATTTTATAGATCAGGCCAAGCTCGTAAATATTAACCGGAATTTCCGGGTCATATACTTCGCGCAAGCCCGCGATAATCTGCTTCCACAAAGGATGATCTTTTGATCCCGTGACATTCGGCGGCTCCGCCATCTCGTCGAAATCATCTCCTAGGGCGTTGCGGATCATTTCTTCATCGGCTACTGGGTCCATTTTCATGCGAATAACGATTTAACTTTCTGCAAGGCTTCGACAAGCCGCTCTATATCTTCTTTCGTATTATACAGGCCAAAGGATACACGCACCATGGCATCGACCTTGAATTTAGCCATAAGCGGCATACAGCAAAAATGCCCAGTTCGTACCGCGATGCTCATCTGGTCCAAGACCATGGCGATATCCGATGGATGCGCCTCATTCATGGTAAAGCTGATAATCCCAGCTTTTGAGTCGGCGGTGCCAAAAATATGCAATCCTTCGAACTTTTGAAGTTCTTCAGTCGCATATTTCAGCAATTCCTGCTCATGCGCTGCGATATTCTTCATGCCGATGGATGACACGTAATCAATTGCCGCGCCAAGCGCGATAACTTCGGCAATAGCAGGTGTCCCGGCTTCGAATTTGGCAGGGGCAGATTTATAAGTGACTTCATCGAGCGCGACGGTTTCGATCATATCGCCACCGCCCTGATATGGATCCATAGCCTCCAATAAATCATAACGTCCATATAAAACGCCGACGCCGGTTGGACCGTAAAGTTTATGGCCTGTGAACACATAAAAATCAGGATCGAATGATGAGAGATTTACGCCGGAATGAACAACCGCTTGAGAGCCATCGAACATAATTTTGATATCGGGATTATAGGCACGTGCGATTTTTGCAATCGCGGCCACATCATTGATCGTGCCCAGTGAGTTTGAAATATGCGTAACGGACACCAGTTTTGTTTTATCCGATAGCAGTGATTGATAACCATCCATATCGAGAGTGCCATCTTCAAGCACGGGAATATATTTAACGACTACACCGATCTGATCGCGCAGCATCGCCCACGGCACTATATTTGCATGATGCTCCATCTCTGACAGGATAATCTCGTCGCCTGCTTTGAGAAATTTGCGACCCCAGCTTTGCGCCACCAGATTGACGCCTTCCGTCGCATTGCGCGTGAAAACAATACAATTCTCGTTTTCGACGCCAAGGAAATCCGCTACCTTGTGACGAACCGCTTCAAATTCCTGTGTCTTTTGCGCGCTGAATTTATACAACCCGCGATGAATATTCGCATATTGATCGCTGACAGCTTTGGTCAAGGCATCGATGACGACTTGCGGCTTTTGCGCGGATGCGCCTGTATCCAGATAAACAAGCGGCTTGCCGTTCATCATGGACGACATTGACGGAAAATCATCACGCCACATATTCGCCGGCAGGGATATTAGCTTTGGCTCAGCCACGCTATTGCCCTTTCCGTGATGTCTTTTTGCGCCGCTTCATGGGTAATCTTTTCGAGCGCCTGGCCGATGAAGGCTTCAAGCAACAATTTACGCGCTTCGGTTTCACTTAAACCCCGGCTGCGGAGATAAAACATAGGCGTCTCGTCAAGTGCGCCCGTTGTCGAACCGTGTGAACATTTGACATCGTCGGCATAAATCTCAAGCTCCGGCTTGATATTCATTTCTGCCAATGGAGAGAGAAGCAAATTATTTGAAAGCTGATAACCATCGGTTTTCTGGGCAATCTGATCGACAAAAATCTTACCCTGAAACACTCCACGCGCTTCATCTTTGAGAATATTTTTGTAGAGCTGGTTCGACTGACAATGCGGCGCTTTATGCTCGATTAATAAAGTGGTGTCAGCATGTTGTTTGCCGGAAATCATATTGAGACCGGAAAAACTGCATTGCCCGTTTTCGGCCAGCAATTCGCCGTGCAACTGGTTGCGGCTAAGCCCTGCACCGGTCGTAAAGATGAAGGCTTCATAATTGCCATCACGTTCAACCGTGACATGTGTGTTATGTGTCGTTACTGAAGCCATGCTGTCTTCGACAATACGGTAATGGCGGAAACGCGCATTCTTACCGACGCGAATTTGCGTGACGCCATTGCGCCAATAAGCCCCTTTGCCATTATAGTATTCAAATAAAACGCCATCGGCATTATCGGCAACGCAGATATAAAGGCGCGGATGCGTTAATTGGCCGTCTTTTCCTTCATGGATCAAATTATGGTGCTGACTATCGGTAAATTCCAGGAAAGTCGCTTTATTGAGAAATGAGTTATTTACATCCCAAAGCATCATATCGTGATACGGCGTTTCACCGGGGATTGGAGCTTCGGTACGATTACGCGCCCAGTCCGGCGCATCCGCCATCGGCGTGCCTCCATTTGGCACATAAGATAAATTCATCTTCTTCAGGCGCGCCGGAAGATTGGTGAATTTCCAGCGTTCCAGCTTAGGCTGCGGCAGGCCGAATTCTTCGACTTTGGCTTTTGCACGAAGACGCAAAGCCTGCGCCCAATTAATTGTTTCGGATTGCTCGCTCCAGCCCTGTAAAGCCAGTTCAGCCGTATCGGCCTTGAAACGTGTTTTGCTAAAAGGAATAGCGGTCATTACGCAGCCTCGCCAATTCCTGCATAGCCAGTGGCTTCCAGTTCTTTTGCAAGCTCCGCGCCGCCGGTTTTGACGATGCGGCCTTTCGCCAGAACATGAACGACATCCGGCACGATATAATCAAGCAGACGCTGATAGTGCGTAATTACAAGGAAAGAACGGTCAGGAGAACGCAGCTTGTTGACGCCATCGGCCACGATGCGCAGCGCATCGATATCTAGGCCTGAATCCGTTTCATCAAGAATGCACATTTTCGGCTCAAGCAACGCCATTTGCAAAACTTCGTTACGCTTCTTCTCGCCGCCGGAGAAACCGACATTGACCGCGCGTTTAAGCATCTCGTTGTCGATACCCAGTTCTTTGGTTTTAGATTTCATGAGCTTAAGGAAATCGAGTGCATCCATTTCCGCCTCACCTTTCTGGCGGCGAATGGCATTGAGTGCAGTTTTCAAAAATGTCGTTGTTTGCACGCCGGGAATTTCGACCGGATACTGAAAGGCCAGAAACATTCCGGCAGCGGCACGTTCTTCCGGTGCCATGTCGAGAATGTTTTCGCCATTGAGCAATATTTCGCCTTCAGTGACCTCGTAATCGCTGCGGCCCGAGAGTACATAAGACAGCGTGGATTTACCCGCGCCGTTTGGCCCCATGATCGCATGGACTTTGCCGGCTTCAATTGTCAGGTCCAGACCGTTGAGGATTTGCTTGCCGTCGATTTCGGCATGAAGATTTTTGATTTCAAGTAGCACTAATTAGAATCCTTCTTTTCTCTCTTTTTGTTTTGCCTTGATCAGGCGGTAGATACCCATACCTGAGATCATCGCCCAGCAAAGCTCTTGTGTGATCGCGCCTAAATCGCCGCCATCGAATTCGCCCATGCAGCCGATTAAAATCAAAATCGCGCCGATACCGTTGATCGCGTAATACCAGATGTCGGAGCCCTTCGCGATACCGCGCTCCAGCATGAAATACATCAGAATACACATGATGGAGCCGATAACCCCGATAATCGTAAACACTGCGTCCATAACCTATCCCTTTATAATTAAAAACAATCCGACAAGAGCGACGGCGACGCCCGCCATCTGCATCGGACGGATAACTTCGCCAAGCAACAAATAACCGACCAGCATGGTCACACCGACCGCGGCAATATTCTGCATGATGCCGACAAGCGCAGCCGTGCCGCCGGCCTTATAAGAAAAGACGAGCAATATATTCGCCGCCGCCAGACCGATGCCTGCAAAAACAGCCGGAAGAATACCTGCGATATTCCAGTTCACCGGATTTTGAGCAGCATCTTCAAGACGTGAAACATAAAGACGATTGGCCAGCATGAAAGCGATAGAGGTAATCGCCATTGAAACCGACAACACCATCGCCGCCATTGCCGGATCGATTTTGACATTGGCAAGTTTCAGCAAGACGTTGCGACTGGCAAGGCCCGTACCGGATAGTAAAGCGAGTAACCACCAGTTATTCATTAGAGATAGTCTCTTTTTTGCCTAAAAGCCTTAATCTGTCTAATCCTTTCCTAATTACCCATATATAAGGAAAACAGAAAAAAGAGAAACCGAGGATACACAGAACCGATAAACCAAATTCCGCAAAACTTCTGGCATTAAAAATCCCATAAACCCCGAAATAAATAGCAAATCCAGGCACAGATAAGATCTGAGCTATTATTGATGTTATTGGATCTCCACAGACAGGGCCCCTCTTTAAACCCCAAGTGCAATAATCACTAATGCCTACGATTACAGTTGCTAAACTCAGAACGGTCCAGATCGCGCATATATAGAATAAATAAGGCGACATCTTTCTTACCTTTTTCATCCTACACTTCCCTCGAGTGAGATAGCGACCAGCTTCTGCGCTTCAACCGCAAATTCCATCGGCAGGTTCTGCATGACTTCACGGCAGAAGCCGTTGACGATCAGGGCGGTGGCTTCTTCGGCAGATAGGCCGCGCTGCTGGCAATAGAACATCTGGTCTTCGGAAATTTTCGATGTCGTCGCTTCATGTTCGAGGCGAGCCGTTTTATTCTTGCTTTCGATATACGGCACGGTATGCGCACCGCATTGATCACCAATGAGCAAACTATCACATTGCGTAAAGTTACGCGCGCCTTCGGCGCCGCCGAGAACGCGGACCAGACCCCGATAAGTCGAATCCGACTTACCGGCGGAGATGGTTTTGGCGACGATGCGCGATTTGGTGTTCTTGCCCATGTGGATCATCTTAGTGCCGGTATCGGCTTGCTGAAACCCATTAGTAATAGCGACAGAGTAAAACTCGCCCTGGCTATTATCACCTTTCAAGATGCAGGACGGATATTTCCATGTGATTGCGGAACCTGTTTCAACTTGTGTCCATGAAATCTTGGAATTCGCGCCTTCGCAAATTCCGCGCTTGGTTACGAAATTATAGATACCGCCCTTGCCTTCTTCATCGCCCGGATACCAGTTCTGAACCGTCGAGTATTTGATCTCGGCATCTTCATGCGCGACAAGTTCGACCACCGCGGCATGCATCTGGTTTTCATTGCGCATCGGCGCGGTGCAACCTTCGAGATAAGACACATACGCGCCCTTATCGGCGATAATCAACGTACGCTCGAATTGCCCCGTGTTCATTTCATTGATGCGGAAATAGGTTGATAGTTCCATCGGGCATTTCACACCCGGCGGGATATAGACGAATGATCCATCCGAAAATACGGCAGAGTTGAGACAGGCATGTTTGTTATCCATGTATGGAACGACCGAGCCGATATATTTCTTTACCAGTTCAGGATGATCCTTGATCGCTTCGGAGATCGAACAGAAAATAACGCCCGCTTCTTTGAGCTTACCTTTGAAGGTCGTTGCCACAGATACGGAGTCAAACACAACATCGACCGCAACACCTGCCAGCATTGCCTGTTCCTTTAACGGGATGCCGAGCTTTTTATACGTCTCCAAAAGTTTCGGATCGACCTCATCCAAAGACTTTGGCTTATCCTTCATCGATTTCGGCGCGGCATAGTAATACGCTTCCTGATAATCAAAACCCGGATAGTTCAGCTTCGCCCAATCCGGTTCCGGCATGGTGAGCCAATGGCGGTAAGCTTTCAAACGCCATTCGAGCATCCATTCCGGCTCGCCTTTCTTTTCAGAGATCAGGCGGACGATATCTTCGTTCAGGCCTTTCGGAGCCTTATCCATTTCAATATCGGTAACGAAGCCCGCTTCGTATTTCTTTATGCTATGGACGGTTTCAATGGTTTCTATATCAGGCATCTTTTAAAATCTCGGCATGTTGCGCGGCGCGGACAGGAATAAGCAAATCGCTTAGCGGCAAACCATCGAGCGCGGTTTTTATCGTGGCATTGACTTTCGCCCATTTGCCCGACATCGGGCAAATTTCCTGAATCGAACAATCATCGTCAGAGCCTTCAATGCAGGCAGTGAGCGCAATCGGACCTTCGAGCGCGGTAATAAGCTCGGTCACGGAAATCTCTGCCGGATCGCGCTCTAACATATAACCACCGTTCACGCCTCGCGTAGAAGCGATCACACCTTCCTTTGACAAAAGCTTTAGTACTTTAGCAACGGTCGGTTCGGGTATGCCGCTTGTTTGTGACAGGCCGGACGCGGTCATCAGCTTGGCCCTGTCCCGGGCCAAGAGACTTAATACGACGACAGCATAATCGCTTAATTTAGATAGTTTTATCATTCCATAAATCCGCCACTAATCTGTACGCATTTAGTACTCTTTGACGTCCGTTTTTTCAAGGATATAATGACTCGCAACAAGAGGAAGTTATATGAGTCGCCACCTGGTTCCCGTTTATGGTTTCACTATATTTTTAAGTGCTTTTCTCCTCTTTGCAGTGCAGCCGATGGTGGGTAAGTTTTTGCTGCCGTCTCTCGGCGGAACGCCCTCGGTCTGGAATACGGCTATGTTGTTTTTCCAAGTCTTGCTGCTGGCCGGATACATTTATGCCCATTTACTGGCAAAAATCAAAAAACCGCAACTTCAGGCGATACTTCATTTAGTCCTGATGGTAATTGCCGCTTTTGCCCTGCCTTTGGCTTTACCAGAGAACGGGGATAATCCTAGCGATCATCCTGTAATCTGGCAGCTTAAGACCATGGCCGGAATGGCTGCAGCCCCCTTCTTCATCCTGTCGGCTTCTGCCCCGCTTTTGCAAAACTGGTTTTCGCGGACCAACCATTTAAATGCAAATAACCCTTATTTTCTCTACGCTGCCAGCAATATCGGCTCGATGCTCGCGCTATTGTCCTATCCTGTGATTACCGAACCCTTACTGGCGCTTCACGAGCAATCCTGGGCCTGGAGTGGCGGTTATCTTTTATTAGCCTTCGCTTTTATCTTCTGCGCTATCACGCCAAAATTTTATCAGGCAAAAGAACAAGTTTCAGAAACGGATGATATGGCACCGACATGGAAAACCAGACTCATCTGGATTTTTCTTGCTTTTTGCCCTTCATCATTAATGCTTGGCTATACGACCTATATTACAACAGATGTAGCATCCGTACCTTTGTTTTGGGTAATGCCGCTAGCGCTTTACCTTGGCACGTTTATTGTCGCTTTTTCCGCCAAACCTTTTCTACCATTGCCCGCCACGCGTATTGTTCAGGGGGTTTTGCTATTATTTTTAGCCGCTTTACAAATTTTAAGCCTGCATGCAAGCGGCGCATGGGCCTTAATCGTTTTTCACGGAGTCTTTTTCTTCTTTACGGCATTGATGTGCCATCAGGAATTAGTTGCCCTTAAGCCTGGAACTTCCCGCCTGACTGAATTCTATCTTTTCATGTCTATCGGCGGCGCCCTTGGCGGAGCATTTAATTCATTATTAGCGCCACTTTTATTCAAACTTCCCTACGAATATTATATTGTGATAATCCTGTCTTTATTTGCACGCCATATTTCAATACCTCTGAAAAAAGATCCTGAATTTCGCCCAGATAAATCAAAGCTATATGAATATTGCCTATTCCCCGGAGTTCTTCTTTTAGGTTGCGCGACATCTTTCGTTGACTTCATCTGGCTAAAAGGCGCACTTGTCGCACTGACATTGTTTGCATCTCTTTTTCTGATAAACCGCCGCGTAGCTTTCGTTGCTACGGTTGGAATATTTTTGCTTTTCAATCCGCCGCAATCCTGGACAAAAATTAAAGACAGCGTTTTAATTGCCCGCAATTTTTTCGGCGTTTTGCGCATACAGGATTACGAGAAAACAGGCGTGCGCATTCTAACCAATGGTACGACTACCCATGGCGCGCAGGCAATAGATCGTAATTTCAGTAAAATCCCACTGACATATTATCATCCGGCGGGTTCGGTCGGGGATATTTTCACTGTACTCGATGCGTCTGATAAACCGCAAAAGATCGCTGCACTCGGATTAGGTATTGGAAGTATTGCTTGTTATATACATGAGAATCGCAGTTTTGATTTCTATGAGATCAATCAGCAAGTCATTGATATCTCGGAAGACCCTCAGTATTTCAGTTATTTAAAAGATTGCGGTAGTCCGTATAAAATTATTCTCGGCGACGCGCGCCATAAAATCATGGAAGCGCCGGATAATACTTATGATATGATTTTTGTCGATGTTTTCAGTTCGGACAATATACCCATCCACGTCATGACGCTTGAAGCAATTCAAGGGTATAAGAAAAAACTTAAACCTGGCGGATTTATCGTTATCCATGTCTCAAACCGCTTCTTTAATCTTGAGAAAGAAGTTGCATCCCTTGCTAGATCATCCGGCATGAACGCTCTTGTACGCTATGCTATTGGAGGCAATGTCCTTGGAACAAAGATCAAGCACAATCCAAATATTTATACGGTGATGACTGATAATCCGGATATCTTGAAAGAATTTGGCAAACTAAAATGGAAGGAAATCACTATCCCTGATGACATGCGGCCATGGACTGACGACTACGCAAACATTATGCGTGCCTTCCAATAATTATTTTGTTTTCTCAAATTTGATATCGGGGTTTTTATCCTGCGTATCGTTTAAGTGCCAGGCATTACGCGCCATGAAGACAGGATCACCGTCATGGTCTTCGGCAATCGCGCCACGATTTGAATCAAGGAACGCTTTCATCTTTGCATTGTCATTCGATTTGACCCAACGCGCCGTGTAAAGGCTGGTTTGTTCAAACTTAACAGGCAACGAATATTCAGTGCGGATCCTATCCCCTAGAACATCGAATTGCAGCATTCCAACAACGCCAACAATCCATGAATTCTCATAGAGCGGCTTAAAAATACGTGCAACGCCTTCTTCAGCCAATTGCTGGAGCGCATTGCCTAAATGCTTTGCTTTCATTGGATCTTCGGGTGAAACGCGTTGCAGATATTCCGGCGCAAAAGATGGAATACCAGTAAAGGTAAGTTTTTCACCTTCGGTCAAAACATCGCCGATGCGAAGATTGCCGTGGTTTGGTATACCGATAATGTCGCCTGCATAGGCTTCTTCCGCCATTTCGCGTTCTTGCGCAAAAAACAAAAGCGGCGAATGTATGACGAGCGCTTTATCTGTGCGCACAGGCGTTAATTTCATGCCGCGTTTAAACGTGCCGGAACATAAGCGTGTAAAGGCGATACGGTCCCTATGTTTTGGGTCCATATTCGCCTGAATCTTAAAAACAAAACCTGTGACTTTGGCTTCATGAGGATCGATTATTCGCTGACTGGTCGCCTGAGGACGTGGGCTTGGCGCATAGCGCCCAATACCTTCGAGCAATTCTTTAATACCAAAATTATTGACGGCTGAGCCAAAAAATACCGGCGTCATATCGCCCGCCAGATAAGCGTTTCTGTCAAAAGGCGGACATACGCCGCGGATCATTTCAACATCTTCACGCAATTTTTCAGCCAATTCCGCTGGCAGTTTTTGATCGATCAGTGGATCATCTAAACCAGAACATGTTACCGTTTCAAGAAGAGCTTCACCTTTACTGCGGTCGAATAAAACCAGACTGTCGTTGATTAAATCATAACAGCCTTTGAAGTCGCGCCCCATACCGATAGGCCACGAAGCCGGCACAACTTCCAACTGAAGCTTGTCAGCGACCTCGTCCATTAATTTGAACGGATCCTGTCCTTCACGGTCCATTTTATTAATAAACGTTATAATAGGGATATTACGCATCCGGCAAACTTCGAATAATTTCAATGTCTGGCTTTCGATACCTTTGGCAACATCGAGGACCATAATCGCACTATCGACAGCTGTAAGCGTCCGGTAAGTATCTTCAGAGAAATCCTCGTGACCCGGTGTATCCAAGAGGTTAAATGTGACGTCTTGGTAATCGAATGTCATGACGGATGAAGCAACCGAAATCCCCCGTTCCTGTTCAACCTTCATCCAGTCGGATCGCGCACGACGGCGATCTCCTTTGGCTTTCACCGCCCCCGCAAGCTCAATCGCGCCTCCAAATAGCAAAAGCTTTTCGGTCAATGTCGTTTTACCCGCATCTGGGTGGGCGATGATGGCAAAAGTACGGCGTTGATCGACTATGGATTTATTGGCTTGCATGGCGCCGGACTATAAGCATCGGAGATATTATTTGCAATAATCATCTAAAAATATTGAAAAACAGAGCGCAGGCATTTGAAGTTGTCGATGAATTATATTGTGAATTATCAGTGGCGCCGGCCCCGCCAATTTTACAGCTATCGGAAATAGCCCCGTAATTGGCAAAAACAGAACCAGAATTCGGCTGTCCGTCATCCATTATCTGGTCGATCTTGGCCGCTTGTCTTGGCGTTATTCCATCCACAGTGCTGTCGCCGGTCAAGGCACCAGATGCAGATAGCCGAACAATATGAATACCGGTCGGATGTAATGTAGTAGAACCATCCCAGTACATTTCAAATCCGCCCGAACCAAAAGCCGAAGCCGGATTTGTTTTGCCAAATTCCGGTACTGCCGGATCTGCACTTGGCTGAATCCCTCCAATCAAATCAGCCAAAGCCAGATGTTTCCAAAATTGGATAGACTCTCCGCGCGTCGGTTCAGGCCCGGTGAGAATCGGCGTTTGCCATGTATATTGGTCCGAACCATTACTCGCTATATACCCATTCCCGTTTCCGTTAAGGCAAAAAACACTGTCATTACAATTTGGAATCAGGTTGCGGGCATAAGGAGAATCTCCCGGTAAATTCTTATAGGAATCCTGAAAAGTATTATTTGCGCTTTGGACAGACTTCAGAAAGGATACGACGTTTTTGGCCCTTGCGTTTTCAATCAGCTCCTGCCCCTTTAAAACTCCGCCGATCAGAAGACCAATAATGATCATGACGATAGATAACTCTACTAACGTGAAGCCTTGAGTCCCGGGTTTTTCTTCAAAAGGATTCATCAAATTCCGCTGCTCTACCTCAATAACCCAAAGATCGGGATCCCTGCTTCTCGCCCTTTCAATATAGGCATCGACATCAGATTCTAGCAGATCGGACTTAAGCAAAGGTGAAACCCATCGCTTAGTGCCATGCTCATCGCTTTCCTGGGCTAAAATCCGGCACAAACCGGACATATTATTAATTTTTAGTAGTATAGTGCCGGAAAAATAAGCTCCCTTATTTATAACGTAATAAGGAACAGCGTCGCGGTCTAACTGGCGCAGTTTCGCTTCGATCCATAGCCCGGATGGAAGACGGGTATCAGACATTACCTTTTGATTTTCTTTCCGTAAAGTTCGAGACGGCACTCGACCAAATCATACCCAAGATCATTTGCTATTTTCTTTTTCAGAAGCTCAATTTCGTCATTTTGAAATTCGATGACTTCCCCGGATTCCAAATCGATTAGATGGTGATGATGATCAGTGTTAATATCATAGCGTGAAAAATTTTCTTTAAATTCGTGACGAACGACAATATCCATTTCGTCTAACAGACTTAAGGTGCGATACACAGTTGCAATACTGATAGAATCATCGCGTGCTTTTGCACGCTCGAACACAATTTCGACAGACGGATGATCATGAGCCTCTTCCAAAACCTCCAGAATGATACGCCGCTGGCCTGTCATTTTAAGACCTGAATCTGCGCAACGCTGAATAAGTTGTTTCATGTTAAATCTCCGTATTTCTGGATTTTAGACATTTAGGGCACAAGTGGCAACATCAATAGCTTGACGCTGTCATTGTAGGATGCAAAACGCGTCGAGCCGGGAATGTAAGTGTAACAGTAGTTCCCTTCCCTGCATCGGAATCGAGACTTAAATTCCCCCCATGCAGTTCCACCATAGCTTTAGCCAAAGGCAGGCCAAGACCTGTTCCCTGATTTTCTTTCGCAGCATGGGCCGAGTCGTAAATTTGTCCAAACGGTTCCAAAGCACGTTTAATCTTGTTTCGTGGAATGCCTATGCCGTTATCTTTGACTATAATAGTCATTTCACCATCATTATTCAGATTTGAACTGATATCGATCTGGCCGCCTCTGCGAGAGAATTTTACCGCGTTGCTGACAAGATTAATCAAAACCTGACGCAACAAACGTGGGTCTGCATGAAGAGCAGGCATATTTTTATCGACTTTTGAATTCAGATTAACGCCGCCGCTGAAAGCGCGCGAAGCCATCATGCGCATAACCGATTCAATAGCTTCATCCATATCGACCGGCTGCTCATCCAAATCAACGCGGCCAGCTTCAATTTTCGACATATCAAGAACTTCATTGATAATTTCAAGGAGATGGCGTGCGCTGGAATGGATATCGCCCATATATTCAACATATTTGGGATTTCCCAATGCGCCAAACACTTCATTCTGCATCATTTCAGAAAATCCGATAATCGCATTTAACGGCGTCCTAAGTTCATGAGACATATTTGCAAGGAAAGCCGATTTGGCAACGTTAGCTGCATCCGCATGTTCTTTTGCCACTCGCAAAGACAACTCCATCTGCTTACGAGGCGTAATATCCATGATCGTTGTAACTTGAAACCGACGGCGCTGGGATAACTCAAGCGTAGCGGTCGTGAATAGCGTGTTAACGACCGAGCCATCATGGCGAACCAATTTCATTTCTCCTGACGAACGCAAACCACTTTTGACGTATCGATCATGGTTATCCTTGGCCATTTCCTGTTCATCAGGTGCGATCAAGAAGATAAAATCTTCCCCGATCACCTGATCTCGCGACCAGCCGAATGTTCTAACGAAAACTTCGTTAATACGCACCACACGTCTGTTATAATCACTGACAATAATGCTGATCTCAGAAACATCAAAAATGGATGTTAAAAGAGAAATCGCGTCGTCTCGTTCGCGCTCGAGAATTGACTCATCCGCTGAATTGGGCTGCGCCATTAGATCGAGCATGACGACATTGCCTAGTATATCCAAAAGAGGATTTATCCAAAATCCATAAACGCGCAGACCGCCGGGAAAACTAGGCAGAGCTTGAATTGTGACCGGAACTTTTTGCTTCAGGCAAACTTCGAAAGCCTGCTCAAAATGCCGAGCGTTTTCCGAGTCCATAAAATCACTTACCTGACGCCCAATGATTTGCTCTTCTTTACGATTGAAATAATCGTATGCGCGGCGGTTACCTTCTTCGACAATAAAATGCTTTCCTTCCGGCTTGATTAGCAACCGGGGAACGGGCATGGCATCAAAAAGGGCTTTGTGATCGATCATAAATTTACTCAATAATAGTAGCAGAAATTTTGTATCGGCACTATTAAAGCAGGAATCTTAATAAAAGTTGAAGTTTCAAACCGTCCCAAACATTCTGTCACCTGCATCACCTAAACCCGGCACAATATAGGCCTGCTCGTTCAAGCATTCATCCAATGCAGCTGTATAAATACGTATATTAGGATGCTCTTTATGAAAGGCCCTTACCCCTTCCGGTGCAGCTAGAAGAGACATAAAAATGATATTTTCAGGCGTAACGCCGTGTTCAAGCAACAGGCTTGCAACATAGGCGGATGAATTGCCGGTGGCAAGCATCGGATCTACGAGTAAGTAAATTTGGTTTTTAAATTCCGGAAGTCGCGCTACGTATTCAACAGGCTGGTGCGTATCATGATCGCGATAAACTCCAATATGGCCAATAGCCGCATCAGGGAAGATTTTTAAAAGGCCGGACACCATCCCAAGCCCCGCCCTCAAAATTGGCACAACGACAACACCGGCGGTATCTAGAACCGGCATATCAACTTTAATAAGAGGGGTTTCTATCTCAATTCGCCTAGTCTTTAGCGTCTCCGTAACGGGATAGGCCATTAAATGTGATATTTCTTCCAACAAAGAGCGAAATTGCTGAGTGGTCGTGTCTTTTTTACGCAAATTTGTCAGTTTATCCTGGATAACCGGATGATTAACGATGTAAAAATTCGGGAATTCGGATTTCGTCTGCACGCAGTTATTTATCTTTCATATTTGATACAAATCTTTGCAAGGGACTCAGCTCTTCGTATTTTATCGTTTGGCCTGTACCACTGCTTGCAGCAACGTTCAGATCGTCTAATAAATTTTTAAGGAATTGTTGCATATCGTCAGCCGGGTCAGGCTCAGCAACACAACTGGAAAATGTGAAATCAGCCTGAAGACTTTTCAATTCTCCTTTAAGCCTTTCGATAAAGCGGAAGCCGCCTTTAATATCAGCATGTTTTAAAGCGATCACTAGATCATCATTTTCAAGACGGTATACGTCGTCGAAGCTACGCAATCCTTGCCTTAATGCTGTTGAAATAGCGCGAAGCTTAAAATTTTTGTCTTCCGTATTATTTTCGCCATCAAGCCTAATCATCGCCATTGAGAATGGATTGCCTTTGCGTCCCCGGCGGTCAAGTTCGCGTTTGACTTCCTGCATCATTAAAGCGCCGATTTTGAAACCTGTAATATCGTCAACTCCGGTACCGGAAAGCGCTATTTCATTCTGCGCTTTACTCAAAAGTATAATAAAACGATCATAGTTGGCAGAGAGGTTTTGAAACTCTTCTCTGGACGGCGGTGATTTAATATTATTAAGTAAGCTTTTCAGTTCGTTGCCTGACCTGTAAATCTCATCCATTAAAACTTTCTGAAAAGTCGGCTTGGAAAATGATTCATCTGCCCAGTTTTTATAAAGGTCTGGTAAATCAATCAAAAAACTTTCGGCCTTTCGTGGAAAGAAAAGATCTAAAAGAAGCCCCGAATACCAATGTTGGCAGGCTTCTATAATTTCACTGATATGGCTGACCGTATGGGGGTTTTCTTCCATCATAGGAAAACTATACAGAAATCAGCCCTATTCTGGAAGCCATTCCTTCTTAAGTTGATCCAGCGTATCCGTTTTAATCGCTTCGCGAATTTCCCGCATTAGCTTGGCAATTGTCGCAACATTGTGCTGACTGATAATCTGGAAGGCCAGCATTTCTTCGGCCTTCATCAAATGATGGACATAGGCTTTTGTATAATAGGCAGATGAAGCAAGCCCTACCGTTTCGTCTAGCGGCGAATCATCGTCGCGGTAACGCTTGTTCAGAATATTGATAAAGCCCTTAGGGTGACCTTTCATCGAAACGCGTCCGTGCCGGGCTTCGCGAGTCGGAGTTACGCAATCGAAGGTGTCCATCCCCATTTTAACGCATTCAAAAATATCTTCTATCTTACCGATCCCGAGCAAATGTACCGGGCGGTTTTCCGGCAGACGGCCAACCAGCCAATTTACAATCTCATAAAAGTGTACTTTTGTACCACCAAGACACCCTCCGACAGCCGTCCCAAAGAAAGGACGTTCCGATACATAGGCTGCTGATTCTTCGCGCAGATCACGATAAACGCCACCTTGCACAACGCCATAAACACCTTGAGTGCCGTCATGGGATTTTTCAAAAGCTATCAGGGAGCGGTCTCCCCAACGATGACTCATCCGCATTGATTTTTCAGTGTATTCGCGCTCGGCATGGTACGGCGTACATTCGTCCATCTGCACAACAAAATCCGCGCCAATCTTACGCTGGATATCCATTGAAGTCTCAGGATTTAAATTCAAAATATCTCCCCCACGGTAGGAGCGGAAAATAGCGCCGTGTTCTTCATCAATGCGGATCAGAGCCTGATTCCTGTTTGAAACTGTACGCCCCTTGATTTCTCCCCCGCTGGCGTTGCCACCGCTACCGGTGCCCAATGAGAAAATCTGGTAACCTCCGCTATCAGTTAGAGTGGGGCCGTTCCAGCCCATGAATTTTGACAGCCCACCCATTTTGTGGACTAAATCCGGTCCTGGCTGAACCAGCAAATGATAAGTATTCGATAGAACCATATCTGCCCCGGCCTCTTTAAGCTGCATCGGCGACAAGCTTTTTACCGTGGCTTTTGTGCCGACAAAGATAAAGTTTGGCGTTTCAATCGTTCCGTGAGGCGTTGTTAGACGGCCCAGCCTTGCAGCCGATGTGGGGTCTTTTTTCAAGACCTCAAATGACATGTTTGGATATTCGATATTAGGAACAGTCATATAAACTCTCTCTTCAACGCCTTGTGGCAAAAATTATCCCCGCTTTCGCGGGGATAACAAATTCTTGCAATTTACAGACCGGAATTAAGCTGCGGCTTTTTTCGCAATTGCTTTTTCAACACGTGTCTTCAATGCGTGCAAGTCTGTATCCAACTTGGATTTTGGTGTCGATGTCAGGAATGCATCCAGACCGCCTTTATGATCGACTGTACGCATACCTGCTGCGGAAATGCGAACGGCAACCAATGCACCTAGAGCTTCACTGTACAGCTTGGTATCTTGAACGTTCGGGAAGAACGTACGGCGTGTTTTATTGTTTGCGTGGGAAACATTGTTTCCAAACATTACCTTTTTACCGGTCACTTGGCACTTGCGGCTCATGACGAAAATCCTTGTATTTTAACGTGTTTTGGCTATTTCAATAGAGCCGGACCATATATTAACAGCTCTGGCCCCGTCAAGAATAATATTAGGTTTTTTTAATGACTGAATCTTCCTCCCAATTACAAGAAATCAAAGACCTTATCAGCTCGATTGCGCAGGATAATACCCCCCCTGGTAAAACGGTTACTGATTGGATCGCAAAATCGCAGAAAACCTGCAGCCCTAAGCTTAATCACGCTCGGGTAGCTTTATTTTTTGCTCATCACGGCTTCGCCGAAAAACTTAAAATCACTGACCATAATTATGATAAATATGTAAAAGACAATATCGAAGGTACTGGAAAGTTAAACCGTCTTTGCCAGGCCGCAAACACCGATTTGCGTCTTTATGAGCTAGATACGTCCAATCCTACCGGGGATTGTTTATCGGGAGATTCGGCTATGACTACGGATGATATGGTGAAAGCCATTGCCTACGGGATGATGTCAGTCGAACCCGGAATAGACATGATCTCCGCAACCGCCTTCGGCCACGGCTCGGAAGCTTCAGCCCGCGCCCTCTTCTATCTGCATAAAAATATTGTATGCGACGACCTAACAGTTGCGCGGCTTTTGAAACCTAATGGAGCCGCTAAGGGCTTCGCCGCTCTTCAGCAAATTGGCGGGTTTGAACTTGCCGCTTTATGTGGCCTAGTGATTGCGGCAAAATTGGCGAATATCCCGGTAATGCTCGAAGGTGAAACAGGGGCAGCAGTTATTTCAATTTTGAAACACGAGAATGAGGGTATTACCGATCACTGTGCTTTAACAGGCTGGAACGAAATAAAAGTTGCTGAAACTCCTTTCTTCGGTCTGCCTTATCCTGCACCAAAAGAACCCGGCCTTGCCGTCGCCAGCCTGATCCCGCTTCTAAAAAACCAGATCATATTACAGGGCGCAAATTGATCATCAGAAGCAAAACCCTTGTTATCGCCAGATGGGTCGCGATTGCCGGACAGACGCTTGCCATCTTGATCGCGCATTACGGCATGGGTTTAATGCTTCCAGCCGGAGCCTGCTTTTTAACGATCGCTGTCTCCGTTTTATTAAATATTTACGCCGCTTTGCGGGAT
This sequence comes from Micavibrio sp., assembly GCA_030824965.1. Lineage (GTDB taxonomy): Bacteria > Pseudomonadota > Alphaproteobacteria > Micavibrionales > Micavibrionaceae > Micavibrio_B. The sequence goes on along the minus strand of JAPJQV010000005.1, from coordinate 15,828 downwards.
CGTAAGAGCGGTATCTCGACTTGGCACGCTTGCGCCTATTTATCTTTTGATGTCGTGCAAGTCAGCTTACTTTTATTTCTGACGGGCGGGCTCGCTAACCCGTTTTATATGCTCCTGCTCTGCCCGGTAGCAATCGGTGCCACGATATTATCGCTTCGCCAAATCGTATTTCTGATTTTCTTAAGCGTCTTTAATATTGTTTTACTGGCTCATTTTTTTGTTCCCTTTACTTTACCACCGGCAAACGCAAACTCGCCGCATAATTTGATTTTAATGGGACATTTCATAGCCTTTTCTATTACGGCTATTTTTACCGCCTATTTCGGCTGGCGCGCGTCAAGTGAAAACCGCGCCATTCAAAAAGCCCATGAAGCGATCAAAGCCATCATAGCGCAAAAGAAACATTTAAATTCTTTAGGCGCCCAAGCCGCAGCCGCCGCCCATGAACTGGGAAGTCCCTTGAGCACGATTGCCGTTGCCGCTGGAGAATTATCGCGCGATGCCGGACGCAGCTCTCCGCTCGCCGATGATATAGATTTGATTATTTCACAAGTGGATCGCTGTAAACGCATCCTGCAAAAATTCGGGGAAACGCCCGATGAAGAGACTACCGAATATATTCTGGCTCCTTTGCCACTAACCAATCTGATCGAGGAAATCGCCGATAATTTCGGCCATGAAAATCCGGGCGTTATGATTGAAATAGACGACCATTTAATCGAACCTGTCATTGTCCCGCAAAAACCGGAAATCGTGCATAGCCTTGGCGTCTATATTCAAAATGCCATTCAGCGCGCCGATAGCTATGTCCGTATTACCTGCTCGGAAAACAAGGATATGATCCTGATTAAAATTCAGGATGACGGCGAAGGATTCGATCCCGAGATTATCTCCCTTCTCGGCCAACCTTTATCTCAGCCTTTGAAAGAATATAAAGAACAAGGGGTGGTCCATAAGCGTCTTGGCATATTTATCGCGCAGAATTTGTTAGAAGAACTTGGCGCCCGCACGGTTTATTCAAACGATCTGAATACCGGCGGGGCAATCGTTGCCATTCACTGGGCAAAGGATAAAATAAAATGAGCGAAGAAATAAACACAAAGGGAAATCTCCTTATTATCGATGATGATGAAATCCTGTGCGACCGCATGGCAAAAGCCATGCAGAAACGTGGCTATGAAGTTCGCACCGCTTACTCCGTGCAAAACGGCATTGCCGCAGCCAAGGAATTCGAACCGGAATTCGCCGTGATCGATTTAAGATTACAAGACGGCAACGGGTTACAAATCGTCGAAGAGATTAGAAAAATAGTCGATGATTGCCGCATCGTAATTCTGACCGCTTACGGCAATATCGCCACCGCCGTTGCCGCAGTGAAAGCCGGAGCTGTTGATTACCTCGCCAAGCCAGCTGATGCCGACTCAATCGAACGTGCTTTACTGCAAACGAATGATGCCGGCGATTTACCCGCGCCGCCGGAAGACCCCATGCCCGCCGACCGCGTTAAGTGGGAACATATTTTGCGCGTTTATGAACAATGCGGTCGTAATGTGTCTGAAACCGCACGGCGTTTAAAAATGCACCGAAGAACCCTCCAGCGCATTTTATCGAAACATGCACCGAGGGAGAGTTAACCTAGAAACTTTTTAAGAGTATCTATAAATTTCAGCGCGTTATAAATTCGTGAGCACGAATAGTTCCACGTTTATCAGTGAGGTCTATATCCCCTAATAATTTCCAAGCCAATAACCCCGCCACCAGCGCGGCGAAAACCAACACATAAGCCATCAGGCTCATATAAATCGCGCGGTTTAGATGGCTTTTATCAAGGCGCGCTGTCGCATCTTTCGGACCAAACCAGCCATGACGAATAACGCTGCCTTCCAGATCTTCAACCGGCCCACCGAGAGAAACATTCAGGGCATAAGCCACCGTCGTAAGCGGCAAGCCGCCTTCGGCGTAGCTGGCTTTGCCGATACGCTTAAATAGATAAGGAAAAATTCTTGTAATCCGCGCACCAGGCGTAAAGATCGCCGCAGCTGCCATAAACAACCCGGCAACGGTATTAGGTAATAACCCGAAAATCTTTTCCAATCTTAGGATAAAATCTCCAAAGTTTTTAGAATATCCCTCTTTCGACAATGCCCAAACCGCGCAGGCCATACCTGCATATAGATAAGCGAACGGCAAACCGCCGATCAGATACCAGAAAATCGGCGCAACCAAACCTTTATCAAAAGCTTTGGGCATAAAAGCAACGCCGATGCGTGTAATGCCGTAATCATCCGTCGTGTTTAAATTCTTCCGCGCCGAAATCGCAATCGGGCGGTAACTGCCCTTTTGGAGTTTTGATCCTTCTTTCAAGGCCTGATGAAGCTTTGACATGGCCAGCCAAACCGCGCCGCCCGTCATGGTGAACGATAAAAGCAAAATTTCCAGCGCAATAGAGGGATAATAATGGGTCAGTCCATACCATGCACCAAACCCGATCCCAACGGAGGCGATAATATACATTAAGCCGAACAAGACACCGCGAAAGGATAACGAGGACGATGAGCGCTCGACTTTGTAAGACTTTCGGGCAAAACCGAATACCTTATCGAGTATCCCCCAAAGCCAGGGATTGGCATTACCTGCAATCGGCCCTGTTATGTAACCCATCACAGAAACGAGCAGAGTTGCGCCGAGACATACAATAATGCGGTCCGGGTCAGCCATCTCCTGAAATATCTTATAGAAATTAATGGAGTACATGAGAATCAGACTCTAATATGATATAAGTTGATGAAATCTATCACTTCCTGCGTTCGCATTCACATCATTTTCTAGAAATTAACCATTACGGGTATATATTGCGTATATATTAGGAAAAGAGGATATTTCCAGTGCTATACAAATTACACGATCTCCAGCATGCGGTTCTTACCCCTGCCCGTTTCGGCGCAGAGATGACCAAGATGCTGTTCAACAATCCCTTCAATCCACTTTCTTATACAAATTTAGGAAGAACGATTGCTGCCTCTTCCGAAATGTTCGAGCGCCTGACGCGCCGCTTCGGCAAACCTGAATTCGACCTTCCCTTTACGAAGATTAATGGTAAGCAAGTTGCCGTTACCGAAGAAGTAATTGCCGAAAAACCATTCGGCTCGCTTGTGCATTTCAAACGCGCGGTAAAACGTAAAGACCCTAAAGTTTTGATTGTCGCGCCTATGTCCGGCCACTACGCCACACTTTTGCGTGGTACGGTCGAGGCACTCCTTCCCCATCATGATGTCTATATTACGGACTGGGAAGATGCCCGCATGGTCCCGATGAAAGAAGGCCGTTTCAATCTCGATGACTCTATTAATTATATTAGGCAATTCCTGTCCCTGCTTGGCCCTGATACGCATGTGATCGCGGTTTGTCAGCCAGCGCCAATCGTATTTGCTTCCGTTGCCTTAATGGCCGGCGAGAAAGACCCGAACCAGCCGCTTTCCATGACATTAATGGGAGGCCCGATTGATACACGCGTTTCTAAAACTGCAGTGACGGAAACTGCCGAAAAGCGACCTCTTTCATGGTTTAAGAATACGGTGATAGATGAAGTGCCAATGTATTATCCGGGCGCGCATCGCAAAGTCTATCCGGGCTTTCTGCAATTGACCGGATTTATGTCGATGAATCTGGACCGCCATGTAGGCTCTCATCTCGACTTCTTCAAACATGTCGTACAAGGTGACGGTGATAGCGCCGAAGCGCACCGTAAATTTTATAATGAATATAATGCGGTTATGGATTTGGATGCTGATTTCTATCTGCAAACCGTCGATGTCATCTTCCAGCGTCAATTATTACCGAAGAACCAGATGAAATGGCGCGACCCCTTGACTGAACAGCTTCATGACGTATTGCCAAAAAACATTAAGCATACGGCTATTCTAACCGTCGAAGGAGAACTGGACGATATTTCCGCCCGTGGTCAGACAACAGCTGCGCATGAACTTGCCTATAACTTGCCACAGGCAAAGCAATTTCACCATTTCCAATTAGGCTGTGGTCATTACGGTATCTTCAACGGGCGGAAATGGCGAAATGACATCATGCCGCGCGTGCGTCATTTCATACGGACATACGGTGAATACGATCCAATTCCAGAAGCTGATCTACAAGAAATCCCAGACCATGCGCCGGAACGCTACAACCGCGATAAACACGGTATCGCCGCCACGCGTCGCTGGCTTAAAGAACAAGAAGCCCTCGCCGCCAAGGAAGGCCGCAAGTCGAAGTTTTTTGAAGGATCGGAAGCTTAATCCTTTGCAGCGCAACATTCATTTGGTGCACTGCGCATAGTCATCACTACTCCGAATCCCGCATGATCTGAACTTCATTAGTGGAGTTCGCTTGCGTTTAACTGATCACTTCCAACCTAATCCCAAAACTATTCAGCTTGAGCTTTCAGGCGGCGGCGCTTTAGGTCGTTATGAATGCGGCGCATTAGTTAAACTTATTCCCTTCTGGAAATCTCAAGGTTATCAGGTTCAAATCATTACGGGCGTCAGTGCCGGCGCAATGAACAGCGTTCTGACATCTTACGCGCTTAATGCTGGGCAAGAAGATAATCTAGACAGGATTTATAATTCGTTTTGGCATGATGTCGCCCGCAAAGGGGATTTGTATTTAAAACCCCTTCTCGATTTTCATGCTGCGGCCAACACTTTCAATCCGTTCAAGAATTTATCGAATGACTTTCCTAACATTCCACGTCGCTTGATAGATACAATGAGTATAAGCGGAAAATCCTCTCTGCCGCTTACCCAACTGAAAGAATTATTAACACGTCATATCCCGGCATCTGGATGGGAAGCTATCCGTAATGGGAACGTAGAAACCTATGTCAGCACAGTGCATAAATTTGGTCATGTATCCACGCCTGTCTTATTTACAGGCAAGGATTTAACACCCGACAAAGTGGTTGCTTCAGGAGCATTGCGTGACTTTGCAGAATATAGGCTGGATGGAGAAATTTACGAAGATGGTGGCTACCATAACATTGGCTTTTTTCTAAAAGACAAACCGACAGACGTCTTGTTCGCCATAGGCTTAAAGCCTCTTCGAAATGCTTCGGAAATAGAAGATCACAGAGGTGTCAAAACAGGACAGCTTCATCATGATCTGGCCCGCTATTACATGGACCCCGAACGAAAATGCCATATTGATTTTCTATGCCTGAATTATCCCGAATACTGGAACGAAACAGCTGCGATGAATAATACTTCGAAACATTTAGACGCTCTTTATGAGCAAGGTCTTCACGATGCTGCTGAATGGATCAACAAAAACGTTAATAGTTTTGGAAAAAAATCATCTTTCGAACCATCCGCTGAATTACTGAAATTTGTTTATTCCGGTAATAATCTTCAGGCCGCTTAAATTGTTTTTTGATTGTAAAAATTTTCATAATCTGCAATCATTGACACAATTTTGACAAAATTGATGCGCTGTATATAGTTTAGAGCCTTCTAATAAGACGTTATAGGCTCGAATTATTTGCGTGGAGTATTTGCTTTTGAACAGCCCGATCAACCAATCTGCGTTTCAGATAGCTAACGCCAGGACGGTAGAGCTTATTCTGCCTGATGGCTTTGTACGCGGCGCCTATCAGGCTGGCGTAATAAGTGTACTTATCCCACATATTCTAAGACAGGGCGCCAAGATCAAACATATCTCATCAAGGAGTATTGGCGCAGTAAATGGCCTTTTGCTGACAGGACTTCTTAATTCAAACCAACCTGAAAAAATTAGCGATCTGTTAGAAGACGTCTGGAAAGACATGGGTAAATTGGGAGACACTCCTCTTTTACCTTTGCGTGCATTGCATAGAATAACAGATCTGACTGCATGCTTTAATCAATCTGCCAGTAATTGCTCGTTTCCCAATATGCCATTAGGCATACAATATTATTTTTCCAAAATTGCCGCGGGTCACTTGCCATTGAATAAAATGGGAAATGTGTTGAAAAGGTACATGGACGATGAAATGTGGAATGGCGTGCATTCCGGCTATACCGAACTAATGGTAAGGGCAGCAAAAAATGTACCGGGCATAAATAATCTAAAAGCCTTCGATATGAAAAGAGAAAATATAGATTTGGATAGTATAAAATCTTCTTGCGCAGCACATGTATTTGGGACTTACAATAATTTGTCTGACGGGACTTATGTTCGAAAAAGCCTTTATCCTACAAAACCTAGAACTGACATTATATTATCCATTCCATGCACCCCGGCAAATCCAATTGCGAACAAGCGTGAGCAACAGGCAGAAACAGACCGCACGCGCCTCTTCAATGATCAATCAGTTCTTTTGCAAAGAGTGACCGTCCCAACTACAAACGCAAACGAAAGCAGCCGTTATAACTTTACCTCACGCCATACTCAATGGGGCTTCAAGTTAGGACAAGAGACTGCTTATAAATTGATAGAAGAACACGGGGATCGACTTCTTCATTCTCAATTTGACGATCTTCCCTTCGCAGTTACAAAGCAGAGAAAAACAGCTTACCCCTCTTCTTGCGGTGTAGCCTCTTACTCAAGCCTGTCACATCTATAGGTTTACACTGGCTTATCGCGGCATAGTTTTGCTAAGACATAACCTATGCCGGATTTCTCTTCTATTTCTCCTCACTTGAACGTCAGAGTTTCACCACGGGCGCATAAGCTTACCTTGAGGCTCGATGCTACGGAGCGGAAAATCCATTTAATTATCCCGAAACGTGCCAGTCTTAAATCTGCCTATGAATTCGCCCGCCAGAATCAAGGCTGGATCCATGAAAAGCTCTCAACCCTGCCCGACGCCGTTCCTTATCACGACGGCGCCTTAATTCCAGTCTTGGGTAAGCAGCTTCGCCTGACCATCGACCATGATGAAATGTATAAATTAACTAAAGTATCAATTGAAGAAGATCGCTTAACAGTCAGAACCAGCTTGGATAATCCATCTGGTCGTATATCCCGTTTTCTCAAAAAGATGGCGGAAACCGAGTTCAAAATAATTGCCGATCAAAAAGCGGCGCAGATTGGGAAAAAGATAAAAGTCCTGACTTTGCGCGACATGAAGACACGCTGGGGCAGCTGTTCAACAGATGGCCGCATGTCATTGAACTGGCGTCTTATTTTTGCACCTTACGAGACTTATGATTATGTGATCGCACATGAAGCGGCCCACTTAGTTCATGCCAATCATGGTCCCCATTTCTGGAAGTTATGTCAGGAATTATCTGCCGACTTCTCCACTGGAAGTTCATGGATTTCCGAAAACGCCAATGAACTCATGAGGTTCGGGGCATTATTTCATCCAGAAACGAACGTAGAATAACCATGGCAGCATGGTTATCCACCTTCTTTCCTCTTGATTTTGCACCACTTATACCGATTTCTTCCACTAAGTTATTCGCAACCGCTGTGGATAACCTTTCATCCCAAAAGACGAATTTTGCCGACTGCAACGTTTTTTGAAGTTCCAAAACTGTATCCCTGACCGCCTGACATCTTTTACCTTGGGTTCCGTCCATATTGAGCGGCCAGCCAACAATAAGGCTTTTAGTGCCGTATTCAGCCATAAGCTTTGACAGTTTTTCAGCATCATCTTTCAAGCGCTTACGGTCGATAATTGACACAGGAGTTACAATCCCTGTTTCGATATCCGCAAACGCGATTCCTATCGAGACTTTACTGATATCCAGAGCCAAAAGCTTCATGCCGGGCTTGAGAGAAGATTTAAATTGGTCTGCAGGAATAATTGGCATTGTTTCCAAAGGTTTAAATTGATAAATCGATATAATCAATTCATTTCCAAGGATATTATCTTTTATGACTATTGACCATGCAACCGTCAAAAAAATAGCCACGCTGGCTCGTTTGGATATCAGCGAAGCCGACCTCGATTATTACGCCCCGCAAATGCAGGGCCTGATGAAATGGATCGACCAGCTTCAGGAAGTGAATACGGATAATGTCGAGCCTTTGGCGTCCGTATCCGAGATTAATCTGATCTGGCGGAAGGATGAAGTGACCGACGGTGAGAAAGCCGCCGATGTTCTCGCTAACGCACCTGAATCTCTCGAAAATTTCTTTGTTGTCCCTAAAATCGTTGAGTAATCAGACATGCTGAACATGACAATCGCCCAAGCGGCAAAAGCTCTTAAGAATAAAGAATTTACATCTAAAGAATTGACGCAGGCGCATATCGACCAGATGGAAAAAATGCGCCATCTAAATGCCTATATTACCGAAACACCAGATTTAGCCTTGAAGGCTGCCGAGGCTTCTGATGCTCGTTTACAAAAAAACGAAGGCCGCGCGCTCGAAGGTATCCCTCTCGGCAATAAAGATTTATTCTGCTCCTATGATGTGCAAACGACAGCCGCAAGTAAAATCCTCGAAGGCTTCAAGCCGAAATATGAATCGACCGTCTTCCAGAATTTAATGGATGCCGGAACGCTGTCTTTGGGAAAACTCAATCTTGATGAATTTGCCATGGGGTCCGCCAATACGACAAGCGCCTACGGTAATGTTATATCCCCATGGAAACGCAATAACGGTGATAATCGTGACTTGACGCCTGGCGGCTCGTCCGGTGGCTCGGCTGCGGCTGTTGCGGCGGGTATGTGTATGGGTGCGACGGCCACCGATACGGGCGGTTCAATTCGCCAACCCGCGGCTTTTACTGGCACAGTCGGTATCAAACCAACCTATGGTCGCTGCTCACGCTGGGGCGTTGTTGCTTTTGCCTCTTCTCTCGATCAGGCAGGACCTATCGCCCGCAATGTCGAAGACTGCGCACTTATGCTTAATCACATGGCTGGATATGATCCGAAAGATTCAACATCGGCCAATATTCCGGTGCCTGATTTTACGGCAGTATTAACTGGCAATGTCAAAGGCCTTCGCGTTGGTATTCCAAAAGAATACCGCATGGACGGTACGCCTGCAGAAATCCTCAAAGTCTGGGATGATGGTATTCAATGGTTGAAGGATGCGGGCGCGGAAATCGTTGAAGTTTCCTTGCCGAACACGAAATATGCTTTGCCAGTTTACTATATCATTGCACCTGCCGAAGCTTCTTCCAATCTCGCGCGTTACGATGGTGTCAGATACGGATTGCGCGTTGACGGTAAGGATCTGACAGAAACTTACGAGAAGACACGGGCACAAGGTTTCGGCAAAGAAGTCAAACGCCGCATCATGATCGGCACTTATGTTCTTTCTTCCGGTTATTACGACGCCTATTACACCAAGGCACAGAAAATCCGCCGCTTGATCCTTAATGACTTTAAAGCCGCTTACGAAAAATGTGACGTTCTTTTGACACCTGCAACACCATCCGCTGCCTTTGCTATAGGTGAAAACGAGGACGATCCATTGAAAATGTATCTGAACGATGTATTCACTGTCACGGTCAATCTGGCTGGCCTTCCTGGCATGTCCGTTCCAGTTGGCTTCTCTGCCGATGGCTTGCCGCTCGGCTTGCAATTGATTGGCCGGGCTTTTGATGAGGAAACCGTCTTCCGCGCCGGTCATGTTATCGAGAAAGCTGCTCAATTCAACGCGCTTCCTTTGATCGGTAGCAAAGCAGCCTGATCAAAATGTGCAGACTGGCGTTATTCATTTGCCTGATCTTGATGATAGCCCTGCCCGGGCTATCATTCGCAAATTCTGCTGCCGCTCCAAAACTCAAAGTCGATAATGAAGAAACAGGTCCGATCTCTATAGAACTGGCCAATCAGGTTTATGAGAATTGCCTGTTTCATATACCTTCCCGCTTTACGCCGGATGCGCGTGAATATTATTGCTCATGCAACGCGGCGGCCTTGCGCGGAAATTTCAAAATGGATGAATACAGGACGTTGCAACGTCAATCGAACCGCAAACCGGGTAACAAAACATTCGATAAATATATCCATACCGCTGTCGCGCCCTGCCTCGACATGCCGGTGGAACAGATTGAATATTTAGCTTGTTTGCTTGATATGTCCAATGATGTCAGGGTAGGTTATATTCCTGGCTTTTGCGGATGCGTTTCATCAAAGATGAAAACGCACGTGAAGAAACTGGGAGAAGCTGAGATCATGGAAAAACTTGCTTCCGACTTGACCAGTTTTAAAGATCCGGTTGACGCTCTTTGGAATAACACAGCTTATTTGCGTACAAAATATTCTTCCCGCAATGAATGCCTTATGGAAGGCAAGTAAGGAAATTTTCGATGAAATATATTATCCCTCTTCTATTGATTTTTATCGCTTCTCCGGCTTTGGCCACTACTATTACTCCCGAGCAGGGACAAGCATTTTATAAAAGCTGCGTTTCACAACCGGACCCGCGCATGCTTCCTGGAAGTCAGGAAGTTTTTTGTAAATGTACGACACAAAACCTTGTTCGCAATATGACTTTTGAAGATGCGCAGGCCTATGTGAAGCAGGATCGTAATGCCGTAAATAAATATCTGATTACCGCTTATGCGCCTTGCATGGAAGTACCTGTTCATGACGATGTGCTTTCCGCATGTCAAAAACAAAACGTACCAAGTGCGCAATGCAGTTGCTTGGCTTCGGGCATTGGAAAATACACGACGAGCGAAGCTCAGCGGCTTTTAGGCTCAGTGCTGTCGAAATATCCGAACGCATTCGATCCGATTGCAGCTATCAAACAGACACCTGAATTCGAAGCACAACTGGAAAATATTGCCAGACAATGCAGCAACAATACGACACGTTAAGAGGAAGATATGGCTGAGTTACTACAAGGACGCACAGGTGAATGGGAGATCGTAATCGGGCTTGAAGTCCATGCCCAGATTATCGCGAAATCCAAATTGTTTTCCGGTGCGTCATGCCAATTTGGCGGAGCGCCGAACACACATGTATCATTAGTCGATGCCGCTATGCCCGGCATGCTGCCTGTATTAAACGAATACTGCGTCGAACAAGCCGTTCGCACAGGCCTCGGCCTTAATGCGCACATTAACAACAAGTCAGTATTTGAGCGTAAGAACTACTTCTATCCTGACTTACCGCAAGGCTACCAAATCTCTCAGTTTCTTCACCCGATTGTCGGAAAAGGCGAAATTGAAGTTGATTTGGCTGATGGGAGCACCAAGAAAATCGGCGTAACGCGCCTGCATCTCGAGCAAGACGCCGGTAAATCCATTCACGACCAGCACCCGAATAAAAGCTTCGTCGATCTTAATCGCTCTGGTTGTGCGCTCATGGAAATCGTTTCCGAGCCTGATATGCGCAGCGCCGAAGAAGCAACCGCCTATGTTGCGAAGCTTCGCATGATCATGCGCTACCTTGAAACTTGCGATGGCAATCTGGAAGAAGGATCCATGCGGGCTGACGTCAACGTTTCCGTGCGCAGACCCGGTGCAGAGTTTGGTACACGAACAGAAACCAAAAACGTCAACTCGCTCAAGGCTATTCAAATGGCGATTGATTATGAAGCTCGCCGCCAGATCGAAATTTTGGAGGATGGCGGCACAATCAAACAGGAAACTCGTCTTTGGGATCCAGCAAAGAACGAAACACGCTCCATGCGCTCCAAGGAAGAAGCGCATGATTACCGCTACTTCCCCGATCCTGACCTCCTTCCTGTTGTTTTGGAAGACAAATGGGTATTACAGATCAAGGAAAATCTTCCAGAGTTACCGGACCAGAAGAAACACCGTTTTATGAATGAGTACGGATTGAGCGCTTATGACTCATCTGTATTAATCGCCGAACGCTCACGTGCCCTTTTCTATGAAACAGCGGCCAAAGGCCACGATCCGAAGATCACTGCCAACTGGGTTATCAATGAGTTCCTTGGCTCATTAAATAAGCAAGGCAAAACATTAGAGGAATCCCCGATCACCGCCGAGCAGCTTGGTGGATTGGTAGCCCTTATTACCGACAATACTATTTCCGGTAAAATCGCCAAGGATGTATTCGCCGACATGATGGAAAGCGGTAAGAACGCTGCCGATATCGTCGAAGCAAAAGGCTTGAAGCAGGTAACCGACACTGGCGCGATCGAGAAAATCGTCGATGAAGTTATCGCTGAAAATCCTGATAATGTTGCGGCTTATAAATCAGGTAAGGACAAATTGTTTGGTTTCTTTGTCGGGTCGGTCATGAAAAAATCCCAAGGCAAGGCAAACCCCGATATTGTTAATGAACTTTTGAAAAAGAAACTTTCATGATCAATAAAAAAAATATTTTAATCGTATCCTTTCTTCAGATAATCCTTCTGTCAGGATGCAAGATTAGCGACCCAAATCAAAGTTTTTGTGAGGCTGTAAATAGGAAAAGGGAAGAATGCCCTAATTTGCAAATCAGATGTGACGCTATTATGGCCACGACTAAAAGTGAGGTAATGGCAAAGGTTAAGCAATGCCCCGTCGCCACCACATCTGGTGAGTTTATATTGATGCCAAGCCATACTGAGATCGGAGCATCGCCTTGTTGTGTAACAGCCGTACCTTCAGCACAAAAGAAATAGAGGGACTGACTATTCTTCGTGATGACTTATTGCCCGGCGGCACCAAACGCCGGGCTCTTGTCAAATGGCTTCCTAAGCTCAACCAAAATCATTTTATCTATGCGGGCAGCGTATATGGTTCCGGTGGCTGGGCCTTGGCCGAGGCGTGTAAAGATTTAGGCTATAAATGCACCCTTGCGTTATCCAAGTCAAAATTTAGGCCGTCTTGGCTTGACATGATTGATTGTGAGGTTATCTGGCATGAAGCAATCCCCGTTGATCGCATCTATAAACTATACGAACGAGATGAAGGGCTTCTTCCCTTGGGTTATAATGAAGATGGTTTTAAGATCTCTTTAGCTGAAGTTTTCCGTGAGACGGATATCACCCCTTCCGAAATCTGGTTTCCCTGCGTCAGTGGAGTCTTACTGCAAGCGGCGCAAATAGCCTGGCCTAATACGAAATTAAATGCTGTCTGCGTTGCCAGATATCATGGCGAAATTGGCAGTGCTACAAAATATCAGGCAGATGAAAAATATCATCAGCCCGCAAAAGAGCCTCCGCCATACCCGTCCAACCCTTTCAGCGACGCAAAACTCTGGCAATTTACACGCCAATTTGCTTTAAAGGACAGCCTTATCTGGAATACTAGTAGTTAAAAAAGTGGCAAATACCTTTTTCAATAGATTTATCGAGTTAAGCCCGTCGGAAGGACAGCCATCATTCTTCCCATCGACGGTTATGCAGACTATTGTCCAGATTTATAAGCTCGATAAATGGCGTTGGAACTTATTACTGATTTTCGCAACGATTGCGGCTTGTATCGAACCCGGGATTATATGGCTTCTCGGCCATTTCATTGATTTAATTTCAAATGGCCAGATTACGCCGGCGGAATCTCTTACTCATCCATACTTGATAATAATAGTTATTCTATTCTTGATCGTTTTGCCGGGATTCGACTCCATGGAAAACCTGATCCAAAATCTTCTGATCAATGCCAGAGTAGCGCAACGCACCCGCTTCCGGGCCATGAACTACTTAACCCATCAATCGATGAATTTCTTTGCCAATGAAATGGCGGGAAGACTGGCGGCCAAAGCTTTCGAATTTAGCCGGTCGGCAGTTGATATGATGGTAACCGTCGCGACCCAGACCTGGTACGTTATTGCTTTCTTTGCTGCAACTCTCGTTTTTTGCATACATGCGCACTGGATGCTTGCAACGGCCTTGATAGTTTGGGGCCTTATAAGCCTCGTTATACTTTACTACTTCACGCCTGTGATTGCGAAACGAGCCGACCGAATGACGGAAAGCTATTCCAATGCCATTGGGCGCTCTGTAGATATTCTGTCGAACATAACTCTCGCTAAACTGTTTTCTAAACCGGAAAGCGAAAATATCGGCTTTATGGGCTTGCTGAACGATCACCTGTATAATTCATATCAAAAAAATAAAATCGTCACCTTATCCGTAGCCATGATTTATTTCTGGAACGGCATTTGCGTGGCTTTTATTATATTCCTGTCAATCTGGTTATGGACAAAGAATGAGATTGCATCGGGAATTCTGATTTCTCTTTTCCCTTTGGTGTTGCGGATACGCCTGCAAACCGACTGGCTGTTTATGCAGGCATCCATGTTATCTGAACAATATGGATCCGTATTAAACGGTATCGAAATTTTTCGTCGCCCAGTCGAGCTTTTAGATGCCGAAAACGCCCAAGATCTGCCACAGGTCAAAGGCAGCATCTCTTTCAATAATGTTTCTTTTAGCTATTCCAGCGGGCGCAAAATTTTCCATGGCTTAAGCTTGGAGATTCCTGCCGGTCAAAAAGTTGGCTTGGTCGGTCCTAGTGGTGCAGGCAAGACAACATTAGTCAGCTTACTTTTGCGCTTTTACGATATTCAATCGGGTACGATTAGAATCGATGGTCACGATATTTCTCAAGTAACTCAGAATTCCCTGCGCACCCAAATTTCAATGGTGACGCAAGAACCAGCCCTTCTTAACCGCTCTATTCTCGATAATTTGCGTTATGGACGGCAGGACGCGACAAGAGACGAAATAGAAGCTGCTGTTAAGCAATCAGCTGCCCATGAGTTTATTCCGCACTTGCGCGATAAGATGGGTAATATCGGCTATGATGCGCAAGTTGGTGAACGCGGCGTTAAGCTTTCCGGAGGGCAACGCCAGCGTATTTCAATCGCCCGCTTGATATTAAAGAATGCACCGATCATGCTTCTCGACGAAGCAACTTCGGCTTTAGACAGCGAAGTCGAAGCCGTGGTACAGGAACAAATTTATCCACTGATGGAAAACCGTACCGTCATCGCCATCGCTCATCGACTATCGACGCTAATCAGGATGGATCGATTGTTAGTCATGGATCACGGTAAGATTATAGAAGATGGTACTCATACCGAGCTTTTGGCAAAGAATGGCCTCTATTCCCGTCTCTGGCAGCGCCAATCACAAGGCTTTTTGCCGGAAGACTAAAAAAAGATTAAGTAGACGCAATGACATCCTTACCGTTACCCTTGATCGTGCAACTTGACGGAATCACCTTAATTGATGATTCTAAAAACGGTACGAAAACACGCATTGCAAATGCCCTTATTCGCCATTATCCCAGACGGGATTTCTTTTATGCGACAACGCCTGATGGCGCGAGCCCAATTTCTCTTGCGCAAGCTTGCCAGGAAACGGGACAGAAGCTTACGCTCATCAGTACTCGCTCCTATTCTCAGGAATTGAGTCCTGCATTGCGAAAAGCTAAAGAAATGGGCGCCGTAATCGATATGATAAAGGAAGATAGTCTGGCCATAGCCGAGGCAGAGGCGCGCTACAGAGCCAAAGCATCGAAGGCCGTATATATCGACTTTGACAATGATGTCTCTATTAAGATCGTCGCGGAAGAGGCAAAAAAGTTGAACCTGAATCCGGGTCAGGTATGGTCGGCTTCCGCACGTGGCGCAATGGCCAGAGCCTATCAGATTGCATGGCCCTTAGCAGAGCATTATTCAATTGTTATAGTTCCTGACGTACCCGGCGCAGATTTTGGAAACGCCAAGTGCATTTCACTGAAAGAGTCTTGGGCAAAAGCAGTTAGAAACGAGCCGCCATTTCCATGTAATTCTTACTATGAAGCCAGGGCCTGGCCGGGAGTTGTATTATTGGCCAACCGGGCGAAAAATCCGCTTTTCTGGAATCCGGCCGGCCCAAATTAGCTTATTGATTTATTAAGGATAATCCTCTAGTTTCGCCCGTATTGGTATGGAGCTGTGGCCGAGAGGCTGAAGGCAACGGTTTGCTAAATCGTCATACGGGTTA
>JAPJQV010000009.1 GCA_030824965.1 Micavibrio sp. | reverse complement strand
GCATAGCACGGATCATTTCTTTTTCTGCCGCAGGGAAAACGTCGATAATACGGTCAATTGTTTTAGATGCTGTATTCGCGTGCAAAGTACCAAGCACCAAGTGACCCGTTTCCGCCGCAGTCAAAGCAAGCGCAATCGTTTCGTGATCCCGCATCTCACCAACCAGAATGACATCCGGGTCTTCCCTCAAGGCACTCTTCAGCGCTCTTGCGAAAGATTTTGTATCAGCTCCTAATTCACGGTGATTGATCAGTGATTTTTTAGAGGTATGAAAAAATTCAACAGGATCTTCAATCGTAAGAATATGCTTCGCGGTATTTTCATTTATGTGATTGATAATGGCGGCAAGCGTCGTGGATTTACCCGAACCTGTCGCCCCGGTTACGAGAATCAGTCCTTTTTCAAGCTCGGCAAAACGGCGGATCACTGCCGGCAATTCAAGCTCCTGCATTGTAGGAATAACAGAGGGAATAGTCCGCAAAACAGCCGCTGTCCCGTTACGGTTCATAAAAGCATTCACCCGGAAACGGGCTTTTTCACCGAAAGCCACGGCGAAATCCATTTCAAAATTTTTCTCATACTCGGCACGCTGCTCGTCAGTCATAATCGAATACAACATGGCGCGAATGCTATCGGATGTAAGAACATCCGCCTTAAGCCGCTTTAACGTGCCGTGAACGCGGATGATGGGTGGATTACCCGAGCTTAAATGCAAATCGGATGCATTGTTTTGCATAACAAATGCGAGTAATTGGGTTATATCCATGGCTGTCTCCCTGTTAGCCTAACTTTAAACTCATAAACACAAAGATATCGTAAACAAAACTTAATTAGTGGAAGCCAAGCTGTAATACGAATGCTATGCACCCTATCAATCCGACAATCATTACCAGTCTGGGCGAGAATTTTTTCCAAAACAAACCAAGGTAAATAATCGAAGCCAGAAAAGGCAGACAGAATAAAAATGTGATTGAGATTATGCTTATTCCCGACCAAAAAAATACGATTAAAGAGAAAAGACAGCATGTTAATTCAATTAAAGGATAAAAAACCGGAATTGGGTTTGAACAATACCGGCATTTACCCTTTGCAAATGACCATGAAAATAAGGGAATTAAATCTTTCCAAACTAACGCAGTGCCGCAAGCGGGACATGATGACCTTGATGCGGCTCCCTTAACGGCAAACCAGGACAGGTTGCTTTTCTCCCGGAATATAATGGCAGATGCAAAACTTCCGGCACAAAGACCCGCCAGTCCATAGATCAGTATAAATGCAATTTGAAAGGCCAGTGGGTCGTTATACACGACTAGTTCCCTCTAAGCACAGCCAACCTGTCATAAATTTGTTCGCGCGAAAATCCGCCCGAAGACGGCTCTCCATTTACTGAATAGGTATCCAATGCCTGTTCATAAAATTTAATGGCATTATTTCTATCTTTAAGCCGGTCATAGATGACGGCCATGTTGAAATAATGCAAAGGGTTTTCCGGCTGAATATTTGCTGCCGAATTCAATTCTCTTAATCCGTCCTGAGGGTTTCCTGACTCCGCATAGGCAAGCCCAAGCTGAGCTGCTACGGCAGCATTCCTCGGATATCTTTCTTTGAGGTCGAGCAGATTTTGCAACGCTACGGCTGGCTGTGTTTTGCCGATCAGGCCCATTAAATTTGTTATAGCTTCCGGATTGTTCGGCTCAATATCCAATACTTCCTTGTACCCGTAGATTGCTTTTTGCGTCTCGCCGAGTTTTTGCAACGTGACTGCGCGCCCCATTAAAATGCGGGGGTCGTTGGGATTTTTCCTATACAATTCATTATAAAAACCCAAGGCTGCGTCATTGCTTCCCAGACTTGCGGCACGATTTGCATTTACCAAACGGGACTCGATCAAGCCGTTGTCTTCCCCCTTCTCAACAATCATTCCATCTCCGGATGATGTACCTTTATGGACAATAATAATGCTCTGTCCGGGCTCTAATTCCGGGTTAATACTTGGCGGCGGGATATCACTTAAAGCTTTCCCTTTTGGGGCATCGAAGTATACAGTCTCGGGAACATCGTTCCTGGCCGCTTTTTTAGGAAGGTTAATCGTTTCCCTTGCAGCCTCAAGTTCATTTTTTTTCTTCGGCTTTGCTTCAATTTTTTCTTCGATAGAATTCTGAATTGGAGCAAGACTATCTTGAGCCGGAGGCGCTGGAGCTTTATCAGCTTCCACGATTTTTATTTCCTCTGCCTTCGATATATTTTTTTCGGCAGCTTTAACCGCTTCGGGTTCAGGCTGCGAGGAGGCATTTTGTTGGTCAGGCAATGGAGGTATCAGGGAATCAGTCGCTGGCGCGCTTTGAGGACTATCAATATTGTCTTCTGAAGGATTTTTTACTTGATCGGAAACTATCGGTGCTTCTTGATTCAATACAATAGAATTTTCGGACTGTGGGGGGGCAGTCTGTGTTTCAAAATCACTGACGGGTTTAGGGACGACAGCCTGTTCAGTTTCTCCA
The DNA here is from genome assembly GCA_030824965.1 of Micavibrio sp. Classification (GTDB taxonomy): domain Bacteria; phylum Pseudomonadota; class Alphaproteobacteria; order Micavibrionales; family Micavibrionaceae; genus Micavibrio_B. The sequence continues at coordinate 78,713 of JAPJQV010000009.1, read as the reverse complement.
GGCACTCCAGAAACTGTTGGCTCCGGAACCGCCGCCACAATTGGCAAAACGGAAACCGCGTTTTCTTTATTGTAGAAATAAAGAGCCGCGCCTGCCAAAAGAGATAGAATGATAACGCCCCCAGCAAGCAATTTTGAACTTTTTTTACGGGAACAGGCCGGCGTAAAGATATCATCGTCATCGAAATCGCTTTCATCGGCCAGCTCGTCGACCGACAATTCGTCTGTTAAATCGATTTCATCATCAAGATTGAGGTCTTTATCGGAATTGCTCATGGCATAAATTTTTCTGGGAAGTAGAATCTTGTGTCAACCTTATACTCGAACGCTTTTTTTGCAAAGCAGGATATAATCATGCCACGCCTCGAAACGGCTGTTGAGAATTATTGACGACATGTAAGAAAGCCTGTTCCAGACTGCTTTCTTTCATTTCAGTTTTAAATCCAGAAGGAGTTCCACGATAGTGCATAACTCCATCATGAATAACTGAAATATTATCGCAAATTTCATCCATGTCAGCCAAGATGTGGCTGGAAAGGATTACTGTCCGGCCCTCGCCTTTTATCTTTAAAAGAAGGTTTTTGACCAATGCCCTTGCCAGCGGATCAAGACCACTCATAGGCTCATCAAGAATAAGGATCGAACAACCCGTCAGAATAGTGGCAATAAGACCTAATTTCTGACGCATACCCTTTGAATATGTTTGAACTTTGCGGGATAAAACCGCTGGGTCCAAAGCAAGACTGGAAGCATACCCTTCCATTACAGTCTTATCGACCTGACGGCCATATAATTCAGCAGAGAATTTTATAAATTCTCCTCCGGTAAGAAACCATGGCGGATCAAATCTTTCCGGCAGATATGATATTTGTGATTTAACCGTTTTTTCATTACGCCCGGATCCAAAGATAGTGATGTTTCCTGCAACTTCGTCCTTCAGACCAAGAAGAATTTTAATAAGCGTTGTTTTGCCAGCGCCGTTAAGACCAATCAGTCCATACGTTTCCGCTTTACGAATGCTTAAATTGACGCCATGGAGAACCTGACGATCTCCATAGGCAGCTTTAAGATTTTCGACGTTTAAAATAATCTCACTCATAATTCTCAACCGGGAACAAAAGTTTGAGCATCAAGATTGAATGTCTGGTTGGGACGCAATCTGATTGGAAAGATTTTATTATTTTTCCCGTCGAACCATTTCAGTTCGATGAAATCTTTATATACACGAAGATCTATTGCTTCTTTTGGGAGGTTAGCAGATGTTATCCGGCGTCTATTGAGCCATATCGTCCAGTCATCCGGAGTTGAAAACACAATACCTCCTAAAGACAACGCTCTTTCGGTAAAACTTGTTTCATTAGCCGGAGCATCTTTCTGCAAAGCGAGTTTTTCATCTTCTTCGACAATTGAGCTGCCGTCATCCATTACATTGGTATTAAATCCGCTTCGCGCCTCACGAAGCAATGCCTGCTCTGTTGGATTAAAAAACAAGGATTGCACGGCTGGCGGCGTATAGATTTCCTTTTTATATTTTTCTTTTAGCTCCTGCTCTATGTGTTTCAAAACTAAGACTTCAGGCGCGAGAGTATTAGCTAAAATACCTAGTTGCTCGGAATTTATGGGCGATTGGGTCTGAGGGAATTGTGGCTGTGTTGTTGGCGCTGCGTTTTGAGCGCAAACCGCCTGTCCACTTAGAACGCTTATACCCCATACAAAACAAAAAGTTCTTTTGATAAATGTCATTGAAGAACTCCATCAGGAGATGCAGATTGGGACGCGGCTGTGCTTTCCGGGGACACAGAACTTCTAGCCGCCATTGTTCTCCAATTTAGATCTAAAGTCGTTCTAATAAGGTTGACCGGAGAACCCCTGTTAATTGCACGAAGAGTATTGGATGTAAGTTTTTCAGGCCTGCTCATGTCAAGCTTCACGACGTCAATTTTTCCCGGGTATCTTTCCTGAACCAGTTTAATAAAACTATAGACATCTGTGTCTTCAAGGCTATCTAGCTCGACTTTAATCGGACTTGTCAGGATAACATATCCAGCCTCGCTTGCGCGGGGATCTTCAATCAATTGCCCAGCTGCGATACTGTATTTTGCAATGATAACGCCGGATACGGCACGAATTTTTTCAAAATTCTCTTGAGCTTCAACCCGCCCCTGATCGTTAAAGAAACCTCTTGCCTCGATATCTTTAAAATCTCTCAATTGCGTTTGAAGCAAAGCATATTCTTCTTTTAGTTTCTGAATTTCTACGCGCTTTTGCTGCAAAGCAGATTTAGCGCTGTTTAGAACAGTCTCCGCTTCCGTTTTTTGAGGAATTAAATATTCATATAACGCATACGCCGAACCGCCGCAGAGCAAAACCAGCCCTACCAAGACGATAAGCCTATTGCGCCCCAGTATTTCCAGCATGTCTAATTTCCTTTTTAATTTGAATCTCACCAGTATAGACATCTGACGCTTTCCTGCGTTCAGCACTAATTCCGGTTTCGCTTACGACCGTCCCTGTATAGGTCAGATCCGCCAGTTGTTTTGTTACAGCGACACTATATCCCGGAAGGCTTTGGGTTAGTCTTTTGCCAAGATTACTGAGCTGAAGATTTCCATCCTGCGGCTTGACGTTTCCCGGAAAAGTAAAACCTAGTGTCAATGTCATTTCTTTATCAATCGCCGCACTTCCGTCAGGGTTCAGGGCGCCGTTATTATTGGCAATATCCGCTTCATCTATCCGGAAACTATTAATTCGCAGATCTTTTAATTGAGCACCGATAACTTCCAAAGCAGGCAAAGGATCAAAGGTCATCTGGTCAAAGCCTTTGTATATACCGATAGAGCTTTGGATCAGTTTGATATCAATACCCAAAGATTCTTTTCGCTTTATTTCTTCCTGATAAATCTGGTCGGCCAGAACCTGCATTTTTTGCACTTCGGCGGCATTTTGTTTCGCCGCATGTATTGCCTGATATTCGGACGACAGGTTTAATAAAAGATAAGCCAGCCCTGCCGTCAAAAGAAGAGCCCCATAAAAAGCCGCTTTACGCGGTTTGGCGACAGTCTCGATTTCTCGAGACTTCATCGGCATCGAAGGGCTGAGCTTTTTTGCAAACCATGCAACGTGCAAAGCTTCTGCGTAATGTGAATCTAAATTACGTCCGACATTTAAACCAGCAAGTTCGGCTGCTCTTTGCAATGTCATCAAGTGAAACTGGCAGCGAATATTCAGCATGCCCTCGACCAGCGCCCCATAATCCGGCTTTGCGATCATAACAATATCAAGGCCGTCATCCTGAGTATAACCGAAACGTGCCAGATAACTGATAGTCGACTGGATTTCCTGTACCACGTCCGACGCCCATTGCGCGCCGTTTCCTTCAACAGGTTGGGATACCGGCGTAATACGAGTCAAGGCAATCTGGTTATTTTTTACGACGACCTGACGCAGGCCACCTCCGTGATGTTGACCGATTAAAAGGCTCCAGGCCGATCTTTCAGTCTGGCGATTTTCCTTGGCTAGTTTGGAAGCCAGTTTTTCCACAAGGTCGACTGATTCTACAGGAAGCAAACAGTAACTTGAAACCGCACAATCGGAACGTTTAATCGCATCAAGCAATTTCCTGAGGGCATCTGTCGAAGGTACCGCAGAAAAAAGATATAGACTTTCCTGATCGACGGATTTCTTTTTATTCTTTTCTTTTAACTCGACAAACGCCCTAGTTGGATAGCTTGGGAACGCCATATTTAGACGCCGAGCTACAATATTCTTTTTGTCGACTATATTAAGTTTGCCTAATTTTTCTTTACGGTAATGCTGTTCGACCGTGTCGTTTAAGATATAAACCGACCCGGTCCCGGCTTCACGATTGAGCGCATCGGCGACATTTACCTCAAAATCCGGCGTGCGCCAGCCGATATTATGAACCAGATTCGCGCTTTTTGAACTGACTTTGTAGATACAAAGCGAATCGTCCGTAAGTAGCAAAACGCATTTTGTAGCTGAAATAACCGACAAGAGAACCACTTACTGTTAGAAATTCATGTTTTCGAAGCTGCCGTAAATCGGGCCGAACACCCCAGCAGCGATCCATAGGATCATACCTCCCAGCAGTAAAGTCAATGCCGGTTCGATCATGGCGATCATACCTTGAACAGCTTCGTCGACATCTTTTGTGTAAAACTCTGAAACCTGATCAAAAACAGGAGAGAGATTCCCTGATTCTTCGCCTATTCGCACCATTCGAACGACAAGAGTGGGAAATTCACCGGAGGCATGGAAACCTTCCGACAGAGTAGACCCTGTTTGCACCTTATTCAGCGTTAATTCCAAAGCTTCATTCAAACCGAGATTTGAAACTGTGTCCTGCGCGGCTTTCAAGCAATTAACAACGGGAATACCGCTTGAATAAAGCGCAGCAAATGTTTGAGAATAACGGGCAATATTAATTTTTTTAATGAGATCGCCTGCAACTGGCAGCCTTAAAAAAGCGACATCGGACCGATATGCGAAATCTGCCGAGAGTCTTCTTAGAACCTTGTATACAATGAAAGTTGCAATCGGTGCCAGCAGGATGATCCACCAATATTTTTGGAAAAATAGAGACGTAGCAACAAGAGCGATTGTGTAGAAGGGTAGCTCCTGACCAATATTAGCGATAAATCCGACAATTTGCGGAACGACATATCCCATCATCACCACACACGTCAGGACGACAGCTAAACCGAGAACTATCGGATAACGAATAGCTTTTTTGATTTTGCTCGACATATCGTCGACCCATTTCAAATATTTGATCAGCATGAGATAGGATTTACTTAAGTCACCAGTTCCTTCACCCGCCTTAATCAAGGAAATGTATAAATTTCCAAAAACTTTTGGATGCGCTGCCATTGATTCCGATAAAGAACTGCCTTCGGAAACATTTCGGTAAATATCGGACATGATATCCGCCAAAGTCTGGTTATCCATACTTTCTCGAATATCGCTTAATGCATCGAGCATGGGGACACCAGCAGATTGCATTTGCTCCAGTGCCAAAAATAACTGGATCAAGTCACGGGTTTTTACCTTCCTGCGCCCTCCTATGGTGGGCCTGGAACTTTGCTTGATAACCGCGCATGTGACAAGCTCAAGACCCGCTGACTGGAGCTGGTTGAACAGATCCGTTTCATTCGCCGCAGAAACAACACCGCGTATGACACGGCCTTTTACATTATAGGCTTTATATTTATATCGTTCCAAGTTACACGCCCCGCGATTTATGTTATTCTTTAGTGATGTCGATATTACCGGCGACTTCCGGAATACTGGTTAAGCCATCAAGTACTTTGAGCATACCATCATCTCTCATACTTTTGAATCCCTGCTGCTTTGCTAACCGGCGCAATTCAACTTTAGTACCGCCACGCGCGATTATTTCATCTAAATCGTCATTTAAAAGCAGAATTTCCGCTACGGCTACCCGACCTTTATATCCTTGGTTCTTGCAAGCCGGACAACCGCCGGGCTTCGCATGGAAAATTTTAGGAGGATTTGCAGCATCCACTCCGAGAGTTTTGCATTCTTCTTCTGTTGCTACATGCTCTTCCTTACAGTGAATACATAAGCGACGTACAAGACGTTGAGCAAAGACAGCTATAATCGTACCGGCAATCATACCGGGCTTAAGGCCGAGATCCACGAGGCGAGGAATGGCGCCGAAAGAGTCGTTCGTGTGAAGCGTCGTATAAACCTGGTGCCCGGTCATCGCGGCCTTCAAGGCCATCTCACCCGTAACACCATCACGAATCTCACCGATAAAGATAATGTCGGGATCCTGACGCAAAAGAGCTTTAATACCGTCCGCAAAATCCAGAATTCCTTCTTTGACATGCGTTTGACGTATCATCGGCAAAGAGTATTCAACCGGATCTTCGAGAGTTTGAATATTTACATCCACGGTATTGATCGCGTTCAACATAGAATAAAGAGACGTCGATTTACCCGAACCCGTTGGACCGGTAACGATGATAATCCCTTCCGGCTTGCTTTGCGCTGTCTGAATGTTTTTGAGGTTATGAGGACTGAAACCAAGCTTTTCCAGCGGCATGATATTATTGCTTTTATCAAGAACCCGCAGAACGATATTTTCACCCCAGACAGTCGGCAAGGATGAAACCCGGAAATCCGCTTCGCGTCCCCCGACATTCAAATTAAAACGGCCGTCCTGAGCCGACATTTTATCGGCAATGTTAAGATTGGAAATAATTTTTATACGCTGAGAAATACCGTTCCATAAACGCCTGTGAAGAATTTGCGATGTATATAAAACGCCATCAAGACGATAGCGTAAACGAACGAAGTTTTCTTCCGGTTCAAAATGAAGATCTGAAACGCCGAGCTTGACCGCGTCGAAAACCAGTGCATTGACCAAACGAACAATAGGATGCTGATATGCGGCACCTTCTTTAACTTTACTAATATCTTCGGAGCCTTCTTTTTCCAGCTCTTTCAAAATGTCCGAAATCGAACTTGAATATCCATAAGCCGCATCGATCGCGTCGTTAAGCGCACTTGGCGATGTAACGAGGGACTTAATGACCGTACCTCTGGGCAAAATACGCCGCAGACTATCCGTTGCCACAACGTCATACGGGTCAACAAGAGCGACTACGAATTGTCCATCCGCGTAAGAGACAGGAAGCACGCCCAGTTTGAGAGCGTCTTCTTTTCTGAGCAAATCCAGAGCCTCGCCATCGAAGATTGTGTTCTTAGCGTCAAAAACATCGAAACCCGCCGCATCGGCGAGAAACTGCGACAACGTGGTTTCAGTAATAAACCCTAGGTCAACAAGAACCTGACCCAACATTTTACCGGAAATTTTCTTTTCCGTAAGCGCAACATTCAACTGATCCGGTGTGATGACACCTTGTGCCACTAGGCGATCGCCAATCCTGCCCTTAACTCCCTCTTCCTGCGCTTGCAAGGGAGACACCACAGGCAAGGCTGCACTCATAGGTGCAACCGGATCGGGAAGAGTTTTCCCTGTCTCATGATTGCCAGTATCCTCTTCCAGAATAGCTAGTTCTTCCATTAGGCTCACTTAAAAGATTGAATTGAACGCAAAAACGGATGAAACCCGCTTTAAGAGGGTAACGATAATTTATTAATATTTCTTTATTTCCATTTACAGGTAACTTATTATGAATCAAGAATTAACAATAAGTTACCTATATGCCTCAAGAAGTTAGAAGAATCGTGTTCTCCCATAACGAGTCCACTGAAGCGTTAGTCAGTTATGGCAAAAAATTTGATATGAATTTTTCGTCCGGCATAATCATCAGGGCTAGTTTTGCGGGCACTTCCGAATACGAACATCATTCGATGAAGCAACATCAAAGCAGTGTTCAGAAACAATATAATATTGAACAAAAGCCTAAATCGGTAATCGTCACTTTTTTCGATGCCAAAACCCTTGAGCATAAATATTTCAACCTAACCGCGGATTTTATAAGCTCTGCCCTTATAGAATATTGCATCGAAAACAGAATTATCCTGCCAAAGCAGGCAAAAAAGAGCCTTGATATATCTGAATTCAATATAGTTCTGGATGTCGCAACCGATGCGATGCAAAGAAATTCGGAAGGCAGTATTGTGAGCGGATTGCAACTGGAAGACTGATTTTCCTACATTCAGCACTTCTTTTTTATTTTCCGATAAAACGATAGAAAAAGAACTTTTTTCTCTTGCATATTCAAAGGGCTTCGCATAGGTTCTGGCGACTTTTAGAAAGCGCACCCGTAGCTCAACTGGATAGAGCACCTGACTACGGATCAGGAGGTTAGGAGTTCGAACCTCTTCGGGTGCGCCATTTTCCCTTTTACCTGACCCTTTATCCCGCTCTTCCATGTGGAATAACCCTATATGTCGCTTGACAATCAAAGGTCACAATTCCATAAGTTACAAAGATTTAGCGATTCCGCTTTAAGGGATCCGGCGGCAGTTTTTAGAGAGATCATTCAGAAATGTTAAAGTCACCTTTTTTATCGACATTGGTTCTATCTGCGTCAGTTTTTGTGATAGCCGCCGCAACGCCAGCTCTTGCGCGCACGCCCGCTTTAATCGTCAGCAACGATCCCCTTCCCGCTTCATTGGCAAGCCAAGTATATGCCAAGCCCGTTCCATCCCCTGTTATTACGCCCAATCAATTACTTGGCTCGTATTATGAACAGGGCAGCACGATGGTTTCGCGCAAGATAAACGAAATTCAGCGCGATCTTACCGGACTGCAGTCAACCGTCGGCAACATTTCGCAAAAGCTGCTAACTCTCCAGAAAACCAATCAAACGACTTCCGCAGAATACTATGCGAGCGTCGCGACAATTAGCACACAGTTGCAATCAGGTACAACACCCGGCAATCCACGCCTGTTACAGCGCCTTTCAACCGCTCAATCAAGCCTGGATCAGCTTGAAAACAATGCGCAACGCCTGAACGATTTATCAATTGAAGCCGCGAACGCTTCCTCAATGGCATCTTTCCTTTTAGAAGGAACGCGCGCAGCTTACGGTTTGACAGGCGCGGTCGAAGAAGATCATGTATTGCTGGCACAGATGGAAGACAGCATAAATAATACGGTCACCGTTATCGATCGCCTGCAAAACAATATCAGCGACGACACTTCAAGAACTTCCGCCTATCTCAATACGGAGCGCAATAATCTCCGCACATTGACGCTTGCCGTCTCAAATGGCGATCTATACGGAAAAAATTTGGCCAACCGCCCTTTTTCTTCAGTAGCGAAGGAATCAAATATTCTACAGCAAGCTGCAGCAGCCACTCCTGCAGCGCCTCCGGCTCCAAGCAATCCTCGGCCTTTGGCAAAAATACGCTTTGACCGTCCGAATGTAAATTACCAGCAAGCTCTTTATATGGGCATGAATGAAGCGATGGCGAAATACCCCAATGCCCGTTATGAAGTTGTGGCGGTCCACCCAAGTGTTGGCAATACGGCTCAAATGGCGATTGAAAACACAAAAGCCCGACGCAATGCCGAAAAAGTATTACGCAGCATGACTGAAATGGGTGTCCCGGGCGATCAGATTGACATCTCAACAGCCCCAAGCTCCGACGCGACATCAAGCGAAGTTCAGATCTACATCCGGTAATCATCTTTGTTCCCGTAGCTCAGGTGGATAGAGCGTCGGTTTCCTAAACTGAAGGCCACAGGTTCAAATCCTGTCGGGAACGCCAGTTTACAGTTAATAAGCCTATAAATTTCGATTGTTTTCTTGACGCAACTGCGAGAATGAATAGGATGCTGGCAAAAGCCCCGCCCCGTAAGGCTTGGGCGGTAAAGGATACATGTTACAGCATATCCCGGACCTTGGTCCTGCACCGGAAAGCGTTTCCGTTCGATTAGCCAAAAATTCCGATGAAATCTTCGCCGCACAGAAGCTACGCTATGAAGTATTCTATGAAGAATGCGGCGCAGTTCCGACTAACACGGCGGCGCGTGAAAAACGCGACTTCGACAAATATGATGACATGGCAGACCATCTGATTGCCATCGACCCGGCACGCGGTTCCAAACCGGAAGAATATATTATCGGCACTTATCGCCTGATACGTCAGGACCGAATTCCCTCCGGTCAAAGTTTTTATACATCGGGCGAATTTGATATTATGCCGTTTCTTACATGCGGGGGCAAACTACTTGAATTAGGCAGATCTTGCATCTTATCCGAATATAGGACCCGTCAGATGCTGCAACGAATGTGGCAAGGCATTACTGCCTATGTTACGGATCATAACATCGACCTTATGTTTGGCTGCGCAAGTTTTCATGGGACTGATGTCGATGCCATTCAAAAACAACTCGCCTATCTTTACCATTTTCACAAAGCACCAAAAGAACTCTGTCCGACCGGATTACCTGGACGATGCGTCGAGATGAACCGATATCCAAAAGAAGCGCTTGACCAGAAAGCTGTTTTTCAGTCTTTGCCTTCATTGATTAAAGGCTATTTGCGCATTGGGGCCATGATCGGCAATGGCGCTTATATCGACCATCAGTTCAATACAATAGATGTTTGTATCGTCATGCCTACTTATGCTTTAGCCGAACGCTATCTGAAACATTGGGAAAGACTAAACGAACGCCCTATGCCAAAGAAAAGCGCGTTTGCTGAAAAACTGCCTGAAATTCTCAATCGTTCTGAAAAAATAACAGCCTAGAGAATTATTCGATGCGTTCATGCTTAGCCGGTTTAAAGCTGATATCGGTTATACTTATATCCCTGTTGCTAATTCCTGCGCAATATATGGTTCTTTTATTTGCCAAGGGGAAAACTGCCTATATCATCCCTGCAATATGGCATGGATTTCTATGCCGGATTTTCGAATTGAAATTCGAGATTACTGACCATCCCTCGCATAGAGATCAGGTTTTTTTTGTTGGAAATCACCTCTCACATTTCGATATTTTTATTCTTGGCAGCATTCTTCCTGCGTCCTTTGTTGCCAAAGAAGATCTGGCAAGATGGCCGATCGTCGGTTTTTTATGCCGCCTCCAACAAACTGCTTTCATTAGCCGTGACGCCAGACAGGCCGGCGTTGTACGCAACAATGTAAAAAGCATGATCGACGAGGGAAAAAACATTATCCTTTTCCCGGAAGGCACGTCTACGCGGGGAGATACGGTTCTTGACTTCAAATCCTCTTTGTTTTCCCTCCCCCTGGAATATGCAGGGAGCGGACTGAAAATTCAGCCTTTTACGATCCGGCTTTTAAAAGTCGATGGAAAGGAAGCGACTACAAAGGAACTGAAAGACATTTATGCCTGGGACCGGGATAACCCCATCTCCATGGGGGCGCACATGATAAACTTTATCAAATTGCGTGGCGCGCGCCTCGAAGTAACATTTCACCCTGTTTTAAATATAGATCCAAATGAGGATCGCAAAAACCTGTCAAAAAGGGTTTGGGAAATCGTTGCCTCTCCCCTTGTGCAAAATCCGGCGGCAGTTTAGGGTAAGCCGCAAAAGAGGTAAAAATGGGCTTTGATAAAACCGAAACAACAAAATTAGAGAAATACCTGCAAAAGAAATTCGGCAACCCCGGTTTGTCTTTGCGCTCCCGTCAGACGGCAGATTCTCTGGAAGTGCTTTTAAACGGGGAATTTCTGGGCGTCATCTATAAAGACGAAGACGAAGGTGAACTGGCATACGACTTCAATATGGCGATTCTGGACATCGATCTGGATTCATAAACCTTACTTCTTTGCTTTTTTACCCTTCTTTCAGGTAAACTATTAGAAATTAAGTCCGGCGAAACGGGCATGACAAATTCCATTTTTTTGCTATGATGGTAAAAATACGGGTTTGCGATAGAGAGGGTTGTATGGCGTCTCAAAAAATTATTCCACTGGCTCTGGCCGCTCTGCTTGCGTTGGCTACCCCGGCCTTTGCGACATCCAACATTCTTTTGCCTGGTAATTCTGGCAGTTCCACAAATAGCGGCTCCAATAATAGCTCCGTTGCCGATCCTGTATGTGATGCGGATGTCTTTGAACGCATGAAACAAAAAGCGTGGATGGAAGCGCAGCGTGAAAACTACGTAAATCAAACCATTATTACAGCCCCGAATTCGATTTTTGACCAAACCTGTTACAAAAAACAGTTGGGCGTTACGATGGATAAACTCGGCCTCGACGAGAGCAGCGGCAGCTCCACCAGCAAAGATAAATTCGAAGAAGATGTTGCCGATAACGCAAATATTGTAAACGAGTTCGTAGGCCCGGTGAATAACGGCAACTCAACTTCTAAAGACACCAGCAAACCGACCGCAAGCTCCGATTTCGAATGCGAGGAAATGAGCAAATATTGGCAAACCGCCCAATGCGGAAACTTCGCCGGTGGGAATTTGCCTTCATTAACGGAAGCCGGCGCAACAGGTAATGCCAAAGAATCGCGTAAATATGTGGATTCAAGCGGTCAGGTTCAGTCTTGCCAGGGCAAAGACGACACCAAAGATACAACCGGCCTTTTCAAGTTTTCTCAGGCTCAGCAGGATACAATGGGAACCGCTTCAGCTCCCGGACCGAACCTGCCGGGCTACAACAAAGTTGACTTAAGACGCTGTATGACAGAACCCTATAGCGTTATTTCAACATTAAAGAACGATTCCGGCCAAGATCTTTGCCCAACTCAGGCCGGTGGCGATAAATGCTGGCCCGGTAAGGAGTTGAATGTCCCTTGGCCGCAAAACACTAATCTGACAACTATTTCCTGCCCTAATGATGGTTGTGAAGCCGTTGAAAAGAATGGCAAGCTGGTTTGTGCAAAATCACCCTAATCATGAATTCGTGATTGGTTTTCCAAAGATCAGGCTCTATGCTCGGGCCTGATTTTTTTGACCCAAGACGAACAAAATGGACCCTTTCTGGATATATAAAAAGACAATGATTTTAGGCACCCCTGTGCTGAAATCGATTTTGTCGCACCGTGTCAGAAAAGGCAAAGAAGATCCCGAACGTTTGCATGAACGAAAAGGTATCGCGTCCCTCCCTCGTCCTTCCGGTCCACTGATCTGGATTCATGTGGCCAGCGTAGGCGAAGCGCAATCGGTTATGAGTCTCGTGCATTTAATGCTCGACCAGAACAAGCAGTTAAATATTCTGGTGACCAGCGTAACCAAAACCTCTGCCGGTATTCTTGCACAAAAACTTCCGCACCGCGCAATTCACCAATATGCGCCCGTCGATCATCCAAACTGGATACGTTCTTTTCTTGACCATTGGAACCCAAGCATGGCTCTCTGGGCAGAGTCCGAGCTCTGGCCAACTATGCTGACCTTCATTAAAAAACGCCATATCCCGGCTGCGCTGATTAACGCTCACATGTCTCCAAAATCTTTTCGCAATTGGAAACGTGCTCCGGAATTTGCCCGCAATCTTTTGTCTTCCTTCCTTGTCATCTTGGCGCAAAGCAAACAGGATGCGGAATTCTATGCTCAATTTACGCCCCATAGTGTGGTTGTCACTGACAATATCAAATACGCAGCAAAACCACTCTCCGTCGATGAGGCCGATTTTGACAGATTAAAGAATGCTATCGCAGATCGTCCAGTCTGGCTTTATGCCAGCTCTCATGCCGGAGAGGAAGAACTGGCTTGTGACGTTCATAAAGAGTTGAACAGACATTTTCCCGGTCTCATAACCATTATAGCGCCACGCCATCCTGACAGGCGTGATGACATAGTGAAGACGGTTGAGTCCAAAGGTCTGAAACCTGTTTTGCGTGGAAACGATAAAAAACTGCCATCTTCGTCCGATCAGGTCTATATTTGCGACACCATGGGAGAACTAGGCCTTCTATATAAAATCGCGCCGCTTGCAGTTGTTGGCAGGAGCTTCAGTCATGACGGCGGCGGCGGGCATAATCCCATTGAACCGGCTCTTTTAGGTTGCGCGGCATTACATGGTCCATCCGTCCAGAATTCAAAAGAGTTATATGATGAAATGGACAAGGCTGGCGCATCGTTATCCGTTGCCGAAAAAAACGATCTCGCTTTTATTGTCAAAGACCTTTTACTAGATCCCGCTAAACTGGCGAATCTGCAAAGCGTGGGATTTGAATTTGCCTCAGCCAAAGCAAATGTATTGGGGAAGGTTCTCTATGAACTTGAACCTGTATTTCTCGAAGCTCACCTTCCCGCCCCGAAAGTCGCATCATGAAAACTCCCGGCTTCTGGTACAAAAAAACATCCGGCCTAGAAGCGATATTATCGCCGCTTGCCGATATGTATACAAAACTCGGCCGCCGTCATCGGGCAAGGTCGACCCCACAAAAGCTTGCCATTCCTGTTATATGTATCGGTAATATCGTCTCGGGCGGCAGTGGTAAAACACCAACTGCGATAGCTCTTTTGCAACTTATTCAGTCTTCAAAAATATCTTTGTCTCCATTTTTCCTGACACGTGGATATCGCGGAAAAATATCAGGGCCGGAACGCGTTGACGATACGCATGACCCTGCCCTTTGGGGCGATGAAGCGCTTTTGCTATCCCGGTATGCCCCGACCATCGTATCGAAAAACCGTTACGCCGGAGGAATTCTGGCACAAAATCTGGAAGCCGACCTTATCCTTATGGATGATGGGATGCAAAATTATTCCCTTTCTAAGGATATTACTTTTTGCGTTGTCGATGGAAGGATGGGCTTTGGTAACGAGGCCGTGGTCCCACAAGGCCCTCTTCGCCAGCCTTTGGAAGACGGATATGCCCTGACGGATGCTTTCATTCTTATCGGCACGGATAAACAGGATTTAATGTCAAAATTACCATCCGGAAAACCTGTCTTTCATGCAACTTTAAAAGTAAAAAGCGACTTTCATCTATCCAAGCAACAGCCCTATATCGCGTTTTGCGGCATCGGCTTTCCGCAGAAATTTGAAACCTCTCTTAGAAATGAAGGGTTGAATATCATCGATTTTAAGTCTTTCGGCGACCATCACAGCTATACACCTAGGGACATCGTAGATCTCGGCAATCTTGCAGAAAAGAGAAATGCGAGACTGATTACCACCGAGAAGGATTTTGCCCGCCTGCCCGATTTTTTCCGCAAGCAATTTGTCGATGTTTTACCTGTCGAAATCGTTTTTCATGAGGCCGAAGCGATTGTCGCCTTTATTAAAGGCAAACTAGGATCATGAAATCCTTTCGCTATGCCGTAGAAGGTATATTCGTTTCAGCCCTGTTCGGATTATTCAGACGTTTATCCATCGATAATGCATCCGATTTAGGCGGATTTATTGCCCGGTCCATCGGCCCCAAATTATCAGTAAACCGTAAAGCATTGCGAAATATTAAAGCCGCACTGCCTGATAAAAAAGAGGATGAATGTAAACAGATCATTTATGACATGTGGGATAATCTCGGGCGTACTTTTGCCGAGTATCCGCATCTTGAAAAAATCGCTGCCGAGCGCATTACATCCACTGGCGATGAGTATATAAAAAATATCGTTAAATCAGGCGGCCCAAGTATTTTGTTCACCGGGCATCTGGCGAATTGGGAACTTCCTGCAGCGTATGCTTACTTCCTCGGCATGCATCTTGATTTGATTTATCGCGCCCCGAACAATCCTTATATCGAAGATATCCTTCAGGAATCCCGTAGTATGGGAGAAAAAATCAAGACTTATCCTAAATCTTCAAAGGGCATGCGTGACGTTATGGCTGCATTAAAAGCCAAGCGTCATATAGGCATTTTGATAGATCAGAAATACAATCAGGGTCTGGCCGCACTTTTTTTTGGGCGCATAGCGATGACCAGTCCGGCGTTTATCCAGCTGGCTCAAAAATTTGATTGTCCTCTTCATCCGGCACGCATCGAGCGGATCAAAGGCGCGAATTTTCACATCACTGTTTTTCCAGCCATGAATATAAACGGCCGTACGGTTGAAGATGTCATCACCGAAGCACATATAATGCTGGAAGCATGGATTACCGACCGACCCGGACAATGGTTATGGCTGCATAACAGATGGAAAAATAAAGATGGCTTATGATTTCGATTATTTCGTGATTGGCGCAGGTTCTGGCGGCGTTCGCTCCGCTCGTATCGCTGCCTCACTTGGGGCAAAAGTCGGCATTGCCGAGGCTACTCATTTCGGCGGGACATGTGTCAATGTTGGTTGCATCCCGAAAAAAATCTTTTCATACGCCGCCGATTACGGCACGGATATGGCAGAAGCTAAAAATTACGGCTGGTCTTCATCCTCCCGATTTGAATGGAAGACTTTAAAAGAAAATAAGGATAAGGAAATTTCGCGTCTGAGCGGCATTTACCGCAACATTCTGAACATCAACAAAGTCGAGATATTCGAAGGCTTCGCCTCTTTCAAAGACAAAAATACAATTCAAATCGGCGATAAAGAAATTACAGCCGAACGTATTTTAATCGCGGTTGGCGGCAAGCCGCAAAAACCTGATATCAAAGGCGCGGAATTCGCCATGACGTCCGACGATATGTTCGCGCTCGCAGAACTTCCAAAGAATATCCTTATCTTGGGCGCCGGATATATCGCGCTGGAATTCGCGCATATTTTGCACGGTATCGGTTGTGACGTAACCATCGTCCATCGCGGCGAATTCTTGCTGAAAGGCTTCGATATCGATATTCAGGACCACTTGCTTGACGAGATGAGGAAGCAAGGCATCACTTTTCTAATGAATAAAAAAGTCATAGAGATCACGAAAAATTCAGTTATCTTTGATGATGGGGAAACTGTTTCCACGGATTTGGTGATGGCAGCGACTGGCCGCACCCCGCATATAGATGGATTAGATCTGGATAAAGCTGGCATTGAATTGGACGATAAAGGGCATATTAAAATCAGTAATGAATATGTCACGTCCCAGTCTCATATCTATGCCATCGGTGACGTTACAAGTTCGCCGCAATTAACTCCTGTTGCCATCGCCCAGGGCCATGCTCTTGCGGATACTCTTTTTAAGGCTAAAGTTCGCTACACGAATTTCGATCTGATACCGACCGCTGTTTTTTCAAAACCTGAAATCGGCACTATCGGATTGACCGAGCAGCAGGCCGCAAAAAAGAACATTGCCCATATCGTTTATAAATCAACCTTCCGTCCCCTTCGACATACGATCACCGGGTTGGAGTCCAAAGTTCTTATCAAGCTGATTGTCTGCGCAAATACAGATAAAGTTTTGGGCGTTCATATGGCTGGACCGGGCGCCGGGGAATTGATCCAAATGGCCGGAATTGCGCTGAACGCCGGGGCGACCAAGGCTAATTTTGACTCCACTTTACCGGTTCATCCGACGACGGCAGAAGAATTCATCTTTTTACATGCCAGAGCAGTACTGCATTCGCCGGAAACACTTGCGAAACGAGGATAAATGGCCTAATTCTTTGAAATCATGAAAGAAAAATGGTCTCCGGATAGCTGGCGCCTCAAGCCAGCCAAGCAATTGCCCACTTACTCGGATGAAAGCGCCTTAGCGGCAGCCGAGAAAGATCTCGCCAAAATGCCGCCGCTGGTTTTCGCCGGTGAAGCACGGGCGCTTAAAGCTCAACTAGCCGATGCAGCGCTTGGTAATTCGTTTGTATTGCAGGGCGGCGATTGCGCCGAAAGCTTTTCCGAATTTGGCGCGAACAAAATTCGCGATACGTTCCGCGTTCTTTTGCAGATGTCGGTCGTCATGACATTTGCCGGATCGATCCCGGTTGTCAAAATGGGACGCATGGCGGGACAATTCGCCAAGCCGCGCTCCGAAGGCACAGAAACCATTGATGGCAAAACCCTGCCTGTTTATCGCGGCGATATTATCAATGGATATGATTTCAACGCAGAAAGCCGCGAACCTAATCCTTGGAGAATGCTACGGGCTTATAACCAGTCTGCCGCAACGCTCAATTTGCTACGCGCTTTTGCAACAGGCGGTTATGCAGATCTTCATTCCATTAATAAATGGAATTTGGAATTCATCCAGCAGAATGAAACAACCGAGCGTTACCAGAAATTGGCCAACCAAATCGAACAAGCTCTTGATTTCATGACGGCATGCGGTTTTACAAAGCAAACCGTTCCGCACATGTTGAAGCAAACTGATTTCTACACATGTCATGAGGCTTTGCTTCTTCCTTATGAGCAGGCGATGACCCGCATCGATAGTACCAGCGGCGATTGGTATGACACATCCGCTCATTTCCTTTGGATCGGCGCACGAACCAATCAGGACGATCATGCCCAGATCGAATTCGTTCGCGGTATCAAAAACCCTCTCGGTTTGAAATGCCCTCCTAATCTTGATGCCGATACGCTTATTCGCCAGATTGATCGCCTCAATCCGGAAAACGAACCGGGCCGGTTGACTTTGATCGCGCGTATGGGTGCTGGACATGTGATTGATAAGCTGACACCTTTGGTGCAAGCAGTAAAACGCGAAGGCCGTATCGTTACATGGGTTTCCGATCCGATGCACGGCAACACGATGAAATCCTCGACAGGCTATAAAACCCGCCGCTTCGACGATATCATGAGCGAAGTACGCGACTTCTTCACCGTTCATAAAACCGAAGGCACAATCCCGGGGGGTATTCACACCGAAATGACCGGGCAGAATGTAACCGAATGTGTTGGCGGGCTTTCCGAAGTAACGGAAGAAAATCTGGCTGATCGTTACCATACATTCTGCGACCCTCGTCTGAACGCAGCACAGGCCGTCGAACTAGCTTTCCTCGTTGCAGATGAATTGAAAGCCATTCGTAAGGATAAAAAGCTTAATCTTTTACAAGCGGCGGAGTAACAATGGATAAGCCCTTCGTCATAACTATCGCACAGATCAATACAAAAATCGGAGATCTTCAAGGCAACCTTGATTTGATCCGTCGCGTACGTGACGAAGCGCCGAAGCATACAAACCTGATCGTCTTTCCGGAATTGGTCGTGACAGGTTATCCACCTGAAGACCTTCTACTAAAGCAGTCATTTTTAAAGGAAGTCGATCAAGTCATTGAGACTTTAGTTGACGAAAGCCGCGGACGCGCCGCTGCCATGCTTATTACGGCACCTTCATGGAACCGGGAAAATAAATGCCTTTATAATGCTGTTCATTTAATTCATCAGGGTTATATTCTGGCAACTCAGACCAAGCATGATTTGCCCAATTACGGCATATTCGACGAACACCGTTATTTCAAGCCCGGCCCTTTACCGGAGCCTATGTCTTTTATGGGATTGAAACTCGGTGTCATGATCTGTGAAGACATGTGGTATCCGGAAGTTGCCGATAACTTAAAAGCCAAAGGGGCGGATATACTTATCGTCACCAATGCCAGTCCTTATGATGGCCATAAACATGACATTCGTTACCAGCATGCAAGATTACGGGCGACAAAAACAGGTCTTCCGCTTATCTATGTCAACCAGTTCGGCGGACAGGATGAACTGATCTTCGACGGTGCGAGCTTTATGATGAACGAAACCGGCCAAGTCATCCTTCAATGCGAAGAATTTGTAGAAGAGTTTCAGGATCTGACCCTCGTCGAACGGCGTGCCAACGGTAACTGGCTGATTGCCACAGAAGACATGCATCCTATTCACCCGGAAACAGAATCTTTATATCAGGCGGCCATGCTTGCCACTCGCGACTATGTGCGCAAAAGTGGCATGAATAACGTGCTGATTGGTATGTCAGGCGGTATAGATAGCGCACTCGTCGCCGCAATCTCAACAGATGCTCTGGGATCTGCCAATGTAAAATGCGTGATGATGCCCTCACCTTATACTTCTGAAGAAAGTATTTCCGACGCAACAGATTGCGCTCGCAAACTTGGCGTCAATTTCGAGACGGTTTCCATTGAACCGGTAATGAAAGGTTTTGAAACTTCTCTGCCGGGATTATCCGGTCTGGCGCATGAAAACCTGCAGTCACGCATTCGCGGCACGATTTTGATGTCCATGTCGAACCAAAATGGCGCTATGGTTTTGACAACCGGAAACAAAAGTGAAGTTGCGGTTGGGTATGCAACGCTCTACGGTGATATGTGCGGCGGCTTTAATCCATTAAAGGATTTATATAAGACTCAGGTTTACAACCTTGCCACATGGCGCAATGCGGCAAAACCTGTCGATGCGCTAGGACCTGAGGGCGAAGTTATCAACGAGCGTATCCTGACAAAAGAACCGACAGCGGAATTGAAACCAGGACAAAAAGACCAAGACTCCCTCCCGCCTTACGATATTCTCGATGAAATTCTGATAAGTATGATCGAAGACGATTTAGGTGTAGAAGATATGATAGCTCGCGGCCATGATCCGGTCACTGTTCGCAAGGTTAATCGATTGGTTGACCGCGCCGAATATAAACGCCGTCAGGCAGCACCTGGCCCGAAACTCAGTTCCCGCGCATTTGGGCGCGATCGTCGTTATCCTATTGTCAACGGTTACATTGAAAAATCCTGATTAACTCTATAGAAAGCCACTTATGACAGTTCGCGTTCGCTTTGCTCCCTCTCCTACCGGCATGCTGCATGTCGGTAATGTCCGCACAGCCCTAATCACATGGCTTTTTGCCAAGAAAAATAAAGGGCATTATCTTTTACGTATCGATGATACCGATCTAGAACGTTCAAAGAAAGAATATGAAGACGCGATCCGGGAAAGCCTGGCATGGCTAGGCCTCGACTGGGATGAAGAAGCCTGGCAGAGCAAACGTCTTGACCGGTACAACGTCATCATTGAACAACTGAAAAAAGATGGACGTTTATATGCCTGTTATGAAACGCCGGATGAATTAGGCCTGAAACGCAAGGCACAGCTATCGCAAGGCCAGCCGCCTATTTATGACCGCGCTTCTTTAAACCTGACGGAAGAGCAAAAAAAGAAATACGAGGACGAAGGGCGTAAACCGCATTGGCGCTTCAAAATGAACCCGACCAAAATCAACTGGCATGATCTGGTTCGCGGCGATGTCGAATTCGACGGCGCCGGCCTATCCGATCCGGTTTTAATTCGCGAAGATGGTACACCACTTTATCACCTGTGCTCCGTTATCGACGATATGGATTTTAACATTACGCATATCGTGCGTGGCGAAGACCATGTCACAAATACAGCATCCCATATCCAGATGTTTGAAGCTTTGGGCTATACCCCGCCACAATTCGCTCACCTGTCACTTCTCTCCGATCCGCAAGGCGGGAAATTGTCCAAACGCATGGGCTCTATAAGCGTTTTTGACCTGCGCGATGAAGAAGGCCTTGAAGCCATGGCAATTCCGAGCCTAATGGCACGGCTTGGTACATCCGACCCCATCGAACCGTTTACAAGTTACGAGCCTTTGATAGAATCTTTTGATTTTTCCAAATTCGGACGCGGTACGCCTAAATTCGATACAGATGAGCTGGAGCGATTGAATGCGAAAATCATTCATGAAATGCCCTACGAAAAGGTGCAAGACCGGCTTAAAGATATGGGCCTTGAAGAACTGGACGAGAATTTTTGGAATTCAGTCCGGGCGAATTTAAACCTTTTCCGAGAAATCAAAGACTGGTGGCAGGTCGCGAAAGGCCCAGTCACGCCTGTCGTAGAAGATGATGCCTTTGCTATACAAGCTGTAGAGCTTATGCCTGCCGAGCCATGGACAACCGAAACATGGAAAACATGGACGGATTCGATCAAAGAGGCGACAGGTAAAAAAGGCAAAGAGCTTTTCATGCCTTTACGCAAAGCCCTTACAGGTATGGATCACGGTCCTGAACTACGCGATCTTTTACCCCTGATCGGGGCGGAAAAAGCCAAGGAACGGCTTCAGAAAAAAGCAGCTTAATATAAAAAACCCGGCTATTGCCGGGTCTTTCATATCATGTCAGGAGGAAATACTATTATTGTGCCTGAAGAGTGCGCTCAATGCGGGCTCGAAGTAGCCTTTCAAGCTTTGCGGAATCCATTTCATTAGCATCCGGCCAGAATTTTTGGATCATATTGAAATAGGCATGATTACCGGAATGAAAAAGCTGATCAACCAGCGCCAATTTGCGATTGGTATCCAATTTTTCGAATGCCGCGAAAATATCGAAATGCGGGGATGGAGATTTAGGTAACTCA
Source organism: Micavibrio sp. (assembly GCA_030824965.1). Classification (GTDB taxonomy): domain Bacteria; phylum Pseudomonadota; class Alphaproteobacteria; order Micavibrionales; family Micavibrionaceae; genus Micavibrio_B. The sequence goes on along the minus strand of JAPJQV010000009.1, from coordinate 57,097 downwards.
TAATTTTTAAACATCGTTGCCATCATGGTCATCCTCGTTTATTGAGTGTGGAAGCATGCTACCTTAAAAATAAGTAAAAAGCAAATTTTTATGAAAATTATAATCAAATTTTATCGATGAGTCTCCCAAACACCCCGCTTTTCATCTTAGTAGAGCCTCAAATGGGCGAAAATATAGGAGCTTGTACACGGGCTATGCTCAATTGCGGCTTTCGCGATATGAGAATTGTTAATCCCCGTGATGGCTGGCCGAATGAAAGAGCAAATGCGATGTCAGCCGGGGCACTCGACTTGATTAGCCCTGTAAAAGTTTTCGATACTGTGCGGGAAGCCATAGCCGATTGCCACTATGTTTATGCTACCGCCGCCGATATTAGAGACATGGTCAAGCCTGTCTTGACTGCCCGCAGAGCCGTTTCGGATATGAGACAACGAATTAACAATGGACAGCAAGTAGCTGTTTTATTTGGAAGAGAAAGAACCGGTCTTAATAACGAAGAAATTGCACTTTGCCATGACCACATCTCAATTCCACTTAATCCTGATTTCAATTCTCTTAATTTAGGCCAAGCGGCCCTTCTCATTGCGTATGAATTTTATTCGTTAGCAGAATATGAAGAATATAGACTCCCAACAGGCAAAAGCTTTCCAGCAAAAGCAAAAGACTTCAATGACTTATTGGAAAGACTTGAGATGGAACTGGAAACAAGGCGCTTTTTTAAATCACCTGAAATGAAAGAGACAATGATCAGAAATATAAGGAATTTTTTAAGTCGTGGCGCGCCTACAGATCAAGAAGTAAAAACTTTCCATGGCGTTATTTCAGCTCTGTTAGGAAAAAACCTTAAATAAAAAAGCCGCCCAAATGAGCGACTTTTTGTAATTTTCTTGAAGATCTCTAATTAACGAGAATAGAATTCGACGACCAAATTCGGTTCCATGTGAACGGGATATGGGACATCTTCCAATTTCGGCGCACGCAGGTAAGTCGCCTTTGTACCGTCTACAGTGATGTAATCAGGCGTATCGCGCTCAGCAGACTCACCAGCCGCAATAACAACCGCTAATTGTCTGGACTTTTCCTTTACTTCGATGACATCGCCGTCTTTAACGAGGTAAGAAGGAATGTTAACGGATTTGCCGTTTACGGTCACGTGACAGTGGCTAACGAATTGGCGAGCCGCGAAAACTGTCGATACGAATTTTGCGCGGTAGACAACCGCATCCAGACGACGCTCAAGAAGACCGATCAGGTTTTGACCTGTATCGCCACGCATGCGAAGCGCTTCATGGTAATATTTCAGGAATTGTTTTTCGCCAATGTTACCGTAGTAACCTTTCAGCTTTTGTTTCGCGCGAAGCTGGATACCGTAATCGGTTGGCTTGCCGCGCTGTGCGCCGTGCATACCTGGTCCAGTTTGACGTGTGTTGTAAGGAGATTTCTGACGGCCCCAAAGGTTACAACCAAGGCGACGATCAATTTTATGTTTTGCAGACAGGCGTTTACCGGCCATTTTACTTCTCTTTCTTTTTATTGTTGTCCCGCGTCCCCGGATGGGATTGAGTTTGGCTTAATTGCCAGTTCAACGACGTTTCCGTCTTTGCAGGAATGGCGTCTTATAGATAAATCAAGGCTTTCTGTCAATAACTTCGCTCTGAGCCCCTGTTTCTTGACAGGATTTCAGGGTTTTCCGTATAAATAGGCATGGGTTATGTTTGCATCTGCCGTGTAATATTTCAAAAGCAAGTCGAGAACCGGCTAAATCATCCTGCCTACGACCCTTCATGGGAGAAAGACTGGGAAACGGTTTTAGAATATCTGAGTGGCCGGAAGAAACAATGCGGTATTTGCATCGAAGACCTAGAAGGCAGCCCACTGCCCGCCCCAAAACATGATAACCAACAGGAAAGTTTCACATGCACGCTAAAATAGAATTATGGTCGCCCCCAACTCAATCGTCCATAGCTCAGAGTTATCTTCCGAAGAATTTTGCCTTAGCCAAAGATCCTCCTCCTTCAGTTGAGAAATCTGAAATTATCGACGAACGCGACTTTCCCGAAGTCGCCTATGCGTCGAGACCCCAGGACATGGTTCCTTAAATAACAGGAACCAAATCAGTTTTTCTTGATTAGTTGTGGACCCTCAACAACCAATCAAAGGTGCTAAAAATGGCAAAATCAAAAGAAAAAACCCTTGCGGATCTTTTTGAAGAGCAACTTCATGACATTTATTTTGCGGAAGGCAAAATCTATAAAGCCCTTGGCAAAATGGTCAAAAAAGCTCCTGATGCAAAAGCATCCGCAGCTTTTCAGAAACATCAGGAAGAAACCGCAACCCAGATCGAAAAGCTTGAGCAGGTGATGACATCGCTGGACATTAAAATCAAAGGTAAAAAATGCCCTGCTATTCTGGGTATTATCGAAGAAGCCGAAGAGCTGATGTCCGATTTTGAAGGTCAGGATGCCGTCATGACAGCTGGTATGATCGCCGCCGCCCAAAAAGTCGAGCATTATGAAATCGCAACCTATGGAACGCTTGTATGCTGGGCCAACGAGCTTGGCTATAAGCAACAGGCAAAACTTTTAACTTCCATCCTTGATCAGGAAAAGAAAACAGATGTAGCGCTGACTCAAATGGCCGAAAGCGGCGTTAATCAGGCTGCGGAATTGCCATCCAAAAAAGCGGCTTAATTCCTTCCTAAAATTGAATCAAAAAGGACGCTTCATTGCGTCCTTTTTCATTTTATCTATCTATCTAAATTTGTTACGGTAAGCCTGATATAAATTTATAATTATTGGGGACTTCTTTTGAATAAGAAAAACGGTTTCACACTTGTCGAGCTTTCTATCGTCATGATCATTATTGGCCTTTTGATTGGCGGTGTCCTTAAAGGTCAGGAACTGATTAATAATTCCAAGGTCGCGCGAACTATCAAAGATTTAAAAAGCTTCCAGGCGGCAATCAATACTTTCCAAGATAGCTACAAAAGCCTGCCTGGTGATATCACCTCCGCAACGACATTGATTCCAAACTGTACCGCGGCAAACAATTGCAACGATGGCAACGGTAATTTGAAAATCGGCACTGAAGAGCTTGATGCCTGGCATTATTTTCAAAATAAAACCATCGCTTCGGAAAACACTCAATTTTGGAAACATTTAGCCATGGCAGATCTTATCGGTGGCATTAATCCCGGAGCTAACGTCATGGATTGGGGACAAACCTTTCCTGCTGGTCCTTTTGGCGGCGGCTATACGGTAGCCGAGAATGTCGGCACAGGCGCCGGATCCGACGATACTTCCTTTAGCGGCAGGATCATTCGAATCCATGACTGCCCGGTCAACTGCAATGAACTCGAAGGCCCTAACGCAACCGTTTTATCGACAAACGCTGCAGCCTCGATAGACCGCAAGATGGATGACGGCTCACCTTTAACGGGTATAGTCCGCGCTTCGGGCGCCGGCGCGGCACATGTCGGCGGAGCCGATGCATGCACGGACAGAAATGGCTCGACAGGAACTTACAATGAAAACAGCACAGCAGGACAAGCATGCGCCGTTTATTTGAGAATAGATAATTAAAGTCCAGCCTTGCAAAATCGGGCCGTAATCTCCATTATCCGGCCTGCAAACCGGCAAGGATCAAATGTTCGAAAATATAATTGAAAGTATTATTCTTGGCATCGTCGAAGGCCTGACTGAATTCATTCCGGTTTCATCAACGGGGCATTTAATTATTACCGAATCCCTTTTGGGGCGCCATCATGAAACCGCCGGCGTTTTCGATGTCTTTATCCAAGTCGGTGCAATCCTTGCTGTTATATGGGCGCGCCGAATGCGCATCATCAGAATGATTGCAGGATTGCCCAGCGATCGTGATGAACAACTTCTGGCCGCCAAAATTCTTATCGCCTTTTTGCCTGCCGCCATAGCCGGAGCCTTGCTTCATGGTTTTATCAAGGAAGTCCTATTCTCACCATGGATTGTGGCGACAGGATTGATAGTTGGCGGCATCTTTATGCTTTTTGCCGAACGCCTCGCCAAGCCACCTCTGATAACAAACATGGAATCGATGTCTTTAAAAACGGCACTCGGCGTTGGTTTATGCCAAGTGGCTGCCCTTATTCCAGGAATTTCCCGCGCCGGTGCCTCAATTGTAGGGGCAAGACTTTTAGGTGTTGAAATGAGAACAGCCGCCGAATTCTCGTTCTTTCTCGCCATGCCAACAATTTTCGGCGCGGCAGCGTTCGATATGTATCAGAATTGGGAAATTATAAGCTCGGCCGACCTCCCCTATTTTGCCATCGGTACTATCGCCGCTTTCTTTTCAGCATTAATTGTCGTCAATTGGATGATTAACTTCGTGGGCAAGCATGGCTTTAAGCCATTTGGTTACTATCGTATTGTAGTCGGTATTCTTGTTTTAATTCTTTTATATTCCGGATTCATTAGCTGATTCGGATAGATAAAATCCTTTACATAATTTACATCTATTTTAGAGGTCACTGATATTCTCTTCTGGTTCAACCAGAAGGGTTAATCAATGACAATATACTACCTAAGTTCAAAATCGGGGAGCGATACAAACAGCGGTACAACAGCAGATCAGGCATGGAATAGCTTTTCAAAGCTGTCAGGGAAAATTAAGGCGGGAGATACCATCCTGCTCGAACGCGGATCGGATTTCGATCAGACATTAACATTCAATAAAGTTTACGGTACAGCGACTATGCCGATTACCATCTCGGCCTATGGTGCAGGCGATGCGCCTATCTTAAGCTCCGATACCGGACAAGGTATCACGGCAACCAATTCAAATTATTTTATCGTTGAAAATATAGAATTTCAGACATCGGGCGTAGGCATGTATGGGTGGAACGCCAATAACTGGGTTATTCGAAATGTCACATTCGACAATGTCGGCGGAAGCAATAATCTTGGCTCGCTTAACTGGACAAAATCTTCAAATATTTTGTTCCAGAACAATACAGTTACAAATTCCCATGGCGATGGAATATATATGACATCCATGAATAACGTTGCCATCGTCAATAGCGAGTTCTTAAACGTGACGGGTGCGAATGCCGATAACATTCAGATCGTTGGAAACAATACCCTGATTGCCGGCAATATACTGACTATCGACGAAGCGTCGAATACGACCAAGGGCAACCTGGTTTACCAAGGCGACGGGCTTTATGCGCATGACAATTACATGCAAGGCGGGAGTTTCGGCATGAGCCTGTCCGCTAATAATGTGGTCGTTGAAGACAACGTCGTAAAGGATCACACGAAATATTCATGGTCTTCGAATGTCATGATTATCGATCAGGCAACCGGCGATAACGTAAAGAATATCGATATTAATAACAATCAGTTCTACAATGCAAACCGCGATATCAATATTGACGGGAAAAACACAACTGCCGGGAATATGACGGTCAACAATCTCGAGATTTCAGGTAACGAGTTTCATGACTGGACGAAAGCCCCTCTTGCCCTCAATGGCGTAAATATCGCGAGCGGATCGTTTGAAAACAATACATCCGATAAGCCAGGAAATTTTGTTTATGCAGCAGGAAGCAATACATCTGGCCTGACAAGCGAAAATAACATTCATGTGCCAGAAACGATTGCCGCTAAACCTGCTGTTCTTTTGCCTCCGCCAAAGACAATTACAATTGTCGCCTCAGGTTCACAGTTTGACGGTGCTCCAATCTTAAAGCTATTGGTAAATGGCGTAGTTGTCGCTCAACAGGAAGTAACGGCTTTGAAAGCTGTCGGCGGAAAACAAACCCTGACTTTTGAAATTCCTTCTTTCATTGCTGGCGATAGTTTCGGTATTAGATTTGATAACGATAAAAATAAGCCCGGTGTCGGCGACAGAAACTTATATGTGCATTCTGTTTCGCTGGATGGTACTGCGCTGAACTTAAAATCAGCCGATCTGACACAGGACATTTTTTATCTGAAGAAAGAAAGCAACGCGATGTTCTTCAGCTCGAACGCAACAGCTACTTTTACCAGCGCGGACGTGCCGGAAAGCCTTTTGTCAAAACCTGTCGTGGTTGAAAAAACTTGGCCAAAACTCGAAGATGTACTGGAAAGCGATCAGCATAATATCTTTTACGGCAATGAAAACCATTCGATTGGGGCAACTAGTCAGAGTAGCTACGGAGCGAGTTTTACCGACCTCTCTAACCATCTTGCTGATTTACATGCTACATTAAATTCAAGCTTCTAGAAAGGAATATTTTCCTTGCCTTTTTTGAGCTTGTTTGGTAATGTGACGCTAATCAAGGGTCGCATTACGTCTCTTATTTCTCGGCCATAACTCTTAACGAGCGGCACATAATCTCATATTAAAAGCGGAAAACTAAAATATGCTAATACTCGGCCTTCGGCGCGTTGCTGCCGCTTCACTTCACATGCCTTCCCTTAGATTTGCCTCAGGCGGTTTTTTACTGCGGGCAACCGGGAATGGATTTTTAAACTTAGCCAAGACATAGGAACATAAATGACAGATACGACTTTGGAAAACCTCCCCGGCATTTCAACCGCGGGAGGTTTAAACGATTCAGATATTGCCTATATCGTACGTCCGTCGACGGATAGCGATTATAAAGCCAGCGTCAGTGAAATAAGAACGACAATGGCTGTGCGTAAGCCACAGATAATCTGCACGCAGACCCAGCTTCCAGCCGGTATACGTGCCGGTAATACCGGCGGGCGGGCGGATATACAACAACAGGTTCGTCAGGGTCACATAGTCGGGCCGCAGGATGTAAGCCATATCCAGATCGGCATGGTCGGATACTGGACTGAATTCGATACCAACGCGCCGGAAAAAGATCTCGGTAATTCATTTGTCTGGGAAGCAGGGATTGAAACGGCCTCTCCCGCAATGACCAGACAGGTATTTTTCAGAGGCGAAAAAAGCGCCGCTATCGAAAACGGCAATCCTTTGACTTTATCCGATCCTCTAATCATGGGCGTTGCGGCAGGATCGACTATTTACAGCCGCCAGAATATCGTGATTGCAGATGCCGCAGGTAAGTTTCCCAATTCCGCGCGGCCGATGTATGGCGCCTCTAACGTGCTTTCGCCAGCAGATACCTCACAAGTTGCCAATACCGGCGCTTTAACGACGCCAGCTAGCGGCATAACTTCCTTTTGCCGCCATCATGTTCCAGCGATTATCGGTATTCCCAAAAATCCGATGCCTTCAATCCTTGTAATCGGCGATTCCATCGCGGCAGGCGTGGGCGATGCCGCTGCCGATGCTTACGGTAATAACGGTTTCATCGCCCGAGGATTGGCCAACGTGAACGGATACCCCCTTCCCTGGCATTTCCAAGCCGTTCCGGGCATCAGATTATCCAGCCAGAAACTGCAATATTATCCGAAATCCCGCGATATCTGGCAATACTGCACACATGCGATATTGGAAACCGGCTATAACGATCTAAGTGCCGGAACGGTGGCACAAATGCAGGCGGACATCACATCCATACTAAACGAACTGAAAAGAACAATCGGTCCCTATGGCAAGCCGCTCCATGTGACGGTTGTGACCCTTTGCCCTTCCACAACCAGTAGCAATGGCTGGATCGATGCGGCAGGACAGACGCATAAAGCGGCTTTTGTCCCAGGCGGAAAGCGGGATCAGTATAATGCATGGCTGCGCACGCTACCGAGCAACGGGCTGGTCGACGATATCATCGATATCGCAGCGGTCACGGATGATCCGGCCAATCCGGGTAAATGGTATACGAATGGAGCCGTGAATTTCCCCACAGCGGATTCCGTTCATCCGGCAAGCGGCATGGTCACAAGGATGTCAGCTTTGGTCAATACATGGGCGCTGGGCGTAAAACCCTGACGTTTTAGGGTTTGTTTTTTGGTCCGGGCTTGTATATTAAGCCTCGCATGGATACATCAATTCTAGTTGCGGGAGGAGCCGGTTATATCGGCTCCCATGTCTGCAAAGCGCTTTCCGCTAACGGATATAAACCGGTTGTTCTGGACAATTTATCGGCAGGCCATCGCGACTTCGTCAAATGGGGCGATCTGATTGAAGCTTCCGTAGATGATATTGATGCCGTCTCAGAAGCAATAAAAAAATATCGTATTAAGGCTGTCATCGATCTGTCCGGCTCCATCGAAGTTGGAGAATCCGTTTCGGATCCACTCAAATACTACGAAAATAATGTCGCCCGAAAAATTCCATTTATGAGATGCCTGAAAGAAAACGGGATCAAGAGTTTCGTTTTTTCATCGACGGCGGCAGTATATGGCGGCGAGCAAACTACGCTTATTTCAGAAAGTGAAGATACCATCCCAAAAAATCCTTATGGAAGATCAAAACTTTTCTTCGAGGAATTGCTTAAAGATTTTTACAAAACCGGCGGGCCCGCCTATGGCGTCTTGCGCTATTTCAATGCCTGTGGTGCATCGCTCGACGGCGATATCGGCGAAGCGCATGATCCTGAAACCCATCTTATTCCCCGCGCCTGTCTTGCTTCCTTTGGGAATATCCCGCCATTGCAAATCTACGGTGACGATTACCCGACACCTGATGGCACCGCCATTCGCGATTACGTTCATGTCATGGACCTTGCGTCGGCACATGTTCTTGCGGTGAATAAGCTACTGAGCGGGGCCGATCCTTTTATTTGCAATCTCGGCAATAGCAAGGGAATATCCGTTAAGGAAATCATCGCGTCTTTTGAAAAACTTGGTCATGCCGTCCCGCATAGTTTCCACCCACGCCGCGTGGGCGATCCGGCAAGACTGGTCGCCGATAACAGAAAAGCGAAAGAGCTTTTAAACTGGGAGCCGCAATATACGAATATCGACGATATTATCTCGTCAGCCTTGAACTGGCATAAACACGCGCCAGCAGGTAAAAATAATAGATAATATCGATAGTATACCGCTTTCCAAGGCGTCTGGGCTCCATTATCAAGCGATGCAGCCATTCCAGCGATAATTTTCGCATCCATTCCGGCGCACGGACTTTAATCCCTGAATAAAAATCCGCCCAGCCGCCGCCGCACACAATCAATCCCGCCAACTTCATTTTTTCAAGCTTACCAGCCAGAATTTCCTGTCTTGGCATCCCCATGCATAAAATAACGATTTCCGGCCTGACATTTTCGCAAAGCCTTAGATAAAAATTATCTTCGTGGAAACCGTGTTCCATCACGACGATATTCGTTACGCCCTCTTTTTCAAGGCGATGACGGCAGGCATTTATCGTTTCCGCCGACGCCCCGAAGATCGCAATTTTTCGGCCCGAATAATGATGAACCAGAATTGAAATCAGATCGGTGCCGTTGAGATTTTCGACATGTCCCAGCCTGAATAGTTTCAGCGCGAGCTTTACCCCTATTCCATCCCGTAACAAGTAATCGCTCCCCATCAAAAAACGGTAAAATTCATTATTCCGGACGGCAGTATTCACGCCATGCTGGTTTAAAAAGCTCAGCGTCACGGGTTTATCCGCAGCCGGATTTCCCGGGATATTCCAGTTGCGTGAATCCTGCACGGTTTTTTCGAGCAGAGGTAATATGCGGTCGGTATTCAAGGACGAAGTCATTCGCCAAATTAACGATTATTGCGTTGCATCACAAGGTTTTAGGCAATAAAACTATACCCTATGAAAACAGCCTATGTTCTAGTCTCCCCCTGTAAAGACGAGGGAAAATATATTGAGAAAACCCTGATCTCGGTTCAAAACCAGACGATCAAACCAGTGCAATGGATCATTGTCGATGACGGGTCTACGGATGACAGCATGGAGATCGTGGAGCGTTATTTGCCGACCATGCCCTTCATTAAAATCGTGCGCCGTGAAGCGAGTGCAAAGCGCAATGTCGGACCCGGCGTCATTCTGGCTTTCAATGAAGGCTATCATCAAATCGATGTTGCCTATGACTTCGTCTGTAAATTCGACGTCGATCTCGATCTGCCGCCCCATTATTTCGAAATTCTTTTGCAGAAGATGGATCAGGACCCTTTGCTGGGCACGGGCAGCGGCAAGGCCTATTTCATCGACAGTAAAACCGGCGAACGCCGCAGCGAGTTATGCGGGGATGAAGCGTCAGTCGGCATGACGAAATTTTACCGCCGTGAATGTTTCGAACAGATCGGCGGTTTTGTCAGTGAGGTCGGCTGGGATGGATATGATTGCCACCGTTCGCGCTGGTTCGGATGGCGCGCGCTGAGCTGGGATGAACCTGAATTGCAATTCATTCACTTGCGCCCGATGGGTTCGAGCCAGAAAAACATCAATAAAGGCCGTATCCGTCATGGTAAAGGCCAATACCTGATCGGCACCCATCCGATATTCTTTCTGGCCAGTTCGGCGTTCCGCAGTTTCAGGCAGAAGCCCTATGTCATCGGCACGCTTTATTCCATCTTCGGCTATATCAAGGCGGCATGGGATAATGAGAAAAGATTTGGCGATAAAGACCTGACCAAATTCATACAGAGTTACCAAATGCGTGCGTTGACACACGGCAAAGGCGAAGCGGCGGAATGGGCGTTTCAGCAGCGCCATGCGATCATGGGCAGCGCCTCACCTGCAAGCCAGCGATAAATCATGCGCAAAGTAGCGATCTTTCTCAACCAATGCCTGCCTTTGAGTGAAATATTCGTCGCGCATCAGGCAAAAACGCTACGTCGCTTCGAGCCCAGACTTGTTGCCTGCCGTAAGGCCCATCCATCCGCCGATATAAAATTGCCTGAATTGATTTTAAACAAGAGCGGCAGCCTTCAGGATAAAATCGAAGAAGCTTTGTTCAAGCTGACCGGACAAAGCCAGTTTTTCCAGACGATATTCAAAAGCGCCGATATCGTGCATGCGCATTTCGGCCCGAGCGGATGGCTGGCCAGCGGTCCGGCGGAACGCGCCAAAAGACCCTTGATCGTCACGCTGCACGGTTTCGATGTCTTAAAACGTGACATTACCATCAAGAAAGACGGTCTGCTGCAATTTCTCTACGCCAGAAACCGCCATGTTCTCGCCAGCCGCGCTTCGGCCTTTATCTGCGTTTCCGAATATGTGAAAAAACGCGCCATCGAATTCGGCTTTCCGGCCGAGAAATGCCATGTGCACTATATGGGGATCCCGCTCGGCATTTTCAAAGAAGGCAAAAAACCGCGCAATGCAGGCGATCCTCTTCGCCTGTTTGCCGCCGGACGTTTAGTCCCGTTCAAAGGCCATGAGAGACTGATCGAGGCTGTCTCTATCGTTCAGAAAGCCGGATATCATGTCAGCCTTGAGATTGCGGGCGACGGTCCGCTTAAACAGAGCCTTGAAGAAAAAGCCGCTCAACTTCTTCACAATTACACATTTCATGGTGCGGTTTCATACGCGAAAATGATGGTTATGATGAGAAACAGCGATATTCTCTGCCATACGTCGATGCACATGGAGAACGGCCAGACCGAGGCTTTCGGCCTTGTCGTGGCGGAAGCCCAGTGGGCGGGATTGCCTGTCATCGCTTTCAGTTCCGGCGGGGTGCCGGAAGCCATGGAAAATGGCGTTACCGGTATTTTATGCGATGAAGGCAATGTCGACCAATTCGCAAAAGCCATCATGGTTTTAATCGACGACCCAGATAAACGCAACGCCATGGCGAAAGCCGCGCCGGAATTTGTCGCGGAAAAATTCGATATCAGGGTGCAGACCGAAGCGCTCGAAAAACTTTATGACCGAATTATCGACGATTTCAAACCATCTCCTGCGAGGCGGAGATGAAAATCGCCATTATCGCGCCTATCAATCACCCTATCTCCCGCCCGTTTAAGGGTGGACTTGAAGCGCATACATGGTGGCTGACCAAGGAGATGGCCGAGCGCGGGCATGACGTAAAATTATTCGCAAGCGGTGATTCCGACCCTTCCCTGCCCCTAATTAAAATCCGCGACACTTCCCTTTTCTCCCATAGCCGATTTCAACAGGCTGACGGAAAAAGCGTTAAAGCCAAATTTTTCCGGCTGTGGCGCAATCTTGCCAGTAGAAAATCATATATGAAAGCCACGGATTATATCGCCGCGCATGACTTCGATATCGTGCATAATAATGCGATTGCCGCAAAGCCTTTGCAGGATGCCGCCCGTTATAAAGCGCCGCTCGTCACCGTTTTGCATACGCCGATTTTCCGCGAGATATTGCAAGGCGTGAAAGCCGCAGCGAAAAACAGCGCCTATATCGCGGTATCCATCTATCTCGCGAAAGCATGGGACCGGTTTGCCGACGCTGCCATCATCCATAACGGAATTAGAGAAGACGACTGGACATTCAGCAAAACGGCAAAGCCGCGCCATGCGATATGGTACGGGCGACTGACTAAAGATAAAGCGCCGCATGACGCCATCAAAGCCGCCATCAAGGCCGGCTATACGCTCGACCTGTTCGGCAGCAGCGACGATGCGGAATATTTTGAAAGGCAGATCAAGCCCCTGCTCGGTCACGACACCATTCGCTATCGCGGTCTTGCCGACCATGCGACGCTGAATAGAGAAATTGGCGACGCATCGGTCATGATCGCAACCCCGCACTGGGACGAGCCTTTTGGCCTGACCTATATCGAAGCGCTTGCCTGCGGCACGCCTGTCGCGACCTATCAAAACGGCGCGGTCGATGAAATCCTGGATGCAAAGACTGCCGTTACCGTTGCAAAGGGCGATATTGACGCTTTGGCCGCTTCTCTCGACAAGGCAGCACAATTATCCCGCCATGATTGCCGCGCAAGTTTTGAGGAAAAATTTACGATCAACCGCATGATCGGCCGATACGAAGATTATTACAAGGCAATGATAAAATGAAAATTGATATCGTCATCGCGACCTATAACAGCGAAGACCGCATCGGCAGGACGCTGGAATCTCTGTCCCGATCCACCTTGCCCAAGGACCAATGGCGATTACTCGTTATGAACAATAACAGCCGGGACAATACAAAAGCAGTTGTCGAAAGTTTCGCCGATAAAATCAATGTACAAGTTATCGACGTGCCAATGCCGGGAAAATCAAAAGCATTAAACGCCGCCCTTGCGCATCTTATGCAAGATTTAATCCTGTTTACCGATGACGATGTCGATCTTGACGAGAGATGGATGGAAAGCATGATCGCGGCAGCGCATAACAATGCCTCTTACGATATCTTCACAGGGCGCATTATCGGCAAATGGGAAAAAGAGCCGGATGCCAAGTTAAAAACGTGGATCCCCGTCGGCTCGACTTATGCCATTCATGAGCGGGAAACAAGCGGCGATTGCGACCCCGGCATGGTATGGGGACCGAACATGGCATACCGGAAAAGAATCTTCGATGAAGGATTTCGTTTCAATGAAAAAATCGGGCCGACCCCCGCCGCATTTTATGCCATGGGCGAAGACACCGAACTCGCGCAGCGGGCATTCGAAGCCGGACATAAAGTTTATTATACAGCGGACGCCGTCGTCGTTCACACGATCAAACACGCAACCGTCAATGAAGACTGGGTGATACGCCGCGCCGAACGGCTGGGATATGGCCGCTTCGTAATATCTCCGGGCAATCCGCATAAGCGGATTTTACCGGACGCCCTTCCTTTTCAATATGAGATCGTGCTGCGCCTTTTTTTCTGGGCCTGCTTCTATCCCGTGACCTTCATTATGCCGAGATCCAAGCACCGTTTCTGGTCCCGGTGGAAATTCTACTACTTCCGCGGCCTTTACAAAAGCTACCGGGATTACGCGCAAAAATGAAAATTGCTTATCTTTTCCTGCTGCATGAAAAACCCGATATGGCGGCGCGCGCGATTGAGAAACTCCGGTCACCGGATACGGCGATTTTTATTCATGTCGATGCGAAGAAAAATATCGAAGAGTTCAAGTATGCCATTAGCGGCAATGTCGTATTTTTGGATAAGCGCATCAAGGTCAATCACGGCGGGTTCAGCCAGATCCGATCCATGCTCAACATTTTAGAATTCGCCGCAGGTCATGGCGATTATGATGCGTATCAATTCATGTCAGGCCGCGATTATCCCCTGCATGGAGTGGAAAAAATTCTGGAATTTCATGCGGCGCGGCCCGACACCGACTTTATGAATTATTACGAATTATCGGACGGCGCGTCTTTTTCATTCAATCTATACAATTATCATTTCGTGGATTTTCTGGCGATGCTGCCGAAACGGGCCGGGCATTATGTGACGCGGTTTAAACAAATCCTGAACAGATACGCGCCAAATCGCAAGTTTCTGGCCGGCTATACCGCCTATCGCGGGTCGAACTGGGTTTGCCTGAGCCGCGATACGGCGCATAAAATTCTCGCTTTCCTGAAAACAGGCAAAGGCCGAAGATTTTATAACCGTTTTCGTTTGACATGGGGCGGTGACGAGATTTTCTTTCAGACTCTGGTGAAGAATATCGGCACCAATAAAATTGCCGACCGGTCGCATTATGCCGACTGGACAGCCGAGCGCGAACATCCGAGCGTCCTCGATGAGCGCGACTGGGACAATTTAAAACAGACAAGCTGCCGGTACGCCCGGAAATTCGACAGCGAAAAATCCGCGCGCTTGATTGATCTGATCGATAGCAGAGAAGACCGCGCCGATTTCGATTTCGACGCCGCGCCGTTTTCAGGCAAATGGATTACTTAAGTTTATTCTTCAAATTGCGAAACTTAATCAATAAAGACCGATAGATAACGTTCGCCCATATATAGGCAGGAATCGGCAACTTCAGGAGCCGGGCCTCAAGGCGGCAGATATCGCGGAAATAGGATTTGACGTTGATGCCGCCGGAATTAAAATGGATGACGGCCGGCTCGACCTCGACGCCGTTCTTTATAAATTTGCTTTTACCTTCAATGATATTGATGCCGTAACAATCGTCCATGCCGATAGCGGTCTCCTGCCCGTTCACATTATCCCAAGGCATTAATTCAACGCTCAATTGCTCCATGGCAAGGGCAAAAACAGGCTCATCCGCCAACGGCGCGTTTTTAAACTTTGTAAAACCGAGACCTCCTGCGTCCCGGTAAATCTCGCGCGAAAGCTCGAAAACTTTTGAATTCTTTGCAAAGCCCATAACCCCGCTATTGAAATGCGGAAAACGCGAGAGGCCGCGTTTTCGCAATGTGGCCCCGACATTATCCAGAAATAGATACGGGTCTTTTTGTTCGTATTCGCTATAGCCGGTCAGATAGCGCCAGCCGCGCATACTGAAATCACCCTGATTATAGCTGTTCCAGACAAGCTGCGGATCTTTATAAAAAAGACAATCGGAGTCGATAAATACCGTTTTTTCAAACGGCGAGTATAAATCCATGTGCAGCTTTTGTACGACGCCGTTGCCGTATTCGCTTTTAAGCGGAATGACGATATCGAAAAAATCCCTAAGGTTTTTAATATTTCTCTCATCCGTTACAACGGCAATTGGCCGCGACGGATTAAAACGCTGATAGGAAAGCGCCAGGGCGCGGGCCATGCGGATATATTCTTTTGCGCCATAGGCGATGGTCAGGAAACCTTCGCTCATGCGCTTAAATATTCAATCTCAAGATTTTGAGTTAGCGGACCCATACGCTTGGCTTTATTCGTGCCGTGATAGCTGCACCATTTGATAAAAATAAGGATCGGCTCTTCATAGACTTCGATTTTTGGGATTTTATTGAGCAGATATTTTGTCAAAAGAACAGGATATTTGATAAAAGCCCAGACAATCATTTTGCGAATATACCAGATAAGCCGAGGTTCGCGCGGCGCATCCCAGCTATAAAGCTGTTTCAAATATACAACCGAGCGGCCATAACGTTCAAATTGTTCATAGAGATCAGCAAAATTCGTGCGGTGACGATGGAGAATAGCCGACTCAGGACGATAGACAAGTTTGTAGTCAGTGTCTTTTTGCATGCGCCAGTTCATATCGGCATCGCCTGCGGTTTTAAGCCCTGAACGAAATAACCCCGCCTTGCGGAAGACGTCCTTGCGAAAACCTAAATTCGCGGTCTGGCAAAACGGCATATAGGGATGGTTCATCATGTAATCCTGCGCCAGAATTCGACGGCGCAGGGAGAATTGTTCGATCAATGTCTCGCCGGGAAAACCATTGATCGCGCCGCCGACCGCACCGATTTGAGGATCGTCGAAGCCCGGCAGCATTTTTTCGATCCAGTCGGGTGCAGGCACGCAATCGGCATCAGTGAAGATCAGAATTTCCCCTTTGGAAGCGCGGATGCCCTTATTGCGGGCCGCATAAGATCCCTGAATATCATTCTCGTCTATACTGACGATATTGATTTTTGCGGTCCTGGCATAGTCGGCAATTACCTCGCGCGTTCTATCCTTACTGTTATTATTGACAATGATATATTCGACACGAGAAGGATCAACCGTCTGCGCGTTCAAAGCGTCGAGCAAAACCGTAATTCCTTCTTCGTCATTATAACTTGGCACGATTACTGAAATTTCAGGCATCTATATAACTCCGTCTTCGACTTTATCTTTACGCGGTAGATACCGGGCCAGAAACGGCGCAAACATCGACATCGCATGTTTATATAATTCGTTGATGATGCGGCGGCCTGAAGGCATCAACATGAATACACCGCCAAAAACCAGATAAGAAAACGGCAATAGAATGAAGATTGCCAAAAGCCCCCGCGGCAGGACGAAATTTGCCATCAGGTAAATGCAGATCCCTGTCACGGCTAAAGCCACGACATAAGGTATGAAAGTTTTTATCATGTCGCTGAACTTTACCGGGCCGCTGCGGGTCGAAGCCCACCAAAGGATCGGAGCTTGAACAAATCCGATTCCTACATAACAAGCCGCAACACCGAGCGGCCCCCATGGAAGTCCGGCAAAGAAGGACGAAATAAACAAAGCCGAACTGAACACGCCCCAGTTTCGCATTTCGCGCGTGCGGTTTTGCGAGACAAAAAGCCAGCCTGTCGAGTGACTGAGGGCTGCAAAAAATGAACCTACGCCCAGAATGGCGAATATCGGTCCGACTTCCTTCCAGCGTTCGCCGAGAACCGTGACAATCAAATTGTCGTGGTCGACAACCGCGTATAAAACACCCGGATAGGTTATCAGCATGATAACCTCTACCATGCGCAGATAGGCTTTTTTATATGTCTCTGGTTCCTGCAAAGTACGTGACAAAAGCGGCAAGGCAATGCGCGAGAATGGCTGGGTAATCTGTGTCAGCGGCATCAGCAAAAGTTTATAGGCGCGGTCATAGAGACCAAGAGCCGCTTCACCATTGACACGCCCGATCAGAATATTATCGAGATTGCGGGAAAAATAATTAACGAAGTTGAAGCCGGACAAATTGCCGCCGAAGCCGAGCAATTCCCGCCAGAGTGGCGGAAGCGAAGGCTTGCTGGGCCGCCATGTCGAAAAAACCCATGTCGTTACCAAATTCGTCAGGTAAATGGTAACGTGAATAACAACCAGCGACCAGTAATCCATGCCCATAATAGCGGCGATATATCCGGCCGTAAATCCTGCAACAAGCGCCCCGAGATCAAGCAAGACCAATTTTTTAAATTCCATGTTGCGGGTAAAAATGGCGATATGCTGCGATGTCAGGCCGCTGATAATCAACGTCGAACCCATGATCAGGGTGATCCAGAGAACTCGCGGTTCATGATAGAATAAAGCGACCAAAGGCGAGATCGCCATGACGATAAAAGCAAGCGTTGTGGCTACGCCGAAATTCGTCCAAAAAAGAAAGCTTTGTTCTTCCTGTGTGATTTTCTGGCGTTGAATGGTAGCTTGGGTTAAACCCAAATCGGCAAACATGATAATAAACGCCATGACAGGACCCACCATCGCCACCAGACCGAAATCTTCGGGTGACAGGAAACGCGCCATAACGACCTGATTTACGAATAACAAACCAAATTTCACGATTTGTGAAATCATGTTTATGGCCGCACCATTCAGTGACGCGGTTTTTAATCCGGCCTTATCCAAAGGCTTATTATCCAGTTGGTCATTATCGGTTGTCGGATTATCCAAGGGACAGGGCTTTCTTAATAGTGAGTTTTGTTTTTCGTTTGATTTTTTGGAATATTAACTTCCTAAACATTCTATCGCTCATGAAATAGCGCATAAAAGATACCGGGTTAGGGTTGCGCGAAATATTATTTTCATAGGTAAGTGTTTGGAGCCTGCGAATACGCTCTTGTAAGTTTGCGATCAGGACAGAATTTCCTTCAACCCTGCGATCAGCCATTAATTGCCGTGAATGCTCCTGCATCGTGCCGTAATTTATAATAGTGCGAGAAAAACCGCTGGCACGCGACGTATAGATATATCCGGCCTTACGGGTCAGAACACATTTGGCGCTTTCCAAAAGTGCGCTTACCATGAAGAGGAAATCTTCACCGTGACGGGAAAAAACCGGATAACGTAAGTTATGCTGGTTTAAGAAAGATTTTTTAAATAGCGGCTTAAGCAAACCGTAATCGGTTTCAGCATTATAAGGCCTCGCTTTTTCGACATAGGTCTCAACACCAATAGTTTCGATCGCGTCATATACCTTTAGCGATGGCGGCCAGATACTATTCGAAGCTACATCGTAATAGCTAAAATTATCGAGAACGATATCGGCATTCTCGTTCAACCCCGTTTGCACCATATCGGCAAGGCGGTCGGGGTAGAACGCATCATCAGCGTCTAAAACGGCAATCCAATCCCCGATTGCGGCGTCAATCCCTGCATTACGCGCCGCGGAAGGCCCACCGTTTTTTTCCAACCGCAGCAACCGGATTTTAGGATTATCCGCCGCCAGGCTTTCGATAAAATTTGCCGTGCCATCTGTAGAAGCATCGTCCACAATCAGGATCTCCGCGGCTGGCAATGTTTGCAGCAAAGCGGATTCAATAGCGCGACTGATAAAGGCTTCGGCATTATAGGCAGCTATCAGGACAGTTACGGAAGCGTCAGGTTTGGTCATCGTTTTTCTAAAATATCTTGAAATTTATTCAGTAAAAGTTGTGTTTGTGTCCCACGATTAAAATCGGCCTCGACCTTTTGGCGCGCGGCCGATGTCAAAGCCCCCCATATTTGTGGATTGTCTATGAGATAAAGGAGTTTTTCCGCAAGGCCCGACTCGTCTTTTTCGGCAATAAGCAGACCGGAAACGCCATCCTCGATCAACTCGGGAATCCCGCTGTGATATGTAGAAACCACGGGAATTCCCATCGCCATGGCTTCCATCAGGACAACCGGAATTCCTTCCATATCTCCTGAAGCCGCCGTAACGCTCGGCAGTACGAAAATATGCGCCCTCTCTAAAAATCTGACCACGTCTTCATGTTGTAACGCGCCATGGAGTATTATCTTATCCTGTGCGCTAAAGGAATGAATAAGCGCGCGCATTTCTTCATAAAGCGGACCATCGCCGATAATATGAAGGCGGATATCGAGATCGGGTCTTTGCCTGATCATTTTCACAAAAGCGTTGATCGTGTGGATATGCCCTTTCTTTTCCGTCATGCGCCCGATTGTCACACACTCGACTGGGCCGTTTGCCGGTAACGTTCTCGGCGCGAAAACAAATTCTTTGCAATCGACGCTCATGTGAAAAACGGAAGCGCGGTCCATCGGCGCATTCAATTCCCTCATATTACCGAGATAGAATTTGTTGATCGAAAAAATATGATCGGCAGTTTTGAACAAAGTGTCGTAGAATCCGGCTTCGCGTTCCCGTGGGAGTTGCGAGATGTCATAGCCATGAAAAATCGTCGTTACGGCAGCATCGGTTAGACGGTAATTTTTCAGGTCGACCCCTACCCTCCCATTTGTCCCGAAATGGCAATGAATGACATCGGGTTTCCAGCCAGCGAAATCCGCCGCGGCGATCGTTTCCAGCAGGATGTAACGTGAAAAGGAAGCGTCCTTACGAAAAGACAAGAACATCGCGGCGCGGCGCAGAAAATCACCGAAGCGCGGGCTTTTCAAGAGTAATTCTCCGATGCGCAAGATTTTGGCCATGGGGGATTTGGCCAAAGGAGCGCGATAGGCGATTTTATCGGCAAAACCGAGTTTTTCCGGCAGGTCAGATTTACCAGCGGGTGGATATTGCATGGAAACGATACGGATATCCGCGCCGGATCTGATCAAATCGGCGATCTCATAGATCGTAAAAGTCTCTGACAACAGTGGAAAACAGCCACTTAAATACAAAATTTTCAAAAAGATCTACCCATTTCGGAAATACCTCTTTTTATAGGATAATTTCTGCTGCATTGCGATAGGGAATTGCCAAACGAAGCAGGTTTTATTAAAGAAATTCATAGCTGCTTTTTCTGGGGGAAAAATTTTATGGCCAATCAAAACGGTGAAATCCGTGCGCTTACGGGCATTCGGGGCGTGGCTTGTATCTATGTAATGCTTTATCACTTCGGTTTTGCCGGAATATTGCCGGATTTATTTGCCGCCTTTGCCCATCACGGTTATCTGGCCGTCGACTTATTTTTTATCTTAAGCGGCTTCGTCATGGCCATGGTCTATGGCGGCTATTTTATCGACGGATTCGACAGCGGGAATTACAAAAAATTTATCGCAAAGCGTATCGCACGAATTTACCCCGTTTATATTTTCATGACATTAGTTTTTATCTTCTTCTTTTCCGTCATCCTCGACGAAGTGCCTAAAAACGTTTCTTCTACCCCTTTTGACCTAACAGCAAATGTCCTCAGTATTCAGGCATGGGGGTTATCCGACAGCTATATCGGACCTGCATGGTCAATCAGCACCGAGTGGGCAGCCTATTTCTTGCTACCGCTCTTACTTCCCGTGACGCTTTTTGGGTCGCGCAGTTCAGCATTACTTACGCTCTTGCTATGCGCATTGATTTTAATTTCAATTTGCATACTGCCGCATGAGATTACCGGTATTGTTACATCTCGCGGCATGTTAGATATGAGTGACGGCAAAAATTACGCTCCGCTTATTCGCTGTATTACAGAATTTACAATTGGGTTGATTACCTATCGTTTCTACAAAAGAAATATTTTTTTGGCCATTAGAAATGGCCGCTATTTTTCGCTTATAATTGCCACGCTTATGGTGGCGTTTCTGTTCATAGACGATGGGGATATTTTCTTCGTCGCGCTGGTTCCTTTTCTTCTTCTATCTTTGGCCGACGATGTATCACCCGTCGCAAAAATGCTCAGTTGGCGTCCCGTTTATCTGACCGGCGAGCTTTCCTATTCGCTTTACCTGGTGCATGGGCTTATTTCTTGGCTGCATTATCTAATCAAACAGTCCATATTCGCTTTAGGCCTGCCCTATCCAAATTTGTTCATTTTGTTAAGCCAGGTCAGTCTATCATTGGCCTTGGCTACATTAGTTCATCTATATATCGAGAGGCCGGGAAAAAAACATCTACTCCGGATTTTTGAATCCCGCAAAATGGCAGTTCCGGTCTATAAATGATGGTCGCTTTATGAGACAAGCTTTCTAAGATAAGGAATTTTAGACAACAGAAAACTTGAAATTGTCGAAAGGATTATAACCGTAAAGACTATAATCACATCTTCGGCCAGAATACTTCTTTCGAAATATCCTTCCATCCAACGGATAAACATGAGGTGAATGCAATACATGCCTAGGCTGACTGCACCAAGTCTGGCCAGAAAATCGACCGGCTTCGAGGACGGCGTATTCAAGGCAATAAAAAAAACACCAACGCCAAAAAAATAAGTGCCAATTAGAAAATCATGATGAATAAAACGTGCATTCGAAAAATATGAAATTAAAAACGCTTCTGATATCTGCAAAGATAAGCCAAATAGCATAGTAAAAATCGCCCATCTAGTACTTAAGCTTATTTTTTTTCGGGAGATTAAATAACCTGTTAGCACGAAAGCAAAGGAAAAAAACGGCCCATTTCTGCTACTGATAGGTAGCGCTGCAATATCAAAAAATTCTCTATATGGTCCTTTCAATAAACCGAAAAGGAAGAGAAAAAAAGCCACAAAAATTGAAAGATTCATTGAAAATCTTTTAAGCCCGAGAATCATAATCATAGAGATACCCAAAGCTGGTAAAAACCAGAGATGAAAGGAAGCTTTCCCCCCTGTTATAAGCAGGCGAACTACAGATTTTAACTGTAATAAATCTTTGATTTGTCCAAATAATAGAAAATAAATAAGTAGCCAAACTATAAAAATCGGTGCCAGCCTTTTAGCAACTTTTATCACTCCTTCTAGAAATTTATGATCGCTTCGAGCCATAAAGTAGCCACTGGCGATAAAGAAAAACGGCACCGCGAAGCGGCCTGCCTGATACACCCAAATACTGTAGTGAAACTCCTGATCTGAAGTTACAAAACAATGGAGAAGCACAACGAAAATAAAAGCAATATAGCGAAAAGCGTCTATGCCGTTATGACGTTGATACAGATGCTGGACGGCAGAATTCATAATTTCCGTGGATAATAATATTGCTTTAAAAGGCTATTTATGACATTTAAACAGCAACTGACAAGCCGTAAAAACAGAAAAACGATGTTTTTAAAAACCCGCTATATCTCCAATCTATGGCTTTTACTTGTTGCGGACATCATTTTATTAGCCGCGTTCTTTCCCGCCCTGGCCCACGGAGTCAAAAGCGGTTTCGATATCGGTATTCATCTTTCATGGTTCCTGTCATTCCGGGAAACTTTTGAGGACGGCGCATTTTATCCAAGATGGATGCCGGACCAGTTTTTCGGGATGGGGAGCCCTGCTCTGTATTTCTATCCGCCATTCACGAATTACTTTTATTTACTAATCGATTTCCTAACCTTTAAATCCATCAAGGAAGACCATCTTCTGGCCGTCTGCGCCTTGTTGATGTCCGCCCTCTCGGGCGCATCCTTTTTTATCTGGATACGGAATTTTTGCGCGGCGCGACTTGGCATGATGGCCGCGCTTTTTTACGCGCTAGCGCCGTATCATTTCCTGATAAATTTCTATGTTCGCGGCGCGATGGCTGAGTTTGCGGCCTATATCTGGATACCCCTGATCTTCGCCGGAATTCATCATCTGCTAAACGGCGATAGCCGCAAATGGATTTTTATATTAATCGGCAGCGTCGCCGGATTATTCATGACACATCTCTTAACCGCCATGATTATCGCTCCGGCGGCGGCGGTTTATGCGCTATGGCTTTTTTATAAGCGAAGAAATATCCGCAACGCCACAATCATGGCGGGCGCTGGAATAGCAGGCATCGGACTGGCCGCTGTTTATTTTGTCCCCGCCTTGATGCTGATGGACTTTATCAATACAGACGGGCTTCGCGCATGGCCATTGGAAGATAGTTATATATATAAAGCGATATTCGATCCGTCAAAATGGCACTATTCGATTTTCCAGACCTTTATAATCTCGGTAGTCTATGCAGTGCTTTCCTTTTTTATAATGATATGCCACCGCAATTTCTGGGCGGGCGTGTCGTTGGCTGCTTTTGCCGTTATGAACGGTGCGCTTCCATTCCTGTTTACCTCACCATCGCCTTTCAAAGAAATGCAATTCGCATGGCGGTTTTTATCGCTGATGGAATTTGCAACGATTACCGCTGCGATGATTGCCGTTAACCGCTGCCTACTGGAAGGAAAAAAATATTCCGTGTTTTTATTTGGCATCGGGGTTTTAAGCTGCTGCATCTATTTCGGTTATCTTATTGAAAAAAGAATGCATTCGATGCGCCATCAGGTTTCCGTTCTGAACTGGATTCAGGTTTCGGGACGTTTTAGCCCTCTGGAATATTTCCCGGCCAGAACTAACTTCCCGCGCGTGCCGGATAAAATGGCGGAGCGGTTGCAAGACTATAAACACAATCCGGCACATATCCTGATCATATCGGGCCAAGGCCACGTCAGAGCCGAACGAAGCGCAGATAGATTTTTACTGGAAACGAACTCCGAGAAAGCCCTGACGGTGGCTGTCCACCAATTTTATTTCCCCGGCTGGCAGGCCATTACCCAAGATGGAAACTCGTTAACTGTGCGCCCCGCTATGGAAGACCGATTACTGACGGTCGATATTCCGGAGGGAAAGCACAAAGTAACATTAAAGCGCGCAAAAACCTGGCCGGAAAAGGTCGGGATAGCGATCAGTATTATATCTCTTTTCTTGACCGTTATCTGGCTCTTTTGTAGTGTCCTTTTGCGATGCAACAGCCATAAGCCAGAAACGACATGAATTTTTCCCGATCCGATAAATTGACTGCAGCGCTTGGTTTTCTAGGTGTCGCGCTTATTACAATCATGATGTTGCCTGCCATGGTTTTCGGCATGCAAGACGCCCATGACGTTCTATGGCATCTCTCATGGTTTCTGTCTTTCAAGGATGGCTTTGATGCCGGGCATTTATACCCGCGCTGGGCTGCGGACCAATATCAGGGTTTAGGCAGCCCCGTGTTTTTCTTTTATCCGCCGATGGCGAATTATTTTCATCTAATGACGGATTTCCTTACGTTAAGACTGTTCCCTGCGGATCATGTCCTTGCGATTTCATCTTATCTAATGTGTTTATCCTCCGGGGGTGCGTTTTATTTATGGGCGCGTAATTTTTTAAGTCCACGACTTTCGATTTTGTTTGCAATCGCCTATATGATCGCCCCTTACCATCTGCTGGGCGATTTTTATTTACGCGCTGCACTGGCAGAGTTTGCCGCTTATATATGGATACCCTTAATCCTTACCGGAATTTATAAAATCGTTCAGGACAACAATTCGCATTGGGCATTGCTATTAACCTTGAGCCTGACAGGATTATTTCTTACCCACTTATTGACAGCATTGATCGTCGCCCCTCCGGTTGCGCTCTATACGCTTTGGCTTTTATTCAAAACAAGAAAAAGCCCGAACGATACTATCCGTAAAATAATATTCTTAGGCATAGCAGGATCAATTGGCCTTGGGCTTGCTGCGATTTATCTGGTGCCTGCACTGACAATGATGGATTTCATCAATTCCGGCGCACTGCATATGTTTTCCGTACGCAGCTCATCGCTTCTAGGAGCCATCGCCAATCCACCCGCAAATTTATATTTCCCGTTTAAACTGTTCCTAACTGTATGCGTCTATATCGGATTGCTGACTTATTTATTCGTGGAATTCCTGCTCAAAAAGAGCGACGCCATTTTCTGGATTTCCGTAGCGGCTTTCTTATGCCTTTGTATGTTCGGATTTTTTGGGTTTATTTTCATCAAACCTTCACCCTATTACAAGATCCAGTTCTTGTGGCGCATGATCGTCATGTTAGAATTTGCCAGCATAACAGCGGCGATGGTGATTGCTTCGAATGCGGCGCCAGCGCAATGCCGCCGGATTATTATTGTTGCCGTCACGCTATTTTCCTGCCTTGCTTTGTTTCAAGGCTATGATTTCATACAAAAATTTAAAGGCGCTCAAAACAGAACTTCCATCTTAAACTGGAGCAGTGTTCAGGCAAGAATGTCACCTCTGGAATATTATCCCGTCGATATGGGCAGAACCCGAGACAGATCGAAAGCCCTGCCCAATGAAAAGAATATTTTCACTGCAAAAATTATCGACGGCAACGGCGAAATTACAGTAGCAACGCCGCAAGACGGCGAATTTATCGTCAAAGCAAATATAACAACACAAGCGAGTATAAGTATTCGCCAGTTTTATTTCCCCGGCTGGGCCGCCAAAGACCGCAATGGCGCGAATATAGAAGTTCGTCCCGCCGAACGCGGCAAGCTGGTTACGTTTGACCTACCAAAAGGCATGCATGAAATCACAATCTATCGTGTAGAAACCACACAGGAAAGAACTGGTAAGATTGCCAGCCTGATATCCCTATTAGGATTGGTTATATTCACATTAGGTATAAAAATATTTGGAAGACAAAAGAATGTCTGATTTAAGAAACCTTATCTCGCATGTATTTGAACTGGCAAGGTTCGGCATCGTCGGCGTTGCCGCAACCCTGGTTCATCTGGGGGTCGCTTTCTTTCTTTCAGCCTACACCGAAATACCTTTAATCCTGATCAATCTCATGGCGTTTATGATCGCTTTTGCTGTGTCTTTTCTGGGACACCATCATTGGACGTTTCAAGGCAAGACTTCACAGAAAGAAAGCTTCCTGAAATTCCTTGCCGTGGCCCTGTCAGGACTTGCCGCCAGCACAGCCTTACTTTTTATCTTAATCAAACTCGACATCTCGACTGATATGATCAAGCTTATGATTTCTATCGTCATCATTCCTATCGTCACTTATCTTTTAAGCAAATTCTGGGCATTTCGTACAAAAAGGACAGCGTCATGACTTTTACTACTCCAAAACTGATTTCTATTGTCTGTCCGGTCATGAATGAAGAAGACGTGATCGAAATGTTTTTACAGGGCATACAGCCGTCGCTCGACCAGTCCCTTGCACTTTTGCCCGAAGGATCATCGCAAGAAATTGTTTTTATCGATGACGGGAGTAAAGATAAAACTGTTTCGATCATCATGCGCATTGCCAAAACCCGTTCCGACATAAAGCTGGTTCGTCTATCGCGTAATTTCGGCAAGGAAGCGGCACTGGCCGCCGGACTTAAATATGCGTCCGGCGATGCCGTTATTCCGATCGATGTCGACCTGCAAGACCCACCGGAGATGGTTATCAGACTTGTCGAAGAATGGATGAAAGGTGCGCAAGTCGTAAACGCCAAACGCGTTAATCGTGACTCCGATAGCTGGGTAAAACGCTACACCGCCAATTTATTCTATGATTTGTTCAATAAAATCTCGCATCAGGAAATCCCGCGCAACGTGGGAGATTTCCGCCTTCTGGACCGCGAGGTTGTCGATACTCTTAACCAGTTCACAGAGCGTAACCGCTTCATGAAAGCGCTTTTTTCATGGGTCGGATATGAACAAGCGACGGTAGAATATACGCGCATGCCGCGCATTGCCGGACAGACCAAATTTAAATACTGGAGGCTTTGGAATTTCGCCCTGGACGGCATTACGGGGTCGACCACGGTACCGCTTCGGATGTGGACCTATATTGGAATTACGATGGCCGCTATCGCGCTTATATATGCTTTTTTCATTGTGATTAGAACCTTGATTTTCGGTATCGACTTACCTGGTTACGCTTCCCTTATGGTGGTCACCCTTACCATAGGCTCTTTCAATTTCATCTCGCTGGGCATTCTCGGCGAGTATGTCGGACGTATTTCAGAAGAAGTGCGTAACCGCCCTCTTTATATCATCCATAGTACGATCGGAATTAAAGAGGACAAATAATTAGATGGGGGGAATTAATAACCAGGAAATAAAATCTTTTACAGGTTTGCGAGGTATTGCTGCGTTATACGTGGTGTTCTTCCATTTTCATCTAAATGAGTTATTAAGCGGCCCTTTAAAAGAAATCGTTCTTCATGGTTATCTGGCCGTCGATCTTTTTTTCATACTAAGTGGATTTGTCATCGCGCTCGTTTACAGCCCTATGTTTCAGAAGGGCGTAACCCGAGCTTCTTTAACAAAGTTCATTTTACGCAGACTGGCCAGGATCTACCCGCTATTTTTATTTGTATTTGGCGTGACTGTAACCTTTCTGGCTTTGACCGATAATTTCAAAATGTATAATGAACCGATCACCTTAAAAGACTTAATGGCAAATCTTTTAATGGTTCAATCCTGGGGACTAGGACTGAGCGTCGTTTCGGTCTCATGGTCCATCAGCGCCGAATGGGCGGCTTATATATTATTTCCTTTGATTATCGGCATAACGCTTACAAATTCGGCAAAAAATTGTGTTGTTACCTTTTTAGCATGTCTCGCCTGCCTCACATGTCTCAGCCTATTACCTCGCGAATTGACTGAGATTTCTCCGGAACATGGTCCTTTAGCCCTTTGGAAAGGAACAACCCTATTCCCTCTTATTCGCTGTATTGCCGAATTTACACTTGGCATGACTTGTTACCGTTTTGCAGCATCAGAAAAGGCCAAAATTTTGAATAGCAATTTTGTGTCCGCAGCAGTTCTGAGTGTTATCATAATTTTATTGGCAATTCCCAACAGCGATATTTTCATTATTTATCTTTTACCGCTTCTAATCATTAGCCTTGTGGATGACCAATCCCTTGTTGCAAAAATATTTAGCTGGAAACCCATCCATTTCCTTGGCGTTATTTCTTATTCATTTTACCTGACTCATGAAATGAGTTCATGGTTTTCTGCATCCTTGAAAACACAGATTTTAAATTTCGGCATTCCCATGCCCAATCTTATGCTGATTATTCTCAAATTATGTATTTGCATCTTATTCGCAGCGGTAACATATCAACTTATTGAAAAGCCGGGACGTCTTGTTTTGAGAAAACTCTTTGAGCCGCGCCGCAAGATTAGCGACGAAGGAAATCCTAATCTTTCTGCACCATAAGATTAGGGTAGATTAAAAATTCCGGCTTTCTTCATGTCGTTTACCATGAAGGCTGCTCCTTCATAGGTCAGGTGTCCGTAGTCAAATTGCATAGGCACGTGCGGCGCAGCTAAGGTTTTGCACTCACTTTTCGGGCAAATAGCGTCCAGCGTTGAATAATAAAATGCCGTTTGAAAGTCTATATTCTCACGCATTAAAATATCGGTTTTGCGAATGTCTTTGTATTTGGCCGAGCGACGTACAATATATCCATCATCATTTTCCTTGATAGAAAAAACTAAAAGCCGTGGTAACGGTACCGCATATTCGATAATCGGCCCCAAGATGATTACTTTCTTTGTATACGGAGAAATATATTTGACTGTTTCCAGCATCGAAGGAATATCTTTTTCCTCCCACCTTGCCGCTATTACTATAATATCCAGATCATGAGAGGGGATAAAATCTTCAAGCATTTCTTCCATGACGCCTGTGCATCTCTCCTCTCCTTTTGCATTTAATACAGGCTTGCAACCGGAAGATGTGGCCTGCAAAATGTTAATACCCGGATTAAGCCGCTGCATGGCATCGTAATATTGGGCGGCATGACTATCGCCCATCAACAGCATGTTTGTGCGCGTAGTGGAAAGACGCAGACATTGGTTGCGATTGAAATCTTTAGAGCTTCGATTGCCAGAAGTAAGGAAACAAGTGCCAATTCGATTTTCAGATTTTTGGCTGTAATCTATATATTGAGCAATTGCATTTACATCAGCTACGGCATTTACCGAACTCGTATATTTGTAAAACGTAAAGCCGATTAGAGTGCCTATCAAAGAAACAGCCACCGCTTTATAAGCAAGCGCCCTATTCAATTGTATATGTCGGGCCGGTCTTTCAATAAATCGGAAACTTAAATAACCCAGCACAACGGACAGAATAAAAAGCATAATTTGCGCAGTCCAACTGAATTCCGCCGAAAAGCGATACCTGTAAATGGCGATGAGCGGCCAATGCCACAGATAAAGGGAATAGGAAATCTTGCCAAAAAACCTTGCCGGAGCAATTGACAAAAAGCCAGATAAAAAAAGGCCCTGACGCTGTCCCGCATAAATGATAAAAGTCGTACCAAGTGTTGGCAGTAGAGCGTAAATGCCAGGAAAAGGCGTCGTGCTGTCGAAAAATAAAACCGCAAGTCCGAGTAAAAGCAAACCAAATAGAACAAGTCCTTCTAACAAGGGACGTTTTACGGTCAATGGCTGTTTAATTAAAACGATCAAAGCGCCCGCCATAAATTGCCAGAACCGCAACGGTGATAAAAAGAAAGCCGCAGCGCGGTCGGAACGCAATAGAATCTCAGAAGCTGCGAAAGAAAATAAAGCCAGACAGACCAATATCGGTAATAAATATTTTCTGCATTTCGCAAAACAGAAAAAAAGAAGGATTGGAAAGAGTAGATAAAACTGTTCTTCGACCGAGAGCGACCAGGTGTGCAATAGAGAGCTATTTTCCAGTTCTGAGTTGAAATAGTCGCTTTTGGTATAGAAGAAGATATTCGAGACGTAAAAAATTGAGCCTATAAGGCTTAAGCCGAATTGCTGGATATCGCCGGGAAGGAATATTTTATAAACCGCAGCCGACGTTACTAGCAGCATGGTAAAAAGCGCAGGGTAGAGTCTGCGGATTCGCTTCAGATAAAATTCTTTGAAAGAGAAATCGTTGTTCGCCAAATCCCGCAACAAATGACCGGTGATTAGATATCCGGAAATTACAAAAAAAATATCGACTCCCACATAGCCGCCGTCGAGAAGGCGCGGGTTGATATGAAATATCAATACGGCAAGTATGGCGATAGCCCTTAAGCCTTCTATGTCATAGCGATAATTGGCGGGCATTTATATTTTAGGCCTCCTCTTTGAGCCTTGAATAGCGGAACAGAATTAAAAAAGCTATCAGGCTGAACTGCCAAAAGATCGTTCGGCTTAAAAAAACGCCCCCTGTCGAGCAAGCAACAACGATCATGACAACAAAAATACTGGCCGCCAGCGCATTGGTTTGAAGCCAGCCGAGCCTTGTTACAGATGTCGATAAAGATTTAAATAACGTTCTGAATATAAGACATATAAAAATAATAGTCGCCGGATAGCCTATTCCAATCAGCAAATCTATAAACGAATTATGCGTATTGCGAGCTTCGAAGCCAATATCTCCGTTTACAAGGAGAATGAATTCCGGTCTTTCGGCCATGCCGAAACCGTAACCTAACAGAGGCCGTTTAAAGCTCATTTCGATAAGAGGCGCCCATATATTGGTTCGCCCGGTCAGCGTGGCGTCTTTGCCGGTCAGTTCAAAAACAAGCTGCAGGATGTAAGGTCCGGCGAGAAACAAAAAAGCTATACCAAAGGATAGCGCAAGAAGCAGTACTGTAACGCGCTCGAGCGGATTTGAAAGACGGTAGATAAAATGGAAAGCCATATAAAACGAGCCCATAGCCAGAAACGCCACAAGTCCCGTTGCCGATTGAGCCATAACGACAAAAACAAGACAAATCAATAAAGCGATTGCAGGCAATGCCTGATAGCGAAAATTGCGTTTCCTTAGCTGGTCGAGAATAATGAAAAAGCTAATTGCAAAGAATGGTCCAGCTGTATTCTTATGTTCGAAAAGACCTCGCCATTTACCTGCGTGGTTGGCAGACATGATCGCGTATTGTGGCATAACAATAAGATAGGCCAGATTGGCAAAAGCCATAGCGATAAAGAAATAACTTAACGCTTTTAAATACTTCTCCGTGCCGTTCTTTTCGATGTAGACGATTGCCGGGAAGGACATGACGATGATCGCTGCGACATATTTGACGGATTCTTTGATATTTACCGACATCGCCAGCGAGGCCACGGCGCAAAGCCCCAAAGCCAGTATCAGAAAATCTTTGACGGCTTTGCGGATAAAGGAATAATCGTTTAGGAGAAAGACATAGGCGACGAAGCCTGCCAGAAGCAAAAGATTAAGTATTTTCGGCAAGGTATAATCGATACTTCCGAGCAAAAGCTCGCTTGTGGGATAGAACAAACCGATATTCGACGCCCTGAGCAGGGAGAGATAAAAACATACAAAAAGAATGAAATGCGTAATCGGCCTATTCATACCAATTACGATCTATAACTATCCCGCACGGATTTTCGCTTATCCTGAGACATTGTAATTACTGTCCCAGCAACCGTACATTCCAGCCTTTCCAGCGTATCAATAGCAAAACAAAGGGATTTAACAGGCGTTTTTTTCCAACGGACACAAAGAATATTCTTGCTCAGCTTCGCAAGAAATCTTGTTTCCGGCGATGACATAACGGGCGGGCTATCGAGAAGGATAATATCGAACTGAGCTATCAAACCTTCAATAAGATTTTTCCATTGCGTGAAGCTTTGGCTCATGACATTCACGTTATCGAGCCTGCCGACCCCCATCAATGTCGCGCCCGTTTGCTTATCTTTATAAAGAACATCTTGCAATGAAATCGTGCCGTTCAAAAGATCGTTCAGCCCCGGTTTTTGCATCAGGCCGAACGCATTAGTCAGGCTTGGTTGCATTATATCAAGATCAATGGCCAATACCTTGACACCTTCCAAAGCCAGTTGGCGCGCTGTGGAAACCGCTATAGCCGATTTCCCTTCGCCGACTGCTGCGGATGTAAAATTAAAAACTTTAGTTTCAGGATGCTTATTAAGTTCCAGACGCAAGAACATGGAAACAGCCCTTATACCCTGCATATAAGCAGAAGATGCCGCATGAACCGCATAATCCGCATAGGTAATCAAACCTTTTTCTGGATCGAGCTTTGCTTTTGGCACGGTGGCGATATTCATCCTGCCGGTAATATGCTGTGCCTGTTTACCATTATAAATTCCGTTATGAAGAATATCGATAGCAAGCGCGATACCGCAGCCAGCACCTATACCGACAACCAGCGAGATCAGCATTATCAGTTTCTTATTCGGACTAGATGGAAAGCCCGGTATCGGCGCGGGCGAAATAATCCGCGCATAAGGCGTCTGGAATTTATTGTCTTCCTGAGACTGTGTTTCCTTCAGGCGCAGGCTTAAAGTTTCCAAAAACGCGCGATTAGTCGAAGCTTCGCTTTCGAGAGCCGCCAGTTCTATATTGTTATTTTTATATTTATTATATTCTTCCTTCAGCTTATCGAGCTGTTTCTCGATATTTTCCGCATTGTCTTTTGCCGTTTGATTTTCACGACGAAGACCTTCGGCAATGCGATTTGTTTCCTGGCGAATTTTGGCGCTGATTTCATTAACTTCTGCGCGTGCAGTTAGAACTTTCGGATGCGATGCGCCTAATTGATTTTGCAGAGATGCCAATACATTGCGGCTGTCCGCCTCTTTCTGGCGCAAGCCTTGAATAAGCGGTGAAGAAAGAATTTCAGGCGCGGATTCAAGCTTGTTTGGATTGCTGATGGAGCCGAGCTGCGCTTGCGTTGCTGCCACATCCGCATTCGCCGAAGTCAGCTTGTTGCTGAGTTCGGCAATGTTCTGCTCGATCAAATCTATGCCTCGGCTGTCAACGATACCAGCGGCCTCGCGATATCTGGCAACTTTTGTATCGGCTTCGAAAACCTTTTTTTGCGTTTCGGCGACACGATCCGATAGCCATTCATTAGTCAGTCGTATGGCATCAAAATTGCTGGATAGTTGCTGCTCGATGTAAAGCTTCGTCAGCGTATTCACGACATCCGCTGCGATCTTCGGATTTTTTGCCTGAAAGGCGACTTCGATCGCGCGCGATTTTTCTACTTGTTTGACTTTCAACGCGCCGAGCATACGGTCGATCATACCGTCCCTCATACGCGCCAGATTTTCTTTAGATGGCGCAGGCTCGGAGGATACAGGCTGTTCTTCCGGCATTGCCGATAAAAGCCATGGCTTTTCAACCAGTTCAAGTCTGTCGACGACCTTGCCTACCAGATCGCGCGATGTAAGAACCTGAATTTCCGACGGTATCATCGTAAAACCGTCGTCCTCATTAGTAAGAACAGCCTTAATCTGGACATTGCGTTCCTGATTTTCGATGAGCACGACCGCTTTGGCGGAGTATTCAGCCGGCGATGTTTTATAAAAAACAAAACCAAGGAATAAAAAGGCAAGAATAAGCGAGCCGATCAAAATCCGGTGGCGATTAAACGTGCCTAAAAGATCGTTCAGTGACAAAGGCTCAATATGATCGTTGTTCTTGTGCATATTCATTCCTTTTAGAACCAGCGTCTTTTAATGATGACCGTGTCACCAGGTTGAACCATTTGATTGATCGGAGCATCGAATGTTCGTAAAACTTCACCATCCAGCCTTGTAATCTCGGCGCCATTTTCATTGGCACGATAGGTATGACCTCCAGCCACGGCAATGGCCTGTAAGACCGTCATGTTCGGGACATATGCATATTTGCCAGGTGTCCGGACTTCACCAAGTATATAAACGCTGCGATATTCGATGACCTCGACACTAACCTTCGGATCCGTCAGATATTTCGGTTGAAGCTGGTTGGTAACAACCTCTTCCAACTCGCGGACCGTCAGGCCAGATGCCTTGATGTCTTTTATAAGCGGCATAGAAATCGTGCCTGATGGGTCGATCGTAAACTGTCCTGACAATTCATCCTGACCATAAACGATAATGCGCAGAGCATCCCCTGAGCCGAGAACATAGCCCTGTTCCCCCATAGCGGATTTCATGGGTGTCGATTTAGCCTGGGCGCACGCCGTCAGCAAAAGCGGCACCAGCAAAAGGGCCAAGATAAATTTCATTATTTCCAATCGCTTCATCGTTTCCGTGCCGTTTTAAAGTTGAAACTTCATAGATAAGGTAATCGTATTTTTATCGTATCCTTCAACGCCGATACCGCCGGGGTTACTTTCCGCCTCTTCCGTGATACCTGTATATTCAAGCGTTGCCCATATATTCGGATTGACTTTATAGGTCAATTCCATGCCCCCGACTATAGACTTCGTTTTGCCTTCCGAAAACTCTTCATATTCTTTTTCAATATATCCAATGCTGGGCCTGAGCAATATATTTGGGGCCAGTTCATAAGTCATCCCCAGTTGCAAAGCTGTTTCGATTCTTGCGCCGGAATTAACGAAAACCTCCTCGATGCCTCGACTGCCGGTTAGCGTAAAGGCCGCTAACGTAGAAGGATCCCAGTTGAGATCGGCAGAATAGCTTATCACTTTAATCTCGTCCGCTCTCGGGTCGTCGAAATTATGCGTGGTTTGACCGATACGGAATGTCGAGCGCGTCACAGGTGTAAAATTGAAGATTGAACCGACGCCAATCTCTGTTTCATCAGAATCACGACTGATATTGAAACTGTCGACTCCTTGATCGTAAGTGGTTGTTTTATGCGATAAATAAACAAACGGCGCGATAATAGACGTTTGCGGCACTCCGACTGAAACGGTGTTAGAGAGAACATCGCGATCACGTGCGCTATTATCTATCAATGCACCAGAAAACGATAATGTATCATCGTATTTATAGCGTTCAAACCCGGTTAACGCGTTGACCTCTACATAGCTGCTTGTCAGCCGCAATCCCGTCCGGCCTTGCAATAACCTGTAAATGGTCGGTTCCGCCGATATCCGTTCTTCCGGATCGTCACGGCCGCTATGCTGTTGCCGGTAAGAAAACGACAAGGGAATTGCAAATCCTGGATAGACATCGAAACGGCCGTCGAAATCTGCAACATAGTCCGTGTAATTTTCTTCCTTTAATTTTTTATAACTGGCGTCATCAGCTGAGAACGTAAAGCCAATCTGGTGAAGCGGAAGATCGGACCGAATTTTCAATTCCGGCCTGACCCCGAAAATAACGTCTTCACGCTCATTATCACTGCGGCCGTAAACATTATCGGAATAAGTCGTATAGGTTTCAATAGACGGTGCAAAAATAATCTCGCCGATACGAATATTTTGCGGGTCGTAAGAAGGAGAGCGGCGCGAACGAACAGAAAGTTCCTGCTCTCTTTTTTCCCTTGGTATGTTTTTTGTTATATATAACGGTTTAGGCGCAGGATTGAGCAATTCTGAATTGCTTGTATGGCTGGATGCTGTATTTGAAACCGATATAATAGTCACAAACGCCACCGACTGAAAAAAGAATTTTTTCAGAGGAATATTCAAAAATCTTTCTTTGCTCAAGATTTCAGGCAATTATTTCTCTTTAATTTTTTTACTGGAGATTTTTACATTCTTGTATTTGACACAGCTTTTCAAATGCCCTTTTTCAAAGCCGGCAGGCTTGTAAATTCCAAATTTCAAAAACGGAGGCTTTTTATCATTGAAAATGTTGGGGCCCCTTAGGACACCTGAATCTTTTTCATCTACCTTTAATTGAAGCGATCCGTCTTGTGCGGATAATCTTGAGGCAAACTCTATTTTCTGCCACTCACCTGGCCGTATCGGTACATTGTCTATAACAGAACGCGAAGAAATTGTACTGCCTGCCTCCGCGCAGTTATACCCAAGCGTTTTAGAAACCGGCGACACATCCCAACGGTTAAACGATCGGAAATTTCCTGCCACTGTTTCCAATGATAATACGGGGCAACGCCATTTCTCGCCTTCGTCCGGAAAAGAATGAATTTGCATTACACTTTGCCAGAGATTGCGCGGCGTGATGTCGGCAATTTTTAAATCATAAGAAATTTCATTTATATCGGGCGAGCGGTCCAAACCGGCAATGGATACTTCACAGCGTTTATTCTGGTCAACTTTATCAAGACAAAAATTCAGGATCGTCTGATTGTCTTCGGTTGTAAAATTATAGCTTCTCTGCGGGCATTCAATATGGACCCTGTCTGCTGAGACGTCAAAAAATTCAGCTATTTCCCGTTCCGCCAAATTATCGCCTGCGAAAGTAGCCGAGCTGAATAGAAGTAGAAACATTCCTAAAATCTGGAGCAGGTTTTTATGATTCATCTTCTCACTGGATAAATTTTTGTAGTTATATACTTTTACAGGGTTATGCCCTGATATATACTGCAACGCAGTAATTTTTACACCCTCTATCTATAATATTTTGATGTAATTGGCTTTTTTAAATGTTTTCAACATCCCAGCGCAAACACCATGCCCCTCGATCCGGCGGCTTCATTATCGCCGCAGGTGATATATTTGCCGTAATATTGAGCTTTTGTTGCGCTATGTCTTTAGTTGATTATTTTCCACAATTTCAGCTTGGCCAGAACTTCTCAAGCCTTATTTATATCAATCCGTTTGAGCGTTATTATTTATATTTTGCTATCAGCGTTGTTATAGTCCTGCTCTTCCTATCTCACGGCCATTATACGTTGCGGATTCCATGGTGGAATCAGGTTCGACTTATTACATTTGGGGTTTTATTCGCCGCTTTAGCCGAAGGATCGGCCAGTTTCGCCTTAAGTATCCGCTCATCCAGTCTGCTTATTTGCCTGAACTGGATTTTATTCTTCGCATTTTGTATCTGCCTGCGGCTGCTTTTTTTCCGAATAAGAGCTCGGTCTACCAGGTGGAATATCCCAACCGTCATAATCGGTGATTCAACCACGGCTTCGGATATCCTCTATGCATTTAATGCAGATCCCGGAACCGGATACGATGTGCATACTGTTTTTTTGCGCGATAACTCCAGTGACCGCTTTCTTCTTTCAGATTTGCCTCCAAAATACGAAAATTTAAAAGTCGAGAACGATATAGAGCATTATGAAGATTATATTGCTCAGCATCCCGATAATTATTACGTTATCGTGCTCGACACTTTTAAAGGTCTTATGCGCGATAAAATCGTCGAGACCCTGGCGAATACCGGTGCGCATTATTCCGTAGTGCCGACAATATCTCGCATGAGTATATATGAAATGGAACCACGCTATTTCTTTGGATACGACGTCATGCTGCTCCAAGCCCGTACGTCGCTTACCCATCCGGCTTCGCGTTTTGCCAAGAGATCTCTCGATGTCGCATCTTCTCTGTGCGGATTGATTGCATTTTCGCCAATGTTTCTAGCCATCCTTATCGCCCTTAAAATAGAGGGACATAAAGGGAGTATTTTCTATGGCGGCGAAAGACTTGGGCAAAACGGTAAGCTTTTCAAATGCTGGAAATTCCGCACTATGGAGCCGGATTGCGATCATCTTTTGTACGAATATCTGGATCAAAATCCGCAAGCTAGGGAACATTGGGATAAATATTTCAAACTGCCTCGCGATCCCCGTGTCAAAACCAAAACCGCCCATCTTTTACGCAAATCGAGTCTCGATGAAATCCCACAATTGTGGAATGTATTTATCGGTAACATGAGTCTTGTTGGGCCTCGCCCTATCCTGCCGCGTGAAGTCGAAAATTACGGCGATACTGTACGCGAATACATGCAGGTGAAGCCTGGCATTACCGGGCTTTGGCAAGTCAGCGGACGCAGTTCAATGAGTTTCCAGCGCCGCATTTATTGGGACAGCTGGTACGTCAGAAACTGGTCGTTTTGGGGAGATATCGTCATCCTCTTAAAAACCATACCGGCAGTTATTGTTAAAGATTAGAAATAAAAAAACCCGCCATTTGGCGGGTTTTTTATTTATTTTTCTTATAATCCGGAGGTCATAATGTCACTGCCATCACCTGAGAAACTATAATTAACGACCTGCCCCTGACTTGCTGCATCGATTGCAGAATTCCAGTTTGTGGCTTCGATTACATTGCCTGCCTCGCCCGCTGCCGGCTCTATCTGCTCAGGATTTTGAGTTGATACTATTTGCGGTTCATCATCGCCGCCTGCTGCAGGTGTAATATCATTCAGTGAAAATCCTGCCCCGGCATCAGCTGCTGTTGCAGGCGTCAGTCCAGCGATACGCGGTAAGCCACGGATAGTAATGCTGAACCTACCCGCAACGCCTGGAATTCCGGCAATTTCTCGGAACAGGTCACTTTCGTCTATATCAATAGCAGGCAATAAACCAAAGAAGAAAAGGCCCAAGGTAGGATCATTATTCCAGTCCCAAATACCGTTATCGATCAGGCTGTATTGAGGCGAAGACATGATTAAGCCATCTACCGCTGGAGTGTAACCATTATAGCTTGCATTCGTTCCATCAATTACCGTTGGCGTGCCGGGATTGTAAAGCGCTCCATTGGCGAGTTCGACGAAGTATTGTGACTGGCCTGAGAAAACAGTTGTGCCGATTGTATTACCAAAAAGATTAACGCTATTTAGCCCAGTCGGTTCAAAATGATATCCGATAGCACCGCCTGTTACCGTGTTCGACGCGCCTGTCAAATTAATCAAGCCGCTTTCGAAATTCATTCCAGTGTTCGAATTGGTGACTTCATTACCGGATATGTTAACCTGACCAGCGCCCATATTCTCAACAAAAATTCCTGATCGAGTTGCACTGGAAATAAAGTTGCCAATGATATCAGCCAGAAGCGAATTCGCCACACGGATACCGTCATTTCCTATTGAAGTATCGTCAGGCGTTCCCGCTGTCAGATCCGGACCTAAGCCGATGAAATTAGCTTGAACCAAAGTATTGGTGCTGCCGTTCAAATAGATGCCATCTCCGCCAATCGCATTGATTGTATTATTGGTGATTATATTATTGGTAACTAAAGATCCGCCTTGCGTCACATAGATACCATTCCGGTTGGCTTTGGCTACCGTATTGTTATCAACCAAAGCGTTGCTGGTTCCAGCCAACCGAATACCGTCGCGACCGATCGAACCTGCGCCAGCACCTATAATATTGCCTGTGACCGTCGCACCGTTCGATACCTGAACTCGAATTGCGTCTTCACTCGTATTATCGACCGTATTATTTGTGATCTGATTGTTTGCTCCGGTATTGAGGATCATAATGCCACTGCGGCCTGCGCCTGAGACGGTGTTGTCATCAATAGTTACATTACCGCCCCACTGGGAGTAAATACCGTCTGCACCCGATGTCGAGACACTATTGCCCTGGACAAGTGCATTGCTGGCCGAAGACAAACGAATGCCCTGCCAGCCAGTATTGCTGATCGTGTTATCCGTGACAGATGCGCCGTTGCTGTTTAAGATAGAAATACCGCTGCCGATATTAGAGGCAAGGCTCGCCACGTTTGTAACTGTGTTGCCGTTAACCGTCGCGTTGGCGGAGTTCTCGACAAGGATGCCGTCGCCTTTTATTTTAGTGACACTGCTCGCAAAACCGACAACGTTGCCACTGATAGAGCTATTATTGCTGCCGTTGAAATAGATGCCGTTCGAGCCAGTCGCATCTACAGCGTTATTGCTAATCGTGTTGTTCGTTACCAAAGATCCGCCCTGAGATGCGTAAATGCCGTAACGATTGGCTTTGGCTACCGTATTGTTATCAACCAAAGCGTTGCTGGTTCCGGCCAACCGAATGCCGTCGCGACCGATGGAACCTGCGCCAGTACCGATAATATTGCCTGTGACCGTTGCACCGTTTGATACCTGAACTCGAATTGCGTCTTCACCCGTATTATCGACCGTATTATTTGTGATCTGATTGTTTGCGCCGGTGTTCAACACGAGGATACCGCTGCGTGCCGCGCCTGAAACAATATTGTCATCAATAGTTACATTGCCGCCCCACTGGGAGTAAATTCCGTCTGCACCCGATGTCGAGACACTATTGCCCTGGACAAGCGCATTACTGGCCGAAGACAAACGAATGCCCTGCCAGCCAGTATTGCTGATCGTGTTATCCGTTACAAATGCGCCGTTGCTGTTTAAGATAGAAATACCGCTTCCGATATTCGGAATAAGGCTCGCCACGTTTGCTATTGCATTACCGTCTACCGTCGCGTTGGCGGAATTCTCGACCAGTACACCATCCCCTTTAATATTCCCGGCAAGACCTGAAATTCCGACAAAGTTATCTGCCAAGAAGCTGGCATTGCTGCCGTTCAGGTAAAGACCATTTCCGCCTGTGTTATTGACACGGTTATTGCTGATTGTGTTGTTCGTTACCAAAGATCCGCCCTGAGATGCGTAAATGCCGTAACGATTGGCTTTGGCTACCGTATTGTTATCAACCAGAGCGTTACTGGTTCCGGCCAACCGAATACCGTCGCGACCAATCGAACCTGCGCCAGTACCGATAATATTGCCTGTGACAATCGCACCGTTCGATACCTGAACCCGAATCGCATCCTCGGATGTACCGTTGATAATATTGTTGGTAATAAGATTATTAACCCCAGTATTGAGGATCATAACGCCGCTGCGGCCTGTACCTGAAACGGTGTTGTCATCAATAGTTACGTTACCGCCCCACTGGGAGTAAATACCGTCCGCGCCAGATGTAGAGACGTTGTTACCTTGAACAAGCACGTTGTTAGCCGAAGACAAACGAATGCCCTGCCAGCCGGTATTGCTGATTGTGTTATCCGTTACAGATGCGCCGTTGCTGTTCAAGATAGAGATACCGCTGCCGATATTAGAAGCAAGGCTCGCCACGTTTGTAACTGTGTTGCCGTTAATCGTCGCATTGGCGGAGTTCTCAACAAGTATGCCGTCGTGACCTGCGCCGTTAACTGTATTGTTAGAGACAGAAGATGAATTGCTGTTTTTCACCTTGATGCCGTTAAGCTGGCTTCCGATGACAAAGTTATTGCTGATCGTCGCGTTGTCGTAGCCGTCTACGATTATACCGTAACCATCACTGGCGCCGCTGGCATTTAGAATAGTGAAACCGTCGACTGTAACGTTATCGGCATTAATCTGAACGCCCGGAGAATTTGGAGCAAGTTTCGTCCCGTTCAGTACCCCGTTGCCTTTGAGCAGAACATTGGCCTTATTGACATTAACGGATTCTGCATAGGTACCTGCCGCGACGTTTATCGTAGTCAATGCTGTCGCATCGTCTGCAAAAGAAATGCCCTGGTTGATCTTACCGTTTGCGCCGATATTGATCGTGCCTACAGAAGATGTGCCGATTAAATGGGAATCACCGAGCAAGGAAGCATTTTTGTTCTGGATTCGAGAGTTTAGATTGATCGTTCCTGCGTTTACGGTCAGAGAACCGCTACCCATTGTCAGGTTACGATTGAAATTAACGGTATCGCTCGTCAGGGTTAAGTTTCCTGCCGTGGTGCCTGTCGTCGTACAGCCGAGAATACAGCTTGGGAA
This sequence comes from Micavibrio sp., assembly GCA_030824965.1. GTDB lineage: Bacteria > Pseudomonadota > Alphaproteobacteria > Micavibrionales > Micavibrionaceae > Micavibrio_B. The sequence continues at coordinate 15,534 of JAPJQV010000009.1, read as the reverse complement.
ACTGAAAGTCGTCTGCGACCATGTGCTGACGTCGACATCGCCATCAGGCAAAGCATTTAATGCAATATTAGTCGCAATATTTTCCAGCAGGCTGCCAACATTCTCAAGATATACGCCGTCTTTCGTACCGACATCGATAAATTCATCGGCCTGGACCGTAACATTGGCGGAACGTAATTGATTTGCCAGGCGGGCAGATGAAATGGTGTAAGTCGTACTAAGCGGAACATTCCCTCCATAGATGACCATAAAGCGCGGATCTAGCAGCAGATTGCCTAATTGACCACTGGCAGCTGTCAAATCGGCATGACCGTCATAGAAAAGAGATTCATAACCTGATACTTCAACGTCACCACCATTGCCGGATATAGAACCGCCACGGGCCGTGATCAGTCCTTTGAAAGACATAGCGTCTTCGGCGATAAGATCGACCGTACCGCCCTTCCCTGTTTCAACGGCGTTTGCCGCAATTTCGGCAGATTCCGTTACTTTGACATTCTTGCCCTTGATATCGACTTTGCCGCCGCCGGTTTTACCGTTAGCATTTAACTTACCAGAAACATTTACGTTGCCGCCACCGAGGATAATTTTTCCTCCTTTTACTTCCACGGATGAAACATCGACGACACCATCCATGTTCACCACGCTATCCACCGCGTTTTTCGCTGCGGATGCTGTTAATTGAACGGTCCCGCCTTCAGCTTCGATTTTGCCGGAATTTGACACCAGCGCAGCTTCAAGATTGGAGTCAGCCGCGATTTCGATCAGGTTGTCACCATAGAGATCGACCGTTGCTTTTGTACCGGACGACAAAGCTACACGCCCCACTTTCGCTTTAATAACGCCGTTGTTAACGGCAGTTTTGGCGACAAGTGCAGCAAGACCCTGATCAGCGACGGTAATCTTACCATCATTAATAACGGCAGCTTCCGAGATATTCGTAATGTCTATCTTATTCGCGCCAGACATAACCTGATTTACATTGATATCGCCGGTGGATGCGATAATGCCACCAACATCGATAACTGCGTCTTTACCGAAGATTACTCCGTTACGGTCAAGAACCATGACCTTACCATTGGCGATCAACTTTCCAAGGATTTGTGTCGGATCTACGCCTTTGGAATAAACTCTATTAACCGCCAAAGAGTTTGAATTTGGCTGATAAAATTGTGTCGTTGCATCTTTGCCGATATTAAAGCTGTCCCAATTAATGACTGTACGATCCGTATTTTGATGAACGTCGAGTTTGTTTGGTTGTGAATAGTCGAAACTTGCATCGCCACCTACTACGGTGCCTCCCGAAGGCAGCTCGCCCGCATCAATCGCAAAAGCCTGTCCCGGGGTCATCAGGGCACCTGCCGTCAGCATAGCCATCAAGGAAACTTTTCTGCCCAGAGATTTAATTGTTTGAGTGGAGCGCAGCGACATCGTTTTGAAACCTTTGCTTAGAGCGTTAAACCGACTTAAAAAATGAATAAAATTTGACCCAGAGCGAACAGTAAAACCGGAATAAAGTTTCCCACCTGTTCTCAATTTCATGGGTATAGCACTAAACTATCCCCATAGTAATAAATTATTAATCATTTTAAGGATTATGCTGTAACGGATTCTTGACATAACAGTCAAGAAAATTGATTTTCATATTTATAAGCATTTTCTTATAAGTGGCTACACAATACGAATGTAACCCCGTCTTCACAGCAAGTGTTTTAACGGTATATCTTTTCCAAACAATTAAATTCAATTTAAGAAGTTGCTTATATAATAGTGATATATCTTTAGAAAGAATGAAGCTTGTATTCGACAACTCCTAAAAAATCCATATCCGAAAATGGCAACATACTTTTCCTTATCCTTATAGCCGTCGTTTTGTTTGCCGCCCTTTCCTTCGCCATAACTCAATCAACTCGCGGATCAGGCAAAAATACAAATGACGAAAGAGCAAGATTAGGAGCAGCTGCTATTAGCCAATATGTTTCTCTTCTGCGCGAAGAAGTGCAACGTTTGATGATAACCAATGGCTGCGCCGTAGAAAATCTTGATTGGCGAAATAACTTCTGGAAACGACTTGACGGGAACCCCTCCGTTGGGATCTTGCATAATCCGGTAACACCCAAAGCTGGTTGCGCTGTATTTTCCGATTATGGCGGTCCGATAAGCCCTTCAGCAGATTTTTCCGCCTATGCTGACAAAAATTATAATGCAACCAGCCCTGACTGGCGGGTAAAAGGCGGCCATTCAACCACCGATTGGGTTAACCGTCAAAATGAAGGAAGTGCCGCAAACGATATCGCCATAATCGTCCGCGGGCTCGATCATGCCGTATGCAGTTATCTTTTGGATCCAACGACGAAACCACCAAACGTCATTGAATCTTATCAATACCAGTCAGATCCGAATATCGCAGATCTTACACCCTGGACTGGAAACTATGATGTTATCGACGAACCGGAAAATCTGAGAGGCGATTTCTTTGCAAACTTCAATTCACTCGCGACCGGGACCGGATGCGATGTCGGTGCAATTATTGTTACAAGATAAGCTTTTATAGGTTTGTCAAATATGGATGGTGCGCCCGGAGGGACACCGCGATGCCTGATTTTTTCTAAAAAACGATCAGACTAAACTCTTGATTTGAAAGGGTTTAGATCAACGGATTTTTCGACCCGCAGTCAATGCCCTCACCTTTTGTGTAGCACGTTTGTGTAGCAATATTTGGCTGTTGATGCAAACCTTAGCCGACCACGAGATATAAGGCGAGAGGCAATCGAAAAAATCCGCTCGAAAGTACGTTCCCGACGTTTGCCAACTTGTGCGGTCTTGTATTTTTTAGGTCGTGGATAATTGGTTCTGAAGTCAAATTATACTTAGCAAGCGGCTGGCAGGCAGTGATTGATGTCAATAGTAATTATCTAATGCCGCCACGGTTTTCGATACGTGACTTCCACCTCTGTGTTGATGTCATGTTTTCTTCAGGATCGAATTCATCGGCTTCAGAAATTTGCGCCCATAATAAAAGGATACCGTACCCGTCTCGTTGATAAAGGGACTCCTCAAATATCCGGCAACGCTCATCATCCGTCCATATAGGAAGCCGGCACTCTCTCATTTGCGCAGTTGATTTCTGATCTCGAATGTAAGATGACGATGATGATACAAGCTTACCGCGCTTAGTAGAAAGATACGGAAATTCTTTACCGACTATGCTATCCTTAATAATCCCATCTTTTATAAATAATACCGCCAATGGGTCATCGGCATATCGTACATAAGCTCTAGCGGCGGCCTGCTTACTGACATCAAACTGATCCGCAATTTTTGAAATGACTTTGACCGATGGGCTTTTAAAAGCTTGTATCGTAGTACGCAGAAATGGCGGAGGCATTAGCAGCAGTGAGGAAAACTCATTAGCCTCTGCCTCCATTCTTCTATACTGGTCCTGATGTTTTGTATTCCAAGCTTGCATATCCTCGCGACGACACAAGAATTGTCCAGGAATAACGGGCCGATGAGACTGGATAAGGAAATGGCCTAATTCATGCCCAATCGTAAATCGTTTCCGGCGGCGATTGGCATTTTTATTAACGAGAATAATGCCATCAGTTCGTTCGATATTTGTTAGTAATCCGCCTTCGAAACCTTGAGTTCCAAGTTCAGCAAAATCAATAATATCTAATGCCGTCGCTAACTCATGAAGCGGAACTGGAATTGGGATGTTCGGAAGCGTCGCGATGATCTTCGAGACCAACGCGAGGGGTGTCCGCGCCATGTCCAAATCCATACGGTGTATTTGCATTCGACGTTTACCGCTTTTTCAATCGCTCCATAAGAACCCGAATTGTTTCCAAATCCGCGTCATCCAAGCTTTTCAATTCCCGATACATTGCGACGATCTCCGGCTTAGCATCAGCTTCAGCCGGATTTTCACCTAATAATTCGGAAATACTGACTTTAAAGCAACCAGCGAGTTTTTGAAGTAAATCAACTGAGGGATTACGACTTTTCCCTGTTTCAAGTTCCCAAATATGGGCTTTCGAAGCTCCGACTTCAGTTGCGACATCCTGAAGCGACTTTTTAGAAGCTTCTCTAAGATTTTTCAGTTTCAATGCTAATGACATAATGTGCTCGTAAGATTATTCATACGAAAACGTAACATTTATGTTGACTCGCTTCAAGTCGTAAGATAAAACCATACATATTCGTTCACAAAGCCACAACAAGGAGGTTGAAAATGGCAAGAGCACAGTACTTCGTCGTCAAAAAATCTGGGCAATGGCAAATTGCTCATAATGATAATCATTTCGGACCATATGAAACTCAAAAAGCAGCCATCCGCGCCGCAGTTGACGCAGCGCATTCATCTGGCAGAAAAGGCATAGATGCTCAGGTGTTTGTCCAGAATGAACAAAATCAATTCCGCACTGAATGGACGTACGGCAATGATCCATATCCACCAAAGGGCTAAGGAGACACGCATGTTAAAAATAACCGGTTTTGATAAACTGCAAAAAGAAATCGACAAGCTTTCCAGGAACCTTGCCGCGTTTAACGGGGAACACAAGATACCTGTCAACGATCTTTTAACGCCCTCTTTTTTAATGGCACATACAACTAAATCGTCTGCGCAGCAACTGTTTGAAGACAGCGGCTTCTCAATTGATAATCAGGATGATTTAGAAGCAATATCTGAAAGTGACCTTGATACTTATATACGCTCAATATCTAATTTCTCTGGTTGGAAAAATATGCTCGCCAGAGCGGCTGAGATTTGGGCTAAAAATAAGCTAGGTTTTTAAATGCCGGGTTCATTTAAGCCACCGAGGCCACCTAAGCCTATAGATCGTCTTCAAAATATGAAGACGATTAGGCCTATCGGTAAAACCAAGTGGATCAAAGCTCACTGGAGATACGACTATAAAAACAGAAAATGGGAATGGGTTCTCGGCCATTGGTCTGCGTAATAATGCTACAAGCTACTACTCAATTTCTTCTTCATAACACGCTTCCTGCATTGGCAGAGTATTACGATGCCGAGGATGACCTATCTTTAGCGTCAAAAAATGGTGCCGAACAATCCGTATGGCAACCACAAGCTAGAACAGCAAAACGAAAAGCAGGGGAAGTTGCAGTTGCATTAGATAGCCTTGCTGATCGTGCTGCTACTGAATTGGGACAAAACAAATCTGATATTCGAGCGGCAATTCAAAACCTGTGCATCTTTCCTGGCGGAACTTTTGAAAGGAAAGGCTGCTATGCCAGAGTACGCGGAGTTGCAAACGCATACAAACATGGATTATTAAGCGATACATCCCTCCCTATCGCATCCGATCAAGACTTTGTAATCGCCGCAGCAGGATGGGGAATTGACGGATGGGGTGTCGGGAAATTTGGCGGCATTGAAGTCATGGTAAATGAAACCGCAGGGCAGAAATTCAAATTTATGGGTGATGCACCAACCTGTACCGCCGCATGGTTACGCTTTCTTGTTTCACAGCAAGTGATACTACCAGAGTCGCAATATCACTTTGGTAAACTAAAACTTTACCCATGATTACTGCCGAATGCTATCGACACACAACATGACTTCAGCAGCATTGGTATTAAAAATTAAACCGCTGTTACTTCATAATTCTGCTTTATCAATAATTTCATTAGCCAAATTAAAGCGTTTATAAATGGCAGGCAAGACTAACAGAGTCAGTATAGTCGCCGTTATAAGACCGCCAATAACAACGGTTGCCAAAGGCTTCTGCACCTCAGCCCCTGCTCCACTCGCGATTGCCATTGGTACAAAACCAAGCGATGCCACGAGTGCGGTCATCAAGACAGGTCGCAAACGTGATAGACTGCCATTAAGAATAGCCTCATCAGGATTGACGCCTTCGCTGACCAACTGGTTTATTCTGGTCACGAGAACAAGACCGTTTAGAACTGCAACGCCGGACAGAGCAATCAAACCCACAGCCGCCGAAATAGAAAACGGCATATCCCGCAGCCACAGAGTCACGATGCCTCCAGTTAATGCCAGCGGGACGCCGCTAAAAACCAGTAAGGCTTGTCTTACCGAACCTAGCGCCGTGAACAACAGAAGGAAAATGGCGAAGAAACAAGCTGGTACGACAATACCCAGACGCGCCTTTGCTTCTTCAAGGTTTTTGAACTGACCGCCCCATTCGAGCCAATAGCCTGCTGGCAGCTTCACCTTTTGGTCTAGAGCCATCATGGCATCTTCGACAAAAGACGCTATGTCGCGATCACGGACATTGGCTTGAACCACGATACGCCGCTTTCCGTTCTCACGGCTTATCTGGTTCGGACCATCTTTTACTTCCAGCATAGCCACTTCATTTAAAGGGATATAGAGCGGACGCTTATGCTGAGCTAAACCAGCATCACTTGTATCCTGCTCATCGGGCAACAGGATTGGCAAGTTTTCTATCGCCGAGAAATCATTTCGCTGCCCCTCCGACAAACGCACCATGATATCAAAGCGCTGGTCACCTTGAAAAACCAATCCGGCTTCCTTGCCGCCTACGGCAATCGCCAGAACGTCCAGAACATCGCTGACATTTAGGCCATATCGCGCGATAGCTGGCTTATCGAGTTTGATTTCCAACATGGGAAGGCCCGAAGTCTGCTCGACTTTAACATCAGCTGCCCCCTGAACGCCCTGCAAAGTTTTGGCTATTTGCGCAGCGGTCGCTTCCATTGCTGCGAAATTATCGCCATAGACTTTGACTGCCACATCGCTTCGTACACCTGAGATTAGTTCGTTGAACCGCATCTGGATGGGTTGGGTAAACTCATAATTATTGCCGGGAATTTTGCTGACAGCGTCTTGCAGTTTTTCGACCAATTCATTTTTAGCTAAGTCCGGATCGGGCCATTCTTTACGATCTTTGAAGATAATAAACGTGTCCGACACGTTTGGCGGCATCGGGTCTGCTGCCATTTCTGCTGTTCCTGTCTTGGAATAGATAAAAGCCACTTCCGGTAATTTGGCGACGGCCTTTTCTACTTCAAATTGCATGGCCTGAGATTGGGAAAGCGATGTGCTAGGGATGCGCATGGCGTGCATGGCGACGTCTTTCTCATCAAGTTGCGGGATAAATTCCTGCCCCATAGAGAAGAACAGCAATACAGCTCCTACAAAAGCCAAGACGGACGCACCGATAAAGACGATAGGCGCTTTCATCGAAGCTTTGAGCATGGGCGTGTAAGCGTCTTTTGCCTTATGGATGACTTTACTTTCTTTTTCTTCAACACGGCCTGTAACGAAAATCGCCAGCATTGCCGGAATAAAGGTAAGCGAAAGGATAAAGGCCGTTACCAGCGCGAGAATAACAGTTACAGCCATCGGCTCGAACATCTTGCCTTCAACGCCTGTAAACGTCAGGAGCGGAATATACACCATGATGATAATCGCCTGGCCGAATACGGATGGCTGGATCATTTCACGACTGGCAAGCATGACTTCATGCATACGTTCTTGAAGGGTAAGAAGACGCCCTTCTTGATGCTGCCTGTGTCCTAGACGGGCCAGACAATTCTCGGTAATAATAACGGCCCCATCGACAATTAAACCGAAATCCAAAGCGCCAAGGCTCATCAGGTTTCCGCTGATATTGAACCGCTGCATACCAATTGCAGTCATCAGCATGGCAACCGGAATAACTGCTGCTGTGATGAGGGCTGCGCGGATGTTACCTAACAGGAGGAATAAAACCGCAATGACCAGTAGTGCGCCTTCCGTCAGGTTCTTTTCAACCGTATTGATAGTAGCATTAACGAGTTTTGTCCGATTGAGGACAGTCTTTGCCTCAATACCTTCCGGCAGGCTTTTATTGACTTCCTGCAATTTCTGGTCGACGGCATCAGACACAATACGACTATTAGCACCAATTAGCATAAGGGCTGTGCCAACCACGACTTCCTGCCCGTTTTCACTAGCAGAGCCTGTGCGCAGTTCTTTACCGATACCTATTTCGGCAATATCTTTCAGATAAATTGGTATACCGCGCCTGTTGGCTACGACTATATTGGCCAATTGTTCGGCTGTATCAATCCTGCCATCGGAACGGACAACATAGGCTTCACCATTGCGCTCAACATAACCAGCGCCGATGCTGTGATTGTTTTTCTCGACAACCTCGATAACGTCACTAAAGCTTATTCCTAAAGAAACCAGTTTTTCCGGATCAGGCATTACATGATATTGCTTCACATACCCGCCAATTGCATCTACACCTGCCACCCCCGTCACGCCTTTTAATTGCGGGCGTATGATCCAGTCCTGAACCGTGCGTAAATATCCCGCCAGTTCATAATCTTTACGAAGGCGCTGGCCTTCGGGCGTCATATAACTGCCATCACTCTGCCAGCCGGGTTCACCATTCGCTACTTTCGCTTTCGGGTCGCGGTCTTTGAATTTCACCGTCCACATGTAAATTTCGCCAAGGCCCGTTGAAATGGCTCCCATGACAGGGTCTGCGCCTTCCGGTAGGTTTTCACGCGCCTCACCGATACGTTCCCCTACCTGCTGACGGGCAAAATAAGTATCTACATCATCCGAGAAGATAGCGGTGACTTGCGAAAAGCCATTTCTTGAAATCGATCTGGTGCTTTCCAGCCCCGGTATGCCCGCCAAAGCGGTTTCAACCGGAAATGTGACCTGCTTTTCTACTTCTTCCGGCGAAAGTGCAGGAGCTGCTGTATTTATCTGCACCTGATTGTTCGTAACATCCGGCACGGCATCAATAGGAAGGCTTCTGAGTGAATACACGCCAAAAGCGGAAACGGCGGCGACCAGCAGCACAATCAAATAACGCTGGCGCAGGGAGAAATTGAGTAATTTTTCTATCATGTCAGCCTCTGATTATTAGTGTTCATGTTCGGCGGCAGATTTGCCAATATCGGCTTTGACGACAAAACTGTTGGTCGCGACATAGTCTTCCCCCGTTTCGATACCGCTTATGATTTCCGTCCATTCGCGATCTGACTGACCTGTTCCGACTTTGCGCATCTCGTAAGTGTCGCCTTCCTTGACATAGACAACTTGTGCGCCTTCCTGCCGCTGTATGGCGGAAGTTTTAACAGCCAAGGCCACTTCCTTTTCGGACAAGACAACATCGCCGCGAACCGTCATACCGGAACGCCATTTATTGTCGGCGTTATCAAGTGTCACGCGTGCTACGACCGTTTGGCTGGAGCTTTCAGCCGTAGGCAGGAGGTTTGTAATTACAGCTTCTGCGCTGGTCGATGTATCACTTAAACTTAAAACATCCACTTTCTGGCCTGTCGCGATCCTGTCCATATCCCTTGAGAAAACAAAAAATTCGGCCCACAGCTGGCTTAGATCGGCAATCACATAGACAGGCTCATCGCCAGCCAATCCGCCAATGGCGGCATTACGGGTAATAACCACGCCATCCAGCGGTGAAGAAACGGAATAAGTTTGCAGGCTCTGATTGCTTTCGACAGTCGCCAGCTCGTCGCCTTTCTTTACTTGATCGCCGACACTTTTATCAGCCGATTTAATAACGCCGGGAAATCTGGCCCTGACCTGTGCCGTTCTATCCTGATTAAGGATAATCTTTCCCGTCAGGCTGATGGTTTGATGAACCATTGCGGGGCCAGCTTTTAGAACCTCGATGTTCATGGCTTGTGCGGATGCATCACTTATCTTCGTACTATCGCCATGCTCTTCTTCGCCACCATGCTCATGGCCTTCATCTTCTTCTGAATGTCCGGCTTCTTCGTATTTTTCTTCTGTATGGTCATGATCGTCACCTGCAAAAGTTTCATAAGATACGAAACCCGCTGTGCCCAAAGCAATCACGGCTACGCCAGTTAAAATAATCGTTTTCAATCCCATTTTTTTGTCTCCGGTGAAGTTACAGGGGCCGTTAGATATTCGACTTCTGCCAAATTAGTTTGATATTCGAGAAGCGCGTCCAGATAGGCCGTCTTGCTTTCAAAAAGCGTTCTTTGTGCATCCAGCACGTCGAGATAAGCAAAAGAGCCTGCGTTATAACCCCGCCGCGCATCCTTCAAAGCAGCTTCCGCTTCGGGCAGAATATCATCTTGCAGAGTCTTGGCTTCCTGATAAGCATCGGAAAGTAGCCTCTGACGTTCCATTATTTCGGCCTTGGCATCGCGAATAGTTTGCTTGCGCTCAGCATCACGGGCCGCAATTTCATAACCTGCCTTTTGGATATTTCCTCGGTTAAGGTTTAAGATAGGGATCGGAAATGAGACGCCAACGACAAAAGCGTTTTCGTCATCTTCTCTGAAATTACGGACGCCAGCAGTGATCGTAGGGTCTGGAACGGCATTTGCACGTTCCAGCACATAAGATGCCTTGGACTTCTCAACTTCCAAATCTTCGCGGGTAATAACCAAATCCGGTTCGATGATATCCAATTCAGCAGGCTGGGTTATTTTATGAAAGGCATCAGTCTGGACTTTCTCGACCGCATGTCCAGTCAACTGACCAAGAACCGCTAAAGCTGTATTCTGTTCCCTCTCGGCTTTTTTCAAAGCAAGACCGGACGAGGCTTGCGCTATCCTTGCCTTATTCTTTTGATAAAGCGGATCGGCGGCGGCATCGACACGGCGCTTAACACCGCCTAGAATATCATCTGCCAGTTTTGATTGCTGACGGGCTAGCTTGAGGCGTTCCTGTGCAACTGCCGCTTGTGCAAAAGCCATTTTAACCTGGCGAACGACATTCAAGGCTTCGCTATTCTGGTTCAGTCTAGCCAATGCCTGATCGCGCTCGGCAATATAACGACGGGCAGAGCGTTTGCCGCCAATTTCTACCAGTTGACTGATAGAAGCTGTCGTTTCGGCGCTATCATAGCCCTTGTATGCCCCACTGCCGCCAATATTTTCAGCTTCGATAGCCAGTTGTGGATTTGCCCAAGCGGTTGATTGACCTCTTGCGCCGTCTGCTGCTTTATTTAAAGCATCGCTTCGTACAATTTCAGGTGCGTTTTGTAGAGCCTGTTCAATAGCCAAATCTAAAGACATGGCTTGGCCGCCTTTTGCCCATGAAGACGTGCTGCATAAGGCTAGGCCAATCATTGTGGTTAGCATAATTCGCATAAGGCCTCCTATTGCTTTTTGAGGCGCAGCACTTGGCCGGTGAAACGGCATTCCCGCCATTCTTTAAGCGAGATATTTCCACGACCGTGCATTTGCTTACAGTCTTGAATGGAATATTTCCTGCTAGGTTTTTCCGCAGTGGAACAGGCTGACAGAGTTAGGCCTACGAATAGCAGGACAGCCACGCATGAGGCGTGTTGAATAGAAAATGGCATAAGGTATTTCCTTGTAAATACGTTTCAGATCCACCAAAAGGCGGCTGGCACAGCGTTAAAGCTTGAATGCATTAAGCAAGGATACGGCGAGGACGCAGCTGGGGGCGAGCCGATGTGCCATCAACCTTTTGGTTTTGGTCAACGATGACAGCTAGAGCATGAACCACAGGGGTGGAAATGGTTTGAGTTACCGGAATAGCATAGCCAGCGCAAAAACAATGACTGATACAGCACCCATCATCGCACTGGCCGTTTTTTTCATGCGCTGGGTCATCTTTCTGGCTATCAGCAATATGGACGATAGATGTATCGGCATTGGCAGTTGATGTCATAACTGTCGAAGGGACTACAGACATGGTAAATGCCGCCAAAGTTATGGCGACGAAGAGGTTCATAAAGCTACGAAAGACCTTTTGCATTGAGAGTAAAACTAAGTTAGTCAGATCAAATTTGCAATCAAATTTACCTTCGATAATTGAATATTACCGAGGATGAAGTGTTACTGAAGGCGTTCTCGCCACTCTTGTATACATTCTTCGACAACACTTCGTAATGTCACCCATGTATCAAGTCCATCTACGGCTTCGAAAGGAAAACCGATTTGCGGTCGAACGACATCAAAATCATCGCTGAAATCATTACTGAAAGCACCAGCATCCCTGATCCTCATTTCAGTAAACCTAGACGGTGAAGTTTTTCGGATCAGTTCTCCATGCTTAAAAACTTCCGCTACCGCTCGAACATGATCGTGATATTCAGCAGTACGCAGGCTCCTTCGGAAATTTCCAAACTTTAATTTGTATTCGTCGCTACCAGCGGGAATACTTGGATTTGACGACTGAAAAGCATGTTCTACAAGAGCGTTAATTCCATTAGCCACTGCCATTGCCTTCCATTCACACTTCTCATCATCGGTCCATGCTTGGAAAGGCTTTATAACAAAGTTTAAAAAGAAGAGTTTCAATTCTTCCGACATAGTGGACTAAGCCTTCTCCAACTTACATTTTTGGCAATGGAAAACGCCAGATGTTGTCCGGGGGATTGGATTACATCTGGCGCGATCAAAATATGCGAAAATTTTAAGCTTGACGCAAGAACTACCCTTTAGACAGTTTTATATAATCCATAACTATCTTAAAATTTAGCTCCTTGGTTCTGTTCACGACTGTTATGAGGTCTATAATCCACCAGATAAAGTATCCTCCCAATGTCAGCAGCTTGAGAATTCCAAGGACGATCTGCCCCACATACATACGATCAATGCCTAGAACACCCACAAAGACTGATAAAAGAAGCAAGATATTGGGGTCATGTAATGAAGCCATAGAAGCCGCCTCTGCTGCTTTAGGATCGCCCTCGATCTCCTTCATGATCTTCATCATGTCTTGCGGCTTAAAATACTTGCCATGTGTTGCCGGATATAATTTCGCGTAGTCCATATTTCCTCCCTAAAATGCGAAACGGCCACCAAAATTTCTTCTGGTGACCGGGAGTTTAGAAGCCGCAATAGTACGACCGCGACGGCCTTTAAGCCGGAGCTTTGGACATACGCCGCCGCCTCCCGGCCAAAGGTCGAGAAGCGACGTGATGACGGACACGTCACCGACTATTGCGGGGTTCTAAAGTCCCGGCGAATTAAATCGCAGAATTATCGTAGGCAATTCCTATCTTATAGACAAGTGTAGTTACGGAGATTTACGCTTTTTGTGGTGCTTCTTGGCAGCGTCCTGCTCAGCTTTACGCGCTTTCAGTTCAGGTATACGAACTACTAAATTTTGGATCACTCTGTCTTTAGACTCACCATCTATCCAACAAGCACCGAGTCCTATTTTCTGTTGTGCAAGAAAATTCCGTAACCATAATCTGTCAGAAGCCGAATACCGTATACCAAATACAAGCTTTAGAATTGTTTCAAAATCGCTAGAATAACCACCTAAGGAATAAATATCGGTCGCTGATATTTTAGGAGTTTCTATTATGACCTCTGATTGAGAAGCACCGAACTGCCCAATTCCATATTCATACCCTGCAATTTGCCCCCTCATATCATGAGCTTGAGTCAGAAACTCGTCATCCGCATAAAGAGTAGAAAGATTTAATATCACTTTGTAGGCCCCAGATATTGGAGACTTACTGAGAATTACGCCTTGAATGCCAGCTTTAGGCACGCCGTTTTTTAGGTTCTTTGCTACTGCAAAGTCCACAGTCCAAGCAGAGATGCTTTCTTTCAGTTGACCATCTGCAATTAGCTCCCACAACGAACCTTTTTTTAATGCGAGCCGACGATAAACGACGAGGTTGCATTGCGTAAATTTATCTGGAAGCGATGCTGAAAGATGTTTGATACGCTCACCTATATAATGCTTCCTTCGTGCATCGCCGCCACGCTGCCATTCGTTTACAGCCTTAAGAAATTCCAAGGTAAATTTGCTCATACCTAATGATAGCCAAAGTAATAGTCTTAGAACAGGGCGGCGGCATTGTCTTTGAACAGGTTTCCTTGCCGAATATAGCGATTTAGCATTTGGTCACTTTTATGGCCCGTCTGCCGCCTGATATTCCACGAAGACTTTCCGGCTTGGGCTGCACTGGTCGCAAACCCTGCCCGTGTCGAATGACCTGAATATTCAGCAGGGTTATGGCCTATAGATTTTACAAGACGCTTGATGATTTCAGCGATGGCATGCCCAGATAGATTTTCAGATGAAATCGTCCCGCCCTTCTGAACTGGCCTAAATAAATATCCAGTGCCCCCGATAGCTTCCATCCATGTTTGAACCGCCCTCACAGGACAGACGCGTCCGTTTCCAAACGGAATGCCAATCTCTCGCCCTTCGCCAAACTGATCAGTTTTGGATCGTTGTAACCTTACAACTAAACCTTCAAGAATGAAGCGAACATCATCACATCGTATCTGAATTAATTCGCTCCGCCTGAATGCCCCACAGAAGGCCAGCATGATCAAAGCCGCATCACGCTTGCTCTGTGGCGTATCGGCCAGCTTGGAGAGCATCATAATGATGTCTTCCTTCAAGATCGGCTGAACCAGACGCTGCGGCTTGGCATGCAATCGGCGTATTCCCTTGAACGTCGTTTTAACGAGAATGCTTTGCGCTGGGTTCGCAAATCCCGCCACATTGTTCGCTTTGCCTATGCTGACCAATCGACGTTGCAGCGTGGCCATAGACAGGCTCTCAGCATGATCCGACAGATACGCCGCCACCATTTCAGGAGTTGAAGGTACAGAGCCGCCCCAGCTTTTAAAATGCTCAAAATCAGCGCGGTAGGCTTTACGTGAGTTCTCGGACAAGGAATTATCGACATACAGCTTTACCTTCTCTCCATAGGCGGCAAGCTGATTGGTTTGGATTAAATCTACCATTGATCACCCCTTACCAGCATACGCTTGAGAATACGCTCTCGGATTTCCTGAAGGCGCGGCCAGTGTTCGATCAGCGTTTCTTTTAGGCCCAAGTATCGTGCGTGGCATAAGCCTGCCGAGACAATATCGGCATACTCCCCGCCTTTCTGCATTTCATCAAGAAACGGCGAGGTTAGGTATTTATTGAGCGTCCGGCCCTCCAGATAAAACACTGCCAATCCGATTTGCTTCAGGGTGAATTCCTGCAATTCTTTGACACTGTTACGAAGCTCTCTAAAGGCGGCTTGCCCTCCACGGGTGAAAGTATCCAAGGCGTAGAGCGGAACGCCCTCAACAGTGATTGCAGGCTCGATACTCGCCTCTATTGCCTCGACTTTTTCGGACTGCATCCTGTGCACGATCAGGGGAAGAAACCCCGCCAGAGGCCATTGTGTCTTTGGTAAGGCCCGAAGACAGGCTTGGGTTATATTGGGGCTGATCGGCAAAGCCAGCAAAGACGGTTCAGCCAGTCTTGAAAACGAACGCTTGGGCATGAAATCGGACGGGAATTTGCTCGTTCCCCACAGAAGCCACGAAGCCATGCACCGCTTATTCAGATCAAGCCTCTTATCCTTGACCGCCTTGGCAAGAGTCTGGTCATCCGCCGATGCCATCTTGTCTTTGGCCTTTACCAAAGAAGGGCTTCGCTCGATCTGGGTATAGATTTCTTCGGGCAAGCGGTTCTTACAGGCTTTAGACAATACCGTGACAAGATACAGAATAACCTGAAGCTCGCCGATCTTCCGCCGCAATTCAGGTGATGTCAGGGCTAGAAAGGCCTGTACGACC